>NZ_JAQIJT010000002.1:990000-1590000 GCF_036946125.1 Sphingomonas adhaesiva
GCTGCTGGAGGAGGCGGGTGCCGCCGGCGGGCAGATCCTGCACGATCTCCGGCGGGGCGAGCGACAGCTCGTCGAGCGCGATGACGTTCAGGTCGGCGAGATAACCCGGCGCCAGCACGCCGCGATCGTGCCACCCCACGTGCGCGGCATTGCGCTGCGTATAGCCGTGGACCAGCCGTTCGAGCGGGGCGGACAGGCCGGACTTGCTCCCCTTCGACCACAAGGCGATGGTCGTCGTGGGGAAGCTGCCGTCGCAGATCGTGCCGCAATGCGCCCCGCCGTCGGACAGGCCGTACAGCGCATGCGGTCCCGTCATCATCCCGTGCACGTCGTCGAGATTGCCGCGCGCATAGTTGATGAGCGGCATGTAGAGCAGCCGGCGACCGCCCTCTTCCATCAATACATCATAGACATGGGCGGCCGGATCGACCCCGGCCCGTGCCGCTTCCGCCGCGATCGAATGGCTTTCGTGCGGCTCGTAGTCGACCGGGTCGGTCATGCGGAACATGCGGGTGAAGCCGCGGGTGATGAGCGCGATGAACCCCTCGCTGGCGTGGAAGGCGGCATGTTCGGCCAGGATCGCGGCGCGCACCTGCGGGTCCGCCAGCGCGGCGAGCCGGTCGGCGACGGCCGCGCCAGCGGCGATGCGGCGATAGGTCGCGCTGACGACGAAGGGGTTGGTGGTCGAGGCGAAGGACAGGATCGCGCCGATCGGGCGCGGCGCCACCTGCGTACTGACCGGCAGGCCGTCCGCCACCATCCGGTCGACCTCGGCGTAGATGCCCTTCCACCGATCGGGCGCGTCGTCGGTCTGCTGCACCGTGAAGGAGACGCGCCGCCCGCTGGTGGTGGCGAGGCGGCGGATCAGCTGCAGCTCGGCCGCGGCGAAATCGTCATCGGCGGTCAGATAGGCATCGGAAATCAGCTGGATCACGCCCGCCTCGGCATCCCGCAGCGCAGCGGCGATCCCCATCAGCTCGGGATCCTCCGCGGTCAGCGTCCCGATGTTGAGGCCGTCGCGGCTGCGATGCGCATGCGTGCGCGAGGTGGAGAAGCCGAGTGCGCCCGCAGCGATCGCTTCGCGCGTCAGCGTCGCCATCCGCTCCACCTCGCGCGCGCTCGGCCGCGCCAGATGATCGCCGCCGGCATCCCCCATGACATAGGCGCGCAGCGCCGCGTGCGGCAGATGCGCGCCCAGATCGATCGTATATTCGCGCCGGGACAGCGCATCGAGATAGTCGGGGAAGCTTTCCCAATCCCACGTCAGTCCCTCTGCCAAAGCGGAGCCGGGGATGTCCTCGACGCCCTCCAGCAGCTGGATCAGCCAGTCGTGCTTGTCGCTACGCGCGGGTGCGAAGCCGACGCCGCAATTCCCCATCGCGGCGGAGGTGACGCCGTTGATCGACGACGGCGCCAGCACCTGGTCCCAGCTGACCTGACCGTCGTAATGGGTGTGGATGTCGACGAAGCCGGGGGTCACGATGCAACCGTCGGCGTCGATCGTCTCCCGCGCGGGGCCCTGCGCATCGCCGACCGCGACGATCCGCCCGTCCGCCACGCCCACATCGCCGCGGAACCGCGCCGCGCCGGTGCCGTCGACGATGATGCCGTTCTTGATGAGGAGATCGTGCACGGTGAAGTCCTTTCCGTTTCCGGGGCGTCAGGCGTCGGCTGCATCCGCCACGGCGCGCAGGCGCCGCGCGATGGGGGTGGGGTCGGCATGGCTGCCGTTGTCGAACAGGGCGGCCGCGACGACGTGGCGCAGCGGGCCGGTGCGCTCCAGCGGCACCGCCACGCCCAGCATGCCGGCGTTGACGTGTCCGCGGTCGATCCCGACGCCGTCGCGCGCGGCGATGGCGATCTCGTCGCGCCACGCGGCATAATCGGGCGCCTTCGCCCACGGGACCTGCGCAAAGCCTCGTGCCAGCGCCGCTTCGTCCCAGTCGCCACGCGCGGCCACCAGCCGCCCCATCGCGCCCAGGAACATCGGCAGCCGCCGGCCGAGCGTGAAGGCGATCCGGATCGCCGCGCCGCAATCGGCGACATGGACCAGCTCCAGCTCGTCGCCGACCCGCCGCCACAGGCCGATCGTCGCGTGCAATTCCTGCGCGGCGGCCACCATCGCCCGCGCGGCGCGCGTCACCGGATCGTCGCGCTCGATCAGCGGCGCGGCGAGGTCGGCCAGCCCGCCGGCCAGCGCATAGCGTTTGGTGCGGCGGTCGAACGCGACCAGCCCCTCATATTCCAGCGTGCGCAGGATGTTGAGCGCGGTAGAGGGGTTGATCCCTTCCTCGCCGACGATCTCGGTCAGCCGCAGGCTGTCGTCGTGCCGCCCCAGGCAGCGCAGGATCGCGATGGCGGCGGTGACCGCACCGACCGGCTTGGCCGGCTCCGTGCGGGGTAGCGGCGCCGCGCCGTTCACCGCGGCAGGTCCAGCATCTGCGCGGCCTGCGCGGTCGTCGCGACCGGGCGACCCGCGGCGCGGGCGAGGGCGACGACCTCGGCGATCAACTCCAGATTGTGCGGCTGCCGCTCCCCGCCGAAATCCTCCAGGCCGACGCGCACGTGCCCGCCGCGGGCGATCGCGAGCGCGGCGAGGCCGGTATCGACCACATCGTCCCCGATCGCCGCCACCGCCCAGGGCAGCCCGGTGCCCTCCAGCAGCTCCAGATAGGCATCGAGCGCGCGCTCGGTCGGCGGCAGACCGAAGGTGACGGCACTCCGCCTGCCATCGAGGAAATTGTAGCGCCCGCCGAAATACAGCTTCACGAACGCCCCGCGCGGAAGCCTTCCGGCCTGCTGATAGGCCAGCACGGTGCGCAGCCAGCCGGGCTCGTAGATCGCGATGGCGGGCGCCAGCCGCTCCGCGTCGTGCAATGCCGCCAGCCACGCGATGTCCCGGTACGAGGTCGCGTAGACGAACGAGGCGCCCGGCAGGCCGTCGTCGCCATGCGTGCCGAGGTTGACCGATCCGGGATCGAACGCCCCCATCCGCACCCCGGCGCGGGCGAGGCCGCGATAATGGCCGAAGCGCGCCTCCACATCCGCCCCGGTCGCCACCGTGCCCCACAGGATCGCGTCGGGGCGCGCGGCCAGCACCGGCGCATAACCCTCCATATAGCGTGCGACCGCCGCATCGCCGGTCAGGTCCATCCGCTCGATATGCGTGTGGACGATCGCCGCCCCGGCGTCGATGGCCGCCAGCGCGGCGTCCGCGATCTCCGCGGGGGCGACGGGCACGTGCGGGTTGCGCGACCTGGGCGTGGCGCCGTTCAGCGCGGCCTCGATGATGAGCGGTGGCATGGTCAGGCTGCCAGCGCCTCATGCGACGGGGCGGGGGCGGGCTGGCGTCCGCGGATCAGCTTGCCGGGCAGCGCATCGGTAGGCTCGCCGTCCCGGTAGATGACCTCGCCCGACTTGATCGTCGCGACATAGCCGGTCGCCTTCTGCATCAGCCGGCGCGCGCCGGTCGGCAGGTCGTGCACCATGTACGGCCGCCCCAGTTCCAGCGCCTCGAAGTCGATTACGTTCAGGTCCGCGAGATAGCCGGGCGCCAGTACGCCGCGGTCGTGCAATCCCACCGCCATCGCGGTGTCGCGCGTCTGCTGGCGCACCGTGGTGGCGAGGTCGAGGAGCGGCCCGCGCGTGCGGTCGCGGCACCAGTGCGTCAGCATGAAGGTCGGCAGGCTGACGTCGCAGATCGCCCCGACATGCGCGCCGCCGTCGGACAGCCCGGCCAGCGTGTCGGGATGTTCGATCATCGCCTGCACGTTGCCGAGGTCGCCCTCGACGTAATTGTGCATCGGGAAGAACAGGAACGCACGCCCCTCGTCCTCCAGCAGCGCGTCATAGACGAGTTCGTCGGGGTGGACGCCCAGCCGTTCGGCTTCGGCGGCGATGCTGGTCGACGGATCGGGTTCGTAGTCGACGCGCTCGCCGATGCGGAACATCTTGTGCTGCGCGCCCGCGACCGAATTGACGAACGGATGGTCCTTCAGCGGGGCCTCGGCGATCAGCCGCGCGCGCAGCGCCGGGTCGCGCATCGCCGCCACCTTCTCCGCCAGCGGCAGATGCTGGATCGCGGCATAGCTCGGGCGACTGATGAAGGGGTGGACGGATCCCTGCAGCCCCAGCATCAGTCCCACGGGACGCCCCGCGATCTGCGCCTTGATCGGATAGCCCTCGGCCACCGCCTGCTCCAGCCGCCCGGTCAGTTCGCGCCACTGGTTGGGCACGACATCGGCCTGCACCATCGAGAAGCTGAGCGGCTGACCCGCGATCCGGGTCAGGTCGCGCACCAGCGAGAATTCCTCGTCCATTTCCTGAAAGTCGGATACCCACTGGATCACGCCGGACCCCGCATCCGCCAGCCCGCGCGCGATCGCCTCCATCTCCTCGCGCGCGGCGCGGACGGTCGGGGTCAGGTCGCCGTCGGCGGTGCGATGCACCATCGTGCGCGTCGTGGAGAAGCCCAGCGCGCCGTCGCGGATCGCCTCCGCGGTCAGCGCGCGCATCCGCTCGTTCTCCTCCGCGGTCGCCGGCTCGCGCCGGGCGCCGCGCTCCCCCATGACATAGACGCGCAGCGCGCCGTGCGGCACCTGTACCGCGACGTCGATGTCGTGCGGCAGGCGCTCCACCGCATCCATGTAATCGCCGAACGATTCCCACTGCCACGACAGCCCCTCGTGCAGCGCGGCGCCGGGGATGTCCTCCACCCCCTCCATCAGACGGATCAGCGTGTCGTGATCGCTCTCGCGTACCGGCGCGAAGCCGACGCCGCAATTGCCCACCACCACCGTCGTCGCACCGAGCGTCGAGGAGGGGTCGAGCCGCGAGGCCCAGGTGATCTGTCCGTCGTAATGGGTGTGGATGTCGACCCAGCCCGGCGTCACCAGTCTGCCCGTGGCGTCGATCTCGCGCGTCGCCGGGCCGGTGACGGCGCCGACCGCGACGATGCGGTCGCCCCGGATCGCGACATCGCCGCGCCAGGGCGCCGCGCCCGTGCCGTCGACGATCGTGCCGTTGCGAACGATCAGGTCGTACATCGACTCTCTCCCAGCTCCGTCCATTTTGCGGGGAGGGTGACGGCGCAACGTGTTCCGCGCAATGGAAATTCGCTGGAGAGGCTGTTATTCTCCAGCGAGAATTCATGTCACGGGCGGCGACCCATCACCTCGCCCAGGCGGACCTTGCGCTCGGGCGCCCAGTCCTCGTTGAACGTTATCACGCCCGGCTCGAACAGCATGACGATGGTCGAGCCGAGCAGGAAGCGGCCCATTTCCTCGCCCTGCTCCAGCACGACCTCGCCGGGGGCGTAATCCCATTCGGACGGGCGGTTGGTCCGCCGCGGATTGACCACGCCGTGCCACGCCGTCGCCATGCTGCCGACGATCGTCGCGCCGACCAGCACCATGACGAACGTCTTATGGTCCGGGGAGTCGAAGACGCATACCACGCGCTCGTTGCGCGCGAACAGGTTCGGCACGCCGCGCGCGGTCAGCGGGTTCACGGAAAAGAGCGCGCCGGGCACGTAGATCATGCGCCTCAGCTCCCCGTCACAGGGCATATGCAGCCGGTGATAGTCGCGCGGCGACAGATACAGATTGGCGAAGCTGCCGTGGCGGAAGCGTGCGGCCAGCGCCGCATCGCCCCCGACCAGCTGGGTCGTGGTGAAGCGATGGCCCTTCGCCTGAAGGATATGATGATCGTCGATGGCCCCGAACTGGCTGATCGCGCCGTCCACCGGGCACACGAAGTCCGCCGGCGCGATCGGTCGTGCGCCCGGTGCCAGCGCGCGGGTGAAGAAGTCGTTGAAGGTGGCGTAGCCGGCGATGTCCGGCACCGCCGCCTCGCTCATGTCGACGCCGTATCGGGTCACGAACCACCGGATCAGCCGCGTGGTCATCGCGCCGCCCCGCGCGCGCGCGATCCGTCCCGCCAGCGCGGTCAGCCGCTGCTGGGGCAGCAGATACTGGGGCAGGATCTTCAGGCGGTCGGACATGGGCACCTCGAAACGTCGCCCCGACCTTGTACGGGCATCCCGCCGCAGGTCGACCGTTTGTGGCGCGATGGCGCGAGGCGTGCGTTTTCGTGGTGACACGCCGCGGCGATGTCGCGACGGTGTCCCCGAACGGCAGGCGAGGGACATGATGCTCGAAACACTGGCGCCGACCGCCGCCCGGATCGGCGCGATGCTGCTCGCCCGGCGGCAGACGATCGCCGTCGCCGATGGCGCGACCGGGGGGCTCATCCTGGCCGGGCTGGTCACGGTGCCGGGGGCCACGCGCTTCTGCCGCGGCGGCGGGCTCGTCTATTCGCTGAAGGGACGCGATATCCTCCTCGGCCTGCCGCGGGACGATTATGCGGGGATGGAATCGGTGACGGAGGCCTATGCCGCGCTTCAGGCGCGCGCGATCCGCGATCGGTTCGGCGCGGACTGGGGCATCGCGGAAAGCGGCGCGGCGGGACCCGATGCGCATCCGCGCGGTGCCCCCGCCGGCCGGAGTTGCATCGCGATCGCCCGCCCCGGCGGCGAGACCGCGATGACGCTGGACACCGGCACGAGCGATCGCATCGCGAACATGGGCGCGTTCGCGGCGGCGGCGCTTCGCTTCCTCGCGGCAACGCTGGAAGAGGGTTAATCCGCGTCGCGGATACGCCCCAGCAGCCCGGGGTCGAGAAGGCGAATCCGGCCATAGCCGCGTGCGATCGCGCCCGCCGCCTCCAGCGCGGCGAGATGGGCGTTGGCGACCTTGCGCGACACGCCGCAGAGTTCGGCGAGGTCCGATTGCGCGAGCGGCACGATGCCGTCGTCGGCGAACAGCATCAGCCGGGCGGCGATCCGCGCGCGCGGCGGCAGCGCCAGCATCTGCGCCAGTCCGTGGACGCTCGCATCCAGCTGCGCATAGACCAGCTCGCTGACCGCCTGCCACATGGCGGGGAGTGCGGCGCCGATCCGCTCCAGCGCGGCGTCGCTGACCGTCACGACGCGGCTCGCGGGGCCGGCGCGCGCGGTGACGATGCGCGGTCCGCCGCCGCGCCGCTGCGACTGGCCGAACGCGCCTCCGGCCCGCGCCACCCCGACCAGCACCGTCCGCGCCCCGACCGCCGCCTCCAGCCGCAGCCATCCGTCCAATACCATGACCAGCCCGGTGGCGTCGTCGCCCTCGCCATACACCCATTGTCCGGGGGCCAGCGCGATGACGCGTCCCGTACCGGCGATGGCCGACCGAAGCGCCGCGGGTTGCCGCGCGAACCAGCGGTTGGCGAGAAGCTGATCGGGCGACATGATCGATCATTGTAACCTTCGTGACATTCGTCGTCCAGCCACACCATTATCCTCGCCCCATCAGCCAGAGGAGAGGATCGATGACGTCAGTGCAGATGCGCCCGCTGTCCGAACATGTCGGGGTGGAGGCGCGCGGGATCGACGTGAAGACGCTGGACGAGGCCGCCTTCGGGTCGCTGCGCGACGCGGTCGCGCACCACGGCATCCTGTTCGTGCGCGATCAGGAACTGACCCCCGAGCAGCATATCGCCTTCGCGCGGCGCTGGGGCGCGATCGACGTCAACAAATATTTCCCCGCCAACGGCGGCCATCCCGAAATCGCCGAGGTCCGCAAGGCGGAGAACCAGCAGACCAACATCGGCGGGCGCTGGCACACCGATCACAGCTATGATGCGGTGCCCGCGATGGGATCGATCCTGCTGGCCCGCGAAACCCCGCCGAGCGGCGGCGATACGCTGTTCGCCAGCCTGGGCGCGGCGTTCGACAGCCTGTCGGAGGGGATGAAGACCATGTTGCGCGGGCTGCGCGCGGTGCATTCCGCCGACCACATCTACAGCGCGGAGGGCATCTACGCGAAGACCGATCAGGGTGCCGAGCTAAAGGGGCATGACGAACGGACCCGTGCCGTCCATCCGGTGGTCATCCGTCACCCGCGCACCGGGCGCGAGATCCTGTACGTCAATCCCGCCTTCACGCTCCACTTCGACGGCTGGACGCGCGAGGAGAGCGTGCCGCTGCTCACCTATCTCTATCAGGTCGCGATGCAGGACCGCTTCCAGTGCCGCGTCAGCTGGGCGCCGGGCTCGATCGCGATCTGGGACAATCGCTCGACCTGGCATTGCGCGATGAACGATTACCACGGCCACCGCCGGCTGATGCACCGGATCACGATCTCGGGCGAACCGCTGAACTGACGGTGCGCGCGCCATCGCGGATGCCGATCATCCGCTATATACGGCGAAATATATCATCCATATACGCCCGGATATAGCGCGGCGACAGGGGCCGCGCACGGGGGTGTCGGTCGATGGTCGGGCGGATGGCGTTGTTCTTGTGCGCGGGTAGCGCGGCGATGGGCGGCGGGGTGGCTGCGGCGCGCCCCGTCACCCCGGAGGCACCGGCCGGGGTCGCGGACGACGGGGAAAGCGGCGGTCTGCCCGAGGTCGTGGTCACCGCGCGACGCCGGGCGGAGGAGGCGCAGCGCGTCCCCGCCGCGCTGTCCGTCGTGGGCGGCGATCTCATCGACCGCAGCTACACCGTCAACACGCAGGGTCTGACGACGCTGATCCCGACGCTGAACTACAGCTCGGCCAACCCGCGCAACACCGCCTTCACGATCCGCGGGCTGGGGTCGAGCGTGGTCGCGGTCAGCCAGGCCAATGACGGGCTGGAGCCGGGCGTCGGCTTCTACGTCGATCAGGTCTATCACGCGCGCCCCGCCACCGCGGCGTTCGACTTCGCCGATATCGAGCAGGTCGAGGAACTGCGCGGGCCGCAGGGCACGCTGTTCGGCAAGAACACGACCGCGGGCGCGCTCAATATCACCACGCGCGCGCCGACCTTCACCCGCGAGGGCTTCGCCGAACTGTCCTATGGCGATTACAACTTCGTGCAGGCCAGGGGCTGGGCGTCGGGACCGATCACCGACACGATCGCCTACCGGGTCTCGGGCGTCTCGACCCGGCGCGACGGCGTTCTCGACAATGTCCGCACCGGCCGCGCCGCCAACACGATCGGTACGCAGGCGGTGCGCGGGCAGTTGCTGTTCAGGCCCGATGACGCGATCCAGATGCGCGTGATCGCCGACGTCACCAACTTCCAGGCCTATTGCTGCGGGCAGGTGTACCTTCGCACCGGCACGTCCCTGCGCGCCGCCAGCCGCCAGTTCGGGGGGCCGAGCGGTCTGGCCGCGCAGTTCGGCTATGCCCCGCCGAGTACGAACCCGTACGATCGCAAGACCGATATCGACGGCCCGCTCGGCGTCGACACCAACGAAGGCGGCGTCAGCGCGATCACCGACTGGAACCTGGGCCCGGTCACGCTGACGTCGGTGACGGCGTGGCGCTTCTGGAACTGGGATGCGGAGAACGACCGCGACTATACCGGCATTCCCGTCCAGCTGTCGCAGCACATCCCGTCGCGGCAGGATCAGTACAGCCAGGAATTGCGCCTGGCCTCGAACGGCACGGGGCCGCTGTCCTATGTCGTCGGCCTGTATGGCTTCCGCCAGCGGCTGACCGGCCGCCCGATCAGCATCTATGGCCCCGCCGCCGCGCGCTATCTGATCGGGGCGGTGACGGGGGCCAACAATACGCCGGTGCCCTCCGATCTGCTCGACGGCTACGGACAGGACGGCCGTACCGACTTCCGCAGCCTGAGCTATGCCGCGTTCGGCGAGGTCAATTACCGCCTCCTCGACCGCCTGACCGCGACGATCGGCCTGCGCTACACGCAGGAGGACAAGGACGGCTATTACGCCACCACCGTCTCGGGCGGCCCGGCGACCACCAATAGCGCGCTCGTCACCGCCCGCCTCGGCGTATTGCGCCCGCAGGCGTACGAGGCGCATGACAGCGACGGCAGCCTGTCGGGGCGCGGCAATCTGGCGTGGCAGGTGACCGATACGACGATGGCCTATGCCAGCTATGCGCGCGGGTTCAAATCGGGCGGGATCAACATGTCGGGCCTGCCGCTCGACGGCAACAACCGCCCCGTGCTGGCGACCGCCGTGGTGCGGCCCGAACGCAACGAAACCTATGAGATCGGGCTCAAGAACACGCTGTTCGACAAGCGGCTGATCGTCAACATCGACGGTTTCTACACCAACGTCCGCGACTTTCAGGCGACCGTCGTCGAGAACTCGCTGACGCAGACGGTGCAGCTGCGCGGCTATCTGTCCAACATCCCGCAGGTGACGGTGAAGGGCGTCGAGGCGGACGTGACCGCCCTGATCCTGCCGGGGCTGAGCGCACGCACCAGCTTCGCCTGGTCGGACGGCCGATATACCGATTATCCCGCCGGCCCATGCCCGCTGGAGGTGCAGACCGCGGCGACCACGCGGTGCAGCCTGACCGGACGTCGCCTCGCGTCATTGCCGCGCTTCGCGATCACCGCCGGGCTGGATTACCAGCGGCCGGTGGGTGACGGACAGGTGGTCGTCCATGTCGATACCGCCTCGCGCAGCGGCTTCGACGGCGACCCCAGCCTGTCGCGCTTCACCTATATCCGCGGCTACAACCTGACCAATGCCAATATCGGCTATCGATTCGCCAACGGGCTGGAACTCGTCGCGTGGGCGCGCAACCTGTTCGACGCCGATTACATCCAGAACCTGACGATCCAGGCGGGCAATTCCGGGCTGATCGTCGGCACGCCCAGCGATCCACGGACGATCGGAGGGACCGTCCGCGTTCGCCTGTGACCTCGCGTCAGGACGCGCGACGCACCAGCCAGACGGTATCGCCCGCATCGTCGACGACGAAGATCGCGCCATCGCCGCGTGTCTGGATGCTGGCGGGCCGGCCGAAGACGTCGCCCTTCTTCGCATCGGCGACGAAGCCGGTGAGGAACGGCTGCGGCGCGGCGGCGGGGCGCCCCTGCGCGAAGGGGACCGCGAGCACGTCGTATCCGATGAACGACGAGCGGTTCCACGATCCGTGCCGCGCGACATAGGCCATCTGGCCCCCCGCCGCGGTATCCTTCGCGAAGGCCAGCCCCAGCGCGGCGGCATGCGGCCCGACCGCGATGTCGGGGAGCAGCGTGGTCGCGAGCAGGTCGCGCCGCTCGTTGGCGTGACGCGGATCCTGCTTCCCGTAATAGCTGTACGGCCAGCCGTAGAAGCCGCCCTCGCGGACGCCGACGAGATAGTCGGGGGAGACGTCGTCGCCCAGGTGATCGCGCTCGTTCACCGCGGTCCACAGCGTGCCCGTTGTCGGCGCGAAGTCCATCCCCACCGGGTTGCGCAGCCCGCTGGCGTACAGGCGCTCGCGTCCGGTCGCGAGATCGATGGCGAGGATCGCGGCGCGGCGCTTTTCCTCCTCCATGCCGTATTCGGCGACGTTCGAGGCCGAGCCGACCGACACGTAGAGCGTGCGCCCGTCCGGGCTGACGAGCAGGTTGCGCGTCCAATGGTTGTTGTACCCGCCTGCGGGCAGCGTCGCCAGCGTGCGCGGCGCCGCAGTGATGCGCGTCTGCCCCAGCTGATAGGGGAAGCTGACGATGCCGTCGGTGTTGGCGACGTACAGCCGCCCGCCCGCATATTGCATCCCGAAGGGCTGGTTCAGCCCCTCGCGCAGGACGAAGCGCTGCTCGGCCACGCCGTCGCGATCCCGGTCGCGCAGCAGCGTGATGCGGTTCGCGCTATAGCCCGTCGTCTTCGACAGCGCCTGGCCGCGTTCGACCTCCGGCTCGGCATCCAGCTTGGGCTTGGTGCGCGCCTCGGACACCAGCACGTCGCCGTTGGGCAGCAGCAGCGCCTGCCGCGGATAATCGAGGCCGCCGGCGAACTTCACGACCTGATATCCGCGCGGCGCGACCGGGGTGCGCCCCTCCGGCCAGCCGATCGTGCGCGGGTGGTTGACGACCGATCTCGTGGCATAGGGTTCGGCCTGCGTCGGCGCGCCGAGCACGGGCGTCGGTGCGTTCTGCGCGGTGGCGGTGCTGGCCAGCGCGACGAGGCTGACGGCGGCGACGATCTTCATGAACGCTCCTCGATCCCGTGGGTCTGGCACGCGAACCGCCGTGACGGCGTGTCGCTCCGTCAGAAGCAAAACCTTACATCTTCGGTCTAATCCGCCGCCCGCGCGCGCGGGGATTAAACGCGCATTTACGCTGTCGACCCAGGCAGTCGGCCATCGCCCCTGTCGGAAGGCTGTCTCATGCTGACCTGGTTCAAAGAAGTCGCGCCCATCCGCCTGAAGTTCAAGGTGTTGCTGCTCGTCTACGGCGCGCTGTCGGGGTCGCTGGCGGCGCTGGCCTGCACGGCGAGCTACGCACCGGGGTCGCTTCATCCCGCCGCGGTGGCGGGCGTGGCGGCGACGCTGGTCGGTGCGGTGGTGGCGGTGACGATGCTGGCGGCGCATCTGATCTGCACGCCCTATGTCGACACGGTCCTGCGCATGGAGGCGCTGGCCGCGGGGGACATCAACAGCCCCGTGGCCTATACCCAGCACCGCGACTGCGTCGGCCGGATGACCACCGCGATGGAGAGCTTCCGCGAAAGCTCGCTCGCCGCGGCCGAGTGCCACACGCAGCGCGCGATGGCGCTGGCGATGGGGGAGGGGCTGAACGCCATCGCGAACGGCGACCTCGCCTATCGCATCAGCGCGGAGCTGAGCGGGCCGTTCGCCAAGTTGAAGGACGATTTCAACGCCGCCGCCGCGGCGCTGTCGACCGCGCTGGCCACCGTCAACGACGGCGCAGCGGGGATCGCGCAGGGGGCCGGCGACATCCACGGCGCCGCGGACGACCTGTCACGCCGTACCGAACAGCAGGCCGCCAGCCTGGAGCAGGCGGCCGCCGCGATGCAGCAGATCACGACGACGGTGCAGGAGACCGCGGGCAACGCGATCCGCGCCAACGACGTGGTCAGCGAGGCGCGCCGTGACGCCGAGCAATCCGGCGACGTGGTGCACCGCGCGGTGCAGGCGATGACCGGGATCGAACGCGCATCGGCGGAGATCAGCGAGATCATCGCCGTGATCGACGGCATCGCATTCCAGACCAACCTGCTGGCGCTGAATGCCGGGGTCGAGGCGGCGCGGGCGGGCGAGGCGGGCAGGGGCTTCGCGGTGGTCGCCTCCGAGGTCCGCGCGCTGGCGCAGCGCTCGGCCGAGGCGGCGAAGGACGTGAAGGTGAAGATCACCTCGTCCAGCCAGCAGGTCGACGCCGGGGTGAAGCTGGTCGCGGAGGCGGGCGCGTCGCTGGACCGCATCTCGGGGCGGATCGCCGACATCAGCGTGCTGGTCGCCGGCATCGCGTCGGCCGCCGATCAGCAGGCGACCGGGTTGCAGCAGGTCAACGTCGCGGTGGCGGAAATGGACAGCGTCACGCAGCAGAATGCGGCGATGGTCGAGGAGACGATGGCGGCCGTCGCCAGCCTGACCCAGCAGACCGATCGCATGTCGGTGGAGACCGGCCGGTTCCGCGTCGGGGGCGAGACGGTCGCCCCGATGACGACGATGGCGCCGCGGCGCGTCGCCCCTTCCACCATGGTCCAGACGCTGCGGGTCGCCGCGCGCGGCGCGTGACCGGCGGCTATCGCCCGCGGCGGACGCGCGGCGACGAAAAGCCGCTCTCCAGCAGGTTCGACACCAGCAGGTCGCGCGCCTCCGCGGTGCGCGCGCCCAGCACGACGACGATCACGCGCCGCCCGCCGCGCCGGCTCGACGCGGCGAGATTGTAGCCCGCCGGTACCGTATAGCCGGTCTTGACGCCGTCGACCCCGCGCACGCGCCCGAGCAGCCGGTTGTGGTTCGGCCGCGTGCGGCCGTCCCAGCGGATCGAGCGCGCGGCGAACATCGTGTAGCGGGCCGGATGGCTGCGGACGATGTACCGCGCGAGCGTCGCCATGTCGCGCGCGGTCGTCATGCCGCCCGTTGGCCCCAGCCCGCTGGCGTTGTCGAAGCGGGTGCCGGTCATTCCGAGCTGTCGTGCGCGGCGGTTCATCGCGCGCACGAACGCCGGCTCGCTGCCCGCGATCCGCTCGGCGAGGGCCACCGCGACGTCGTTGGCGGAGATGACCGCGACCGTCCGCATCGCGGCGCGCACGCCGATCGTCCGCCCTGCGGCGAGCCCCAGCTTCGACGGCGCCTGGCGCGCGGCGCGGCGCGACATCGTGATCGAACCGTCGAGCCGCAGCTTGCCCGCGTCGATCGCCTCGAACGTCAGCAGCAGCGTCATCATCTTCGTCAGCGACGCGGGCGGCCGCCGCCGCGTCGCCTGCGCCGCATACAGCGTCCGCCCGGTGCCGGCGTCGACGACGATTTCGGACACCGGCGTGGCCGCGGCCGCCGGCGAAGCGGCCACGGCCCCCAGCATCAGGAAGAGCGTCGCAAGGTGATGTCGCAGCGTCATTGGGCGTGCTTAGACCGCATCGTCCCGTCATGAAACGGTGCGCCGCGGTGTCGGCGGCAGCGCGCGTGCGGGATCACATGTTCGGGTAGTTCGGGCCGCCGCCGCCCTCCGGCACGACCCAGTTGATGTTCTGCGTCGGGTCCTTGATGTCGCAGGTCTTGCAGTGGACGCAATTCTGCGCGTTGATGACGAACTTCGGGTCGCCCGTTTCCTCGCCCACGATCTCGTAGACGCCGGCCGGGCAATAGCGCTGTGCCGGTTCGTCGAACATGGGCAGGTCGTATTCGACCGGGATCGACGGGTCCTTCAGCGTCAGATGGACCGGCTGGTCCTCCTCGTGGTTGGTGTTCGACAGGAACACCGACGACAGCCGGTCGAACGTCAGCACGCCATCGGGCTTCGGATAGTCGATCTTCGACACTAGGTCCTTGCGCCACAGGCTCTCGTGATCGGGGTGATGCTTGAGCGTGAAGGGCATCTTGAGCCCCAGATATTCCGCCCACATCGTCACGCCCGCCAGGCCGGAGCCCAGGAAGTCGCCGAACTTCTTCACCAGTGGTACGACGTTGCGGACGATCGACAGCTCCTTCTTGACCCAGGATGCCTCGAACGCCTGCGGATAGGCGGCGAGCTCGTCGTGCTGGCGCTGCGATACGATCGCGTCGACCGCGGCGTCCGCGGCCATCATCCCGCTCTTCATCGCGGTATGCGTGCCCTTGATGCGGGGCACGTTCAGGAAACCCGCGCTGTCGCCGATCAGCGCACCGCCGGGGAAGACCAGCTTCGGGATCGACTGCAACCCGCCGTCGCTGATCGCGCGTGCGCCGTAGCTGACGCGCTTGCCGCCCTTCAGCAGCGCCGCGACCTGCGGGTGCGTCTTCCACTTCTGCATCTCCTGGAACGGGGAGACGTAGGGATTGGAATAGTTGAGCCAGGTGACGAAGCCGATCGACACCTGTCCGTTGGCCTGGTGATAGATCCAGCCGCCGCCGTTGGCGCCGTGTTCGCTCAGCGGCCAGCCCTGGGTGTGGATGACGGTGCCCTGCTCGTGCAGCTCGGGATCGATGTCCCACAGCTCCTTCACGCCCAGGCCGTAGACCTGTGGATCGCTGTCGGCATCCAGCGCGAACTGGCGGATGACCTGCTTCGACAGATGCCCGCGGCACCCCTCCGAGAAGAAGGTGTATTTGGCGTGCAGTTCCAGGCCCGGCTGATAGTCCGCCTTGCGCTCGCCGTCGCGCGCGACGCCCATGTCGCCGGTCGCGACACCCTTCACGCTGCCGTCCTCGTTGTAGAGGATCTCCGCCGCGGCGAAGCCGGGGAAGATCTCGACGCCCAGTTCCTCGGCCTTGCCCGCCAGCCAGCGGCACAGGTTGCCCAGCGAGCCGGTGTAGGTGCCCTTGTTGTGCAGGAACGGCGGGGTCCACAGGTGCGGCAGGTCGAACTTGCCCTTCTTCGTCAGCACCCAGTGCAGGTTCTTCGTCACCGGCACCTCGGCCAGCGGACATCCGTCGTCGCGCCACGTCGGCAGCAGCTCGTCGAGCGACTGCGGATCGATCGTCGCGCCGGACAGGATATGGGCGCCGACCTCGGAGCCCTTTTCCAGCACGCAGACCGACACGTCCGCCTCCCGCTCGGCGGCCATCTGTTTGATGCGGATCGCCGCCGACAGGCCGGCCGGGCCGGCGCCGACGATCACCACGTCATAGGGCATGGATTCGCGATCGCTCACTTCGTCTTCTCCTCTCGAACGCGGGTGGCGGCCGCTGGCGGGGCGCTCGTCGCGTCGGTGCAACGTCTGGTCCGTGCCGCGGTGCCAGCAAGTTGACCCTCGCGTCAACCTCGCATCCTAATACGCGCGATGGGGGCTGACCAAAATCTCGACTGGGCCGCGGCGGCGGCGAGCGCGCTCGACTGGTGGCACGATGCCGGCGTCGACGTGCTGGTGGAGGACGAACGCTTCGACT
Organism: Sphingomonas adhaesiva; assembly: GCF_036946125.1. Lineage (NCBI taxonomy): Bacteria > Pseudomonadati > Pseudomonadota > Alphaproteobacteria > Sphingomonadales > Sphingomonadaceae > Sphingomonas > Sphingomonas adhaesiva. The sequence continues at coordinate 1,006,330 of NZ_JAQIJT010000002.1, forward strand.
GGCTGGCCGCTCCGGTGGCGCATTCGATCCCGCAGCACCCGGCACCTGCGCCCGACGCGGCGCCCGCACCGGCGGCGATGCCCGACAGCTGGGACGCCTTCGTCGCGTGGCGGACCGGCGACACCGCGCCGGAGGCGAAATGGGGCGGCGCGGCGATCGCGGCGAGCGGGGCGGCGGGGGCGGACCTGCTGTTCTTCGTCGATTGCCCGGAGCGGGGCGATCGCGAGACGTTGATGGAGGGCGAGGTCGGGCGGCTGTTCGACCGCATGCTCGCCGCGATCGGCCGCTCGCGCGCGGACGTCGCGATCGCGTCGGTCTGCACCCGCCGCCCGACCACCGGCCGCGTGCCGCGCGAGATCGAGGAGCGATTGGCCGACATCGCGCGCCATCACGTCGCGCTGGCGCGGCCGAAGCGCGTGATGGCGATGGGCGATGCGGCGACCCGTGCGCTTCTGGCGACGAACGTCGCGGAGGCGCGTGGCCGTTTACAGCCACTTAACCATAAAAACGCGACAATTGCCGAGGTCGTGGCGACCCACCATCCGCGCTTCCTGCTGGATCGGCCCGCCGCCAAGGCCGAGGCATGGAGAGATCTGTTGATGCTGACGGGGACGGAGCGCACGTGACGAAGGGGTGGGGAATCGCGGCGGCGCTGCTGGCCATGACGGTCGCGCCCGCATCGGCGGAGCCGATGGCGCCCCCCGCGCCGCCGGCCGCCGGTCCGGGCGCCGGTTCTGGCGCCAGCCCCGGCGTCCCCGCGCAACTCTCGCCCGAACAGCGCACCGGCTACCGCACCGTCTTCGCCGCGCTGCGCGAGGGGCGCTGGGCGGATGCGCAGATCGCGCTCGACACGATGGCTCCGGGGCCGCTCCACGCCTATGCGCGCGCCGAGCTCTACACCGCGAAGGGCAGTCCGAGGGTCGAGGCCGATCCGGTGCTGAAGCTGCTGGCGGAGGCGCCCGAGCTGCCGCAGGCGGAGGCGCTGGTGCGCGTCGCGAAGGCGCGCGGCGTGGTCGAGGTGCCGGTGCTGCCCGCGCAGCAGCGGCTGGTCTGGAACGACGGTGCCCCGGTCCGCGCGCGCGCCAGGGCGACGAAGAGCGACCTGATCGCCGCCGACCTCGCGACGAGGATGCAGCCGCTGGTGAAGGCGGACATGGGGGCCGAGGCGCAGGCGCTGCTGGAGGCGACGCCGGGACTGACCCCGGAGGCGCAGACCGAGTGGCAGGCGCGGATCGCGTGGATCTATTTCCTCCAGGGCTATGACCGCCAGGCGCGCGACCTGGCGGATCGCGCCGCCGCCGGTGTGGGCGACTGGACGGTGCAGGCGCGCTGGACGTCCGCGCTTTCGGCGTGGCGACAGAAGGATTGCGCCGCGGTCCAGCCGGCGTTCGAGAATGTCGCCGCGCGCGCGACCGACACCGACCTGCGCGCCACCGCGCTCTATTGGGCGGCGCGTGCCGACATGATGTGCGGCCGCCCCGACCGGGTCGAGGGGCGGCTGAAGAACGCCGCGCAATATAAGGAAACCTTCTACGGCCTGCTCGCGCGGCAGGCGCTCGGGCTGCCGATCGACCGGCTGCGCCCGCAGCGCGTGACCAGCGACTGGGCGCGGCTGGAGCGCCGCCCGAATGTCCGCGTCGCCGCCGCGCTGGCGGAGATCGGCGAGAACGACGCCGCCGATGGCGTGCTGCGCCAGCAGGCGCGGATCGGCGATCCGTCCGACTATGCCAGCCTGATCCGCTTTACCGAGACGCTCGACCTGCCCGCGACGGTCGTCTGGATGGCGCACAACATGCCGCAGGGGGTCAGCGCGACCCCCGACACGCGCTATCCGATGCCGAACTGGACCCCCGACACCGGGTGGCGGATCGACCGTGCGCTCGTCTACGCGCACACGCTCCAGGAATCGGGCTTCCGTTCGAAGGTGCGCAGCCCCGCGGGCGCCTATGGCCTGATGCAGATCATGCCCGCCGCCGCGACCGACTATATGCGCGAGCGCGGGCTGACCGTCGATCAGGCGGCGCTGACGCGGCCGTCGACCAACATCGACATCGGCCAGCGCCATATCGAGAAGCTGCGCGACATGGGGCTGACCGGCGGGCTGCTGCCCAAGGTCATCGCCGCCTATAACGCCGGGCCGAAGCCGGTCGGCGAGTGGAACGGCATCGTCCGCGACGGCGGCGACCCGCTGCTCTATATCGAGAGCATCCCCTATTGGGAGACGCGCGGCTATGTCGTGACGGTGCTGCGCAACTATTGGATGTACGAGGCGCAGGGCGGCAAGACGCAGAGCCCCAGCCGCGTCGCGCTGGCGCAGGGGATGTGGCCGCGCTTCCCCGGCTTGCCGGGTGCCACCGCGGTGCGGATGACGGGCCAGTCGACCAACACCGCGCTCGCCTCCAACGCAACCGTGCCGGTGCGCGCCACCGCCGACTGATCGGCGCGCCCCGATCGGCGCGCCCCGATCGGCACGCCCTTGCCGCATGGGAAGCCGTGCCGCATAGGTCCGGCGATGACCCGATCCGCCCCGTTGTTCGCCGCCGCGCTGGCTGTCGCGGCGGTTTCGCCAGGTGCCGCACCGGCCTTCGCCGCCGCCGGCGCGGACATCGCCGCCGCCTATGCCCGCGCGCGGATCGCGGAGGCGGCGGGCGACCTGTCCACCTCCACCCGCGCCTATGCGACCGCGCTCGATGCGGCGCCCGCGGATGTCGCGCTCGCGCTGCGTGCCTATCGCGAGGGCGTCCGCGGCGGCGACATGGCGCTGGCGGATCGCGCCGCCGCGATCCTGACCGCGCGCGGCGTCGCGCCGAACGATGCCGGGCTGCTGGCGGTGGCGAAGGCCGCGCAGGCCGGCGACCTGCCCGCTGCGCGCACCGCGGTCGCCGCGCTCGGCACCGGCCCGATGCGCATCTTCGCGCCGTCGCTGAAGGCCTGGATCGCGGTAGAGGCGAGGCAGGCCGATCCGCTGTCGCCGCTGGATGCTCCCGGGAACGACGTGGTCGCGCGACGCCTGGCGCGGGAGACGCGGGCGCTGGTCCTGCTCGCCACCGGGCAGACCGCGCCGGGCCTCGCCGCCCTGCGCGCGGTGCTCGGCAACGACCAGGCGGCGCAGGACAACCGCCTAGCCGCGGCACGGCTGCTCGTGGCGCGGGGCGAGAGTGCCGCGGCGGAGACGCTGCTGACGGGTGACGCCCCCGCGATCGTCGCGCTTCGCGCCCGGCCGGAGGGGCGCGACGCGTCGCTGGCGTTCGGTACGTCGCATCTGTTCGCGCGCGTCGCCTCGGACCTGGCGCTGGGTGCGCCCGGACCGATGTCGTTCGCGCTCACCCGCGCCGCCTTGCGCGCCGATCCGCGCAACGACCGCGCCCGACTGTTGCTGGCGGGTGCGCTGGCGAAGGACGGCGCGCTCGATGCCGCTTTGGCGACGCTGGCGGAGATCCCGGGCGACAGCATCCACGCGCGCGCCGCGGCGGCCGGACGCGCGCAGCTGCTGGCGGAGGCCGATCGTCCGGTCGACGCGCTGGCGGCCGCGCGCGCCGCCGCCGCGGCCCCGGACGCGACGCCCTCCGACATCCGGCGGCTGGCCGATCTGTATCTGGCGGCGGGAGAGGGCGCCGCCGCCGTTCCGCTGTACCGCAGCCTGGTCGAGCGGGCCGGGGACGCCGCCGATGGCACCGACTGGCTCCAGCTCGGCGCCGCGCTCGATCGCGCCGGGCGCTGGCCCGAGGCGCGCGCCGCGCTGGACCGTGCGCACGCGCTGTCTCCGGACGATCCGCTCGTGCTCAACTATCTCGGCTATTCGCTGGTCGATCACGGCGAGCGGCTGGCCGAGGCGCAGGCGATGCTGGAGCGGGCCGCCGCCAGGCGCCCCGACGATCCCGCGATCATCGATTCGCTCGGCTGGGCGCTCCATCGCCGGGGGCAATCCGCGCGCGCGCTGCCGCTGCTCGAACGCGCCGCGGCCGCCAGCCCCGGCGATCCCGAGGTCGGCGAGCATCTGGGCGACCTGTATTGGCAGGCGGGCCGGCGCTACGAGGCGCGATACGCCTGGAGGGCCGCACGCGTGGAGGCCGAGGGTGACGTGGCGGCGCGGCTCGATCGCAAGATCGCGGACGGGCTGTGACGATGCTGGTAGAGGCGGCGCCCGCCAAGCTGAACCTGGCGCTTCACGTGAGAGGCCGTCGCGGCGACGGCTATCACGAGCTGGAGACGCTGTTCGTCTTCGCACGCGACGGGGACGTCGTGACCGTGGTGCGGGCCGATCGGCCATCCTTCGCGATCGCGGGGCCGTTCGCCGCCGGGCTGGCGGCGGAGGACGACAATCTCGTCCTGCGCGCGCGTGACGGATTTGCAGCGGCCTTCGGTGTCGACGCGGCCCATGCGATCACGCTCGACAAGCGGCTGCCGGTCGCCTCCGGGATCGGCGGCGGGTCGGCGGATGCCGCGGCGACGCTGCGCGCGCTGGCCCGGCTGCACGGGGTCGCGGGCGACGACCCGCGGCTGGTGGCGCTGGCGGCGTCGCTGGGCGCGGATGTGCCGGCCTGCCTGTTCGGGCGCGCCGCCTTCGGCAGCGGACGCGGCGACGCGCTGGAGCCGCTTGCCGGGCTGGGCGACATGCCCTCGCTGCTGGTCAATCCGCTCGTCGGCGTATCCACCGCCGCGGTGTTCGCGCGCTGGGACGGCGTCGATCGCGGCGGGATCGGCGCGGGCGACACGCTGGCGCGCGGGCGGGCGGGGCGCAACGACCTGCAAGCGGCCGCGGAGGCGATCGCGCCCGAGGTGCGCGGGCTGATCGAGGTGCTCGCCGCGCAGCCCGGCGTGGTGCTGGCGCGCATGTCCGGCTCGGGCGCGACCTGCTTTGCGCTGTTCGACGACATGGCCGCGCGCGACGCCGCCGATCGTGCGGTCGCGCTGGCGCATCCGGGCTGGTGGCGGCTCGCCACGACGATCGCATGATCGCGCTGTCGCTGGACGACGACGGCGTCGCGACCGTCACGCTCGACCGCGCCGCCGCGCGCAACGCCTTGCCGACGACGGCCTGGCGCACGCTGGCGCAGATCGTCGCGGACGTGCCGGATACGGCGCGGGTGCTCGTCATCGCCTCGCGGGTGCCCGGCATCTTCAGCGCGGGCGCGGACCTCGCGGATCTCGCTCGGCTGGTCGAGGATGTCCCCGCGCGCGCCGCCTTCCGCTGCGCGATGGCGGCGGCGATGGAGGCGATCCGCGCGCGCGCGATGCCGGTGGTGGCCTGGGTCGACGGCGGCTGCTTCGGCGCCGGGGTGGCGCTGGCATTGGCGTGCGACCTGATCGTCGCCTCGCCCGCGGCGCATTTCGCGATCCCGCCGGCGCGGCTCGGGATCGGCTATCCCGCGCCCGATGTCGCCCGGCTGGCGGCGCGCCTGGGCCAGGGGCAGGCGGCGCGCCTTCTTTTCACCGCCGCGCCGATCGACGCGGGCGAGGCCTGGCGCATCGGTCTCGTCGATATGATCGCGGACGGTGCCGACATCGCGCGTTCGATCGCGCAAAACGACGCCGCGGCGCTCCGTTTGCTCAAGCGGACGCTGCGCGACGCGTCCGCACCTGCGCTAAATGACGCGTTCGAATCGTCGTTTTCGTCCCCCGCCTTCGCCGCCGGCGTCGCGCGCTATCGCCGAACCCCTTGATTCGCGCGCAATGTTGCCCACTTGTTCTCTTGGAACAAATGGAATACACACTCTCCACGCGTTGATTGGTCCGCGCGGGTGCTCTAGCGAAAGGTTTCACGGCAATGGCCGCCAAACTTCAGGTGATCGATACCGGCATGGCAACCGCGAATACAGACCGTCAGAAGGCGCTCGACGCCGCGCTCGCGCAGATCGACCGCGCCTTCGGCAAGGGCTCGGCGATGAAACTGGGGCAGAAAGAGGCGATGCAGGTGGAGGCGATCTCCACGGGATCGCTCGGTCTCGACATCGCGCTCGGCGTCGGCGGTCTGCCGCGCGGCCGCGTGATCGAGGTGTATGGCCCTGAATCCTCGGGCAAGACCACGCTCGCGCTCCATGTCATCGCAGAGGCGCAGAAGAACGGCGGCACCGCCGCGTTCGTCGACGCCGAGCACGCGCTGGACCCGGTCTATGCGCGCAAGCTGGGCGTCAACATCGACGAACTGATCGTATCGCAGCCCGACACGGGCGAGCAGGCGCTGGAGATCACCGACACGCTGGTGCGCTCGAACGCGATCGACGTGCTGGTGGTCGATTCGGTCGCCGCGCTGGTGCCGCGCGCCGAGATCGAGGGCGAGATGGGCGACAGCCACGTCGGTCTTCAGGCGCGGCTGATGTCGCAGTCGCTGCGCAAGCTGACCGGGTCGATCAGCCGCTCGCGCTGCATGGTGATCTTCATCAACCAGCTGCGCATGAAGATCGGCGTGATGTACGGCAACCCGGAGACGACGACGGGGGGCAATGCGCTGAAGTTCTACGCCTCGGTCCGTCTCGACATCCGTCGCACCGGCGCGATCAAGGACCGCGACGAGGTGACCGGCAACGCGACGCGCGTGAAGGTGGTGAAGAACAAGGTCGCGCCGCCGTTCAAGCAGGTCGAGTTCGACATCATGTACGGGGAGGGCATCTCGAAGATCGGCGAGATCCTCGACCTGGGCGTGAAGGCCGGGCTGGTGGAGAAGTCCGGCGCGTGGTTCTCCTACGATTCGGTGCGGATCGGTCAGGGGCGTGAGAATGCCAAGACCTTCCTGCGCGAGAACCCGGAAATGGCGGAGCGTCTGGAGAAGGCGATCCGCGCCCGTACCGCTCAGGTAGCCGACGAGATGATGGCCGGCCCGAGCGAGGAAGACGACCTCTGAAGCCGGACCGCCTGCCGCGGAATGGATGATGAGCGGCCCGCCGGGAACGGCGGGCCTTATCGTGTCCGTCGGCATCGTGTGAGAGGCTCCGCCGCGACTGGGTGGAGGCGTAAGGGGCGCGGAGCGTCGGACGGCGTTTGCGGCGTCCGTGATGGCCCCTTTACAGCGCGCGGCGATGCATTGCGTCGTTCGATACTTGGCGATGGCGTTCTTCCAGCCAGGAAGACTTTCCGGATAGACCCGCCCCGCGGCATCTCGCTCACCCCAGCGTCGCGACGATCGGGCGGCGGATGGTGCGGCGTTCCGTCATGCGCTGGCCATATGCGTCGTATCTCCGGTCGACGCGTCTGGCATCGTCTTCGCCGGCGGAGAGTCGTCCATCGCGCTGTGCCACGCTCGCGCTATCGATGACACGGGTTGAGGTGGTGCTCGGTGGACGGCGTCGCTCGCGCCCTCGACGCGTTTCAGGTCGCCTCGATCGGAGAGCCCGTGTTCGCCACGACGTAGTGACGGTCGCGCTGCCGCTTGCCAGGGCTTTCTTCGCGCTCGCAAGAGGGAGTCGTTCGCGGCCTCGACGCGCTTCAGATTGCGCCGGTCGGCAACCTGTTATCCGCTGCAACGCAGCAACGGTCGCGCAGTCACTCGCGTGCGCTCTATTCGCGCTCCGAGAGGCGTCGCTTCCGCCCTCGACGCGTTTAAGCTCTCCTCCCTCGGCGACCTGTTCTCCGCCACATCGCAGTGACGATCGCGCGGCCGCTCGCCCGGGCTTTCTTTGTGCTTGGGGTACGGCGTCGCTCGCGCCCCTTGCGCGTTTCAGGTCGCCTCGATCGGAGAGCCCGTGTTCGCGCTGACGTCGTAACGGTCGTGCCGCCGATCACCCTGGTTCAGGTGAGACGTTTGCAAAACGGGTGCAACAGCACCGAATCCATTCCGTGCTCCTGCGCAGGCAGGAGCCCAGGGTTGCATGCCCCACGAGGCGTTGCTCTGCCTGGCCCTGGGCTCCTGCCTGCGCAGGAGCACGGAGTAGCCTTTTGCAAGGGTTTCGCTCACGTCGTGCTCGGACGATGATGTCGTTTTTGCCGTCGATGCATCTCGGGTCGCCCGGAACGGCGGCCCGGTTCGCCGCCTCCGCGCCCATAGTGCATTGACCGCTCACGCCGGCTTTTGTGGCTCAAAACCAGCGGCATCTCTCCCGACATCCCGTCGCCTGCGCCCGAGCGGCAGGACCGGCCTCCCGATGGCACTGGCGCGTCATGCACCGATCGGACATCTCTGGCGATCGCAAAGAGCGACGAGGTGAGCGATGACGGGCGCGGCGGACTGGAGCGGGCGGGTGGGACGTGCGTGGGCCGACGAATGGCGCCGCACCGAGCGCGCCTTCGCCGGGATCGCGGCCGCTCTGGATCGCGCGGTCGCGGAGATAGCGCCCTCGTCCGGCCGCGCACTCGACATCGGATGCGGGGTGGGCAGCACGACGCTGGCGCTGGCCGACGCGCGTCCGGGGATGGAGGTGACCGGGGTCGATCTCGCCGCCGCGCTGATCGCAGTAGCACGCGTGCGGCGCGCGGCGGTGTCGGGGGACGCCCGCCCGGTGTTCGAAGTCGGCGATGCCGTCGCGGTCGCGTCGTCGCTGGCGCCGGTCGACCTGATGATCTCGCGCCACGGCGTGATGTTCTTCGACGATCCCGTCGCAGGCTTTGCCGCGCTGCGGGGGGCGGCGGCGCCCGGCGCGCCGCTGGTCTTCTCCTGCTTTCGCGCGCGGGTCGAAAACGACTGGTCGCACGCCGTGGACCGGGTCCTGGGCGTCCAGCCTGCCGGCACCGGCTATGCGCCGGGGCCTTATGCGCTTGCCGACCCCGCCGCGACGGCGGATATCCTGCGGCGGGCCGGGTGGGTCGACGCGGCGGCGGTCCCGCACGACGTCCCCTATGTCGTCGGCGCGGGGGACGATCCCGTGGCGGACGCGCTCGCCTTCTACCGCCGCATCGGCTCGGCCGCCGCGATCCTCGCCGCCGCCGCATCGGACGAACGCGCATCGCTGGAGGCCAGGCTGGGGGAGATGCTCGCCACGCGGATACACGGCGGCGCGGTGACGTTCAGTGCTGCGATCTGGATCTGGACCGCACGCGCAGGGGAAGCCGCATGACCATCACCGTCCATCACCTGGAAAACTCACGCTCGCAGCGCGTGCTGTGGATGCTGGAGGAACTGGACCTGCCGTACCGCGTCACCCGCTACGAGCGCGACAGGAAGACGATGCAGGCCCCGCCGGAGTTGCGCCGCGTCCACCCGCTCGGCAAGTCGCCGGTGATCGAGGATGACGAGGAGCAGGGCGCGTCCGGTGCGCGCGTCGTGGCGGAGACCGGCGCGATCGTCGAATATCTGGTCGACAAGGCGGACGGCCGGCTCGGTGCGCCGCCGCGCCGGGACGAGGCGCTCGCCTACCGCTTCTGGCTGCACTATGCCGAGGGGTCGCTGATGCCGCCGCTGCTGCTGAAGCTGGTGCTGGGACGCATCCCGCTGATGGGCCGCGCCGCGACGAAGCGGGTCCAGCCGATGATCGACCGTCACCTCGATTTCGTCGAGCAGTCGCTGGCGGCGAAGCCGTGGTTCGCGGGCGACGCCTTCAGCGCGGCGGACGTGATGATGAGCTTCCCGCTGGAGGCCGCCCGCAGCCGTGCCGGGCTGGACGCGTCGCGGCCGAACACGATCGGCTGGCTGGAGCGTATCCACGCGCGCCCGGCGTATCAGCGCGCGCTGGAGAAGGGCGGCCCCTACGCCTATGCCTGAGAGCGGGTAACGAAACGACACGGATTGTGGCGCGCGGCGACTTTGCCTAAGCCGCAGCGCATGACCATCTCGACCAACGACATCCGGCGCTCGTTCCTCGATTATTTCGGCAGTGCCGGGCACCGCATCGTGCCCAGCGCGCCGTTGGTGCCGCAGAACGACCCGACGCTGATGTTCGTCAACGCCGGGATGGTGCCGTTCAAGAACGTGTTCACCGGGCTGGAGACGCGCCCCTATTCCACCGCCACCTCGTCGCAGAAGTGCGTGCGCGCCGGCGGCAAGCACAACGACCTCGACAATGTCGGCTATACCGCGCGGCACCACACCTTCTTCGAGATGCTGGGGAATTTCAGCTTCGGCGACTATTTCAAGGAGCAGGCGATCACGCATGCGTGGACGCTGCTGACGAAGGAATGGGGGCTGTCGCCGGACAAGCTGACCGCGACCGTCTTCCATACCGACGATCAGGCGTTCGATCTGTGGAGGAAGATCGCCGGGCTGCCCGAGCACCGCATCATCCGCATTGCGACCAAGGACAATTTCTGGGCGATGGGGGCCGATGGGCCGTGCGGGCCGTGCTCCGAAATCTTCTACGATCACGGCGATCACATCCCCGGTGGCCCCCCGGGCAGCCCGGACGAGGACGGCGACCGCTTCGTCGAGATCTGGAACCTCGTCTTCATGCAGCACGTGCAGGAGGCCGATGCGATCGTCGGCGACCTGCCGCGGCCGTCGATCGACACCGGCATGGGGCTGGAGCGTATCGCGGCGGTGCTGCAGGGCGTCCACGACAATTACGATACCGACACGTTCAAGGCGCTGATCGCGGCGTCGGGCGCGCTGACGCAGACCGCCACCGACGGCGCCAACCAGGCGAGCCACCGTGTGATCGCGGACCATCTGCGCTGCGCCGGCTTCCTGGTGGCGGATGGCGTGCTGCCCGCCAACGACGGTCGCGGCTATGTGCTGCGCCGGATCATGCGTCGCGCGATGCGCCACGCGCATATCCTGGGCGCAAAGGAGCCGTTGATGCACCGGCTGGTGCCTGCGCTGGTGGCGGAGATGGGCGCGGCCTATCCCGAACTGCTGCGTGCGCAGCCGCTGATCGAGGCGACGCTGGGCCAGGAGGAGACGCGCTTCCGCCAGACGCTCGACAAGGGGCTGCGGCTGCTGGATGACGCCACGACGGGCATGAAGTCGGGTGACGTGCTGAAGGGCGAGACCGCGTTCAAGCTCTATGACACGTACGGCTTCCCCTATGACCTGACCGAGGATGCGCTGCGGGTTCAGGGCCTGCGCGTCGATCGGGCCGGGTTCGATGCCGCGATGGCGGAGCAGAAGCGGGCCGCGCGGGCCGCGTGGAAGGGGTCGGGCGCGAAGGCATCGGACGAATTGTGGTTCGACCTGGCCGAGGAAGTCGGCGCGACCGAGTTCACCGGCTATGCCAGCGACACCGGGCAGGGCGTGGTGCTGGCGCTGGTCAGGGACGGCGCGCGCGTCACCTCGGCCCGGGCGGGCGAGCAGGTCGACGTGATCGTCAACCAGACGCCTTTCTACGGCGAGAGCGGTGGGCAGGTCGGCGACGCCGGGAGAATCGCGAGCGACGCCGGGCTGGCGGCGGAGGTGAGCGACACCTCCAAGCAGCTCGGCAAATTATGGGTGCATCATGCGCGGATCGACGCGGGCGAGATCAAGGTCGGCGACACGGTGACGCTGGCGATCGACGTCGCGCGCCGCGCCGCGATCCGCGCCAATCACTCCGCGACGCATCTGCTGCACGAGGCGCTGCGGCAGAAGCTGGGCGGCCATGTCGCGCAGAAGGGCTCGCTGGTCGCGCCGGAGCGGCTGCGCTTCGACGTATCGCACCCCCATGCGATGTCGGCGGAGGAGCTCGGCGTCGCGGAGGCCGCGGTCAACGCGCAGATCCGCGGCAACGGCAACGTCGAGACGCGGCTGATGACCCCCGACGACGCGATCGAGATGGGGGCGATGGCGCTCTTCGGCGAGAAATACGGCGACGAAGTCCGCGTCGTGTCGATGGGCAGCGAGGATGACGGCACGACCTATTCGATCGAGCTGTGCGGCGGAACGCATGTGAAGGCGCTGGGCGACATCGGCGTCTTCAAGATCGTCGGCGAAAGCGCGGTGTCGAGCGGGGTCCGGCGGGTCGAGGCGCTGACCGGCGAGGCGGCGCGGGCCTATCTGAACGCGCGCGACGAGAAGCTGCGCGAGGCCGCGGCGACGCTGAAGACCGCACCCGACGATGTGCCGGCGCGGGTCGCCGCGCTGGTCGAGGAGCGCCGGCGGCTGGAGCGCGAACTGGCCGAGGCGAAGAAGGCGCTGGCGCTGGGCGGCGGCGCCGGTGGCGCGGCGGCGCAGGGGCCCGAGACGGTGGCCGGCATCGCCTTTTCGGCGCAGGTTCTGGACGGCTTCGATGCCAAGGGGCTGCGCGGCGCGGTCGACGAGACGAAGGCGCGGATCGGATCGGGCGTCGCGATGCTGGTCGCGGTCAACGACGGCCGCGCCTCGGTCGCGGTCGGCGTGACCGACGATCTGGTCGCGCGGTTCAACGCGGTCGACCTGCTCAAGCGTGCCGTGGCCGCGCTGGGCGGGCAGGGCGGTGGTGGCCGTCCCGACATGGCGCAGGGCGGTGGCCCCGACGGGACCCGGGCGGCGGCGGCGGTCGATGCGGTGCGCGCGGGTCTGGAAGAAGTCGCCGCGGTCTAGAGCGTGATGACGTGATGTTGACCCATCGTGATTGTCCTGAGCCGTTCGTCGGCGAGGAGCGACGTGCAGCGCGGGCTGGTAGCCCGTGCCAGCGGCGCGACGTCGTCCGGCGGGCGGCTCAGGACAACCGCTTTGCGGCGGGCGGAATGTCGTTCGTGGCGTCGTCCCTCGTCAGTCACGGGGGCAAAGCCCCGTTCCCTCCTCGCTCCTATCCACGAACGACATTCCGCTCCGTCCCGACGGGTCAACATCACGTCATCACGCTCTAGCTGCGGTCCTGCGAAGATAGGAGCTCGGGGCCGGGTAGGACAATGCCCTACGCGACCGGCAACGTGGCCGTCCCTACTGGGGCTCGGCCTTCGCGAAACCCTCGCAAAAGCGCCTTTTCTGCGCCCCGGCGAAGGCCGGGACCCAGCATCGGTACGCTCGTATGATGCTGAAACCGGGTCCCAACTGTTCCTCGGCCTTTGCGGGACCCTTGCAAAACAGGTGCGACGGCACCGAGCCCACGCCGTGCTCCTGCGCAGGCAGGAGCCCAGGGCCCAGCACGTCACCGCCTTATGGGACCTGCATCCCTGGGCTCCTGCCTACGCAGGAGCACGGTGTAGCCCTTTTGCAGAGGTCCCACCTTCGCCGGTGAGGCGAAGATCGTTGGCGTCAACCGGATGTTTTCAGCCGCGCGGCAAATCAAGGCCGCGCAAGGCAGAGGAGCGGGCCCCGCGGCCCGCCCCCCATCCGGATCACTTCTTCTTCTTGGCCGGCGCCGCGGTATCGGTCGCCGCCGTGGCGGTCGCCTCCGTCGCGGCCGTCGCCGAGGCGGTCGGGGCGGTTGCCGCGGCGCCACCCATGGCGGCCTTCAGCTGATCCGCCGTCATCCCGAGGGTCACACCCTGCGGTCCGGGGCCGAACCCCGCGACCGGCAGCTTCGCGTCGCCCGAGGTCGTCGTCACCGTCACGAAGCTGGCGTCGGCCGACTTGATCGTGCCGAGCTGTGCCCCGCCGGTGCCGTAGACGGCGGCGCCGGGAACCAGCTTCGCCTTGAAATCGGCGCTGGCCTGCGCCTGCTGCTGGCTGGCGGCGGCCTCCAGCTGCGCCTTGGTCATGGCGAGAACCGGGCCCTTTTCGCCCTTGCCGAGCGAGGAGAGCGGGATCGCCGCCTTGACGGTGCCGGTATTCACCACGGCATTGGTGCCGTCGGTGGTATCGACGGTGCCGACGACCCCGCCCGAGGTGTCGTAGACGGTCGCCCCGACCGACACGCCGGCGCTGGCCTGTGCCGCGGGCGCGGCGGTTTGCGCCGATGCCAGCGCGGGCAGCGCAATGGTGGACGCGAGGGCGAAAACGGCAAAGCTCTTCACAGAGGATCTCCTTTTGTCGTTTGTTGATCTGCTGGGCAGGCCAACGGACCAGTAACGATCACGGTTCCCCGATAGTGCCCGCGCCAGTCTGCACGCTGCATGAACCGGCGGTACGTCAGCTTGATGTTCCCTTATCGTTCTTGGCTTGCTAAGGGGCGATATGGCAAAGATCCAGAAGCGTTTCGTGTGTCAGTCCTGCGGATCGGTAAGCCACCGCTGGCAGGGACAATGCGCGGACTGTGCGGAGTGGAACACGCTGGTGGAGGAGGCGAGCGCCGCGGCGACGCCGTTCCAGGCGCGGCACAACCTTCAGGGCGGCGGGCGCACCATCGCGATGATCGGCCTGGACGCGGAGGTCGCGCTGCCGCCGCGCACCGCCTTCGGGATCGCCGAGCTCGACCGCGCGCTGGGCGGCGGACTGGTGAGCGGATCGGCGACGCTGATCGGCGGCGATCCGGGAATTGGCAAGTCGACCCTGCTGTTGCAGGCAGCGGCCGCGCTGGCGCGGCAGGGGCACGACGTCGCCTATGTCTCCGGCGAGGAGGCTGCGGATCAGGTACGGCTGCGCGCACGGCGCCTGGGGCTGGGGGATGCGCCGGTGCGGCTCGCCTCGGCGACCTCGACCCGCGACATCCTGACGACCATGAGCATGGGCACACCGCCGCGGCTGCTGGTGATCGATTCGATCCAGACGATGCATTCCGATCTGATCGAGGGCGCCCCCGGGACCGTCAGCCAGGTGCGCGCGAGTGCGCAGGAGCTGATCCGCTTCGCCAAGGAGCGCGGCACCGCGGTGGTACTGGTCGGGCACGTGACCAAGGACGGGTCGATCGCGGGGCCGCGCGTGCTGGAGCATATGGTCGATACCGTGCTGAGCTTCGAGGGCGAGCGCAGCCATCAGTATCGTATCCTGCGCGCGATCAAGAACCGCTTCGGCGGCACCGACGAGATCGGCGTGTTCTCGATGGTGGCGGAGGGACTGGTGGAGGTGACCAACCCGTCGGCGCTGTTCCTGACGCAGCGTGACGAAGGGGTCACCGGCGCCACCGTCTTCCCCGCGCTGGAGGGCACGCGGCCGGTACTGGTCGAGATCCAGGCGCTGGTGGTGCGCGTCGCGAGCGGCGCGACCCCGCGGCGCTCGGTGGTCGGGTGGGATTCGGCCCGGCTGGCGATGATCCTGGCGGTGCTGGAGGCGCGCTGCGGGCTGAGTTTTTCGACCTGCGAGGTCTATCTGAACGTCGCCGGGGGCTACCGCGTGCAGGATCCGGCGGCGGATCTGGCGGTCGCGGCGGCGCTGGTGTCTGCGCTGAGCGAGCGGCCGGTGCCGGCCGACGCGGTCGCATTCGGCGAAATCGCGCTGTCGGGGGAGCTGCGTCCGGTCGCGCATGCGCCGCTGCGGCTCAAGGAAGCGGCGAAACTGGGGTTCGAGCGGGTTCTGCTGCCGGTGGCGGCCAGGGCGGAGGCCGACGCGATGCGGGTGTCGGCGTTCCGGACGCTGGGACAGTTCGTGGATCACATGCTGGGCCGCGGATGATATGCCGGCGGACACGGACGAAGTGAGGAGTTCGACATGAGTACATCCGTGGCACGTGTGCCGACCGCCTCGGCCAGCCGCTATCTCCAGCAGCTGGCCAAGCATTGGAGCCACAAGATGACGGTCACCTTTTCGGAAGAGGAGGGGCGGATCGCGTTTCCGAACGGATCGGTGCTGGAAATGCGGGCCGACAGCGCGACGCTCGACGTGGTGCTGACCGTGCCGGAGGGCGAGGACGTGTCCCGGATGCGCGAGGTGGTGGCGAGCCATCTCGACCGCTTTGCCTTCCGCGAGGCGCCGCTGACGTTCGACTGGCAGGAGGGATAAGAGGATCGTTTGGCAATTCCGCCGTTCCCCGGCGAAGGCGGGACCTTTGCAAAACTTCACCGTGCTCCTGCGAAGGCAGTTCCGCGTACAACGGCGGGCAAGGCGCGCGGAACCCTGGATGCCGGAACAAGGCTCTCCTGAGCTTGTCGAAGGGTCCGGCATGACGGGGGTGATTATGTGCGTTCCCAACAACCGTCATTCCCGCCTCCGCGGGGATGACGCGCCGACCTCAGCTTACGAAATCCCCAGATCACCCGGCCCGAACGCGTCCGGCAGCAGCTCCGACAACCGATAGCTCGCCACCGCTTCGCCCTCAGCGCCGGCGCAATGCACCGCCAGGTCGCGCCCGCCCAGCTGCGCCGCCTCGTTCAGCACCTGCCGGCAGCGGCCGCACGGGCGCACCGGATCGCTCCCGATGGCGCGCCCGTCGGCGTCCATCGCGCCGCCGATGACCCCCACCGCCACCACCTCGCGTAGCCGCCCCTGCGCGCTCACCGTCGCGATCGCGACCGTCTCCGCGCAGAGCGACAGGCCGTAGCTGGCATTCTCCACATTCGCGCCCGTGACGATGCTGCCGTCGCTCAGGAGCACCGCCGCCCCGACCGCGAAGCGCGAATAGGGTGCGTGCGCATGGACCGCAGCGGCGCGCGCGGCCTCGATCAATCGCATTGCCTCAGTCATTTCGCTGCCACGTCCCAGTTCACCGGCCCCTCGACCCCATCGACGCGGCGAATGTCGCTCGCGCGCCACATCCGCCAGCCCCGCGCACCGTAGGTCGGCGACAGGAAATTGCCGGTCGCCCACAGGCTGCGATGGAAGGATTCGGTCAGATGGTACTCCTTCTCCACGCTTTTCGTCACCTGCAGCAGCACGGGCTTGCCGGTGTGCGATTCGATCCGCTCGATCATGTCCTTCACCCCGTCGATCAAATGCCCACGGTCCGGGCGATCGGCGCAGCCCTCGTCGAAGGCGAAGGCGATCGCCGCGGGCAGCGCGGTATCGTCGCGCGGGACGACCGTGTTGAACGCATCGGCCTGCGCCGCGGGCGGCTGGCAGAAGGAGAAGACGTGGATCGCGCCGCGCCGGACCCCGGCGGCGGCCATCGCGGCCCAGTGCGACTGGAACGCGCGGTCGCGCGCGGTCGCGCCGACGGTCGCGACCGCATAGCCGAACTCCGCGCCCGCCCCCTTCAGCACCGGCCATTCGATCGCGCCCGTCGCCTCCGACACGTCGACGCCCTGCGACGGATAGCGCTCGACCGGCGGATGCCAGCGGATCGCCATGCGCCACGCCGCCACGCCGGACAGCGCCAGCGCCGCCGCGAACAGCACGAAGCGTCCCAAACCCCACATAATGTTCTCAAGCCTTGATGTGCAGCACGCAGATGAGGGTGAAGAGGCGGCGCGCGGTGTCGAAGTCGATCTCGATCTTGCCCGCCAGCCGTTCCTGCAACAGCTCGGCCGCCTCGTTGTGGATACCGCGGCGCGCCATGTCGACGGTTTCGATCTGCTGCGGGGTCGACTGACGTATCGCCTGGAAGTAGCTGTCGCATATCGCGAAATAGTCTCTGATCGGCCGGCGGAAACGCGCCAGCCCCAGCACCAGCGTCTCCAGCGGCGTCCCGTCCTCGCGCCGGATCTCGATCGCCAGCCGCCCTTCCTCGACCGACAGCCGCACGCGGTACGGCCCGGCATAGCCATCGGCCTGTTCGCGCTGCGGGGCGAAGTGATTGCCCTCGATCAGGTCGAAGATCGCGATCCGCCGTTCCTGCTCGATATCGGCCGAGCGCCACAGGATGGTGCGCTCGTCCAGTTCGATATCGATGATCCGCGGATCGGCCATCCGGGAGCCGATAGTGCCGAAGCGGCGCGCTATCCACAGCTTTCGTCGCATGCGGGCTACAACCCGCCCGATCGCACGGTCTATAGGACGGCATGGCGACTCTGGCATTCCCCGCACCGGCCCCGGCCGAACCCGTTCAGCTGCCCCGCAACGTGGAGGCGGAGGCGGCGATGCTGGGCGCGATGATGATCGACAACCGGCTCGCCGACGACATCGTCGACCGGCTGGAGCCGCTCCATTTCTTCGAGCCGGTCCACGGCCGCATCTTCGCCGCGATCAAGAATTTGCGGGCGCAGGACATGCTGGCGACGCCGGTGACGCTGCGCCCGATGTTCGAGGCGGACGAGGGGATGCGCGAGCTGGGCGGCGTGGCCTATCTCGCCAGCCTGACGGGCTCCGGCGCCGGGCTGATCGGTGCGCGGCAGTTCGCGCAGCAGATCTACGACCTCGCCATGCTGCGCGCGCTCGTCTCGGTCGGGCATACGATGGTCGACCGCGCGATGGACACCAGCGAGGAGGTGAACCCGCGCGCGCAGATCGAGGCGGCGGAGGAGGAGCTGTTCCGCGTCTCCGCGGAGGGCGCGACCGAGAGCAGCGTGAAGAGCTTCGCGCAGGCCAGCACCATGGCAGTGAAGATGGCGGAGAAGGCGCTCAACTGGGGCGGCAACCTGTCGGGCGTCACCACCGGGCTGGACAGCGTCAATTCCAAGATCGGCGGCATGCACCATTCCGACCTCATGATCCTGGCGGGGCGACCCGGCATGGGCAAGACGTCGCTCGCCACCAACATCGCGTTCAACGCGGCGCAGCGCTGGATGCGCGACATGCGCGACGGCATCCCGCCGTCGAAGTCGGTCGGCGCGAAGGTCGCCTTCTTCAGCCTGGAAATGAGCGCGGACCAGCTCGCCACGCGTATCCTGGCGGAACAGTCGCGGATCAGCTCCGAGGCGCTGCGCATGGGCAAGATCAGCAAGGCCGAGTTCGAGCAGCTGGCCGCCGCCGCGGCGGAGCTGGAGAATTTGCCGTTCTTCATCGACGACACCGGCGGCCTGACGATCGCCTCGCTCCACACCCGCGTGCGCCGGCTCCAGCGGCGCCACAACAACGAGATCGGGCTGGTCGTGGTGGATTACCTCCAGCTGCTGACGGGCTCGGGGAAGGGCGACGGCAACCGCGTGCAGGAAATCTCCGAGATTTCACGCGGGCTCAAGACGCTGGCGAAGGATATGAACGTCCCCGTGCTGGCGCTGTCGCAGCTGAGCCGTGCGGTCGAAAGCCGCGAGGACAAGCGCCCGATGCTGTCCGACCTGCGCGAATCGGGCTCGATCGAGCAGGACGCCGACATGGTCTGGTTCGTGTTCCGCGAGGATTATTACATCGCGCAGCGCGAACCGAAGCGACCGATGGAGGGCGATTCGGCGAACGTGTTCGAGGATCACGCGCGCTGGGCGGCGGACATGGAGCGGGTGTTCGGGCTCGCCGAGCTGATCGTCGCCAAGCAGCGCCACGGCGCGACCGGCAAGGTGGTGCTGAAGTTCGATCCCACGATCACGCGGTTCTCGGATTACGCGGGGTTCTGATCCGAAGCTCCGTTCGTGCTGAGCGAAGTCGAAGCACGGCCACCGTCGCGCATGGCCTTCGACGTCGCTCAGGCCGAACGGACCTTGGACGACGAGGCTGAACGGACGCGCTAAAAAAGGAAAGGCGCCCGGGCCGTTTCCAGCCCGGGCGCCCCCATCGGCGCCTCGAAAAGGGAGCAAAGAGACGCCAATTCCTCGACGCGGCCCCTTGCCCGGGTGTCGCGTCAGGCGGCCTTCGACTCGTCGGCCGAGCTGTCCTCGACCGCGGTCAGCGGGGCGCCGGTCTTGATCGCGATCGTCTTCGGCTTCATCGCCTCGGGCACCTCGCGGACGAGGTCGATCACCAGCAGGCCGTCGTTCAGCCGTGCGTCCTCCACCAGCACGAAGTCGGCGAGCTCGAACCGCCGCTCGAAGCTGCGGTTGGCGATGCCGAGGTGCAGGAAGTGGCCGTTGTCCGCCTTGTCATCCTTGCGGCCCGCGACGACCAGCAGGTTCTGCTGCGCGACGATCTCGATCTCGCCACGGCTGAACCCGGCGACCGCGAGCGTGATGCGATAGCGGTCGTCCGCCACGCGCTCCAGGTTGAAGGGCGGATAATTTTCGGACGTACCGCGCGCATTCTGCTCGATCATGTCGAACAGCCGGTCGAAACCGATGGCGGAGCGGCGATACGGGGTCAGGTCGAAACGCATGTCAAATCCTCCGATGAGCTATCTGAAGCGGGCGCCCGGTCATCCGCGGCACCCTGGTTCCCGTGCGGCCCGTCCAGCGGCACCGCACACCGAAAAGATGGGGCCGGTGTGAAGCGTTTCAAGGGGTCGCTGAAACTCCTACTTTCTTGATCGGGTATCGCGGCTCCAGCATCTTCCGCGGCAACGAAAGACCGATCCAGGGGGACAGATGTCGATCACGCTTGCCTTGTTGCTGGCCGCGCAGGCCGGGACTGCCGCCACCCCGCCCACGACGCCGTCCGAGCCGACCCCGGCGCAGGTCGTGGTGGGGGCGAGCACCCCCGGCTCGCCGACGCGTACCGAGGAGGAGGTGCAGCGCAGCTCCGCCGCGGCGGACGTGGTCGTGACCGCGCGCCGCCGCTCGGAGCAGGTGCAGAACGTGCCGATCCCGATCTCCGTCGTCGGGGTGAAGGAGCTGGACAATACCGGCAGCTTCAACGTGGCGCGGTTGCAGCAGCTGCAACCGACGCTGCAATTCTACTCCACCAACCCGCGCAATTCCTCGGTCAACATCCGCGGGCTGGGCGCGCCGCTGGGGCTGACCAACGACGGGATCGAGCAGGGCGTGGGCGTCTATATCGATCAGGTCTATCTCAGCCGCGTGGCGGCGGCGACGCTCGACTTCCTCGACGTCCAGCAGATCGAGACGCTGCGCGGCCCGCAGGGAACGCTCTACGGCAAGAACACCGTCGCGGGCGCGATCAGCATCACCAGCAAGGCGCCCAGCTTCACCTTCGAAGGCCGGGCCGAGGTGACCGCGGGCAATCTGGCGTTCAAGCAGGCGAAGGCGTCGATTTCCGGCCCGCTGGGCGACACGGTCGCGGTGCGGCTGGGCCTGTCGACCACCGACCGGCGCGGCACGATCTACAACGTGCGCACCGGCACCTACGTCAATTCGCAGGACAATCTGGGCGTGCGCGGCGCACTGCTGTGGAAGGCGAGCGATACGCTCAACGTCACGCTGTCGGGCGACTACAGCCGGCAGGACCCGCAATGCTGCGCGCAGATCTTCGTCCGCGTCGGCAGCACGCAGCGCCCGGTCAACCGCCAGTTCGATGCGCTGGCGGCCGCGCTCAATTACGAACCGCCCAGCCGCAACGCCTTCGACCGCGTGACCGACCTCGATGCGCAGCTTCAGGCGCGCAACGTGCTGGGCGGCGTGTCGCTGCGCGGCGAATTGCAGCTGGGGGAGGGGACGCTGACCTCCGTCACCGCGTGGCGCTTCTGGGACTGGCTGCCCGCGAACGACCGCGATTTCACCGGGCTGCCGATCACCACCCTGTCGCAGAATCCGACGCGGCAGGACCAGTTTACGCAGGAATTCCGCTACGCGGGCGAGGGCGAGGGGTTCAATTACGTCGCCGGGCTATTCGCTTTCTATCAGGACATCCACACCACCGGCACCCAGCGGCAGGGGTCGGCGGCGAGCCGCTGGCTCATCAATCCCTCCAGTGCGCTGGCGAACGATCCCTCGGTGCTCGACGGGCTGACCGCGAGCAACGACATCCGGCTGAAGAACTTCTCCGGCGCGGCGTTCGGCAAGCTCAACTGGGACGTGACCGATCAGGTCACGCTCTCGCCGGGCGTTCGCCTCAACTACGACGACAAGGTCGGCAGCTATGTCAGCATCGTGCGCGATGCGCAGGGCAACCTCGTCCCCGCCACCGGCGGCACCGCGCGGCAGGCGGCGCAGCGCGACGCGATCCAGCCGCAGGCGTTCGAGGGCGAGGCGTATCGCGCATGGAACGTCACGTACGACGTTACCGCGTCCTACAAGCCGTCGCGCGATATCCTGATCTACGGCACCTATGCCCACACCTTCAAATCGGGTGGGCTGAACCTGAACGGCGTGCCGGTCGTGAACGGCGTGGTGCAGACCCAGCTGGCACAGATCGCGCCGGAAAAGGTCGATCATTTCGAGATCGGCGCGAAGTCGCAATTCTGGGACCGGCGGATCACGCTGAACGTCACCGGCTTCTGGACGCAGATCAAGGACTATCAGGCGGTCGTCAACAACCAGTCCACCTCGACGCTGCGCGGCTATCTGGCGAATGCGGGTAAGGTACGGGTGCGCGGGGTGGAGGCCGATGTCTCGGTCCGTCCCAGCGACCGGCTGAACGTGTACGTCAACAGCGCGATCACCGATGGCCGCTATCTCGACTTCAGGAATGCGCCGTGCCCGCCGGAATTGTCCGGCGGCCCCGCGGCGCCGATCGGAAGCGCCGGGGGGGCCGCGGGCGTGCCGGGCGCGGCGAGCCCGGTGGTGTGCGACATCTCGGGCCAGTGGCTGCCGGGCATCTCGCGCGCGGCCTTCTCCTACGGCGGCGAATATAACGTCCCCGCCGCGCTCTTCGGGCAGCAGGGTGAGGCCTATGTCGGGGTCGACGCCAATTCGCGCAGCAAATTCTCGTCCAACGCCTCGCGGTCGATCTACACCGACATCGACGGTTATACGCTCGCCAACTTCCGTCTGGGCTATCGCACCGACAGCGGGGTCAACGTCTTCGGCTGGGTCCGCAATGCGTTCGACAACAAATATTACGAGGTGCTGGCGACGACTCCGGGCAACACCGGGTTGATTGCGGGCAATGTCGGCGACCCGCGGACCTATGGCATCACGATCGGAGCGAGCTTCTGAGGGGCCGCCCCCGCCGTCACCCCGGCCTTGAGCCGGGGTGACGCTTCCGGCGACGACTACGAAAGAAGAAGCGGGATGCCGGATCAAGTCCGGCATGACGGAGGGAGGAGGGAAAGGCCGCCGACGTTCCGCGGACTCCCGTCATTCCCGCGCAGGCGGGAATCCAGACGCGCTGCCGTTCGTGATGGAGGCTCGTCGTCGGCCTATCTGATTTCCCGCCTGCGCGGGAATAACGAAGGGAGGGACCGCCGACGGCGAAGCCGCCGGCTTGACGTCGGACGGGTCCGGCGTTGCCGGCCCGCCGGCCGATCGGGGCGCTGCGCCGCTGGCGCACCGTCCGGCTTGCCGGACTGCGCCCCAACGCAAACGCCCGGGCCGTTTTCACGACCCGGGCGCCTGCGTGACGATCGCTCGTCAGCCCCCTAATCCAGTCCTCCGCCCGCACGCCTCGTGAAACGAAGCGGGGCTGGAAGACATTCCCCGAACCACGGCCTGTTTGCCTGTGTGCCAGTAGCGATCGTATGCGCCGCGCATGGTGACGCTGTCGATACAAATGAACGGGAGCTAAACCGAATGTGGCGCGGCTGTGGCGAAATCGCCACAGCACCTCGATCGGCCCCGTTGCACCTCGCGGGCGCCCGGCCTAGAGCCTGGTCCATGTTATTGTCGCGCTATGAAAGCATGATCGCGCGGCGCTATCTGCTGCCGGGCCGGGGCGAGCGGTTCATCGTGCTGGTGGCGGGGTTCTCGCTCGGCGCGGTGATGCTGGGCGTCGCGGCACTCGTCATCGTGATGAGCGTCATGAACGGGTTCCGCGCCGAGCTGTTCGACAAGATCGTCGGGCTGAACGGTCATGCGGTGGTGCAGGGATTCAACGGCCGCCTGCCCGACTGGCGCCGTGTGGTCGCCGAGGCGAAGGCGACCCCCGGCGTCACCAGCGCGGTGCCGATGATCGAGCAGCCGCTGTTCGCCACCTACAACGGGCGCGCCGAATTCATCCTGCTGAGGGGCATGCGGGTGCAGGACATCCGCGGCAACCCCGCGATCCGCAGCAAGGTGGTGGCCGGCAATCTCGACGCGGTGACCCCCGGCAGCGACAACGTGGCGATCGGCGCGCGGCTGGCGGAGGCGCTGGGTGCCACGATCGGCTCCGAAATCTCGCTGGTCAGCCCGCAGGGGCAGACGACGCCGTTCGGCACCGTGCCGCGCATCGTCAACTACACCGTGGCCGCGGTGTTCGAGGTCGGCATCTACGATTACGACAAGGCCTATGTCATGATGCCGCTGCCCGATGCGCAGACGTTCCTGCTGATGGGGGACAGCGTCGGCATGGTGGAGATCCAGACCGTCGACCCCGACCGCGTCGGCCCGATCCTGGCTCCCTTGTCGGCGAAGGTGCAGGGTTACGGCGTCGTCGCCGACTGGCGGCGGCTGAACGCGGAGCTGTTCGACGCGCTGGCGGTGGAGCGCGTGGCGATGTTCGTCGTGCTGTGCATCATCATCCTGGTCGCGGCGTTCAACATCGCCAGTTCGCTCATCATGCTGGTCCGCTCCAAGACGCGCGACATCGCGATCCTGCGGACGATGGGGGCGAGCCGGGGGGCGATGCTGCGGATCTTCATGACGGTCGGCACCACGATCGGGGTGCTCGGCACGATCGCGGGGCTCATCCTGGGCGCTGTGTTCCTGTTCTTCCGTCAGGCCGTCGTCGATTTCGTCCAGCTGGTGACGGGGCAGAACCTGTGGGACCCCTCGATCCGCTACCTGACGCATCTGCCGTCCAAGCCCAATCCGGTCGAGATCACGCTGATCGTGATCGTCACGCTCGTCATGACGTTCCTCGCGACCGTCTACCCGGCGTACAAGGCGGCGAGTACGGACCCGGTGCAGGTGCTTCGCTATGAGTGACGCGGTCCTGGAGACGCGCGGCCTCGCGCGCAGCTTCACGCAGGGCGAGACGACGATCCACGTCCTGCGCGGCGTCGACCTGGCGATCGCGCCGGGTGAGATCGTGGCGCTGGTCGGCCCGTCCGGCTCGGGCAAGTCGACGCTGCTTCAGGCGGTGGGGCTGCTCGAGGGCGGCTTCTCCGGCTCGATCCGCATCGCGGGTACGGAAGCGGCGCAGCTGGACGCCGCGGGGCGCACCGATCTGCGGCGGGACCGGCTGGGCTTCATCTACCAGTTCCACCACCTGCTGCCCGATTTCAGCGCGATCGAGAATGTCGTCCTGCCGCAGCTGATCCAGGGCGGCACCCGGGCCGTCGCGGAGGAGCGCGCCACCACGCTGCTCACTGCGCTGGGCGTGGGCCACCGCCTGACCCACCGCCCGTCGCAGCTCTCCGGCGGCGAGCAGCAGCGCGTCGCGGTGGCACGGGCGCTCGCCAACCGGCCCGCGCTGGTGCTGGCCGACGAGCCCACCGGCAACCTCGACGAGCATACCGCCGATGTCGTGCTCGCCGAATTCCTGCGGCTGGTCCGCGGCGAGGGCTCGGCCGCGCTGGTGGCCACCCACAACGAGCGGCTGGCCGCGCGGATGGACCGCGTCGTGCGCCTGCACGAGGGGCAGTTGCAATGACGCGCTGGCGCGAGACGCCGACGCTCATCGGGCGTCACGTGACCTTGCGCCCGCTGACCGTCGACGATGCCCCCGCGCTGGCCGCCGCGGCGGGCGACGGCGACCTGACCGAGCTGTTCTTCGCGAACGTGGCGGGGCTGACCGATCCCGCCGCCTTCGTCGCCGCCGCGCTCAGGGAACGCGACTATGGCCGCGCGCTGCCGCTCGCGGTCGAGACGCCCGATGGCCGCGTCGTCGGCCTCACCCGGCTGATGCGGATGAGCGAGGCGCATCGCCGCGTGGAGATCGGCGGCACCTTCTACGCCCGCTCGGTCCAGCGCAGCGGCGTGAACACGGAGGCCAAGCTGCTGCTGCTCACTCATGCCTTCGACGTGCTGGGGTGCAACGTGGTGCAGATCCGCACCGACTGGTTCAACAAGCGGTCGCAGGCGGCGATCGAGCGGCTCGGCGCCAAGCGCGACGGCGTGCTGCGCGCGCACCAGGTGATGAACGGCCGGGTCCGCGATATCGTCGTCTATTCGATCATCGCGGGCGAATGGCCCGGGGTGCGCACGAATATCGAATTCCTGCTGAGGAGAGCGCGATGACCGCCATCACCGACTTCACCGTGAAGGCCGCCGACGGCAGCCCCGCCTCGCTGGCGCCTTATCGCGGCAAGGTGCTGCTGATCGTCAACACCGCCTCCAAATGCGGCTTCACCCCGCAATATCAGGGGCTGGAGGCGCTCCACCGCAAGTACGGCGAGCGCGGGTTCGAGGTGCTGGCCTTCCCCTGCAACCAGTTCGGCGCGCAGGAGCCGGGCGATGCGGCGGAGATCGCGAATTTCTGCTCGCTGACCTATGACGTGACCTTCCCGGTCTTCGCGAAGATCGACGTCAACGGCGACGGCACCGACCCGCTGTTCGCGCAGCTGAAGTCGGATGCGCCGGGCGTGCTGGGGTCGAAGGCGATCAAGTGGAACTTCACCAAGTTCCTGATCGACCGCGAGGGCCGCACCGTGGAGCGCTACGCCCCCACGACCAAGCCGGTAGATATCGAGAAGGATATCGAAGCGCTGCTGTGACGGGGGCAGGCTACACGCTCGCCATGACGGGAGTAGCCTACGCCGGCACGCCGAACGGCTTCGCCCCGCTGCGGTGGTCCCACGCCGCGGCGATGGCGGTGACACCGCCCATCAGGAAGCTGATGCCCAGGATGAAGCCCGGCAGCGTCAGCGCCGACCACGGCACGGTCGCGACGATGAACACCGCGAGCAGCAGGTTCACCGCGCCCAGCGCGATCATCAGCCCGCGCCGCCGCCGCGCCTTGATGCCCCAGTAGACCTCCAGCGCGCCGCGCACCGCCAGCCACACCGCGACCATCAGCGTCAGCGAGATCGCGCCGGTCATCGGCTCCATCACCATGATCGCGCCGACGATCACGGAGACGAGCCCGAAGACGACCGAATAGGCGCGGCTCTCATGCCCGTGCCCGAACAGCCCGGCGGCGATTGCGAAGACGCCGGAGATGAAGAAGAACGCCCCGATCGTCACCGTCGCGGCATAGGTCGCGGCGAACGGCCAGGCGAAGGCGGCGATGCCGACCAGCGACGACACCACGCCATATGCCATGATCCAGCCCCAACCGGCGCCCATCACCGGCGTATCGGATCGCACATCGTCCATCGTCTTCCACCTTCCTTTCGTCGATGCGGCGAACGGGTGGGGCATGGGGGGGTTCCGTGCTGGTCGAATCGGCGTGGCGGGCCTATCCTGGGTTGATGGCGCATTCCGGGTTCGTACCGCTCCGCATCTTTTCCTCCTACACGATGCTCGATGGCGCGATCGAGCCGAAGGCGATCGCGAAGCGCGCCGCGAAGCTGGGCTTTCCCGCCGCCGGCCTGACCGACCGCAACGGCCTGTACGCCGCGATGGCCTTTTCCGACGCCGCGGCGGGCGCGGGCGTCCAGCCGGTGATCGGGACGATGCTGGGCCTCGCGCGCCCCGACATGCCCGACGGCGCGCCGCCGGTGATCGACTGGATCGCGCTCTATGCGCAGGACGCAACCGGCTACGACAATCTGTGCGCGCTGGTCAGCCACGCGCATCTCGACCGCCCGCTGGAACTGGCGCCGCACGTCGGGTTCGACGTGCTGAGGCGACATGCCGCCGGCCTGATCGCGCTGACCGCGGGCGGGGAAGGGGGCGTCGCGCGCCTGTTCGCGGAGGATCAGCCCGCGCGCGCCGCGGCCTATGCCGACCGGCTCCACGCGATCTTCCCCGATCGCCTCTATATCGAGCTGTCGCGCCGCGACGATGCGGTGGAGGAGAAGGCGGAGGAGCATCTGCTCGACCTCGCCTACGACCGCGGCTGGCCGATCGTCGCGACCAACCCCAGCTGCTTCGAGGAGGCGAGCTTCGGCGACGCGCACGACGCCATGCTGTGCATCGCGCATTCCACCTATGTCGAGAGCGAGGATCGCCCGCGCAGCTGCGGCCATGCGTGGATGAAGCCTGCCGAGCAGATGATCGCGCTCTTTCACGACCTGCCCGAGGCGATCGCGAACACGCTGGTCGTGGCGCAGCGCTGCGCCGTCGCCGCGCCCAAGCGCAAGCCGATCCTGCCCAGCCTCGCGGGCGACCGCGAGGGCGAGGCGACGATGCTGCGCGACCGCGCGCGCGCGGGGCTCGCGGCGCGGCTCCGGCGGATCGAGGAGCTGGGCCAGGCGGGCGACGCGGGGTGGCAGGACGCGTACAAGGATCGCCTGGAGTTCGAGCTCGACGTCATCATCCAGATGGGCTTTCCCGGCTACTTCCTGATCGTCGCCGACTTCATCCAATGGGCGAAACAGCATGATATCCCGGTCGGGCCGGGGCGCGGATCGGGCGCGGGTTCGGCGGTCGCCTGGGCGCTGACGATCACCGATCTCGACCCGCTCCAGCTCGGGCTGCTGTTCGAACGTTTCCTGAACCCGGAACGCGTGTCGATGCCCGACTTCGACATCGACTTCTGCGAAACCCGCCGCGGCGAGGTCATCCGCTACGTGCAGGAGAAGTACGGCCGCGATCAGGTCGCGCAGATCATCACCTTCGGAAAGCTGAAGGCGCGCGCGGTGCTGAAGGACACCGGGCGCGTGCTCCAGATGAGCTACGGCCAGATCGACCGGCTGGCGAAGCTGGTGCCCAACCACCCGACCGATCCGTGGGACCTGAAGCGCGCGCTGAACGGCGTGCCGGAGCTGGCGAAGGAATATTCCAACGACAATCAGGTCCGCCACCTGTGGGATCTGGCGACCAAGCTGGAGGGGCTGCCGCGCCACTCGTCGACCCACGCGGCGGGCGTGGTGATCGGCGACCGCCCGCTGGCGCAGCTGGTTCCGCTCTACCGCGATCCGCGCTCCGACATGCCCGTCACGCAGTTCGACATGAAATATGTCGAGGGCGCGGGGCTGGTGAAGTTCGACTTCCTCGGCCTCAAGACGCTGTCGGTGCTCAAGAAGGCGATCCAGCTGCTCGCCAAGCGCGGGATCGCGGTCGATCTCGACGCGCTGCCGTGGAACGACGAGGGCGTCTACAAACTGCTTCAGCGCGGCGACACGGTCGGCGTGTTCCAGCTGGAATCGGAGGGGATGCGCCGCACGCTGTCGGCCGTCCGCCCGTCCAATTTCGGCGACATCATCGCGCTCGTGTCGCTCTACCGCCCGGGCCCGATGGAC
This sequence comes from Sphingomonas adhaesiva, assembly GCF_036946125.1. NCBI lineage: Bacteria > Pseudomonadati > Pseudomonadota > Alphaproteobacteria > Sphingomonadales > Sphingomonadaceae > Sphingomonas > Sphingomonas adhaesiva. The sequence continues at coordinate 1,034,967 of NZ_JAQIJT010000002.1, forward strand.
AACATCCCCTCGTTCGGCAGGCGTAAGCAGGGGCAGGAGGAGATCACCTATCCCCACCCGCTGCTGGAGCCGATCCTGAACGAGACCTACGGAATCTTCGTCTATCAGGAACAGGTCATGCAGGCCGCGCAGGTGCTGGCGGGCTATTCGCTCGGCGGCGCGGACCTGTTGCGGCGCGCCATGGGCAAGAAGATCAAGGCGGAGATGGACGCGCAGCGCGCCACCTTCGTCGCGGGCTGTGCCGAGCATAACGGGATCAAGGCGGATTACGCCAACCAGCTGTTCGACCTGATCGACAAGTTCGCGGGCTACGGCTTCAACAAGAGCCACGCCGCGGCCTATGCGCTGCTGGCGTACCAGACCGCGTGGCTGAAGGCGCATCATCCGGCCGAATTCTTCGCCGCGTCGATGTGCTACGACATCCATCTCACCGACAAGCTCGCGATCTTCGTCGACGACATGCGCCGGCTGGGGGTGCCATTGCTGGCACCGTGCATCAACGCCAGCGACGCCGAGTTCGACGTGCAGCCGGCCGGCGACGAGCAGGCATATGGCGTCCGCTATGCGCTCGCCGGGCTCAAGTCGGTCGGCGAAGGCGCGATGGAGAAACTGATCGAGGAGCGCGCCAACGGGGCGTTCCGCAGCCTCGACGACTTCGCAAGCCGGGTCGACCCGCGCCTGCTCAACAAGCGCCAGCTGGAGACGCTGGCCGCGGCGGGCGCGTTCGACGCGCTGGAGACGAACCGCGCGGGTGTCCACACGGTCGCGGAGACGATCCTGGCGATCGCCGCCAGCACCCACCACGGCCGCACCAGCGGGCAGGGCGGGCTGTTCGGCGACGATGCGGGCGGGGCGGGTGACGTCATCAAGCTGCCCGCGACCGCGCGCTGGAGCCTGGCCGAGCGGATGGAGCAGGAGAAGGAAGCGTTCGGCTTCTACTTCTCCGCGCACCCGGTCGACCGCTACCGCCACCTGGCGAAGATGCACGGCGCGCGCAGCTATGTCGCGCTCGGCGAGCTGCCGATCCCGGAGGGCGCGCGGGTGATGGCGACGATGGCGGTGATGGTGGAGGACGCCCGCTGGCGCACGTCCGCGCGCGGGCGCCGCTACCTGATGGCGACGCTGTCGGACGCCTCCGGGCAGTTCGTCGCGACCTGTTTCGAGGACGGCACCTCCACCGATCTGGAGGAGGCGGCGAAGAACGGCGGCTGCGGGCTGATGACGGTCGAGCTGGATCGCCGCCCGGGCGAGGAAACGCCGCGCGTCTCGATCAAGGCGATCCGCCCGTTCGAGGGACTGGCGACGACCACCCGCTTCGCGCTGGAGGTGACGGTCGACGACCCCGCCGCCGTCACCGCGCTCGCCGCGCTGATCGGCCCGCTGCGCGGCGCGCGCGGCAAGGTGACGCTGAAGGTGCCGCTCGCATCGGACGAGGTGGCGGTGGTGATCCTCGACCGCGACTTCGCGCTGGATGCGGAGCTGGCGGAGCGGATCGAATCGTTGCCGGGCGTGACCAAGGTCGAGTTCGATATCGAGGAAACCCGCCTCCGCTCGGTGGGGTGACGCACCGACAACGTCATTGCTTCGCTACGCTCGCAATGACGAATACTCGTCCATCAAAACAACTCCCCCTGCGCCCCCGCCGGCGGGCGGAACAGGTCGCAGCGCAGGTCCAGTTTGCGCCGCTCGTCGCTGAACCCCGCCCGCGTCCGCGCGATCCGGAACCGGGTGCGCAGCAGGTCCGCCCACGGCCCTTCGCCCTTCATCCGCGAGCCGAAGCGGGGGTCGTTGTCGCGCCCGCCGCGCAGCGACTGGACGATCGCCATCACCTTGCCCGCACGGTCCGGGAAATGTTCGTCCAGCCATGCGCGAAACAGCGGCGCCACCTCCCACGGCAGCCGCACCGGGATGAAGGAGACGCCCCGCGCCCCCGCCGCCGCGGCGCGCGCGACGATCGCCTCCACCTCGCCATCGGTGATCGCGGGGATCACCGGCGCCATGTTGACATAGGTCGGCACCCCCGCGCTCGCCAGCCGCGCCACCGCCGCCAGCCGCCGTTCGGGCGTGGGCGCGCGCGGCTCCACCGTCATCGCGATGCGCGGATCGAGCGACGTGACCGAGATCGCGACCGCCACCAGCCCCTTCGCCGCCATCGGCGCCAGCAGGTCCAGGTCGCGCACGACGCGGTCGGACTTGGTGGTGATGACCAGCGGATGATCGCACGCCGCCAGCACCTCGACCACGCGCCGCGTCACCTGCCACTCGCGCTCGATCGGCTGATAGGGATCGGTATTGGTCCCCATCGCGATCGGCTGGCACGCATATCCCGGCCTGGCCAGTTCGGCGCGGAGCAGCGCCGCGGCATCGGGCTTGGCGAACAGTCTGGTCTCGAAATCCAGCCCCGGCGACAGGTCGTGATACGCGTGGCTCGGCCGCGCGAAGCAATAGATGCAGCCATGCTCGCAGCCGCGATACGGGTTGATCGAACGGTCGAACGGCACGTCGGGCGAGCGGTTGCGGGTGATGATCGTGCGCGCATGCTCGACCGTCACCGTCGTCCGCAGCGCCGGCGCGGCGCCATCGACCGCTTCGCGCGCGTCCAGCCAGTCGCCGTCCGCGACGGCCTGCGGCAGGTTGAGGCGCCGGCTCTCGGCGTTCAGCGTGGCCCCGCGGACCGCTCGATTCTTCGGCGTCGGCATGGTCCGATCGTATCGCGCCCATCGGAACGGATCAAGAACATAGGCGCCCGCGGCAAACTTCATCCGAATCGGATCAATGCGACGCCGGCCGCCGATCCGCATGATCTAAGACGGTGGCGTATCAGGGGGAGAAGTCGGTTGCTCATCAAGAATCGCGCGCAGGCGGAACGTGTCCGCAGCGAATGCTACAAGCTGGTCACGCGGCGCGCGATCGTCTCGGCGGCGACCGGCGCGATCCCCTTTGCCGCGGCGGGTGCGACCAGCGACGTCCTCAACCTCACCACGCTGCTGCCCAAGATCAACGCGAAGTTCGGGCTGGATCCCGATCAGATCGACGGTCTTGACGAACAGGTGAAGGAACAGATCGCGGTCATCGCCGGGCGGATCGGCACCCAGCTGATCGGCAAGCTGATAACCGAAACCGCGATCGTCGCGATCCTGAGGCAGGTCGGCGTCCGCGTCGCGGTCAAAAGCGCGGCGTCGTTCGTCCCGGTCGTCGGCAACACCGTGTCCGCGGGCATGAGCTTCGGGATGATGAAGCTGGTCGGCAACAGGCACGTCGACGACTGCTTCCGCTTGGTCACCGAGTTGCTGGACGATCAGGAGAGCATAGTCAGCGTTCCAGCAGCCGGGGCATGAGCTCGACGAAGTTGCAGGGGCGGTGGCGGCTGTCGAGCTGGTCCTTCAGGATGCCGTCCCACGCATCCTTCACCGCGCCGGTCGATCCGGGCAGCGCGAAGATATAGGTGCCGCGCGCCACGCAGGCGCAGGCGCGGCTCTGTACCGTCGAGGTGCCGATCGTCCGGTAGCTCAGCCAGCGGAACAACTCGCCGAAGCCGGGGATCATCTTGTCGGCGACGCGCTCGACCGCCTCGGGGGTGACGTCGCGCCCGGTCACGCCGGTGCCCCCGGTGGTGATGATGCAGTCGATGCCCGTGTCGTCGATCCAGCGGTCGAGCTGATCGGCGATCGCCGCCATGTCGTCGCGCAGGATCAGCCGCGCGGCGAGCTCGTGCCCCGCCCCGGTCAGCCGCGCGACGAGCGTGTCGCCGGAGCGATCCTCCGCCGGCCCGCGCGTGTCGGACACGGTCAGCACCGCGATACGGATCGGCTGGAACGTGCGGCTTTCGTCGATCGGCATCGCGCGACCCTAGCGGATGCGATCGTGCGGGACCAGCAGGCCCTGTTCGCCGCGCCAGGCGGTGATGCCATAGACCCGCGCGAGCAGATCCGCCGTCAGCACCGCGCCCGGCGCGCCATCCGCCGCGACCCCGCCGTCTGCGAGCACCAGCACCCGGTCGCAGAAGCGCGCCGCCAGCGTCAGGTCGTGGAGCACCGCCACCACCAGCCCGCCCGCATCGGCCTGCGCGCGCAACAGTTCCATCCCCTCGATCTGATGCGCGGGGTCCAGGCTGGCGAGCGGCTCGTCCGCGATCAGCGCGGGCGCCCCCACCGCCAGCGCCCGCGCCAGCAGCACCCGCGCACGCTCGCCCCCCGACAATTCAGTCGCGGTGCGCGTCGCGAGATGCATGACATCGGCGCGCGCCATCGCCTCGGCGACCGCGGCATGGTCGGCGGGCGACAGGCGCGAGAAGGGGGCGAGGTGCGGCAGCCGCCCCAGCGCCACCAGCCGCTCGACCGTCATCGGCCAATGCAGCGTCTGCCCCTGCGGCAGATAGGCGATCCGCCGCGCCAGCGCCGCCCGCGTCAGCGTCCGGCGCGGCGCACCGTCGACAGTCACCGCGCCGCGGTGCGGCAGCAGCGCCAGCAGCGCGCGTACCAGCGTCGACTTGCCCGCGCCGTTGGGGCCCAGCACCCCGACCAGCGTACCGGGCGTCCAGTCGAACGACACGTCGTCCAGCACCTGCCGCTGGCCGAGCGAGACGCCCAGCCCCTGCGCGACGATGCTCACCACAGCCGCCGCTCCCGCATCAGGTGCAGCAGGAAGACCGGCACCCCCAGGAAGGCGGTGACCACCCCCAGCTTCAGTTCGTTGGTGGTCGGGATGACGCGCACCGCGACATCGGCCAGCGTCAGCAGCGCCGCCCCCGCCAGCGCGCTGGGCCACAGGATCGCGGAGGGTGTACGGTCGGTCAGCGGCCGGATCAGATGCGGCACGATCAGCCCGACGAAGCCGATCGCGCCCGACACCGCGACCGCGCCGCCCACGCCGATCGCGACGCCCAGCAGCAGCCGTATCCGCGTGCGCGCCAGATCGACGCCCAGCGCCGCCGCGCCGTCCTCGCCCAGCGTCAGCGCGTCGAGCGCGCGCCCCTGTCCGGCCAGCAGTGCGGCGCCTGACGCGATGCACGGCAGGGCCAGCGCGACGTGGCGGAACGAGCGATCCTCCAGGCTCCCCATCAGCCATGTCATGATCTCCATCGCCGCAAAGGGATTGGGCGACAGGTTCAGCGCCAGGCTGGTCCCCGCGACCGACAGCGTGGAGATCGCGATCCCCGCCAGGATCAGCGTCAGCGCGCTGTCGGAGCGTCGCGCCAGCGCCAGCAGGACGCCCAGCGCCACCAGCGCACCGACGATCGCCAGGACCGGCAGCGCGATCTCCTGCGCGGTCGCCAGCCCGAAATACAGCGCCACCACCGCGCCCAATGCCGCGCCGTTCGACGCCCCCAGCACCGACGGCTCCGCCAGCGGGTTGCGCAGATAGCCCTGCAGCGCCGCCCCGGCGAGCCCCAGGATCGCACCCACCGCCAGCCCCAGGATCGCCCGCGGCAATCGCAGCTCGATCAGGATCGCACGCTCCACCGGGTCGCCATGCCCAACCAGCGCCGCCAGCGCGCGCGCGGGCGGGATACTGGCGCTGCCGACGCCCACGCTCAGCGTCAGCGCGATCAGCGTGGTCAGGATCAGGGCCGGCCACAGCCAGCGGCGATAGGTCACGGATGGAGAAGCCTTCTCGTGGCGGTCGACGCGCCGCCTAGCGCGAAAGGGGCAGGGGAGGCAAAGGGCGATCATGCGTCTCCTGCTCCTCCTGCCCCTCCTACTTGGCGTCACCGCGGCGGCGCCCGTCGCGGCTCCGCGGCGGATCGTGTCGCTGAACCTGTGCGCGGACCAGTATCTCCTGGCGCTGGCGGACCGCGCACAGATCGTCGCGCTGACGCAGTTCGCCACCGATCCGCAGATGTCGGCCGCGGCGGCGCAGGCGCGCGGGCTTCGAGCGACCCGCGGATCGGCGGAGGACGTGCTGGCGCTTCGCCCCGATCTCGTGCTCGCCTCGCCGTGGCAGGACCCGCTGGTGACGACCCATCTGGCGGCGCGCCATATCCCCGTGGTCGCGCTCCCCCCCGCCGCGGATCGCGCGGCGATCGTGGCGCAGGTGCAGCAGGTCGCGGACGCGGTCGGGCATCCCGCCCGCGGAGCCGCGCTGATCGCGGCGATGGACCGCGCGCTGGCGACGTTGCCCCGCACCGCCGGCCGCGGCCGCACCGCCGCTTATTATCAGCGTCGCGGGTTCCTGACCGGCACCGGAACGCTCGTCGACGACCTCATGCGGCGCGTGGGGCTGCGCAATCTCGCCACGCGTCTGGGAAAGCCTGCGCTGGCGCACGTCGGGCTGGAGGAGATGGCGCTGGCGAGGCCCGACTATCTCATCGTGGAAACCGATGCGGAACGCGTCGCCGATCGTGGGACCGAGATGCTTCACCATCCGCTGCTGGAGCGTATCCCGCGGCTGCGCCTGCCCCAGGCATGGACGGTGTGCGGCGGCCCGGCCTATGTGAAGGCGGCGGTGTCGCTGGCGCGGCAGCTGCGCGCGCAACCGCGCTGATGCGTGCCACGTTGTCCTGACGCCGATTGCCTCGTAGAGACGCGCGCATGGCCGATCCGTTCTACATCACCACCGCCATCAGCTACCCCAATGGCCGCCCGCATATCGGCCACGCCTATGAGGCGATCGCCGCCGATGCGATCGCCCGGTTCCAGCGGCAGGCCGGGCGCGACGTGCGCTTCCAGACCGGCACCGACGAGCACGGGCTGAAGATGGTGCAGACCGCACGCGACAAGGGCGTGGAGGTGCGCGCGCTGGCCGACGAAATGTCCGGCTATTTCAGGGCGATGTGCGACGCGCTTGGGATCGGCTACGATCGCTTCATCCGCACCACCGACGCCGATCACCACCGCGCCAGCCAGGCGATCTGGCAGGCGATGGCGGATGCCGGCGACCTGTACCTCGACCGCTACGAGGGCTGGTATTCGGTCCGTGACGAGGCCTTCTACGACGAAAAGGAACTGGTCGAGGGGGAAGGGGACGCAAAGCTCTCGCCGCAAGGAACGCCCGTGACATGGACCGCGGAGGAGACATGGTTCTTCCGCCTGTCGAAATACCAGCAGCCGCTGCTCGATCTCTACGCCGGCAGCCCCGATTTCATCCGGCCCGAGGCGCGGCGGAACGAGATCCTGCGCTTCGTCGAGGGCGGGCTGTCCGACCTGTCGGTGTCGCGGACCAGCTTCGACTGGGGCGTGCCGGTGCCGGGCAGCCCCGGGCACGTGATGTACGTGTGGGTCGATGCGCTGACCAACTATCTGACCGGCGCGGGCTATCCGGACGGCGACATGCCGTACTGGCCCGCCGACCTGCACCTGATCGGCAAGGACATCGTCCGCTTCCACGCGGTCTATTGGCCCGCTTTCCTGATGTCGGCGGGTATCCCCCTGCCGAAGACGGTGTTCGGGCACGGCTTCCTGCTGCATCGCGGGGAGAAGATGTCGAAGAGTCTCGGCAACGTCGTCGATCCGCTTGATCTGGCCCGTGCTTTCTCCGTCGACGGCCTGCGCTACTTTCTCCTGCGCGAGGTCAGCTTCGGGCAGGACGGCAGCTATTCGGCGGAGGCGATCGTCACCCGCGTCAACGCCGAACTCGCCAACGCCTTCGGCAATCTGGCACAGCGCACGCTGTCGTTCGTCGCCAAGAACCTGGGCGGCGCCTTGCCCGGCATCGGTCGCGCCGACGCCGCCGATGGCGCGCTGATCGAGGAGGTCGTCGTCGCCTGCGCCGGGCTGAAGACCGCGTTCGGCGACCTGATGCTCAGCCAGGGGGTCGAGGCATGGCTGCGCGGCGTGTTCGCCTGCAACCAGTATATCGACGCGCAGGCGCCCTGGGCGCTGCGCAAGACCGACCCGGAGCGGATGCACGCGGTATTGCGCACGCTGGTCCGCGCGATCCGGATGCTGGCGATCGCGATCCTTCCGGTCGTGCCGGAGGGGGCGGGCAAGGTGCTCGACCTGCTCGGCGTCGAGGCGCGCGACCACGCCGCGATCGACGACGACGGCTGGTATGAGCGCGCGGAGGCGGCGGGCTTCGTCCTCGCCGCGCCCACGCCCGCCTTCCCGCGGCTGGAGATGCCGGTCGAGGCGGAGCCCGCCTGATGCTCGCCGACAGCCATTGCCACCTGAATTACAAGGGGTTGGCGGAGGAACAGCAGGCGGTGCTCGAACGCGCCCGCGCGCGCGGCGTCACCGCGATGCTCAACATCGCGACGCGTGAGAGCGAATGGGACGCGGTGCTGGCGACCGCCGAGCGCGAGGCCGATGTCTGGGCCACCGTCGGCATCCACCCGCACGAAGCGGATCGGCATCCCCACGTCGATACCGCGAAACTGATCGCTCGCGCGCGGCATCCGCGCGTCGTGGGAATCGGCGAGAGCGGGCTCGATTACTTCTACGACCATTCCGATCGCGCCCGGCAACAGGCCAGTTTCCGCGCGCACATCGCCGCGGCGCGCACCGCGGGCGTGCCGATCGTGGTCCATACGCGCGATGCCGAGGACGACACCGCCGCGATCATGCGCGAGGAGATGGAGGAGGGGGCCTATGCGGGCGTCATCCACTGCTTCACCGCCAGCGGCGCGTTCGCCGACACGGCGCTCGACATGGGGCTTTACATCTCGATTTCGGGCATCGTGACGTTCAAGAACGCCACCGACCTCCAGCAAACCGCCGCCCGGCTGCCGCGCGAGCGCCTCCTGATCGAGACCGATGCGCCCTTCCTCGCCCCCGTACCGCATCGCGGCAAGACCGGCGAACCTGCGTTCGTCGCCGATACGGCGGCGTTCCTCGCCCGTCTGCGCGACGAGGATGTTGAGGAATTGCAGCACTATACCGCCGACAATTTCCACCGGCTCTTCGCCAAGACGGTGGCATGAAGGTCCGCATCCTCGGCTCGGGCACGTCGTCGGGGGTGCCGCGCATCGGCAACGACTGGGGTGATTGCGACCCTGACGAACCCCGCAACCGCCGCACCCGTTCGTCCCTGCTCGTCGAGCACGGCGGCACGCGCATCCTGATCGACACCAGCCCCGACATGCGCGCGCAGCTGCTGGACGCGGACGTGGCCACGGTCGATGCGGTGATCTGGACCCACCAGCACGCGGATCACGTCTTCGGCGTCGACGATCTGCGTCAGCTCTTCCACGCTCTCGGCCGCCCGGTCGCGGGCTATGCACGCCCCGCCACCGCGGCCGCGCTTCAGCAGCAGTTCGGCTACGTCTTTCGCGGCCATCAGGGCTATCCGCCGACCGTTTCGCTGTCACCCTTGCCCGACCGGCTCACGATCGGCGACATCGCCATCACCGTCACCGATCAGCCGCATGGCGCGATCACCTCGGCCGGGCTCCGCTTCGAGGCGGACGGGCGCGCCGTTGGATATGCCACCGATTTCAACGTCATGACCGACGACATGTGGACGATCTATCAGGGACTGGACCTGTGGATCGTCGATGCGCTGCGCCGGCGCCCGCATCCGACGCACCCCGATCTGGCATCCGCGCTCCGCTGGATCGGCGAGCTTCGTCCGAAGAAGGCCGCCCTGGTACATATGGATCAGACGATGGACTATGCCGGCCTCGTCGCCGAACTGCCGCGCGGGATCGAGCCGGGCTACGACGGCTGGGAAGCCGCATGGTAGCGCAGACGCTGATCCTGCTGCTCGTGCTCATCCTGCCGTTATCGGCGCTCATGTCGCGCCGGCTGCCGTGGCGGACGGTCGCGGTCTATGCCGGCGCCTGGATCGCCATCTTCGTGATCGGGTGGATCATGGTCCGCAGTTTTACATAATGCATATTATCGATTTAGGGGATGAGAACGGATGATCGACCGACTGGTCGCGATCATGGCGCGGCTGCGTGGCCCCGGCGGCTGCGAATGGGATCGCGCGCAGACGTGGCAGACGATCGCCCCCTATACGATCGAGGAAGCCTATGAGGTCGCCGATGCGATCGCGCGCGACGACGTCGCCGACATCAGGGACGAACTCGGCGACCTGCTGCTACAGGTGGTCTTCCACAGCCGCATCGCCGAGGAGCGCGGCGCCTTCACGCTGGCCGATGTCGTCGCCGGCATCAGCGACAAGATGGAACGTCGCCACCCGCACATCTTCGGCGAAGCGACCTCCGGCGGCCGCCATATGTGGGAGGAGATCAAGGCCGCAGAGCGCGCCGAGCGCGGCGCCGCCAGCGCGGTGGACGGCGTCGCCGTCGGCCTGCCCGCGCTGATGCGCGCCGAAAAGCTCCAGAAGCGCGCCGCGCGCACCGGCTTCGACTGGCCCGACGCCAGCGGGCCCCGCGCGAAGGTGGACGAGGAACTGGCCGAGGTCGAGGCCGCGACCACGCATGAGGAACGCGTCGACGAGATCGGCGACCTGCTGCAAGCGGTCGTGAATTGGGCCCGGCACCTGGGCGTCGACGCCGAAGCCGCGCTGCGCCAGGCGAACGCGAAATTCGAACGCCGCTTCCGCGCGATCGAGACCGCCGGCGGCGAGGCCTTCGCCGCCATGTCGCTGGAGGAGAAGGAGCACCTCTGGCAGACGGTCGCCAAGGCGCGCTGACCGCGTCAGCGCGACGCGAAGCGCTCGTAATCCGCCGGCGCCATCCGGACTTCGTAGACGATGCGATCGCCGTCGACCTCCTGATCCAGCACCTCGCCGTGCGCGTGGAGCCATGCCGCCCCTGCGCCGTCGCCGGCATCCAGCGTCACGGCGTAGCGCTGATGCCCCGCCGTCAGCAGGTCGCCGATACGGCGGATGAGCGCCTCCACCCCCTCACCCGTCAACGCGGAGATCGCCATGACGTCGTCGCGCCGCGCCGCCTCCGCCAGCAGGTCGTCGCGGGCGTCGCCGTGGAGCAGGTCCAGCTTGTTCCACGCCTCGATTCGCGGCGTCGTCTCGGACACGCCGACCTCCGCCAGCACCGCCTCGACATCGGCCTTCTGCGCCGCGGTGTCGGGATGCGCCACGTCGCGGACATGGATCAGCAGATCGGCCGACACCACCTCCTCCAGCGTCGCCTTGAACGCGGCGACCAGCTGCGTCGGCAGTTCGGAGACGAAGCCGACCGTGTCGGACAGGATCGCCTTGTCGATTCCCGGCAGCGTCACCTGACGCAGCGTCGGGTCCAGCGTCGCGAACAGCAGGTCCTCGGCCATCACGTGCGCGCCGGTCACGCGGTTGAACAGCGTCGACTTGCCCGCGTTGGTATAGCCGACCAGCGCGATCACCGGCCAGGGCGCGCGCTGCCGCCGCTCGCGGTGCAGCCCGCGCGTCCGCGTCACCTGCTCCAGCTCCCGCCGCAGCCGCGCCATGCGGTCGCGGATCAGGCGGCGGTCGGCCTCGATCTGCGTTTCACCCGGACCGCCCAGGAAGCCGAAGCCGCCACGCTGCCGCTCCAGGTGGGTCCAGCTGCGCACCAGTCGACCGGATTGATAGTCGAGATGCGCGAGCTCGACCTGCAACCGCCCCTCGGCGGTCGCGGCGCGCTCGCCGAAGATTTCCAGGATCAACCCCGTCCGGTCGATCACCTTGGCCTCCAGCGCGGTCTCCAGGTTGCGCTGCTGGATCGGCGTCAGGCTGCCGTCGACGACGATCAGCGCCGCCTCCTCCATCCGCGCCCGCGTCGCCAGATCCTCGATCTGGCCCGACCCGATCAGCGTCGCGGCGCGCGGGGTGCGGACGCGGAACGCGACACGGTCCACCACCGCGACGCCGATCGCCTCGGCGAGGCCGGCGGTTTCCTCCAGCCGCGCCTCGGCATCGCGCGACGATCCGCCCAGATCGGGGTAGACCACCACCGCGCGCGCGCCGCGGGTCACATCGTCACGATCGCGGTCGAACCCGGTGCTCACTCAGTCGTCATCCTCATCGACGCCCTGTTCCTCGGCGAGGTTGAGCGGTCGCGACGGCTGGATCGTCGACACGGCGTGCTTGTAGACCAGCTGCGCCATGCCGTCGCGCTGGAGCAGCATGCAGAACAGGTCGAAGCCGGCGATCGCTCCCTGCAGCATCACGCCGTTGACGAGGAACATCGTCACCGGATCCTCGCTCTTGCGCACCGCGGACAGGAAAATGTCCTGGAGCAGCGGCTGCTTCTTGGGCGCGTCGCTCAACTGCCCGACGATGCCGGGCACGTCGATCGGCCCCGCGGGCATGATCGTGGAGATGGCGTGCTTGTAGATCAGCTGCGACTGGCCGTCGCGGCGCAGCAGCACGGAGAAATTGTCGAACCAGGTGACGATGCCCTGGAGCTTCACGCCCTTCACCAGGAACATGGTGACGGGGGTCTTGGACTTGCGCAGCGCGTTCAGGAACAGGTCCTGGAGCGAGGTCTGCTTGTCGGCCATGGATGCTTGGTCCTTCTTATTGGCGGGAGGTTCCCCGCGGATGCGCCGTTGCCGGCGTCGATGAAGGCCGCTCGAAGCGGCAGGCCCTAGCTAGGATGCCGGGGACGCGGCGTCCAGATGCGCGCGATCACATCGTCGCCCCGGCCGTAAGCCGGGGTGACGCCGTTCTGCGAGCACGGTCGGAAATCCTGCTCGTTCCCCGGCGCAGGCGGGACCTTTGCAACAGGCTACACCGTGCTCCTGCGAAGGCAGGAGCCCAGAGTTGCAGTTCCAAAAAGGCGTTGTTCTGCGTGGCCCTGGGCTCCTGCCTACGCAGGAGCACGGCGTGGCGTCGATGCCGTTGCACCTGTTTTGCAAAGGCCCCGCGCAGGCCGGGGTCCGGCTGGGCAACATTGCGGGATCGTATGAGCCGATCGTCAGTGGATCGCTTCGGGTCGAGCCCGGGGTAACGGTGGCCTACTCGTCCCGCGTTTCCGTGATCCCCAGCAGCTTCAGCTTGCGGTGCAGCGCGGAGCGCTCCATCCCGATGAAGCTCGCCGTGCGCGAGATATTGCCCGAGAAGCGCCGGATCTGGACGCGCAGATACTCGCGCTCGAACGTCTCGCGCGCCTCGCGCAGCGGCGCTCCCATGATCGCGCTGGCGCCGGCCGCGCCGTCGTTCCCGCCCAGCACCTCGGCCGGCAGCAGGTCGAGGTCGATCCGCCCGATCCGGTCGCCCGGCGCCAAGATGATCGTCCGCTCCACCACGTTGCGCAGCTCGCGCACGTTGCCCGGCCAGTCGTAGGACTGGAGCGCGACCAGCGCGTCGGTCGCGATCTGCGGCACCGGCACGCGCCGCTCGGTCGCGTAATGCGCGACGAAATGCTCGACCAGCGCGGGGATGTCCTCGCGTCGCTCGGTCAGCGGCGGGATCGTCACCGGCACGACGTTGAGACGGTAATAGAGGTCCTCGCGGAACCGCCCCTCCGCGATCTCGTGCGACAGGTCGCGCGCGGTCGCGGAGACGACGCGCACGTCCACCTTCACCACGCGCGTGCCGCCGACGCGGGTGAAGCTCTGGTCGGTCAGCACGCGCAGGATGCGCGCCTGCGTCGCGGTCGGCATGTCCGCGATCTCGTCGAGGAACAGCGTGCCGCCGTGCGCCTGTTCGAGCAGCCCGGTGCGGACGAGGTCGCCCCCCTCCTCCACCCCGAACAATTCCTCCTCGACGCGCTCCGGGCTCATGCCCGCGGTGCTCGCGATCGCGAAATTGGCGTGCGCACGCTGGCTCCAGCCGTGGAGCAGCCGCGCGGCGACCTCCTTGCCGACGCCCGCGGGCCCCATGATGAGGACGCGGCTGCCGGTCCCCGCCACGCGCTTCAGCGTCGCGCGCACCGCGTTGATCGCGGTCGAGCTGCCGGTGAGGTCGGTCCCCCTGCCCGCCGCGGCGCGCAGGCTCGCGACCTCGGCACGCAGCCGCTCGGTCTCGGTCGCGCGCTCGACCATCAGCAGCAGCCGCTCGGCCTGGAACGGCTTTTCGATGAAGTCGGCGGCGCCTTTCCGGATCGCGGCGACCGCGGTGTCGAGCGTCCCGTGGCCGGAAATCACCAGCACCGGGATCGACGGATCGCGCCGCTTGATCTCCTCCAGCAGGTCCAGTCCGTCGAGCCGCGAGCCCTGCAGCCACACGTCGAGCAGCACCAGGCTGGGGCGGCGCGTCGCGATCGCCTCCAGCGCGGCGTCGCTGTCGCCGGCCATGCGCGTGTCATAGCCTTCGTCCTCCAGCACGCCCGCGACGAGTTCGCGGATGTCGAGTTCGTCGTCGACGACGAGGATGTCGATCGCCATGCTTATCCGATCCGGTTTCTGGTGAGGGCGGCGAGCGCGCGGTCGTCGTCCTGCATGGTGGCATCATCGCCGCTCGCCAGCCGCGCCAGCGGCGCGGTGTCGAACGACAGCGTCACGATCGTGCCGCCCCCGGCACGATCGGCGAAGGTCATCGTCCCCAGATGCTCCTCCACGATCTTCTTGACGATGGCGAGGCCCAGGCCCGTGCCCCGCGCGCGCGTCGTCATATAGGGCTCGACGATGCGGTCGCGCTCGACGGGCAGGCCGACGCCGTTGTCGCTGACGGCGATCGTCACGCGTTCGTCGGTCTGCCCCAGCGCCATCGTCACACGACCCTCGCTGGCATCGGCCGCCTCGACCGCCTCGACCGCATTCTTGACGATGTTGGTCAGCGCCTGGCCCAGCTGTCGCCGGTCGCATACCAATGCCGGGCCGGGATCGTCGTGGTCCAGCACGAAGCGGATGCCGGGGTGCGCGACCTCGTGCAGGAACATCGTCTGGCGCGCGATATCGACCAGCGACTCCTCGCGGAACACGGGTTTGGGCATCCGCGCGAAGCTGCTGAACTCGTCCACCATCCGCCGCAGGTCGCCGACCTGGCGCACGATCGTGTCGGTCAGCCGGCCGAAGGTCGTATCCCCTTCCTCCACCTTGCCGCCGTAGCGGCGCTGGAGGCGTTCGGCGGCCAGCTGGATCGGGGTCAGCGGGTTCTTGATCTCGTGCGCGATGCGCCGCGCGACGTCGGCCCAGGCGGCGCGGCGCTGATCGGTCAGCTGCTGCGTGATGTCGTCGAAGGTGATGATCGGCCCGGTGCCGTCCTGCGCGATCCGCACCGCGAAGGTGCGCGGCTCGCCATGCACCGCCAGCTGCACCGTCGCCTCGCGCGCACCGCCCTCCAGCATCGGGGCGAGGGCCGGGGCGACCTCCGCCAGCGGGCGGCCGACCGGCGATTCGTCCAGCCCCAGCAGCGTCTGTGCCGAGCTGTTGATGAGGCGGATGGTACGGTCGCTGCCGTCGATCGAGATGACGCCCGCCGATACCCCGGACATCACCGCCTCGATCAGCGCGCGACGATTGTCCAGCTGCGCATAGGCGGTCACCAGCGCCGTATTCTGCGTATGAAGCCTGGCCGTCATGCTGTTGAAGGCATTGGACAATGTCCCAAGTTCATCGCGCTCCAGCGTATCCGGCACCCGCGCCGACAGGTCGCCGCCCTCGACCCGCCGCGCCGCATCCACCAGCTCGCCCACCGGGCGCACCAGCCGATCCGCGACCGCCAGCGCGATCCACACCGCGACCCCGACGATCAGCAGCGACACGATCAGCAGGGCGGCGTTGAACTGGAGCTGAAGCGTGCGCGCGCGCGCCAGCAGCTGGCGATAATTGACCAGCGCCGCCTCGGCGCGCGCGGTCTGCGTCGTCATCTCCTTGGGATCGGTCACGCGCGCGGCATAGAGGTAGATGTTCTCCGCGCCCGGCAGCCGCGTGAAGACCTGGATCCGGTCGCCGGTGACGATCACCACGCTGCGCCGCTCGCCGTTCAGCCGCGCGATCGCGGCGGGGGTGATGAGCCGCGCCAGGTCGATCTCGTACGGATTGACCACCGCCAGCGTCTGAAGGCCCCCGCGCGGGTTCATCGCGAACAGCGCGCCCTCCGACAGGCTGCGATAATAGACCTGCCGCCCGAAGAAATCGGGGAAGCGGTTGCTGTCGATCGGCTGCTCGCGCAGGAACGCGGACAGATCGTCCGCCATCGTCACCGTCGCCTCGTCCCAGCGCTGGATGATCTGGTCGTAGGAGGTGCGGGTCAGCGACGCCGCATTCTCGAACATCCCGCGCGCGCGGTCGGAATACCAGAATTGCACGCCGTACTGGAACAGCAGCGACGCGAAGATCGTCACCAGCAGCGCCGGCACCGCCGCCACCACCGAGAACAGCAGCACCAGCCGCACGTGCAGCCGCCCCGCCCCGCCGATCGGCGAGCGCGCCGCGCGGCTGCGCGCGATGCGGCGGCCCAGCAGCATCAGCAGCGCGATCCCCGCCACCAGGTTGGCGACCAGCATGAGCGCGACGATTGGGGGCGCCAGCAGCCCCGCCGGATCGCCCTCGCCCTGCACGATGAAGTAGCTGCCGATCCCGATCCCCACCGCCAGGCTCAGCACCGCCAACTCAAGCGCGGGGGTCACGCGGAAGCGGGTTGCCGGTGCCGGTACGGCCAGGGAGGCAGGCGTCGCTTCCGCAGTCATTCGTCCCCCGCTACAACATCGGTGTTGCATGGAGAACACATATTTCGGCGGATCAGTCCTCCGCTGCGACGGGTGGGCGCGCGGTCGCGTCGATCCCCAGCACGTCGAGCCGCTTGCGCAGCGTATTGCGGTTCAGCCCGATCGCGCGCGCCGCGCGCAGCTGGTTGCCGCCGTGCCGCGCCAGCATCGCCTCGATCAGCGGGCGTTCCACCTCGCCGATGACGCGCTCGTAGAGCGAACCGTCCTCCAGCGAACGCGGCTCCTGCCGGGCGAGCCGGTCGATCAGCGCGCGCACCGCCACCTCCAGCCCCGGGTCGGGCGCTGCGGCCGGCGCGGGCGTCGCCGCCCCGCCCCCGATCGTCGCATACACCTCCGCCGCGCCGACATGATCGTCGCGCGACAGCGCCGCGAGCCGGCGCATGACGTTTTCCAGCTCGCGCACGTTGCCGGGCCAGTCATGCCGCTCCAGCACGTCGATCGCTGCGGCATCCAGCGTCTTGCGCGGCAGCCCCGCCTCCGCCGCGCGGTCCAGGAAGTGCCGCGCCAGCTCCGCCACGTCGCCGCGCCGCTCGCGCAAGGCGGGCAGCGCGATCGGCACGACGTTCAGCCGGTAATAGAGGTCCTCGCGGAATTGCCCCGTCGCGACCGCCTGGTGCAGGTCGCGGTTGGTCGCGGCGACGATGCGGACGTCGGCGCGGATCGTCCGCGCGCCGCCCACGGTGGTGAACTCGCCCGATTGCAATACGCGCAGCAGCCGCGTCTGCGCCTCGACCGGCATGTCGCCGATCTCGTCGAGGAACAGCGTGCCCCCCGCCGCCTGCTCGAACCGACCGGCGTTGCGCTGCGCCGCCCCCGTGAAGGCGCCGCGCTCATGCCCGAACAGCTCCGCCTCGATCAGCTCGCGCGGGATGGCGGCCATGTTGATCGGCACGAACGGCGCGGCGCGGCGCGCGCCCAGATCGTGGATCGCGCGCGCCACCAGCTCCTTGCCCGTCCCCGATTCGCCCGAGACGAGCACGGTCAGATCGTTGGAGACGACGCGCGCGATCACGCGGTACACCTCCTGCATCGCGGGCGAGCGCCCGATCAGCGGCAGCGAGGCGTCCTCGCTCGCCTCGTCCGCCGCCTCGCTCCCCGCCCGCCGGGCGAGCGCGGCGGCGACGGTGCGGGTCAGCGTGTCGAGATCGAACGGCTTGGGCAGATAGTCGTAGGCGCCCGCCTCGTTGGCGCGCACGGCGGTGGTCAGCGTGTTGCGCGCCGACAGCACGATGACCGGCAGGCCGGGATGATCCGCCAGCACCCGCGCCGCATTCTCGATCCCGTCGCCATCGGGCAGGACGACATCGGTCAGCAGCACCTGCGGCGGGTGGCTGCGCATCTCGCGCTCCAGCTCAGCCAGGCTGGCGGCGGTGCGCACGTCGTGCCCGGCGCGCCGCAACGCCTGCGCCACGACGGTGCGGATCGAATCGTCGTCGTCCACCAGCAGGACGCGGCCTGTCGCCCCGGACATCAGGCGCGCCGCAGCAGCAGGCGGAAGACGGTCTGATGCGGGCGTCCCTCGCGCGCATATTGCACGATCCCGCCCATGTCGCGGATCAGCTTGTCGACGAGCGCCAGTCCCAGCCCCTTGCCCTCGGGCCGGCTGGAGACGAACGGGTCGAACAGATGCTCGGCGATGTCGTCGGGCGCGCCCGGCCCGGTATCGATGACGCAGATCTCGATCGGCAGCGCCACGCGCGCGCCGTCCTTGCCCGCGGGCACGGTGATGCCGTGGCGGTACGCGGTCGCCAGCGTGATCTTCCGCTCGCCGCGATCGCCGAGCGCGGCGGCGGCATTCTTCAGCAGGTTCAGGATGATCTGGAGCAGCGCATCGCCATTCCCCATCGCCTGCGGCAGCGACGGGTCGTAGCGTTCCTCGATCGTGATGCCGCGCGCGAACCCCGCCAGCGCCACGCCGCGGGCATGCGCCAGCAGCGGGTAGATGTTGAGCGGTTCGACCGCGCGCGGGCGCGTGTCGGTGAAATCCTGCATATGGTCGATCAGCGCCGCGATCCGGTCGACCTCGGCGATCATCAGCCGGGTCAGTTCCTCCTGCGCCGCGCCGTCCGCGATCAGCTGCGCCGCGCCGCGGATGCTCGACAGCGGGTTCTTGATCTCGTGCGCCAGCATCGCCGCCGCCCCCACCGCGCTGCGTGCCGCCGCCGCGCGCTCGGAGGAGATGCCCAGCCGGCGCGAGGCGGCGGCATTGTGCAGCGTGATCGTGCGCCAGCCCGGATGGTCGACCACCTCGGTCTCGATCAGGTCGACGCGGATGCGCACCCCGCGCGGCGTCACCATCTCGGTATCGAACACGGCAAAGGCGTGGCCTTCGCGCCGCTGCGCGGGCTCGGGCAGGTTCAGGATCGTCTGCACCGGCTGCCCCAGCATCGCGCGCTCGGACAGGTTGAGCAGCGTCTCGCACTCGCCGTTCGCGCGCGCGACGCGGTCGTCGGGGTCGACCACCAGCAGCGCCACCGGCAGCGCGGCGAGCAGCTCCGCCTCGTCCGGGCCGCGCATCGACAGCATCACGCCGCGTCCTGCATCCGGTGCGGCGCGTAGAATTCGGCCAGCATCGCCTGCACGCGCCCCGCGTCGGGCTCCTGGTTCACCTTGTTGCGGAACTCCGCCGATTCGGCGATGCCCTTGGTGTACCAGCCGATGTGCTTGCGCGCCATATTGACGCCCGTCACGGTGCCATAGTGCGACAGCATGGCGTCGTAATGCTCGGTAATCACGCGATATTGCTCGTCGATCGACGGGTCGGGGCGTTCCTCCCCGGTCGCCAGCCAGTGCATCACCTGCCCCAGCAGCCACGGGCGCCCATAGGCGCCGCGCCCGATCATGATACCGTCGGCACCCGACTGCTCCAGCGCGGCCTTCGCATCCTCCACGCCGCAGATGTCGCCATTGGCGATCACCGGCACGCGCACCGCGTCCTTCACCCGGCGGATGAACGCCCAGTCGGCCGAGCCCTTGTACATCTGGTTGCGGGTACGGCCGTGGACCGTGACCATCTTCACCCCCAGGTCCTCCGCGATCCGCGCCAGTTCGGGGGCGTTCAGGCTGTCGTGGCACCAGCCCATCCGCATCTTGAGCGTCACCGGCGCATCGACCGCCGCGACCACCGCGCGGATCAGCTCCGCCGCCAGCTTCAGGTCGCGCATCAGCGCGGAGCCGGCGTCGCCGTTGGTCACCTTGCGCACCGGGCAGCCCATGTTGATGTCGATGATCGCCGCGCCCCTGTCGCGCGCCAGCTTCGCCGCCTCGCCCATCTCATAGGGCGTGCAGCCGACCAGCTGCATCGACACCGGCTCCTCCGACAGGTGCCAGGCCGCCTTCTGGATCGACTGGCGCGTCTCGCGGATCGCGGCCTGGCTGGCGATCATCTCGGTCACGTTCAGCCCGCTGCCGTAGCGGCGCACGAGCGTGCGGAACGGCTGATCGGTGACGCCGGTCATCGGCGCGAGCACGACCGGCTGGTCGATCCGCACCGCGCCGATCTGGATGGGGGAAAGCCGTTGCATCACATGACTGCCTGAAAAACGGGCAGGTAGTCGACGCGCGACGCTCTGGCAAGGCGCGCGCGGAACCGCTAGGCGCGGCGCGCATGACAAATGTCGCCCTTATCGTCGCCGCCGGCACCGGCTCGCGCAGCGGCAGCACGCTGCCCAAGCAGTTCGCGCCCGTCGCGGGCCGCGCGATGCTGGCGTGGAGCCATGCCGCGCTGTCGGCACACCCCGCGATCGACCGCGTCCTGGTCGCGATCGGCGCGGGGCAGGAGGCGTTGCTGGAGGCCGCGGTCCCCGGCGCCGCCGCCGTGACGGGCGGCGCGACGCGGCGCGACTCGGTCGCGGGCGGGGGCTCGCGGCGCTGACCGGGCCGGGGCGAATCCTGGTGCACGACGCCGCGCGCCCCTTCCTGTCGGCCGCGGTGATCGATCGCCTGCTCGCCGCGCTGGACGATCATCATGCCCGCGATTCCCGTGCTGCCGGTCGCCGACACGCTGGTCGACACCGCCGGCACGGTCGTACCCCGTGCCGGCCTGCACCGCGTCCAGACCCCGCAGGCGTTCCGTCTCGACACACTAGCCGCCGCGCACGCCGCGTGGGCGGGCGGAGAGGCGACCGACGATGCGCAGATGGTCCGCGCGCTGGGCCATGACGTGGCGCTGATCGAGGGAGATTCGATGCTCGAGAAGATCACCTATCCTGCCGATTTCGCGCGCGCGGGGGCCGCCGTGGAGACGCGCTCCGCCAGCGGCCTTCGACGTCCATCGCCTGGAGGATGGCGAGGAGCTGTGGCTCGGCGGCGTGCTGATCCCGCATCATCAGGGGCTGTCGGGGCACAGCGACGCCGATGTCGCGCTCCACGCCATCACCGATGCGGTGCTCGGCACGATCGCGGCGGGCGATATCGGCACGCACTTCCCGCCCAGCGACCCGCAGTGGCGCGGCGCGGAATCGGGCCGGTTCCTTGCCCATGCGCGCCGCCTGGTGGAGGCGAAGGGGGGCCGCATCACCTTCGTCGACCTGACGCTGATGTGCGAGGCGCCGAAGATCGGCCCGCACCGTGCCGCCATGCAGGCGCGCATCGCGGAACTTCTCGGCCTCACGACCGATCGTGTCAGCGTGAAGGCGACGACGACCGAGCGACTGGGCTTTACCGGACGCGGCGAGGGGATCGCGGCGCAGGCGGTCGCGACCGTCACCGTGCCGCTGGTCGCTGCATGAGGGCGGCGTTCGCGCTCGCCGCCGCCGCGCTGCTCGCCGCGCCCCCGGCGCTGGCGCAGACGCCGTGCCTGTCGTCCGCCGACGCCGAGTCGATCGCGCTCGTGGCGATGCCGGAGATCATCCGCGACGCCGGGCGCGTCTGCGCCGCGCTGCCCGCGCGCAGCCTGCTGCGGCGCATCGACGGCCCGTTCCTCGCCAAATATGACGCGGAGGCGGACCGCGCCTGGCCCGCGGCGCGTACCGCCATCGCGAAGCTCAGCGATCCCGCGGTGGAACTGCTGCTGATGAGCGATTATGCCCGCACGATGCTCACCTCGATCTTCGCGCCGCAGATCACCGGCCGGATCCAGCCGGCCGACTGCCCCACGCTGGACCGGCTCGCCACGTTGCTGGAGCCGCTGCCCGCGCGCAACACCGCCGGGATCGTGGTGGCGACGCTGCAATATCTGAAGGCGGAGAAGGCGCGGGGCAAGCCGGCCAGCATCCCCGACCTGCCGGTCTGCCCGGCCGACGCGAAATGAGCGACCTCACCCTTCCCGCCGCGCTGGTCGACGCCGCGCGCCGCGTGGTGGAGGCCAACCGCGCCGCCGGCCGCCGCATCGCGGTGGCGGAGAGCTGCACCGGCGGGCTGGTGTCGGCCGCGCTCACCGAGATTCCGGGCTCGTCGGATGTGTTCGAGGCAGGCTTCGTCACTTATTCCAACGAGGCCAAGCGCAAGCTGCTGGCGGTCAGCGGCGACGTGCTCGATACGTTCGGCGCGGTGTCGATCGCGGTCGCCTGGAGCATGGCACAGGGCGCGCTGGCGAAGTCCGACGCCGATGTCGCGGTCGCGATCACCGGCGTCGCCGGTCCCGGTGGCGGCAGCGAGAAGAAGCCGGTCGGCACCGTCGTCTTCGCCCGCGCCGAGCGCGGCGGCGACCCGGCGGACGTGGTCGCGGACAAGCGCTTCTTCGGCGACCTGGGCCGCGGCGGGGTCCGGCTACAGGCGGCGCTGTGCGCGCTCGACCTGCTGCTGCCGCCGGAACCCACCTGACCCCCCTCCCTTTCAAGGCAGGGGTCGGGGGTGGGTGGAGGCCGGGTGACACGGCTTCCCATGTCCCCGCGGCATCCATATCGCGAGCACGCCACCCAACCCCCAGCCCCTCCCTCGAAGGGAGGGGGGCAGGAGCTCACACCGCCCGCAGCGCCTGCTCCATGTCCGCGATCAGATCGTCGGCATCCTCCACCCCGATCGAAATCCGCACCAGATTGTCGGTGATGCCCAGCGCCCGCTTGCGCGCGTCGGGCACCGACAGATGCGTCATCGCGGCGGGCGCGCTGGCCAGCGTCTCGGTTCCGCCCAGGCTCACCGCCAGCTTGGCGATCCTAAGCGCGTCGAGGAAACGGAACGCCTCCGCCTCGCCGCCCTTCAGATAGAGCGAGAAGGTCGACCCGCCCCCGCTGCAATGCCGCCGATAGATGTCCGCCTGCCGCCCCTCCGCCTCGGCCAGAAAGCCCAGATACCCGACATGCTCCACCTTTGGGTGGTCGCGCAGATAGGCGCAGACCCTGGCGGCATTCTCGCCCGCGCGGCTCATCCGCAGCTCCAGCGTCTCCAGCGAGCGCAGCAGCATCCACGCGGTGTTGGGGTCGCAGATGGTGCCGATCGTGTTGCGCATCGCGCGGATCGTGTCCATCAGCGCCTTCGACCCCAGCACCCCGCCCGCGACCAGATCGGAATGACCCCCGGCATATTTGGTCAGGCTGTAGACGACCGCATCCGCTCCCTGCTGCAACGGCTTGGCCCACAGCGGCCCCAGGAAGGTGTTGTCGATCGCGATCGGCGGCTTCTCCGCGGCGTTCGCGAAGATCGCGTCGCGGCCCGCCGCCACCGCCTCCACGTCGACCAGCGCATTGGTCGGATTGGCGGGGCTTTCCAGATAGATCAGCGCGACCCGCCCCGATGCCGCCTTGGACAGGACGGCATCGATCTCGTCGCGCGTGGCGCCCGCCGGAAAGTCCAGCCAATGCACCCCGAACCGCCCCAGCACGCGCGCGATCAGCGTTTCCGTCGCGGCGTACAGCGGGCCGGAATGGACGATCGTGTCGCCCGGCCGCACCAGCGACAGGAACAATGTCGCGATCGCGGCCATGCCGCTGGAGAAGATCAGCGCATCCTCCGCGCCTTCCCAGATGCCGAGCCGATCCTCCAATATCTCCTGGTTCGGTCCGTTGAAGCGCGAATAGACCAGACCTTCCGCGCCGCCCGGACGCTTGCCCGTCACCCCTTCGAAATGGCGCTTCCCCGCCGCGGCATTGGGAAAGACGAAGGTGGAGGTCAGGAACACCGGCGGCTTCAGCGCGCCCTCGGACAGCGCGGGGTCGTAGCCGTGCCCCATCATCAGCGTCGCGGGTTTCAGCCTGCGCCCGCCGATCGTGTCCGTCTCCGGCTTGGGCGACACCCGCGCCACCTCGACCCCGGTCAGCGCATCTTCGGTCGGTTCGTCCACGGTCATTGCGCCCGATAGGGGGTGAACGATCCCAGCGCGCAGCTGCCGGTCGGCATCCCGGGCGGCACGCTGACCGTCTGCGCGATGTCGCCGCGGCACAGTCTGGACTGGAACTGCCGCGTCACCAGCACGTCGCCGCGCGCGACCCCCTGACACCCGCCGGTGCTCTGGTTGACGTAGACCAGCTCGTTGCTGACCCGGTAGATCAGCTTGTCGCCGTATGCCGACAGCGACGGCGGGTCGAACCGCGTGTCGATGCAATCGACCGGCTTGCCCGGCGTCTTGCCCGCGATCAGCTTCTGATACTCCGCCTCGGGCGTCTCGCGCCCGGCATGCGCGGTGCCGACCGCCACGGCGCTCAGCGCCGCCGCGACCGCGAAATGGGTGAGGAACCGCATGTCACTCTCCATGAACGTGTCCGCTTCAAACCAACGTCACCCGGAACTTGATCCGGGGTCCCGCTCCTTCCGGGTCGAGAGGGAGAAAGCGGGACCCCGGTTCGAGGTCGGGGTGACGGCTGGAACGTCACCCCTTGAACGCGTCCTTCCCCGCACGCAGCCGCGCCAGTTCCTCCGCACTCCCGGCACGCAGGAACGGGTTCGTCGCCCGCTCCGCCCCGATCGTGGTCGGCACCGTCGCCTCGCCCTCCGCGCGCTGCGCATCCACCTGCGCCATCCGCTCGACCAGCGCCGCATTCGCGCCGTCCACCGACAGCGCGAACCGCCCGTTCGACTGCGTATATTCGTGCCCGCAATAGACCGCGGTGTCGTCCGGCAGCGCGGCGAAGCGCTGCATATTGGCGAACATCTGCGCTGCGTCGCCCTCGAACAGGCGCCCGCACCCCATGGCGAACAACGTATCCCCGGTGAAGATCACGCCGTCCGCGACGAAGTGGAACGCGATATGCCCCGCGGTATGCCCGGGCACCGTCATCACGCGCGCCTCGTGCGCGCCCAGCGACACCGTATCGCCCTCGCCCACCCCGTCGTCCAGCGTGTCGATCCTGGCGCGCTCTGCCTCCGGCCCGGTCACGCGCGCGCCGGTCGCGGCCTTGATCGCGGCGTTCCCGCCGACATGATCGGGGTGCCAGTGCGTCGCCCAGATCGCATCGATGGTCCAGCCGCGCGCGGCGGCGGCGTCCAGCACCGGCTGCGCCTCGCCGGCGTCGACCACGAGCGTCCGCCCGCTGTCGGCATCGTGCACCAGCCAGCTGTAATTGTCGCTCAGGACGGGGAGGCGAACGATCTCCAGCACGTCACCACGTCCCCGTGTTCGGCATCGACACCCACGGTTCGGCGGGTTCCAGCACGCCGTCCTGCAACAATTCGATCGAGATGCCGTCCGGCGTCTTCACGAAGGCCATGTGCCCGTCGCGCGGGGGGCGGTGCACGATATGCCCCGCATCCAACACCCGCTGGCAGGTCGCGTAGATGTCGTCGACGCGGTACGCCAGATGCCCGAAATTGCGTCCCCCGGCATATTCCTCCGGGTCCCAATTGTAGGTCAGCTCCACCTCGGCACGCGCGCGCTCGCCCGGTGCCGCCATATCCTCCGGCGCGGCCAGGAAGATCAGCGTGAACCGCCCCTTCTCGTTCTCCATCCGCCGCACCTCCTTCAGCCCCAGCAGCTCGAAGAAGGCGATCGTCGCGTCGGGATCGGTGACGCGGATCATCGTGTGCAGGTATTTCACTGGGTCGCCTCCGGAAATTGCTTCAGCGCATTGGCGGCCGAACGCCCGGCGGGGGCATCGGGTGCCAGCCGCACCGCCTCGCGCCACGCCGCCGCCGCCTTCGTCGCATCCCCCGACTGCGCGGCGATATTGCCCGCCTCCAACTGGACCGATGCATCGTCGGCCGACCGCCGCAGCGCCTGCGCGATATCGGCGCGCGCGCGGGTGATGTCGCCCTGCCGCCGCGCCAGCGTGGCGGAGAGCAGCCACGCGAGCGGATCGTCTCCCGCGCCGAGCAGCGCCTGGTCCAGGTCGGTGCGCGCGGCCTTCACGTCCCCCACCGCGACCAGCGCCCGCGCGCGGTCCAGATACGCCTCTCCGCGCGGCAGGCCGGTGAGCGTCCCCGCCGCCAGCGCGGCATCCAGCGCCTGCCGCGCCTTCGTCGCGTCACCCGCCGCCAGCCAGGCATTGCCCGATTGCGCCCAGTAATCGGCGGCCGCCGGGTCCTTGGCCAGTTCCGCCGCCCGCGCGGCCTCCGCGAAGACGACGGCCGCCTCGGAGAAGCGGTCCTGCCCCACCAGCGCCAGTCCCAGGCACTGGCGCAGCCGCGGGCTGGCCCCGATCGCACCGCGCGCGACCTGCTCCGCCGCCGCCGGATCGCGCCGCGCCTGTGCCAGGCACGCCTGCTCCGCGGGCGCCAGCGCCTGGGCGGCGATCCATGCCAGCAGCATCATGGCACCACATCCTCGACCGCGCGGATCAGCATCGCGATGTCATCCTCGCGCGACAGGCGGTGGTCGCCGTCCTTCACCAGCCACGTCTGGACGTGCGGCGAGCGGAAGAGCTCCGCCAGATGCACCGCCCGGTGCCACGGCACGTCCGGATCCTGCTGCCCCTGCAACAGCCGCACCGGGCCGTCGAAGGCGATCTGTGCGCCGTGCATCAGCCGGTTGGCCTCGCCCGACTGCCAGAAGCGGCGCGTGTAGACGGTCGGCTGCGGACCGTAAGCGTTGGGGCGCTCCAGCCGGCCATATTGCAGCAGGTACAGTTTCTCCTCCTGGCTGAACCCCCAGTCGGTGAAGTCCGGGGCCGGCGCGACCCCCACCAGCGCGGAGACGCGCTCCGGGCGCGTCAGCGCGGCGAGCAGCATGATCCACCCGCCCATCGACGAGCCGACCAGCACCACCGGCCCCTGCACCGCATGGTCGATCATCGACAGCGTATCGTCGCGCCAGTCGGCCAGCGACTGATCCTCGAACGCGCCCTCGCTCGCGCCGCAGCCGCCATAGTCGAACCGCAGGAACGCCCGCCCGCTCGCCTTGGCCCACGCCTCCAGCGCCAGCGCCTTCGTCCCGGTCATGTCGCTGGCATAACCGGGCAGGAAGATGACGGTGGGGCCGCGCCCCTCGGTAAGATGATAGGCGAGCCGCGGACGCGCGGGCGGGGTCAGGTCGTTCATCCCCCGCGACATAGTCACGCCGTTCGCGTCCGGGAAGCGAGCGCGGCCACCATCTCACCCGCCAGCAGCGTCAGCGTGTCGTCCCGTGCCCCCATCACGACGATCCGGTCGCCCGGGCGGGCCTGTGCCACGCAATGCGCGGCCGCCGCCGCGCGATCGGCGATATGGATCGCCTCGCGCCCCGCCAGCGTCACGTCGTGCACCACGTCCGCGCTGCCGACCTCGCGCGTCACCGTGCCCCCCTGATATACCGGGTCCGGCAGGACCAGCAGATCGCCGTCGCCGAGCTTGGCCGCGAACATCGCCGCCAGTTCGGCGCGCATCACCTTCAGCGGGCCGTACCCGTGCGGCTGGAACAGCGCGATGACGCGCCCCGGAAAGGCGTGCAGCGTGTCCAGCGTGGCCGCGATCTTGTCGGGATTGTGCCCGAAATCGTCGATGACCGCGACGCCGCCCCCCGCGCCGACCATGTCGAACCGGCGCCGCAGCCCCGAAAAGTGGGCAAGGCCATCGATCGCGCGGTCCAGCGGCACGCCCGCCGCCAGCACCGCCCCCAGCGCGGCGAGCGCATTGGCGACATTGTGCCGCCCCGGCACCCGCAACGCGACGCGGCCCTGCCCCACACCACCGCGCGCCAGGTCGAACGACACCGCGAACGGCGCCTCCTCGATCGCGCCCACATACAGGTCGGCGCTCGCGTCCTGCACCGAAAAGCGCGTCACGCGGTCGCGCGGCAATGTCATCGCCAGCCTTGCGGCATCCGCATTGTCGGCGTTCACCACCGCGTGTCGCGCGCGCGACAGGAACCCGCCGAAGAGCACGTTCAGCTCCTCCAGCGACTTGTGGTCCAGGCTGACGTTGTTCAGCACCGCCACCTGCGCGCGATACAGCGCGATCGACCCGTCGCTTTCGTCGACCTCGCTGACGAAGGCATCGCCCTGCCCCACCAGCGCGCTGGCGAAGGGGCGGTCGGGGGCGGCGAAATCCTTCATCACCGCGCCGTTCATGACCGTCGGATCGGCCCCGGCGCGATGCAGGATCGTCGCGATCATCCCCGTCACGGTCGACTTGCCGCTCGTTCCCGCGACCCCTACGGCCAAGCGACTGGCGTTGAACAGCGCCGCGTTGAGCCCGGCGCGCGTCATTCGCCGGCAGCCGAGCCGCGCGGCGGCGACCATATCGGCCACCGTCTCCTCGACCGCGGCGGAGGCGACGACGACCTGCGCCGCATCGGTGATGCCGCTGCCGTCCTGCGGGAACAGCGCGATGCCCCGTGCGCGCAGCTCGTCGAACTTCGCTGGCACCCGCCCCTGATCCAGCCCGCGGTCGCTGCCCGCCACCTCCGCGCCACGCCCTTGCAGGATCATCGCCAGCGGCATCATCCCCGATCCGCCGATACCGACCAGGAAGAAGCGCTGGCCGCGCACGTTGCCGTCATGCATGACGCGGGGCTATCGACGTTTCGGCGCCGGGTGGCAAGTTGTGCGGGAAGGGTCGGACATGCGGATCGGAGTATTGGCGGCCAGCAGCGTGGCGAATCCGGACGTCATCGCCCCCGTCTCCGCCTTCGCCGCGATCGCCTACCCCGACGTCGACCTCGTCTTTCACCCGCAATGCTATGCGAACGACGGGCATTTCGCGGGATCGGACGCGGTGCGTGCCGCCGCGTTCCTGCAATATGCCAACGATCCCGCGTTCGACGCGATCTGGTTCCTGCGCGGCGGCTACGGCTCCAACCGCATCCTGTCGACGATCATGCCGCAGCTGGGCGCGGCGGCGCGGACGAAGGCGTATCTCGGCTATTCCGATGTGGGTTTCCTGCTGGGCGCGCTCTACGCGCGGCGGATCGGCCATCCGGCGCACGGGCCGATGTGCGCCGACATCCGCCGCACGCAGGGGGATCAGACGGTCGCCCGCGCGCTCGGCTGGATGGCGCGACGCGACCGCACCGCGCTCGAACCCGCGCTCGACAACCGCCCCAGCGCCGCCTTCAACCTGTCGATCCTGACCGCGCTGATCGGCACTCCCTATCTGCCCGACCTCGCCGACCATGTCCTGATCGTGGAGGAAGTGTCGGAGGCGATGTACGCGGTCGACCGGATGCTGTTCACGCTCGGCAATGCCACGCAGCTGCGCTCCGTCGCCGGCGTGCGCCTGGGTGCGGTCAGCGCGGTGAAGGACAACGAGCCGGCGTGGAACGAGCCGCTCGACGACATGATGACGCGCTGGTGCCGCGACCTGGGCGTCCCCTATCTCGGCCGCGCGCGGATCGGCCACGTTCAGGACAATTGGGTCGTCCCCTTCGGCGTCGCCTGACGCCGGTCGAGCGACGACAGCGAAAAACCTCCCGGCTTCAGCCGCCTGGCGCCTCCTGCGGATGATGCGGGGTCAGGATCAGCGTCTGCCCCTCGACCCGCAACGATTTCAGCCGCGACAGAAAGTTCATCCCCAGCACGTCGACGTCGCCGAAGGCGGGCGACACCACCACCGCCAGGTCGCGCGCGACCACGTTGCCGAAGCGCAGCTCCGCCACCTCCCCCGTCTCGGCGCGGATGGTTCCGTTGGCGGTCTTCAGCATCACCGGAAACATCGCGGGCTTCACCTCGACGCCCGCGGCCTGCGCCG
Source organism: Sphingomonas adhaesiva (assembly GCF_036946125.1). Taxonomy (NCBI): domain Bacteria; kingdom Pseudomonadati; phylum Pseudomonadota; class Alphaproteobacteria; order Sphingomonadales; family Sphingomonadaceae; genus Sphingomonas; species Sphingomonas adhaesiva. Next base: position 1,064,374 of record NZ_JAQIJT010000002.1, read on the forward strand.
TCCCGGGCGACAGCGCGGTGATCGTGGCGCCGCTGTCCACCAGCAACCGCCGTTCGACCGCGCCGATCCGCGCCCGGACGTAGAAATGGCCGTCCGGGCTCATCCGGATGCGCGTCTCCCCGCCCGCGACCTGCTGGCTTTCGATGTTCAGCGCCGCGGCGACGCGCGCGAACCACGGATCGAACCGCTCGCGCTCGACCACCAGCACGAACAGCAGCCCTGCGACCACGACCCAGATCGCGACGCTCACCAGCGTCCGCAGCACCGGGACCCGCCGCGCCGCCAGGCTGGCGAGGAACAGCGCACCCAGCAGCATGTAGAAGTGCGGGTTCGCGGTCATCTCCGTCGGCATGACGGACATATAGGATGGCGCCTCCCGCCCCGCTACGCTATGGAGCGCGCGTGATGACGATCGCACCGCTCACCACCAGCACCCGCTGACGCGCGCGCCGCCCGGCGCGACCGCGCACGGGTGCCCCCTTTTCGTCGTTCCCCCATGGCGCTACGCCGCCTCCCGCACAGCACGCAGGAAGACCTTCGATGGAAATGCTCTCGATCACGCTGCCCGACGGTTCGGTCCGCGAGGTCGCCTCCGGCACCACCCCCGCCGACATCGCCGCCGCGATCGGGCCCGGTCTCGCCAAGGCGGCGATCGCCGCGCGGGTGGATGGCGAACTGCGCGACCTGTCGCGTCCGCTCACGTCGGACGCCGCGCTGGCGCTGGTCACGCAGAAGGACGAGGCCGATGCGCTGGAACTGGCGCGCCACGACTTCGCGCACGTCATGGCGGAGGCGGTGCAGCATCTCTTCCCGGGCACGCAGATCACCTTCGGCCCCGCGACCGAGGATGGCTTCTACTACGACTTCGCGCCGAAGGATCGCCCGTTCACCGACGAGGACCTGCCCGCGATCGAGGCCGAGATGCGCCGCATCATCGCCAGGAACGAGAAGTTCACGCGCGAGGTCTGGTCGCGCCAGCAGCTGATCGACACGTGGAAGGCGCAGGGCGAGACGTTCAAGGCCGAATGGGCCGCCGAACTGCCCGAGGGTGAGGAGCTGACGATCTATCGCCAGGGCGCGTGGCTCGACATGTGCCGCGGCCCCCACATGCCCTCGACCGGGCGGCTCGATCCCAACGCCTTCAAGCTGACGCGCGTGTCCGGCGCCTATTGGCGCGGCGATCAGAAGAACGCGATGCTCAGCCGCGTCTACGGCACCGGCTGGCTCAGCAAGAAGCAGCTCGACGCGCATCTGACGATGCTGGAGGAGGCCGCCAAGCGCGACCATCGCAAGATCGGCGCGGAGATGGACCTGTTCCACCTCCAGCCGGAGGCGCAGGGCTCCGTCTTCTGGCACCCCAAGGGCTATATCCTGTGGCGGCAGATGGAGGCGTATATGCGTCGCCGCCTCGACGCCGCCGATTATGCCGAGGTGAAGACGCCGCAGCTGATGGACGCGCGCCAGTGGGAGCAGTCCGGCCATTGGGGCAAGTACCGCGAGAACATGTTCGTCGTGCCGGACGAGATTCCCAATACCGAGGATGAGGGCGCGGTCATCAGCGGCGATGCCGACATGATGGCGCTGAAGCCGATGAATTGCCCGGCGCACGTCCTGATCTTCAAGCAGGGGATCAAGTCCTACCGCGACCTGCCGATCCGCATGGCGGAATTCGGCTGCTGCCATCGCAACGAGCCGCATGGCGCGCTCCACGGCATCATGCGCGTCCGCCAGTTCACGCAGGACGACGCGCATATCTTCGTGCGCGAGGATCAGCTGGTCGAGGAGGTGCGCAAGTTCTGCGAGCTGCTCCACTCGGTCTATCAGGATCTGGGCTTCACCGATTATGCGGTGAAGCTGGCGCTGCGCCCCGAGAAGCGTTTCGGCTCGGACGAGATGTGGGACACGTCGGAGCAGGAACTGCGCGAGGCGGTGCAGGCGTCCAACCTGCCGGACGACATCAAGGCGAAGTTCGAGGAGTTGCCGGGTGAAGGCGCCTTCTACGCGCCGAAGCTGGAATTCCACCTGACCGACGCGATCGGCCGGACGTGGCAGGTCGGCACGATCCAGTCGGACCGCGTCCTGCCCGACCGGCTCGACGCGAGCTATGTCGGGGAGGACGGCAACCGCCATCGCCCCGTCATGCTCCACCGCGCGATCCTGGGCACGTTCGAGCGGTTCATCGGCATCCTGATCGAGCATCACGCCGGGCGCTTCCCGCTGTGGCTGTCGCCGGTGCAGGCGGTGGTGGCGACGATCGTGTCGGATGCCGACGATTACGCGCACGAGGTCGCGGCGAAACTGCGGGCGGCGGGCATCCGCGTGGACACCGACCTGCGCAACGAGAAGATCAATTACAAGGTGCGCGAACATTCCGTCGCCAAGGTGCCCAACCTGCTGGTGGTCGGAAAGCGCGAGGCGGAAGAGGGCAAGGTCGCCCTGCGTCGCCTCGGCAGCCAGGCGCAGACCTTCCTGACGCTCGACGAGGTGGTGGCGATGCTGCGCGACGAGGCGCTGCCGCCGGATTGTCGCTGACGGCATCTTTCAAAATCATCCACGATGCCCTATGTTCGCCGGGCAACCGCTACAGGAGACATACCCATACGTCCGCCCATGATGCGCCGACCCAATCAGGCGCCGCCGATGAACGGCCCCCGCTTCAACGAGTGGATTCAGAGCCCCAAGGTCCGCGTGATCGATCACGAGGGAGAGAACCTTGGCGTGATGTACACGCGCGAGGCGATGGAGCAGGCGAGGGAGCTGGGACTCGACCTGGTCGAGGTGTCGCCCAACGCGGACCCGCCCGTCGCGAAGTTCCTGGACGTGGGCAAGTTCAAGTACGAGGCGCAGAAGAAGGCGAACCTGGCCCGCAAGTCGCAGAAGACGCAGGAGATCAAGGAGATCAAGATGCGTCCGAACATCGACGACCATGACTATGACACCAAGATGAAGAAGGTGGCGGAGTTCATCGGCGAGGGCGACAAGGTGAAGGTGACGATGCGCTTCCGCGGTCGCGAGCTGAGCCACGGGCAGCTGGGCATGAACGTGCTCCAGCGCGTCGCGGAGCAGGTCGCCGAGGTCGCCAAGGTGGAAGCCTATCCGCGCATGGAAGGCCGCCAGATGCTCATGGTGCTCGCGCCCAAGTGATGTGAGGCACCGGGGCGGTGGGCGCCGCCCCGACCCTCCGCTATCTGCCGCAAAGGCGGGGACCCACAGCAGTTGCCGTCTCCCAGCCAGCGGCGGCCGCGGTAGATCCGGCCCCGCGTGTCCGGCATCCATCGCGTCGCGAGACCCACATCCGCGGTCGACAGCGGGGCCTTCGCCAAAGGATCACCCCAAGACACTTGCAGGAAGCCCCTGCGCCCCGGCAAAGGCGCGACCTTTGCAAAAGGCTACACCGTGCTCCTGCGAACGCAGGAGCCCAGAGTTATAGGTCCCATAAGGCGTTGTTCTGCCTGGCCCTGGGCTCCTGCCTGCGCAGGAGCACGGCGTGGGCTCGGCGTCATTGCACCTGTTTTGCAAAGGCCCCGCGAAGGCCGGCGTCCAGTTGGGCGACTTGCCGGCATCTCAATAAGCCGTTCGTCACTGACCCCGGCCCTCCGCGGGACCTTTGTAAAAGGCTACACCGTGCTCCTGCGAAGGCAGGAGCACGGCGTGGGCTCGGTGCCGTTACACCCGCTTTGCAAAGGTCCCGCCTCCGCCGGGGAACAGATTGGACGCTCGCGGAACCCCGCGACCTTCAGGTTCGCACCCAGCCGCGCCCCGCGATCCGCCCACTCCGGCCCCATCGTGGCGGCGAGACGACACCGCATCCTCAAAAATATTACGCGTTACGTAAATCTACTAGACGCCGGAAATCAGCACGTTACAGCGCCCCCGATACCGGACCTTCGAATCCGGATTCATCCGCAAAGCCCTTCGGGAGAGGCCTGTCGACATGCGTCTGACCAACATCCTTCTGTCCACCGCCGCCGCCACCACCGCCTTCATGATCGCCGCGCCTGCCATGGCGCAGGACCAGACCAGCCCCGTCACCACCAATGCCGCGGTCGACGGACAGGCACCCACCGCCGGTGCGCAGACGGGCGATACGCAGGAACTGGGTGCGGGCGACATCGTCGTCACTGCGACCCGTCGCTCGGAGCGGCTGGCCGACGTGCCGATCTCGATCAACGCGGTGAACCAGGAGGCGCTGCAGAACTCCGGCGCCACCGACATCCGCCAGATGGCGCAGCTGGCGCCCTCGCTCAACGTCTCGTCGACCGGATCGGAGGCGAACGCCTCGGCGCGCGTCCGCGGTATCGGCACCGTCGGCGACAATCCGGGGCTGGAAAGCTCGGTCGCGGTCTTCATCGACGGCGTCTATCGCAGCCGCACCGGCTCCGGGCTCAACGATCTGGGCGAGGTCGACCGGATCGAGGTGCTGCGGGGGCCGCAGGGAACGCTGTCGGGCCGCAACTCGTCCGCCGGCGCGATCAACATCTATACCAAGGCGCCGTCGTTCGACCTGGGCGGCTATGGCGAGGCGACCTACGGCAATTACGACGCGGTGCGCGTCGCGGGGGCGCTGACCGGGCCGATCGTCAGGGACGTGCTCGCCTTCCGCGTCGACGGCGTCTACGCGCGCCGCGACGGCTTCTTCCGCGATGTCGTCAACGACACCGATTACAACGATCGCAACCGCTGGTTCGTCCGCGGCCAGCTCTTGTTCGAGCCATCGACCGACTTCTCGGTCCGGCTGATCGGCGACTATACCTTCCGTGACGAGAAGTGCTGCGGCGCGGTCCATGTCGACACGCGCGAGAAGCTGGACCCGACCCCCGGTGTGCCCGGCGACTATACGATCAATCCGAACGGCAATCGCATCGTCGACGTCATCAACCAGATCGCAGGCCTGCGCGGCTATCCCGCCGGCAGCACCTTCCCCGCGGGCAACGATCCCTACAGCCGCCGCATCGCCTTCACGCCGGGCCGCGCCTATTCCAACGTGACGAAGGACTATGGCGGGTCGGCGCAGGTCGACTGGAACCTGGGCGGCGCGTCGCTGACCTCGATCACCGCATACCGCGAATACAAGTCGGGCGGCGCCAGCGACATCGACTATAACGTCCTCGACATCGGCTATCGTCCCGCGGACGGCAACAACTACCGCCAGTTCCACACCTTCACGCAGGAGCTGCGCCTCAACGGCGAGGCGCTGGACAATCGCCTCGACTGGCTGGTCGGCGGGTTCTTCTCGAACGAGGATCTCGAGGTCGTCGACAATCTGAAGTTCGGCCGCGACTATGGCGCCTTCGCCGCGTGCCGCATCGTCGCGACGATCAATCGCGAGGCTGCGCTGCGCGATCCGTCGCAGCGGGGATGCCTGGGCAACACCCCTCTCGCCGCGCTCGGCGGCGCGACGGGGCGGCAGGCGATCGCGGCGGGTCTCGGCGCGGCATCGGGTGTTATCCTGCCCGCGATCGACCTGCTCGGCACCGTCAACGACGTCGGCACCACCCGCGACGTGTACCGCCAGAACAGCAAGAGCTTCGCGGTCTTCACGCACAACATCTTCAAGCTGACCGACACGCTGTCGCTGACCGGGGGCCTGCGCTGGACGCATGAGCGCAAGCGCTTCGACGCGACCTTCGGCAACAACAACACCGTCTGCCCGCAGATCCAGGGGCTGCTGGGCGCCGGCCCGGCGGGCAATCTGTTCAACAACGCCCAGCTCGCCGCGCTGACGCGCGGGATCGCGACGCTTGCCTGCACCGGCAATTCGTCCGCCGCGCTGGGCGGCCGGACGCTGAACGATCGCTTCGACGAAAGCCAGTTCACCGGCACCGCGGTCCTGTCGTGGAAGCCGACCGACCGCATCATGACCTATGCCAGCTATTCGCGCGGCTACAAGGCGGGCGGCTACAACCTCGACCGCTCGGACCTGGGCGATGCCTACAACCCCGCGACGATCGCCAATCTGGACGTCCGCCGGCTGCGCTTCGACCCGGAGACGGTCAATGCGTACGAGGTCGGCTTCAAATATTCGAGCCGCCCCTTCACTTTCAACCTCGCGGCGTTCCGCTCGGAGTTCAAGAACTTCCAGCTGAACACCTTCAACGGCACCAACTATGTCGTCGAGAATATTGGATCGTGCTCGCGCGATCTGGGCGGTGCGGATCGCGACAATTCGGCCACGACCGGCGCCTGCACCGGCGGCGACGTGAAGTACGGGGTGCGCAGCCAGGGTGTCGAGGTGGAAGCGGGCTTCTACCCGGCGCGCAACCTCGCGGTGGCGCTCGGCTATACGTTCGCCGATACGAAGTTCCGCAACAACCTGGTCGGCTCGGACGCGGGCGCGCCGCTCGACCCCGCGCTGTTCCTGCTGCCCGGCGCACAGATGTCGAACGCGCCGCGCAACGTCATCACCTCGTCGGTCAGCTGGACGCCGGACATCGGCAGCAACGGCATGTCGGCGCTGTTCTACGTCGATCAGCGTACCTCGTCGGATTACAACACCGGCTCCGACCTGTTCGTGGAGAAGATGCAGGACGGCTTCACAGTAGTGAACGCGCGCGTCGGGCTGCGCGGTCGCGACGATCGCTGGGCGCTGGAGCTGTGGGCGCAGAACGTGTTCGACACCGATTATACGCAGGTCGCCTTCAACACCCCGTTCCAGGGCGCGGGCAGCCAGCAGCAGGTGCAGGCGTTCGGCGGCGTCGGCAACCAGCTGTTCTCCGCGTTTCTGGGTGAGCCGCGGACCTATGGCGTGACGGTGCGGACGCGCTTCTGATCGACGGGTAATGCGCGGGGGCGGTCGGTGCCGGCACCGGCCGCCCCCTTTTCGTCACGGTCCATCGGCGCGCCTCCCCGAAATGGCGCGCACGTGGTTGACCCGTTAACCACATCGCCCCTCTAAACGTTTGCAGGCGGCATCGTGCCGACTCGAACGATCGCCCTTTGGGGGGGTGACACCATGACGAACCAGGCTACGTCCCTGTCGGGACAAGTGGAAACGATCCTTCTGTCCGCCCGCAGCGCCGGATCGACTCTCATCGTCTCCCGCGGGCACGATCCCGCCACGATCCGGCTGCTCCTGGCGGAGGGTTTCATCCGCGAGCGGCTCGGCCACCTCGTCCTGACCCTCAAGGGCCACGAACGCCGTCGCGCCTGTTCGCGGGGGTAACGCTTTGATCCGTTCGCGCTGAGCGACGTCGAAGCACGGCCACGACGGTTGGCGCTTAGCCTTCGACTGCGCTCAGGCCGAACGGCTGTTCGATTGTCACCCTACAATGCATCGAAATCGATCGGCTGGTGTCGGTCGAGCCGCTGCTCCGCCGCCGGCATCGGATATTTCAGTCCCGTGGCGCAGTTGAACAGCACGACGTCCTCATCCTCGTCCACCTCACCGTCGCGCAACGCCTGGCGGTAAGCCGCCAGCGTCGCGCCGCCCTCAGGACATAGCAGCAAGCCGTCGCGGCGCGCCGCATCGTCCACCGCGCGCAGGATCGCGGGGTCGCCCACCGCCAGCGCCTTGCCGCCACTCTCGCGCACCGCACGCAGGATCAGGAAATCGCCCACCGCGCGCGGCACCCGGATGCCGGCGGCGACGGTGTGCGCATCCTCCCACCGTTCGGCATGTTCCTCGCCTGCCTCGAACGCGCGGACGATCGGGGCGCAGCCCGCCGCCTGCACCGCATACATCCGCGGCCGCTCGCGCCCGATCCACCCCAGCGCTTCCAGCTCGTCGAACGCCTTCCACATTCCGATCAGCCCGGTGCCGCCGCCGGTCGGATAGAAGATCGCCTTGGGCAGCCGCCAGCCCAGCTGCGCGGCCAGCTCCAGCCCCATCGTCTTCTTGCCCTCGATCCGGTACGGCTCCTTCAGCGTCGAGAAATCGAACCAGCGTCCCTCCGCCGCGCCCTTCCCCACGATCGCGCCGCAATCGTCGATCAGCCCGTTCACCCGCCACACCCGTGCGCCCTGCGCCGCGATCTCGCGCACGTTCACCTCGGGCGTGTCCTCGGGGCAGAAGACGATCGTCTCGATGCCGACGCGCGTGGCATAGGCGGCGAGCGCCGCCCCGGCGTTGCCGTTGGTCGGCATCGCGATCCGGGTGACGCCCAGCTCCTTCGCCATCGCGACCGCCATCACCAGCCCGCGCGCCTTGAAGCTGCCGGTGGGCAGCCGCCCCTCGTCCTTCACGAGGACGTTCGCGCCGCCGCTGCGGGTCAGCGGGATCAGCGGCGTCTCGATCTCGCCCAGGCTGACGACATTCTCCGTCCGCCGCACGGGCAGCAGCTCGCGCCAGCGCCACAGGTCGGTCTCGCGCGCCGCCAGCACGTCTGGCGACAACGCCGCGCCGACGCCGGCCAGGTCGTAGCGCACCAGCAATGGGCGACCGACACGCGACAGGTTGTGCAGCGTGTCGGCCGCGTAAAGCTCGCCGGTCATCGAACATTCGAGGTGGGTGACGAAGGTCGGGCGCTCGGCGCAGAGATTGTCGTTCATGTCGGGCGACTTACGCGGCCACATCAGCGAGCGGAAGCCACCGTGATGGGAAGGAAGCGTCATGTCGCACGCCAGGCGACCATTTCGTCATACGCCGCCGCGGGGCGCCACATGACGCGCCCCGCCCGGCCGATCAGTCGGGCTTCTTCGCCACGCCCACCAGCGCGGGGCGCAGCAGGCGGTCCTTTATCATGAACCCGGCCTGCATTTCCTGCACGATCGTGCCGGGTTCGGCATCGCTCGGTACCTCCATCATCGCCTGGTGACGGTTCGGGTCGAGCGGCTGGCCCATAGCCTCGATACGGGTGATGCCGTGGCGCGCGAAGATACTCGCCAGTTCGCGTCCCGTCGCGTCCAGCCCGACGACCAGCCCCTTGAACTTATCGTCCTCGCGCAGGTCCGCGGGGATCGCGGCCAGCGCGCGCTCAAGATTGTCGCTCACCGACAGGACGTCGCGCGCGAACGCGGTCGCGGCATAGGCGCGTGCGTCGGCCGCTTCCTTCTCGGCACGGCGGCGGACGTTCTGGGTGTCGGCCTGCGCGTACAGCGTCTCCTGCTTCGCGGTCGCCAGCTGGTCCTCCAGCTCGGCGATGCGGGCGGCGGCGGCATCATGCTCGGCCACTTCGGGCGCGGCCCCGGCCGTCTCGTCGCGCAGGTCGTCCGCGGCGGGCTTTGCGGTATCGGTCATTCTGTCCCTATCTTTTGGCTCTACGGGCGCCGTCTAGCCCATCAGGCGGGCGAGTGTCGCGGCGGTGAAATCCACCATGGGCACGACGCGCGCGTAGTTCAACCGCGTCGGCCCGATCACCCCCACGACACCCACCACGCGCCCGTCATGTCCGCGGAACGGCTTGGCGATCACCGACGATCCGCTGAGCGCGAACAGATTGTTCTCCGCCCCGATGAAAATCCGCGTCGCATCGCCCGCGCGTGCCGAATCGAGCAGCGCCGCGACTTCCTGCTTGCCCTCCAGGTCGTCGAGCAGCCCGCGCACCCGTTCGACATCGGCGACATCGGCATCGTCCAGCAACCGCCCCTGCCCACGCACGATCAGCACCGGGCGCCGCGCACCGTCCTCGCTCCACACCGCCAGCCCGCGCTCCACCAGCGCCCTGGCGGCGGTGTCCAGCGCGCTGCGCCCTGCCGTCAGCTCGCGCTCCAGCCGCCCGCGCGCCTCGCCCAGCGTCAGCCCGCCCAGCGTCGCGGTCATGTAATTGCCCGCCTCGACCAGCGCGCCCGGCGTCACCCCGATCGGCAGGTCGATGACGCGGTTCTCGACCGCACCGTCCTCCCCCACCAGCACCGCCAGCGCCTGCGTCGCGGCGAGCGGGACGAAGCCGATCGAGCGCAGCACCACCTCGCGCTTGGGCACCATGACCAGCCCCGCGCAGGCCGACAGGCCGGACAGCGCCGCAGTCGTGGCGGCCAGCGCTTCCTCGACCGGCCCGTGCTGCCCGGCGCGCAATTCGATCTGCGCGCGCTCCTCGGCGGAGGGCTCGTGCGCCTGCATCATGCCGTCGACGAACAGGCGCAGCCCGCGCTCGGTCGGCACGCGCCCGGCGGAGGTATGCGGCGCGGCCAGCAGCCCCAGCGTCTCCAGCTGCGCCAGTACGTTGCGGATGGAGGCCGGCGACAGGTTCAACCCCGCCTGCGCCAGCGTCTTCGATCCCACCGGCTGCCCGCTCGCCAGATAGCCGTCGACGACGCGGCGAAAGATGTCGCGGGCGCGATCGGTCAGTTCGGCGATAGGCGGCGAACGGTTCACGCCCTGCGATGTATGACGCCCGCCGCCCCCGCTCAACCACGCGGTTCATCTTTCAGCAACCAACCGGGATCAAAGAAGCGGGATCGGGGAAAACCTATGATCTACGATTTCAGCTTCGATCGCCAGGCGCATCTGCTGACCGTCCGGTGGCACCGCATCTTCACCGCGGCGGACGTGCTGTCCTACGGTAACGATTACATGCGCGGTTTCGTCGCCGCCGATTTCCGTTCCGGCTATCGCCTGCTGATGGACATGGGGTCGGTCGGGGCGCAGCCGCAGGAGACGCTGGAGCCGTTCATGGACCACATGCGGCGCATCCCCAAGGCGAGCAGGATCGCGGTGTCCGCGACCGTGCCGCTGATGCGCGCGCAGGTCGCGCGCCTGATGACGCAGCCCTATCTGCGCCTGTTCGAGAACGTCGGGGAGGCGCGCCGCTGGGTGCTGGGCTGACGGCACGCAAGGCGCTGGCGCGGTGCGCGCAACCTCGCTAGGGCCGGTCCGTTCCGTCCCTCAGGAGAAGACAATGCGCCCCAGCGGCCGCGCCCCCGACCAGATGCGCCCCATCACCATCGAGCCGCGCTTCACGCGCCATGCGGAAGGGTCGGTGCTGATCGGGTTCGGCGATACGAAGGTCCTCGTCACCGCCTCCGTCGAGGAACGCGTGCCCCCGTTCCTGCGCGGCAAGGGTCAGGGCTGGGTGACCGCCGAATACGGCATGCTCCCCCGCGCCACGCACACGCGGGGCAGCCGCGAGGCGGCGAAGGGCAAGCAGTCGGGCCGCACGCAGGAGATCCAGCGGCTGATCGGCCGCAGCTTGCGCGCCGTCACCGACATGGCGCTGCTGGGCGAGCGCCAGATCACGCTCGACTGCGACGTGATCCAGGCCGATGGCGGCACCCGCACCGCCGCCATCTCCGGCTCCTGGGTCGCGCTGCGCCTCGCGATCGACGGGCTGCTCCAGTCGGGCAAGCTGACCGCCGACCCGCTCAGGCAGAAGGTCGCGGCGGTGTCGTGCGGCATCCATCAGGGTCAGCCGGTGCTCGACCTCGACTATATCGAGGATTCGGGCGCCGATGCGGACGGCAATTTCGTCCTGCTCGAAAACGGCAATATCGCCGAGGCGCAGGCCACCGCCGAGCACGCCACCTATGACGAGGAAGCGCTGCTCCGCCTGCTGCGCCTCGCGCGCATCGGTTGCGCCGAGATCTTCGCGGCGCAGGCGAAGGCGGTCGCATGAGCGGAGAGGGCGCCGAGCCGCAGGCGATCCGCAAGCTCGCCCCCGGCAAGCTGGTGATCGCCAGCCATAACGCCGGCAAGGTACGCGAGATCGGCGCGCTGCTGGAGGGTTACGGGCTGGAGGTCGTCTCCGCCAAGGCGCTCGACCTGCCCGAGCCCGAGGAAACCGGCACCACCTTCGTCATGAACGCGGAGCTGAAGGCACGCGCCGCGGCCGACCTGTCGGGGCTGCCCGCACTCGCCGACGACAGCGGGCTGTGCGTGGATGCGCTGGGCGGCGATCCCGGCATCTTCTCCGCCCGCTGGGGCGGCGAGGCGCGCGACTTCGGCATGGCGATGCAGCTGGTCGAGGACAAGTTGCGCGCGATCCCCGACGCACCGCGCGACGCGCATTTCATCTGCGCGCTGGCGCTGGCATGGCCCGACGGTCATGTCGAATGGTTCGAGGGCCGCGTCGACGGCACGATGGTCTGGCCCCCGCGCGGGGACAAGGGCCATGGCTACGACCCGACCTTCCGGCCGATCGGCCACGACGTGACCTTCGGCGAGATGGACGAGCCCGAAAAGAACGAGATCAGCCACCGCGGCGACGCTTTCCGCCAGCTGGTCGCCGCCGTCTTCTGATCCCTCTGATCGAAACTCCCGTCATTCCCGCGAAGGCGGGAATCCAGAAACCCAGGCGGTGCGGCTTATGGACCGGCGGCAGCGTATCTGGATCCCCGCCTCCGCGGGGATGACGGACGCACTGCGAAAGGCGCCTCACGCCAACATGACCAATCCTTAAGGGTGACGCTCCGCCGCCGCCGCAGTACAGCGCGCGTATGGGCCACGGTCATCATCACCACCACGATCACGACCATCATGGTCACGGTCATTCGCACGGCCACGTTCACGCCACCCCGCCGGAGCGCTGGGACCGCGTCTTCGCGATCGGTATCGGACTGAACCTCGGCTATGTCGTGGCGGAGGGGGTGGCCGGCTTCGCGTTCGGATCGGTCGCGCTGCTGGCGGATGCCGGCCACAATCTGTCCGACGTCCTGGGGCTGGCGGTCGCCTGGGGCGGTGCGGCGCTCGCGCGGCGCGGTCCGTCGAAGCGCTTTACCTACGGGCTGAAGGGCTCGACGATCCTCGCCGCCCTCGCCAATGCCCTGCTGCTGCTGGTCGCGATCGGCGCCATCGCGATGGAGGCGGTTCAGCGGTTCGGCGATCCCGCCCCCGCCCCCGTCGCCGGCCTCTCGGTCTCGATCGTCGCGGGGCTGGGGATCGCGGTCAACGCCTTCACCGCCTGGCTCTTCGCGCGCGGGCGCAAGGGTGACGTGAACATCCGCGGCGCGTACCTGCATATGCTCTCCGACGCGGTGGTGTCGGCCGGCGTGGTCGTCGCCGGCATCGCGATCTGGCTGACCGGCGCCGGCTGGATCGATCCGCTGGTCAGCCTCGTCATCGCCGCGGTCATCTTCTGGCAGACCTGGGGCCTGCTGCGCGAGACGGTGGAGATGTCGCTCGCCGCCGTCCCGCGCGGCGTCGACTACGATCGCGTCCGCGACGCGCTGGCGACGCTGCCGGGCGTGGCGGAGGTGCACGACCTCCACATCTGGCCGATGTCGACCACCGAGCCCGGGCTGACCGCCCACCTGTGCATCCCCGCGGGCCATCCCGGCGACGCCTTCCTCCACGACGCGCAGGAGATGCTTCACCATCGCTTCGGCATCGGCCACGCGACGATCCAGGTGGAGACCGGCGGTGTGTGCGTGCTGGCGGACGAGACGCGGGTCTGACACCGCCATGCTCCTGCGCACGCAGGAGCCAAGGGTGGCGAAACGCGACGATCGTCACTCCGCGTAGGAACCGCGACGGCAAAGCCGCCGCGTGACGTCGGACGGGCTCGGCTGCGCCGCCCCGCCGGCCGTGCCGCCCGATGGGCTTCGCCCAGCGGCGCGGGCGTGGCCGCGCCTTCGGGCGTCAGTAAGCCCGCGCCACCGCGAACTCGACCGCCTCGACCATCGCATCCTTGACCGCGCCGTCCCCGAAGATCGCCAGCGCCTCGATCGCGCGCTGCCCGTAATGCCGCGCGCGGGCGAACGTATCGTCCACCGCGCGGCTGCGCCGCACCAGCTCCACCGCATGCGCGAAGTCCGCGTCGCTCGCGCGGCGCCCCTCCACCGCATCGCGCCAGAACGTGCGCTCGCCCTCGTCGCCGCGCGCATAGGCCAGGATCACCGGCAGCGTCATCTTGCCTTCGCGGAAGTCGTCGCCCGCGTCCTTGCCCATCGTCCCGGCGTCGCTGGTATAGTCGATCGCGTCGTCGACCAGCTGGAACGCGATGCCCAGATAGCGCCCGTACGCATCCAGCGCCGCTTCCTCCGCGGCGGAGCGGCCGGCGATCACCGGCGCGACGCGGCACGCCGCCGCGAACAGCGCCGCGGTCTTCGCCCCGATGATGTCGAGGTAGCGCTCCTCCGCCAGGTCGACGCGGCGCACCGCGGTCAGCTGGTTCACCTCGCCCTCCGCGATCACCGCCGAGGCGTTGGACAGGATCTCCAGCGCGCGCAGGCTCCCGCCCGCCACCATCAGCTCGAAAGAGCGCGAGAACAGGAAATCGCCCACCAGCACGCTGGCCGGGTTGCCCCAGATGATGTTGGCGGTGCGCTTGCCGCGGCGCAGGTCGGAGCCGTCGACCACGTCGTCGTGCAGCAGCGTCGCGGTATGGATGAACTCCACCGCCGCGGCGAGCAGGTGGTGCCGGTCGCCGTCATACCCCACCAGCCGCGCGCTCGCGAGCGTCAGCATCGGGCGCAGCCGTTTGCCGCCGCCCGCGATCAGATGCCCGGCCAGCTCGGGGATCAGCGGGATCTCCGACTGCATCCGCTCGACGATCACGGCATTGACCTGTTCCATGTCGCGCGCGACCAGCCCGATCATCGGGTCGAGCGACGGCGCATGGCCGGGGAGGCGGTGGAGCGAGGCGATCATGTGCCCCGCCCTTTGCGGCGGGACGGCGCGCAAGGCAAGCGCAGGCTTGCCCTGACGGCGTCATGCCCGCATGAGGCGCGCGTGATCCATGGGGAGGCGGGCATGACCGACGAGACGCTGAAGCGCTATCGCAAGAGCATCGACAATATCGACGCCGCGCTCGTCTGCCTGCTCGCGGAGCGGTTCAAGATCACGCAGGCGGTCGGCGAGCACAAGGCCGCCACCGGCCTCCCCGCCGCCGATCCCGGCCGCGAGGAGGCGCAGATCGCCCGCCTGCGCGCGCTGAGCGAGGATGCCGAGCTGGACCCGGAATTCTCTGAGAAGTTCCTCCGCTTCATCATCGACGAGGTGATCCGCCATCACCGGGCGGCCGCGAAGGCCTAGTCGGCTCCTCCTGCCCGTTATCGCGGCATTCCCGCCACCACCTCGGCATATTCGCGCATCGTCTCCTCGAAGATCTCCGCGACCGGCTTCACCGATTCGATCCGCCCCGCGACCTGCCCGGTCAGCGCAACCCCCGCCTCCAGGTCGCCACCGAAATAGACCGCCTGCGTGTTCGCGAACTCCGCGAAGATCCCGTCCGGCGCCCCCTCGCGCTCGATCCGCGTCGTCCGCTCCGTCCGTAGCGCACGCAGCGCCGGCCCCGGGCCCGCGCGGTTGAGGAAGACGGTATCGGTCGTGTCCGCCGCGATGATCGCCCGTTTCCAGTTGTCGTGCACCGGACATTCCGTCGCGGTCAGCATCCGCGTGCCCATCAATATCCCCTCGGCGCCCAGCGCGAACGCCGCGGCCATGCTGCGCCCGTCGACGATCCCGCCCGCCGCGACCACCGGCACGTCGACCGCGGCGACCACCTGCGGCACCAGCACCATCGTGGAGACGTCCCTGGGGTTCTTGAACCCGCCGCCCTCGCCGCCCTCGACGATCAGCCCGTCGACCCCCGCCTCGACCGCGCGCAGCGCACCGGCCAGGTTCGGCACGACGTGGAACACGGTCAGCCCCGCCGCCTTCAGCATCGCGGTATATTTCATCGGATCGCCGGCGGAGGTGGTGACGAAGCGCACCCCCTGGTCGATCACGAACTGCACGATCGAGGGATCGCGCACGAACGCCTGCGCCACGTTCACCCCGAACGGCCTGCTCGTCAGCGCGCGCATCTTGACGATCTCGTCGCGCACCGCGTCCAGCTCGCCCGACGACGTCTCGATGATCCCCATCCCGCCCGCGTTCGACACCGCGGACGACAAGGGCGACCGCGCGATCCAGCCCATCGCCGCCTGGATGATCGGCTTCTCGATCCCCAGCATCTGCGTGATCCGCGTCCTCATGCGAACACCTCCTCCAGGAAGTGGCGCATCGCCTGCCAGCTGCGCCGGTCCGCGCGCGGTTCGTAGGCGACGCCCGGCATGGTCGAATCGCGCCGGCTTTCGTCGGTGAAGGCGTGGCCGGCATGGCCGTAGGCGTGCAGCTGCCAGTCGGCCTTCGCGGCGGTCAGCTCCTGCGCCAGCGCGACGGTGGTCGCGGGCGGCGCCAGCGGGTCCTCCCAGCCGTGACAGACCAGCAGCTTCATCGCGATCGGGTCGACCGCCGCATAATCCGGCCGGTCGTAGACCCCGTGGAAGCTGACCCCGCCCAGCGTCTCCAGCCCCGCGCGCGCCATATCGAGCACGCATTTGCCGCCGAAGCAGAAGCCGATCGCCGCGGTCTTCGCCGCATCGACCTCGTCCTGCGCCTTCAGCACCGCCAGGCTCGTCGCCAGCCGGTCGCGCAGCAGCGCCCGATCCGCATTCATTTCGTTCATATAGCGGGCCATGTCGGGCCCCGGCTCGCCGCGCTTTCCCTGTCCGAAGACGTCGCAGGCGAACGCGGCATAGCCGAGCGCGGCCAGATCCTCCGCCTTGCGGTTGTCGGACTCCTTCTGGCCGAGCACGTTGGGGATCACGAGCACGCCGGGCCGCGCCCCGGCCCGCGCGTCGTCCCATGCGAATACGCCCTCGAACCGCCCGCCGGGGCCGTCATGCACGATGGTGCGGCGCTGGATCGTCATCGCCCTCTCCTGTTGTCTCGTTCGCTCCATTCGCTAGAGCGACACGCGAAGGGGGGCAAGGCGATGGACGTGCGTGTCGACGATCCGAACAATCCGGCGCTGGCCGACCTGCTGCGCGCGCATGTCGCCGAACAGCACGGCAACGTGCCCCACGGGTTCGCCTTCGCGCTCGACGCCGATGCGCTGAGCGGGCCTGACATCACCTTCCTGTCCGCCTGGGACGGCGACACGCTGGCCGGCATGGGGGCGCTCAAGCAGCTCGACGCCACCAGCGGCGAGGTGAAGTCGATGCGCGCCGCCCCCGACTATCTCGGCAAGGGCGCTGGTCGTGCGGTGCTGGACCGCATCGTCGCCACCGCGCGGGCGCGCGGTTATCGCCGGCTCTACCTCGAAACCGGCACCACCGCCGCTTATGACGCTGCGTTGGCGCTGTACCGTCGCGCCGGCTTCGTCTCCTGCCCGCCCTTCGCCGATTACGCGGCCAGCCCGCACAACCAGTTCTTCATGCTCGATCTAGGGGAAAACTGAATGCCCACGCTCGTCCTGATCCGCCACGGCCAGTCCGCCTGGAACCTGGAGAACCGCTTCACCGGCTGGTGGGACGTCGACGTCACCGAAAAGGGCGTCGCGGAGGCGCGTGCCGCGGGCGAATTGATGGCGGCGAAGGGCCTCGACTTCGACCAGACCTTCACCAGCCTGCAGACCCGCGCGATCAAGACGCTGAACCTCGCGCTGGAGGCGATGGGCCGGCTGTGGCTGCCGGTCGAGAAGGACTGGCGCCTCAACGAGCGTCACTATGGCGGCCTGACCGGGCTCGACAAGGCGGAGACCGCGGCGAAGCACGGCGACGAGCAGGTCCATATCTGGCGCCGCAGCTTCGACATCCCCCCGCCCCCGCTCGACGCGGGCAGCGAGTTCGACCTGTCGTCCGACCGTCGCTACGCCGGTATCGCCATCCCCGCGACCGAAAGCCTGAAGGACACGATCGCGCGCGTCCTGCCCTATTGGGAACAGCGCATCGCGCCCGCGCTGAAGGACGGCCAGCGCGTGCTGATCTCGGCCCACGGCAACTCGCTGCGCGCGCTGGTGAAGCATCTGTCGAACATCCCCGACGACGAGATCACGGGGCTGGAAATCCCCACCGGCCAACCGATCGTCTACGAGCTGGACGACGCCCTGAACGCGACCGATCGCTATTATCTCAGCGAGCGCTGAGCGGCGCACTCGCCTCAAAAAGCAACGTCATCCCCGCGGAGGCGGGGATCCAGACGCGCAGGTCATGGAAGCAAGCGACACGGCGGCGTTTATGGATTCCCGCCTTCGCGGGAATGACGAGTAGGGCGTTGCGACGAACACTTGCGGCCGGGGATCAGCCCCGCCACACTCCCCGCATGACCCGCCGCGCGCTCATCCTCCCCCTCGCCCTCCTCGCCGCGTGCGACGATGGCGGCGACACCTATGCCGATGCGAAGCTCGTGAAGGCGGCGCGCGCCGGCATGATGGCGGTACAGGGCGTCCCCGGCGGCAAGACATCCACCTTCACCGCGGTCCGCCTCATCGGCGGGACGACGGTGTGCGGGATGATCGACGGCAACGACGGCGACGGCCCGCGCGCCTTCAGCGCGAAGGGGCAGCAGGTCCTGGTCGAGGACAAGCGCGACCCCGCCACGAAGGCCGCGGGCGAGAAGTCCTGCGTCGGGCAACCCGTGTACGAGATCGTCAGCCGCAACGAACAGTTCACCGATCTGGCGGTGAAGCACTGACCCCCCGACCATCGTCATTGCGAGCGAAGCGAAGCAATCCGGGGCACCGAGCGGACCACTGGATGGCGTCGCCACGCTCGCAATGACGGATGCCGTCTGACCGTAGTCGGCACTCTCACCCCGCCATCGGCAACCGCAGCCGCACCAGCAACCCGCCCAGGTCCTCGCTTTCCTCCAGCGTCACCGTCCCGTCGTAGATCTCCGCCACGTCGCGCACGATCGCGAGACCCAGCCCGGTCCCCGGCTTCCCCGTGTCAAGCCGCACCCCGCGATCGAAGATCCGGATGCGATCCGCCTCCGGGATGCCCATGCCGTCGTCCTCGACCATGATCTCGACGAAACCGGCCTGCGCTCCCACCGTCACGAACACGCTGCCGCCGCCGTATTTGGCGGCGTTCTCGACCAGATTGCCCATGATCTCGTCCAGATCCTGACGCTCGATATGCGCGATCAGGCCCTTGCCGCCGTCCATGTCGATACGGACATGCGGATAGAGCCGCCGCACCGCGCGCTCGACCGACTCCACGCTGGGCCATACCTCCGCGCGGCTGTGCGCCGATCCCCGCCGCCCCACCGCGCGCGCGCGCGCCAGATGGTGGTCGACCTGCCGGCGCATCGTGCGCGCCTCGCGGATCACGGTGTCGGCCAGATCGTCGGACTGCGCGGTGGCGGCATTCATGATGACCGTCAGCGGCGTCTTGAGCGCATGTGCCAGGTTCCCGGCGTGGCGCCGCGCCTCCTCCGCCTGCGTCTCGTTGTGCGCGACCAGCGCGTTCAGCTCCTCGACCAGCGGCAGCACCTCCAGCGGCATGTCGCCGACGATGCGGTTGGCACGACCCGCGCGCATCTTCGCGATCTCCAGCCTTACCTTGCGCAGCGGCCACAGCCCGTAGAACGTCTGCAACGCCGCCAGGATGATGAGCCCCACGCCCAGCAGCACGAAACTGCGCACCAGCGTCCGCCGCAGGATGCCGATCTGCGCGTCCAGCCCCTCGCGGCTCGACGCGACCTGGAACCGCCAGCGCACCGCCGAGCCAGGCAGCTTCACGTCGCGCTCGACGATGCGCAGCTTCTCGTCGCGAAATTGCGTGCTGTCGTAGCTGTGGACGGTGCGATCGTCGTGCGGTGCACCGTACGCCAGCAGCCGGTCCCACAGCGAGCGCGAGGGAAACGCCTCCCGCCCCGGCGCCGACACCTGCCAATACAGCCCCGAATAGGGCTCCAGGAACCGCTGATCCGCGGGTTCCCGGTTGAAGATCACCTCACCCTCCGGCCCGATTTCGGCCGAGACGAGCAATGATCGCAGCACATATTCCAGCTGATCGTCGGCGTTGCGCGTCACCGCCGCCGCCAGCACGCGGTCCAGCGCGAACCCGCCGCCCGCCAGGAGCAGCGAAATCCACAGCGCCGCGATCAGGATCATGCGCCGCGACAGCGACCCGCGCGCGCGCAGCGCGATGGTGTCCGGCGCCGTCATATCTCGATCGGACGTCACGCGATCAGGCGTCCGGGTCGTCCAGGCTGTAGCCGAGCCCACGGATCGTCGTGATGACGTCCTGGCCCAGCTTCTTGCGGATGCGCGTCACGAACACCTCGATCGTGTTCGAATCGCGGTCGAAATCCTGATCGTAGATATGCTCGATCAGCTCCGTCCGGCTCACCACCTTGCCCTTGTGATGCAGCAGGTAGCTGAGCAGCTTGTATTCCTGCGCGGTCAGCTTCACCGGCTCGCCCGCGCGCGTGACCTTGCCCGAGCGCGTGTCGAGGCGAACGTCGCCCGCGGTCAGCTCGGAGGAGGCGTTGCCCGACGCACGCCGGATCAGCGCGCGCAGGCGGGCGATCAGTTCCTCGGTCTGGAACGGCTTGGCGACATAGTCGTCGGCGCCCGCGTCCAGCCCGGCGACCTTGTCGGACCAGCTGTCGCGCGCGGTCAGCACCAGCACCGGGGTCGTCTTCCCCTCCTTGCGCCAGCGGTCGAGGACGGTAAGCCCGTCGATCTCGGGCAGCCCCAGGTCGAGCACGATCGCATCGTAACTCTCGGTAGAGCCCAGGAAATGCCCTTCCTCGCCGTCGGTGGCGAGGTCGATGGCATAGCCCGCTCCCTCCAGCGTCGCCTTCAGCTGCTGGCCGAGGTTCGGCTCGTCCTCCACGATGAGCACGCGCATATCGTCTCCCTGTCCTGTTAGATCTAGCGGCCGGTCCGGCCGATCACCTGCCCCGAGCGGCCGTCGACGTCGACCCAGATCACCTCGCCCTCGCGCAGGAACTTCAGCGTGTAGATGCCGCTCGGCATCTCCAGGTCGAAACCGATATACTGCGCGCCCTTCATCTGCGGCACCACGCGCCGCTCGATCTCCTTGAGCGGCAGGATGCGGCCCTGCCGCGTCGCCTGCAATGCGGCCAGTCCGTCGCGCTCCTGCTCCACGCCCGCCGCCGCCACGGGAGCAGCGGGCGCCACGACGGCACCGGCCCCGGCAAGGACGATAGGGAGGAGGGACATCGGCATTCTCACGATTGCTGGCATAGGCGGGGCGCGTTGAACAGCCTGTGAATGGTCGCGACCCGTCGAATGGCCCCAACAACGTCGCGGCGCCGCCGCGGTTGCCGGATCGGGCCTCACGCCCTAGGTGCGCGCGATGGCTGCACCCCTTCTTGCTTACGAGAATCTCGGCGTCGTTCAGGGCTCCGGCTGGCTGTTCCGGCACCTGAACGTCTATATCGGCGCGCGCGACCGGCTGGCGCTGATCGGGCGCAACGGTGCGGGCAAGTCCACGCTGCTCCGGCTGATCGCGGGCGCGATCGAGGCCGACGAGGGTCGCCGCGCGATCGTGCCCGGCACGAAGGTGGTCATGCTGGAGCAGGACCCCGACGTGTCCCGTTTCGCCACGCTGGAGGATTACGTCCTCGACGGCGCCGGCGCCCCCGCCCGGTACGAGGCGGAGGCGATCGCCGGCCAGCTCGGCATCGACCTGTCGCGCGAGGCGGCGACCGCATCGGGCGGGGAGCGCCGCCGCGCCGCGATCGTCCGCGCGCTGGCGATGGATCCCGACATCCTGCTGCTCGACGAGCCGACCAACCACCTCGACATCGCCGCGATCGAGTGGCTGGAGGATTGGCTCAAGCGCTTCACCGGCGCCTTCGTCGTCATCAGCCACGACCGCACCTTCCTCACGCGCCTGACGAAGCAGACCTTGTGGATGGATCGCGGGCAGCTGCGCCGGGCGGAGGTCGGGTTCGGCGGCTTCGATGCCTGGACCGAGGCGGTCTATGCCGAGGAGGAGCGCAATGCGCAGCGGCTCGACGCGAAGCTGAAGATCGAGGAACATTGGCTCCAGCGCGGCGTGACGGGCCGTCGCCGTCGCAACCAGGGCCGCCTGGCGAAGCTGAAGGACATGCGCGCCGAGCGCGCCGCGATGATGGGGCCGCAGGGCGCCGCCGCGCTCCAGGTCGCGTCCGACGACGTCAAGACGAAGATCGTGATCGACGCCGAGCATGTCACGAAGGCTTACGGCGACCGCACGATCATCCGCGACCTGACCTTGCGCGTCGCGCGCGGCGACCGCATCGGCATCGTCGGGCGCAACGGCGCGGGCAAGTCGACGCTGCTCAAGCTGCTGACCGGGGAAATCGAGCCCGACAGCGGTCAGGTGAAGCGCGCGAAGACGCTCGACGGCATCGTCATCGACCAGCAGCGCAGCCTGATGGCGCCGCACAAGACGGTGCGCGAGGTGCTGGCCGACGGCGGCGAGTGGATCGACGTGCTGGGGGTGCGCAAGCACCTGCACGGCTATCTCAAGGAATTCCTCTTCGACCCCAATCTGGCCGAGGCGAAGGTGGGTACGCTGTCGGGTGGCGAGCGCTCGCGCCTCCTGCTGGCACGCGAGTTCGCGCGCGAGTCCAACCTGCTGGTGCTCGACGAGCCGACCAACGACCTCGACCTGGAAACGCTCGACCTGTTGCAGGAGGTGATCGCGGATTACGGCGGCACCGTCCTGATCGTCAGCCACGACCGCGACTTCCTCGACCGCACGGTGACGGTCACGCTCGGGCTGGACGGCTCGGGCACGGTCGACGTCGTCGCTGGCGGGTACGAGGATTGGGAGGCCAAGCGCACCCGCCGCCACGAACCGCGCAAGTCGGCCGCGTCGAAACCCGCTGCCGCCCCGCCCCCGCCCCCGCCGCCGCCGTCGCGCGCGAAGCTCAGCTACAAGGACCAGCGCGACTTCGACCTGCTGCCCAAACGGATCGAGGCGATCGATGCCGAGGTGGCCGCGGCCGAGACGAAGCTCGCCGACCCCGCGCTCTACATGCGCGACTTCGCCACCTTCGACCGCCTGTCGAAGGAGGTCGCGGCGCTGCGCGAGGAAAAGGACGCGGCAGAGATGCGCTGGCTGGAACTGGCCGAGATGGTCGAGGGGATGGCCTGAATCGCAGGATCCCCGATCCAACCTCCGTTCGGCCTGAGCGAACGGGACGGGAGCTACCTTGTCACCCGCTCCCCCGCGCGCAGCGTCAGTACCTCCACCCCGGTCGCGGTCACCGCGACGGTATGCTCGAACTGCGCCGACAGCTTCCCGTCCGCGGTCTCGACCGTCCAGCCGTCGTCGCGCGTCACCGTGCGCCGCGTCCCCTGGTTCACCATCGGCTCGACCGTGAACACCATGCCCTCGCGCAGCACGACACCCGTGCCCGGCCGCCCGAAGTTGAGCACCTCCGGCTCCTCGTGCATCTCGCGCCCGATGCCGTGACCGCAGAACTCGCGCACCACCGAATAGCCGTTCTTCTTCGCATGCCGCTCGATCGCCGCGCCCACATCACCCAGCCGCGCGCCGGGGCGCACCGCGGCAATGCCCTTCCACATGACGTCCTGTGCCACCTTCACCAGCCGGCGCGTGGCGGGCGGCACCTCGCCGACGATATAGGTCTTGCTGGAATCGGCGATGAAGCCGCCCTTTTCCAGCGTGATATCCAGGTTGACGATGTCGCCGTCGCGGATGATCTCCGCCGCATCCGGCACGCCGTGGCACACGACCTGATTGATCGAACAGTTCAGGACGAAGGGGAAATCATATTGCCCCTTGCTGGCGGGACGCGCGGCCAGATCGTCGGTGATGTACCGCTCGACCAGATCGTTGACCGCCAGCGTCGACATGCCGGACAGCGTGGTGCGGTCCAGCATCTCGAACACGGACGCCAGCAGCCGGCCGGAGACGCGCATCAGCGCCAGTTCGTGAGGGGTCTTGACCATCGCGGCGCTATGCGGCGCAGCGCCTTGTCACACCAGCGCTTTTCCTTCGCGCCCGGCCAGCTCGACGACATATTGCCACGCGACGCGCCCCGACCGGCTGCCGCGGCGCGTCGCCCATTGGATCGCGTCCGCCGCGTCGAAGGGCAGCCCGTAGCGCTCGGCATAGCCGCGCACGATCGCGCAATAGCCGTCCTGATCGACCACGTGAAAGCCCAGGCTGAGCCCGAAGCGATCCGCCAGCGCCATCTGGTCGTCGATGGAATCGCGCGGGTTGATCGCGCTCTCCTGCTCGCGGATGTCGCGGGTGACGAGGTGGCGGCGGTTCGATGTCACGATCAGCCGCACGTTGGCGGGCCGCGCCTCCGCCCCGCCTTCCAGCAGCGAGCGCAGGACACGCGCATCCGCCGCCGCATCGAAGCCCAGGTCGTCGAGGAACACCGCAAAGGCGCGCGGTGCCGGTGCCAGCGCATCGAACAGCCGCGGCAGCGTGTCGAGCCGATCCGCCGCCACCTCCACCAGCGCGATCGCGCCGCCGTCACGCTGGACCTGCGCGACCGCCGCCTTGACCAGCGCCGACTTGCCGGTGCCGCGCGCGCCCCACAACAGCGCGTCCTGCGCGGCATGCCCCGCCGCCAGCCGCCGCATGTTGGCGACCAGCGCGTCCTTCTGCGCCTCCACCCCGTGCAGCATGTCCATCGGCAGCGGACGAAAGTCCCGCGCCGCCACCAGCGCGCCTTCGCGCCAGACATAGGCGGGGTGCGCGGTCGCGTCCGCCTGCGGCGGCGGGGGGGGCGACAGCCGCTCCAGCGCGGCGGCGATACGGTCCATCGGGTCGGTCATCCCCCTTCCGCTACGCGTCCGGCGCGGACGGCTCAACCCGCCGGTGTGATCGCCGCGGCCTTCTCGAGCAGCGTCGCGCCGCGCGCGCCGTCGCCGCTCGCCGACAGCGCCGCGCCCCAGGCGTGGCTCGCCCGCCTGCTCATCGGTTGAAGGCGGTAGGCGGCACGCGCGATCGGCAGCGCCGACGCCGGATCGCCCGCCGCGACATAGGCGTCGGCCAGTCCCGCCAGCAGCAACGCGTCGCGCCCGCCCAGATCGCCGCGCAGCCGCTCCAGCGTATCGATCGCATCGTCGTCGTCCGCCGCGCTCTGCAACCCGGCCAGCGCCCGCCGCGCGACGATATCGCGCGGGTTCTGCGCCAGGTACAGCGCCAGCGTATCGGCCGCCCCCGCGGCATTCCCCGCCAGCACGCGCGCCTCCACCAGTCGCAGCATGACCGGCTGGTCGAAGCGCAGATCGGCGGCGCGCGCGTAGCTCGACGCGGCGGCGCCGGCCCGGCGCTGCGCCATCAGCACGTCGCCCTCCAGCACATGCGCCGCGGGCGCGCCGGGCGACTGTCGGACTAGCGCCTGCGCACCCTCCAGCGCCTCGCCCGTGCGCCCCTGCTCCAGCAGCCCGCGCATCAGCGACACCGCGGCGCGCGGATCGCCCGGCGCCTCCACCACGGCCTGCGCCAGCACGGCGGTGCTGTCGTCCTGTCCGAACGGCGCCGCCATGGCCGCCACGGGATCGGCCGCGCGGTCGAGGAAGCGCGCCGCCCAGTCGCGCTTTCCCTGCGCCTCGAACGCGCGCCCGACCAGCCCCAGCGTGTAGCTGTCGGCATCGGCACGCAGCGCGATCGGACGCAGCACGTCGAGCGCGCCCGCCGCATCCCCCGATCGCAGCAGCGCCGCTCCCAGCAGGCGGCGCGCGGGCACGTTCATCGGCTGCGTCCCGACCAGCGCCCGCCACTTGACGACCGCCTGCTCGTAGCGCCCCGCGACATAATCGACCCCGCCCGACAGCAGCAGCCCGCCCGGCAATCCGTCCAGCGCCCCGCCGGTGCGCTCCAGCAATTGCCCCGATAATGCGATATTGCCCGCACGCGCCGCCATGACCGCCAGCACATATAGCGCCTGCGGGCTGTCGCGCCGTGCCGCCAGCGCGCGCCGCGCCGCCGCCAGCGCGTCCGCGTTGCGCCCCACGTCTCCCAGCGTCGCCGCATATTCGATCAGCGCGGGGTGGAAATACGCGTCCAGCCGCAACGCCGCCTCGAACCACGGCAGCGACGCGATCAGGCCGTAGCGGCTGCGCATCACCTCGCCCGCCAGCACCAGCGCCGCGGGGTAGCGCCGGTCCAGCGCCACCGCGCGCGACACCGCCTGCGTCGCGCCGCCGACATCTCCCAGGGTCAGCTGCACGCGCCCCAGATCGGTCCACGCCGCCGCGTCATCGGGCGTGCGCGCCAGCAGCGCGCGCAGCGTCGCCACCCCCGCCGCCCCGTCGCCCATGTCGGCCAGCGCCATCGCCTTCGCGCGCAGGGCCACCGGCGCCTCCCCGGCCGCCTGCGCGGCGGTCAGCGCCCCCTGGTCATCGCCCTGCGCCAGCGCTGCCGCGGCGCGCCACGGCGCCAGCGCCTCCCGCGTCACGCCCGCGCTGGCCGCCCGATCGATCGCGCCCTGCGCTGCCAGCCCCTCCCCCAGCAGCAGCCAGGTCCGCGCCAGCGCCAGCTGCGCCCCGCCGTCTGCGGGCGCGGCCTGCACAGCCGCCAGGAAGTGGTTGCGCGCCGCGGAGTAATTCCCCCGCGCCACCGCTGCCTGACCCTCGCGCATCGCGACTGTCGGATCGACGCGCGCGGGGCGTCGCATCGCCCACACCGCGACCAGGCCGACGATCGCCACCATCGCCACCGGCCACCAGCGCAACAGCGTCCGTTTCCGCCGCGCCGCCCTGTCACGCATGCAGGTCATAGCCCTTGAGCAGGTCGTACAGGGTCGGCCGGCTCACCCCCAGCAGCCTCGCCGTGCCCGAAATATTGCCGTCCGCGTGCGCCAGCGCGCGCCGGATCGCAGCGCGATCCGCCACTTCGCGCGCGGCGCGCAGGTTGAGCGGCATCGCGCCCGCTGCCGGCTCTGCCAGATCGAGGTCGATCGCGGTGGCGAGCTTCCCCTCCGCCATGATGGCCGCCCGCTTCACGCGATTTTCCAGCTCGCGCACGTTCCCCGGCCAGCTCCAGCCATCGATCGCCGCCAGCGCATCCGCCGAAAACCCCGTGACGCCGCTTCCCGAGGCGCGCGCAAACTTCGCCAGAAAGTGCCGCGCCAGCAGCGCCGCATCGCCGGATCGCGCCGCCAGCGACGGGATTCGCACCACGATCTCCGCCAGCCGATAGTAAAGGTCCTCGCGGAACCGGCCATCGGCGACCATCGCGTCGATATCCTGATGCGTCGCGCAGACGATCCGCGTGTCGACCGCGATGGCCTTGCGCCCGCCGATCCGCTCGACCACGCGTTCCTGCAGGAAGCGCAGCAGCTTTACCTGCAACGGCAGCGGCACGTCGCCGATCTCGTCCAGGAAGAGCGTACCGCCGTCGGCCTGTTCGATCTTGCCCGGCGTGGTCTTCACCGCCCCCGTGAACGCGCCTTTTTCGTGCCCGAACAGCTCGCTTTCCAGCAGCGTCTCGGGGATCGCGGCGCAGTTGATCGCGACGAAGGGCCGGTCGCGGCGCGCCGAGGCGTCGTGCAGCCCGCGCGCCAGCACCTCCTTGCCGGTGCCGCTCGCCCCCAGCAGCATGACCGTGATGTCCGCGCGCGCCAGCCGTTCGATCGTACGCGTCACCTTCAGCATCTCGGGCGCGGCGGTGATGAGCCCGCCCAGCCCCTCGCTCCCCTCGACCCGTGCCGCCAGTCGGCGGTTCTCGGCCTCCAGCGCCTGGACGTGAAAGGCGCGTGCCACGATCAGCCCGAGCTGGTCGATATCGATCGGCTTCTGATAGAAATCCCATGCCCCGCCCGCGATGGCGGCCACCGCGGAGTCCCGCGCGCCGTGGCCGGAGGCGACGATCACCTTCGTATCCGGCTTCAGCGCCACGATCTCGGCCAGCGTCGCCAGCCCCTCGGTCGTGCCGTCGGGATCGGGCGGCAGCCCCAGGTCGAGCGTCACCACCTGCGGCTCGTGGAGGCGTAGCGCCTCGATCGCGGTGGCACGATCGCTCGCCACGACCACCTCATACCCCTCGTACGCCCAGCGCAATTGTCGCTGGAGCCCCAGGTCGTCCTCGACGATCAGCAGCGCCGGCTTCGCCTCACTCATGCCGCCTCCTCCATCTCTTCGGCGCGCGGCAGGACGACGCGGAACGTCGTCCCCACCCCTTCGCGGCTCTCCACCTCCAGCCGGCCCTGCATCGCCTGCACCAGCTGCCGCGCCTCGAAGGCGCCCAGCCCGAAGCCGGTCGGCTTGCTGGAGACGAACGGGCGGAACAGCCCGTCGCGTACGAAGGCCGGCGCCATCCCCGCGCCACGATCCGTGACCGCGATGATCCCCTCGCCGCCCCGCTGCGCCACCGTCAGCGTGACCGCCACGTCGGCCGGGCTCGCCTCCACCGCATTCTGGATCAGGTGCCCCAGGACCGTCTCCAGCGCCGCACGATCGGCCAGCGCCCAGGTCGCGCCGTCGCCCGTCGCCGTTACCGTTACCGGGTGCTGCGCGCGGCGCCCCGTCGCGAGCCGCCGTGCCAGTTCGTCGAGCGATACCGCGCCGCGCTCGCTCCCTGCGCTCCCCGCGGGCCGCTGCGACAGGCGCGCCAGCAGCGTCGTCATGCGCTGCGCGGTGTCCTGCAACGTCGCGATCATGTCGGCACGGAATGCGGGATTGTCGGCGTGCCGCTCCGCATTGCGCGCCACCAGCGCCATCTGGCTGACCAGGTTCTTCATGTCATGCAGGATGAACGCGAAGCGGCGGTTGAACTCCTCGAACCGCTGCGCCTCCGCAAGTGCGCCGTGCGCACCGTCCTCCGCCAGATAGCTCGCCACCTGCCGCCCCGCGACGCCCAGCAGGTCGAAATCCTCCCAGTCGAGCGCACGGGCCAGCGGCGGACGCGCCAGCGCGATCGCCCCCACCAGCCGGTCGACATGGATCAGCGGGATCAGCGCCCATGCCGCCTCCCACTCGCGCAGCCACGCCGGGATCAACCCGGCCTCGGCGTCACCGGAGTCTCCGGCGCGTATGGCATCCAGATCGACGATCCGGCGCGACGTCTGGAGATGATCGACCAGCGCCTCGCTGCCCGCACGGTCCGGCGCCTCGTCGCACCGCCACGCGGCGCGCGCGGCCAGCGCCCCGTCGCGTACCGTCAGCAGCACGCCCGCGGGCGAGGCGGTCATGTCCGCCATCGCCTTGATGACGCGCACCTCCAGCGCCTCGGCCGCTCCGCCGGGCACCCCCAGCGTGTCGGTGAAGCGCAGCCATTCGGTGCGATAATCGTAGCGGTGACGGAACAGATGCTTGGCGACCACCACCTTCGCCCACCCGCGCAGCCAGGGGGTGGAGGCGAGCGTCAGCGTGCTGGCCGCGCTGCCGAAGACGAACGCGGTCTGCACCGTCCGCGCATTCTCGCCCGCCAGGGAGCCGAGATAGCCCATCACGATCCCGCTGACGACGACATACAGCCCGACGCAGACCGCCACGATGGCGCGCAGCGTGATCGTGCGCGAGGCGCGGATCGTCCCCTCGTCCCCGCGGTGCGCGGCGAAGGCGATCAGCGGCGCGACCGCCACCATCACCGCGCCGCGCGCGACCGTCAGCACCGCCGGGCGCGCCTCGATGATCCATGCCAGCAGGTCGATCGTCAGGTCGGTCGTCCACATCAGCGCCAGCGCCGCGACGACCACCTGGCGCCCCGACGCCCCCTCCTCGATCGAGGCGCGCTGCACCAGCACCAGCGCGGATACCGTCCCCAGCATCCGCAGCGTCAGCGCGGTCGACTCGAGCAGCGCGGTCGTATGCGCATCCGGGGCCAGCTCGGCGGCGATCGCCGTGGCCGCGGCGAGCAGGATGCAGCCAGCGGTCGCTGCATAGACGCCCAGCCGCGCCCGCGCCGCCCCACCGTCCGCCGCGCGCGCGACGACCGCCAGCACCGCGAGCCAGGCGAGATCGCGCGCCGCCCCCGCCGCGCGCGTGGCGACGTCATGGCTGCTGATCCCCGCCGTCGACAGCGCCCATGCCGCACTGGCGGCGACCGCGGTCAGCATCAGCCACCGCGGCACCGACAGCGCCTGCGTCCGCGGATAGGTCGCCACCACGCCGCAGAACAGCAGCGCCACCAGCGCGTGGATCCAGATGACCGCGGTCGCGCTCACCATGTCAGCGCGCACCTTCCGGCCACAGGATCACCCGCAGCGTCTGCACCAGGATCAACAGGTCGAGGAAGGGCGAGTAGTTCTTGGCGTAATACAGGTCGTATTCCAGCTTGTGGCGCGCATCCTCGATCGACGCGCCGTAGGGATAGTTGATCTGCGCCCAGCCGGTGATCCCCGGCTTCACCATATGCCGCTCGGCGTAGAAGGGGATCGCGCGCGACAGCTCGGCGACGATCTCGGGTCGCTCGGGCCGCGGGCCGACGAAGCTCATCTCGCCCTTCAACACGCTCCAGCATTGCGGCAGTTCGTCGATCCGCACCTTGCGGATGAGGCGACCGACGCGCGTGATCCGCGGATCGTCCTGCGCCGCCCACACCGGAAATCCCGCCGCCTCCGCGCCGACATGCATCGAGCGCAGCTTCACGATCTCGAACGTCTGCCCGTACAGCCCCACCCGCCGCTGACGGTACAGCGCGGCACCCGACGTCTCGATGCGGATCGCGACGGCGGCGAGCAGGACGAGCGGCAGCGACATCGCCAGCAACAGCAGGCTGACGACGATGTCGAACGCGCGCTTGGCCGCGGCGGACAGCAAACGCCCCGACGAGAAGCCATCGGAAAAGATCAGCCAGGACGGATGGACGCTCTGCAGGTCGACCCGCCCCGTCTCGCGCTCCAGGAAGGTGGAGATCTCGCAGACCACCACCCCGGTGGTCTTCACCCGCAGCAGGTCGCCGAGCGGCAGCGCGTTGCGGCGCTCCTCGATCGCCAGCACCACCTCGGACGCGCGCAGCGCGAGCACGTGGTCGGCCAGATTGGCGATCGCGTCGCGCGGCCGTGCCTCGCCGACGATCACCTCCGGCGTCTCCATCGCGACATAGCCCGCGACCGAGAAGTTCGCCCCCGGCCGCGCCGCCAGTTCCCTGATCCGCGCCGCGCGCGGCCCCGCCCCCAGCACGACGACACGCCGGCGCAGCGCCTCGCCCCCGATGACGCTGCCCGCCGCCAGCCGGATCGCGATCAGCGCCGATATCGACACGACCATCGCGTAGAACAGGTTGGATCGCCAGAAGGTGATCGCGGGCAGCAGGAAGAAGATCACCGACAGGAAGATGATGCCCAGCGACACCGCGACCAGCAGGCGCGAGGTCGCGAACCGCACCGATCGCAGTGCCCCGGGGCCATAGGCGCCCACCGCCACCATCGCGACCTGCAACGGGATCGCGAAGGACAGCAGCTGCGGGATGCGGGTGTGCAGGCTCTCCGGGTCCATGCCGATCTGCCATGCGCGGACCTGCCATCCCGCCTCCGCCGCCATCAGCAGCAGCGCGAAGTCCAGCACGCCCAGCAGGAGCACCGCGTTCGGCACGTAATGCTTGAAAAGGCGAACCATCCGGAAACGGGATCCTGCGGGCGACGAGGGGCACCTCCGCTATCGCCGGAAATGGCAAATAAAGGTTGAAGAGCGGGGAGCATGTCGCGCTCCGATCCGTTATGGCGGTCGCGATCGAGGCAGGTCGTCAGGGGGAAAATCATTGTCGAACATCGTGCCGGTGATCCTCTCGGGTGGATCGGGTACCCGTCTGTGGCCGATGTCGCGGCCGGAACGTCCCAAGCAGTTCCTCTCGCTGACCGCCGAGGAAACCATGCTTCAACTGACCGCGGGGCGCGCCAGGGGTGAGGGCTTCGCAGAGCCGATCGTCGTCGCCAACGCCGCTCACGCCGACGAGCTGGAGGAGCAGCTGACCAGCGCCGGGATGCCGGCGCAGGCGCTGATCCTGGAGCCCATGGGGCGCAACACCGCCCCCGCCATCGCGCTGGCGGCGCTCACCGCGCCCGCCGACAGCGCGCTGCTGGTCATGCCGTCCGATCATGTCATCAACGACGTCGACGCCTTCCACGCCGCGATCCGCGCCGCGCATCCGATGGTCGACGACGGCTGGCTCGTCACCTTCGGCATCACGCCCGACGCGCCGGAAACCGGATACGGCTATATCCGGGTCGGCGACGCCATCGCGCCGGGCGTCCACCGCGCCGCCCGGTTCGTCGAGAAGCCGAAGCGCGACGTCGCGCAGGAAATGGTCGCGTCGGGCGATTATGCCTGGAACGGCGGCATCTTCCTCTTCCGCGCCGATGCCTTCGTCGAGGCGCTGCGCACCTTCTGCCCCGAGATGCTGGACGCCGTCACCCGCTCGCTAGACGCCGCCCGGCGCGAGGGCGTCCGCATCTTCCCCGACAAGGACGCCTTCGCGGCGTCGCCCTCCGATTCGATCGACTATGCCGTCATGGAAAAGGCCGACCGCGTCGCCGTGGTGCCGGTATCGATGGGGTGGAGCGACGTCGGCAGCTGGGACGCGCTGCACGCGATCAGCGAACGCGACGAGGGGGGCAACGTGCACGGCGGCGAGGTGGTGATGCTCGACAGCCGCAATTGCCTGGCGCGTAGCGACGGGGTCAAGATCGCGATGGTCGGCGTCGAAGACCTGATCGTCGTCGCCAGCGGCAACGACGTCCTCATCGTCCCCCGCGGCCGCAGTCAGGACGTCAAGCTGCTGCTCGATGCGATGAAAAACGGCTGAGGCCGCTGAGGCGCCTCAGCCGCTCAACAGCCACGCCCAGCATGCCGCCAGTCCGGCGCAGCCCAGCAGCAGCTGCGGCGGGCGCAGCCGCGCGAAATGCGTCGGCGCATTGCCGGCGAGCGCGGCGCGTCGGTCGAGCAGCGCCGCCAGGGCGTAGCCCGCCGCCAGCAGCGCCACCGCGATCGCCGCCCGGCTGACGACCAGCGACAGGCCGGCGATCGTCACATAGGCCACCGCCGCGGCGATCTCGACCGGGGTGGAGGCGCCCGGCGTCGCAAAGCCGAACCCGCGCCTCACGCCGCCGATGAACGACAGGATCAGCGCGGCCCAGACGATCGCCAGCTGGACGACGATGACCGGCCAGCCGCCCGGCAGCACCCAGACCCCGATGCCCGCCGCCACCAGCGGAAGCATCGGGCCATAGCCGAAGATGACACTGTCGGTCGAAATGCGCGCGGATCGATCCATGCGCGCGCAACGCGCGACCCGCGCGTTCAGTCGCGTGCGAAGATCTCGTCGTGCGGAATGGTCAGGTCGAGCGACGGAAGATGCAGGTCGCTGCCCTCCGGCAACCATCCGTCGTGCCACACGCCATCGGGGGTCCGATGGACCCGGCGAACGCGCTCGGCATCGGGATCGACCAGGACGATCTCGGTCGTACCGGCCAGCGCCTTGTATTCCTCCAGCTTGACCCGCTGATCCTTCATGGCGGTGGAGGGGGAGAGCACCTCGAAGACCACCCGGGGATCGCCGAGCAGCTTCTTCCTGGCGTTCTCGGGGGCCGATGGATTGCCGCAATAAATGCTCACGTCGGGGATCCGGGCAGTGAAGTCGGCGGTCTGCAAGGCAAAGTCTGAATTATATGGCCGACATCCGGTGCCGCGAAGCCGGACCCGCAAAAACGCGAAGATGTTGCCTGAGATACGCGCGTGCTGCTCGCTGCCACCGGCCATCATATAGATGACCCCGTCTTCGAGCTCCGTTCTCGCGTCGCCGAAATCCATGTCGAGGAACTCCTCGACACTGATGCGCTCGTAGGCTGGATCGAGGGCGTGCGTGGCCATGACCTCAGTCTAGAGGTTTTTCATATGCAAACAAAGGGCCGACGGATCGCTCCGCCGGCCCTTGTTTATGTGGCTCATAGCAGCGAAGCCGCCGCTGGACGTCAGACCGGACAGGCATCGCCTGCCGGCTACCCAAGCCGGTGCGAGTCCTGCGCCAGCCCGGCTGGCGCAGGCCGCATCCGGCTTAGAAGTCCATCCCGCCCATGCCGCCGCCGGGCATCGCCGGCATCGCGGGCTTGTCCTCGGGCAGCTCGGCCACGGTCGCTTCCGTGGTGATGAGCAGGCCCGCGACCGACGCCGCGTTCTGCAGCGCGGTGCGCACGACCTTGGTCGGGTCGATCACGCCGGCGCTCACCAGGTTCTCGTACGTGTCGGTCGACGCGTTGAAGCCGAACGAGGTGTCCGACTGGTCGAGCAGCTTGCCCGACACCACCGCGCCGTCATGACCGGCGTTCGACGCGATCTGGCGCACCAGCGCGGTCAGCGACTTGCGGACGATGTCGATGCCGCGCGTCTGGTCGTCATTCTCGCCGTCGACGCCGTCGAGCGACTTGGTCGCGTACAGCAGCGCGGTACCGCCGCCCGGGACGATGCCTTCCTCGACCGCGGCGCGGGTCGCGTGCAGCGCGTCGTCGACGCGGTCCTTGCGCTCCTTCACCTCGACCTCGGTCGCACCGCCGACCTTGATGACCGCGACGCCGCCGGCCAGCTTCGCCAGACGCTCCTGGAGCTTCTCGCGGTCGTAGTCCGAGGTCGTGACCTCGATCTGCTGACGGATCGCCTCGGTGCGGCCCTTGATCGACTCGGCATCGCCCGCACCGTCGACGATGGTGGTGTTGTCCTTGTCGATGGTCACGCGCTTGGCGGTGCCCAGCATGCCCAGCGTCACGGTCTCGAGCTTGATGCCCAGATCCTCGCTGACGACCTCGCCCTTGGTCAGGATCGCGATGTCTTCCAGCATCGCCTTGCGACGATCGCCGAAGCCCGGCGCCTTGACCGCCGCGACCTTCAGGCCGCCGCGCAGCTTGTTGACCACCAGCGTGGCGAGCGCCTCGCCCTCGATGTCCTCGGCGATGATGAGCAGCGGACGCCCCGACTGCACGACCGCTTCCAGGATCGGAAGCATCGACTGCAGGTTCGACAGCTTCTTCTCGTGGATCAGGATGTACGGGTCGTTCAGCTCGACCTGCATCTTCTCCGGGTTGGTGATGAAGTACGGCGACAGATAGCCGCGGTCGAACTGCATGCCCTCGACGACGTCCAGCTCGAACTCGAGGCCCTTGGCCTCCTCGACGGTGATGACGCCTTCCTTGCCGACCTTCTCCATCGCCTCCGCGATCTTCTCGCCGACCTCACGGTCGCCGTTGGCGGAGATGATGCCGACCTGTGCGACTTCCTGCGAGCCCGAGACGGGCTTCGAGCGCGCCTTGATGTCCTCGACGACCTTGCCGACCGCCAGGTCGATGCCGCGCTTCAGGTCCATCGGGTTCATGCCCGCCGCGACCGAGCGCATGCCCTCGCGGACGATCGCCTGCGCCAGAACGGTCGCGGTGGTCGTGCCGTCGCCGGCGACGTCGTTGGTCTTCGAGGCCACCTCGCGCACCATCTGCGCGCCCATGTTCTCGAACTTGTCCTTCAGCTCGATCTCCTTGGCGACCGACACACCGTCCTTGGTGATGCGGGGCGCGCCGAAGCTCTTGTCGATCACGACGTTGCGGCCCTTCGGCCCCAGCGTGACCTTGACCGCATCGGCGAGGATGTCGACGCCGCGCAGGATGCGCTCACGCGCGTCGCGGCCGAATTTTACGTCCTTGGCTGCCATGTGGCTACCCTTTCAGCATACTATTGGTTCGAAAGTTTACGAAGTTGACGGCACCTAAAGGCGGGTCATCCCGCCATACCGGCCGTTCGAACGTCTCAGGCGATGATGCCGAGGATGTCCGATTCCTTCATGATGAGCAGGTCTTCGCCGTTCACCTTCACTTCGGTGCCCGACCACTTGCCGAACAGGATGCGATCGCCGGTCTTCACGTCCAGCGGCGACACTTCGCCCTTTTCGTTCTTGGCGCCGGCACCGGCGGCGACGACCTCGCCCTCCTGCGGCTTCTCCTTGGCGGTGTCGGGGATGATGATCCCGCCGGCCGTCTTCTCTTCCGCTTCTACGCGGCGGACGAGAACACGGTCGTGCAACGGACGAAAGTTCATTGCTGTTACCTCATGCAAAAAGGCGTGTGACACTTTTTTGGCACTCCCCCGCGGAGAGTGCCAGCGGGGCGCATATGTGGACACCGACACGGCCGGTCAACGGCGCCGGGAAAATTTTCCGGAACTTTTTCGTCAGGGCGTGTGCGGGACGAGGCCGAGCCGTTCGCGCCGCGACCAGCGCCACAGCAGCAGGACCGAGACCACCAGCAGTCCCGCCGCCAGTCCGATCCAGATGCCCAGCCCCTCCATCCGGAAGTGGAAGCCGAGCAGCACCGCCACGCCGAAACCGACGATCCAGTAACCCGCGCCGGCGATCACCATCGGAACGCGTGTGTCCTGCAATCCGCGCAACGCGCCCGCCGCGACCACCTGCACCCCGTCGAACAGCTGGAACATTGCCGCGATCGCGAGATATTGTACCGCCAGCGTGACCAGCCGCGCATTCTCCGCGGCATCGGCATCGACATAGGCGGAGACGAACAGCCGCGGCGCGATCCACAGCGCCAGCGCCGCCAGCGACATGAACGCCACGCACACCGCCACCGCGGTCCATCCCGCGCGTGCCACCCACGCCCCGTCGCGCGCGCCATAGGCCATGCCGACGCGGATCGTCGCCGCCTGCGCCAGACCGAACGGCACCTGGAACGTCACCGCCGCGATCTGGAGAGCGATCGCATGCGCCGCGACCTCGATCACGCCGATCAGCCCCATCAGGAACCCCGCGGAACTGAACAGCGCGCCCTCGAACGTCAGCGTCAGCGCGATCGGAACGCCCAGCACCACGATCTGACGCAACCGGGCCCATTCCGGCCGCCACCATTTGCCGAACAGGCGATAGCGACGCAGCCTGGGATCCAGCAGCAGGATCAGCCCATAGGCGCCCAGCATCGCCACGGTCGTGACGACGCTCGCCACCGCCGACCCTTCCAGCCCCAGGGCGGGAAAGCCGCCATGGCCGAAGACGAGCAGCCAGTTGCCCAGGATATTGACCCCCAGTGCCATCGCGGTCACCGCCGTCGCCCAGCCCGGCCGCCCCAGCGCCGCGGCGGTCACGCGCATCACCGATGCCGCCACCGCCGGGATCATCGCCAGCAGCAGGATCGACAGGAACGCGCCGGTGCGCGCCGCGACCGCCGGATCCTGCCCGGCCATCAGCAGCACGCGCTCTCCGTGCGCCAGCACCAGCACGAACGGGATGCTGGCGGCCACCGACAGCCACAGCGCCATGCGGAACGACCGCCGCACCTCGCGCACCGCGTGCCGGCGCCGCCCCAGCTCGGCGGCGATCACGGGTGCGGCCGCGCCGACCAGACCGATCAGCGCCCACATCATTACCGAATAGAGATAGACCCCCAGCGTCGCCGCCGCGAGCTCGCGCGCGCCCAGCCGCGCCACGAAGATGACGTCGACGGCATAGACACCCATCTGGAGCAGGTTCGCCCCGATCAGCGGCCCGGCGAGCCGCAGCAGCCCGCGCAGCTCGCCCCCGCCGTCACGCGGCGGCGCTTCGGTGAGCGGAGTGGGCAGAACGGCATCCATGATGGCCGCCGCGATAGTCGGGAATGCGACGGAAGGCCACCTCCGGGCGTATTGCTCGATTGACACACGCCGGGCTAGAGCGGCACGGCCCCTGATCGAGGATCGACGAGACGATGAAGCTGGTACGCGCGGCATGGAAGCTGCTGGTCGGGATCAAGGATGCGCTGGTGCTCGCCGCCATGCTGCTGTTCTTCGGCGCGCTGTTCGCCGCGCTGAACAGCCGCGCGCGCCCGGGCACGATCCGCGACGGCGCGCTGGTGCTCGATCTCGACGGCCCCATCGTCGAGCAGCCGCAGGAGGTCGCGCCGCTCGCGCTCATCAGCGGGCAGCAGATCGGCAACCAGTATCGCCTGCGCGACGTGCTGCGCGCGATCGACGCGGCGCGCACCGATGCGCGGGTGAAGGCGGTCGTGCTCGACCTCGACCGCTTCGGCGGCGCCTATCCCGCCGCGCTGGGCGAGGTGCAGGACGCGCTGGTCCGGGTGCGCGCCAGCGGCAAGCCGGTGCTGGCCTATGCCACCGCCTATACCGATGGCGGCTATCGGCTGGCGTCGGCGGCGAGCGAGGTGTGGATGGACCCGATGGGCGGCATCCTCTTCACCGGGCCGGGCGGCAGCCAGCTGTTCTACAAGGGGCTGATCGACAGGCTGGGCGTCAACGCGCACGTCTATCGCGTCGGCCGCTTCAAATCGGCGGTCGAGCCCTATCTGCGCACCGACCAGAGTCCGGATTCGCGCGCGGCCAACGAGGTGCTGTACGCCGGGCTGCTCGACCAATGGCGCGACAGCATCGCGCGCGCGCGTCCCAGGGCGCAGGTGCAGCCGCTGCTGACCCGCCCCGACCTGGTGGTGCAGTCGACCGCGGGCGACGTGGCGCAGGCCAATCTGCGCGCCGGCCTGGTCGACAGGCTGGGCGACCGCGTCGCCTTCGGCAAGCGCGTGCGCCAGATCGCGGGCTTCGATCGCTCCAAGCCGGTCGGCACGTTCAACAGCATTGCCTATCAGGCCTATGTCGATGCCGCGCCATTGCCGTCGAAGGGCAGGATCGGCGTCCTGACCGTCGCGGGCGACATCGTCGAGGGCGAGGCGGGCCCCGGCCGCGCCGGCGGCGATACCGTGTCGAAGCTGCTCTACGCCGGGCTGGCGGATCAGGATCTGAAGGCGCTGGTCGTCCGCGTCGATTCGCCCGGGGGCTCGGTCCCGGCGTCGGAGAAGATCCGCCAGGCGGTGCTGGCGGCGAAGCGGCGCGGCCTGCCGGTCGTCATCTCCATGGGCGGAATGGCCGCATCGGGCGGCTATTGGGTGTCGACCGCGGGCGATACCATCTTCGCGGAGCCGGGCACGATCACGGGATCGATCGGTATCTTCGCGGTGCTGCCCACGTTCGAGGGGACGCTGGCGAAGATCGGGCTGTCGACCGACGGCGTGAAGACCACCCCGCTGTCGGGCCAGCCCGATGTGCTGGGCGGCACCAACCCCGTGCTCGACGCCGTCCTGCAATCCAGCATCGAGCACGGCTACCGCCAGTTCATCGCCCGCGTGTCGCAGGCACGCAAGCTGCCGCCCGCCCGCGTGGACGAGATCGGTCAGGGGCGCGTCTGGCTGGGCGGCACCGCGCACCAGCTGCGGCTGGTCGACCGTTTCGGCGGGCTGGACGCCGCGATCGCCGAGGCGGCGCGGCGCGCGAGGCTGCCCGCGGATGCGGATGTCGTCTGGCTCGAGAAGAAGCCCGGTTTCGCCGCCGAACTGGCCAGGCGCATGGCCTCCGGCGACCGCGACGACGCCAATGCGCCCAGCGACGCGATCGCGCGGCTCGCCTGGATGCGGCAGCAGGCGATGGCGACCGCGCTGGGCGACGTGCGACGCCTGCTCACCGGCGCGTCGGGCGCGCGGGCGGAGTGTCTGGAGTGCGCCGGGCTCGGCCCGATACGCGCCAGCGCGGAGGATCGCACGCTGCTGCAATTGGTGCTGGCGAAGGTCGGGCTATGATGTAAGTCGGTCGGCGATGCCTACGGGACCGATCACCATCCGCCCCGCGACGCCGGCCGATGCCGCCGCGATCGCCGCCATCTATGCCCCCTATGTCCTGTCGGGCACCGTCTCGTTCGAGACCGAGGCCCCCGACACGCGCCAGATCCGCGCGCGCATGGGCGCATCCGACGGGCTGTATCCGTGGATGGTGGCGACGTCCGGTGACGATGGCGACGGCGCCGGCGTGCTCGCCTACGCCTATGCCACGCGCTTCCGCGACCGTCCGGCCTATCGCTACGTCGTCGAAACCTCGATCTACGTCGCCGCCGATACCCACGGCAACGGCGTCGGCCGGCTGTTGTACGAGGCGCTGGTCGACACGCTGCGCGCGCAGGGTTTCACGCAGGCGATCGGCGTCATCGCGCTGCCCAACGACCGCTCGATCACGCTGCACGAGGCGGTCGGCTTCCGCCGCGCCGGCGTCTATCGCGAGGTCGGCTACAAGCAGGGCCGCTGGATCGATGTCGGCTTCTGGCAGTGCGAGCTGAACCCCTCCTCCACCCCGCCCGTCGAGCCGCGCCCGTTCAGCGAAACGGGAGTGGTGAGGGACTGAATCCTCCCGTCACCCCGGCCTACCTACCGCCCCCCGTAGGCCGGCAACGCCAGCTTCCACCGGATCGCCGCCGCGCGCAGCGCGAAACCTGCCGC
This sequence comes from Sphingomonas adhaesiva, assembly GCF_036946125.1. Lineage (NCBI taxonomy): Bacteria > Pseudomonadati > Pseudomonadota > Alphaproteobacteria > Sphingomonadales > Sphingomonadaceae > Sphingomonas > Sphingomonas adhaesiva. Next base: position 1,104,134 of record NZ_JAQIJT010000002.1, read on the forward strand.
GCCCGCGCCGCCTGCCGCGAGCCAGGCGTCCGCGCCCAGCACCCGCAGCGCGACATACAGCCCCGCCGCCAGCGCCGCCGCGGTCACGTACAGCTCGGGCCGCATCAGGATCGACGGTTCCTGCGCCAGTACGTCGCGGATGATCCCCCCGACGCATCCCGTCACGACCCCCATCAGCGCCGCCGGCAGCGGCGGCACGCCATATCCCAGCGCCTTCGCCGCGCCATAGACCGCATAGGCCGCCAGCCCGACCGCATCGAACCAGTCGAGCGCCGCGCCGCGCCACCATCGCTCCGGCGTGCTCCAGATGATCGCCGCCATCGCCAGACACACCCCGGACCAGCGCGCATCGTGCACCCAGAAGACCGGCGCCCCGATCAGCAGGTCGCGCACCGTGCCCCCGCCGACCCCGGTGATGAGCGCGAAGAAGGCGAGCGTCACCGGCGTCTGTCCGCGCCGCGCCGCCGCCAGCGCACCCGACGCGGCGAACACGCCCAGCCCCGCCATGTCGAGCCACGGCGCGAAGGCGGGCAGCAGGACGTCGGGGGTCAGTACCGGCGGCGGCATGTCGCGCGCCGCCTCAGTCGCGCTCGATCAGATAGTTCATCCGCGCCGCCGCGATCGGTCGCGCGCGATCGTCCTGCCATGCCACCGCCTCGACGTTGGCGACGCGGTTGCCCAGCCGGGTGATGATCCCCGCCGCCAGCGTGTCGCGGTCGCGGCCGCCGCGCATGAAATCGACCGTGGCGTTGATCGGCTTGATCCGGCCCCCGCCCTCTTCCGCGAGCGCGTGACGCAACGCGGCGATCGCGGCGACCTCCAGCAACCCGGAGATCGCGCCGCCCTGCAGGAAGCCGGGACGGCCCAGCACGTCCTCGCCGAACGGCATCCGCATGATCGGGGTGCCGTCCCCGGCGAACTCCAGCTGCGCGCCCAGCAATGCGGCATAGGGGGGCAGCTTCATCGCGGCACCTTGGGATAGGTGCCGCTCGGCACCATGAACGTCGCGGTCACGTGCGCGATCGGATCCTCCAGGTCGCCGTCGTGCGCGATACCGCGGGTGAAGGAGATGGAGCGCGCGACGCGCAGGCACTCCGCGCGCCCGATCACGTCGTGTCCGGGGCGCGCGGGGCGCAGATAGTCGACCCGCAGGTCCAGCGTGGCATGCGGTGCGAACGCCTTCGTCCGGTTCCACACCGCCAGGCTGGTCGCGATGTCCATCATCGCGATGATCGGGCCGGACGCGATCACGCCGCTGTCCTCGTCACCGATCAGGTCGGGCGAATAGGGCAGCGCCAGCTCGATCCAGTCCTCGCCGCGCGCATGGAAACGGATGCCCAGCCGCCCGCCGTGGCCGCCGAACGTGCGCGTCTCGATCGCCTGCAGCGCCATCGTCTTGGGGTCGAATTCCATGTCCTCGTCTCTACACGCCCGGATCGCGCGCGCAACGTTGCAGCGTTTTAACTAACGCCCGGCGCGCGCGGCGCGTGATGGTTCCTCCACTATTTTGGGGGGAACGGACATGGACGGATACGGCATCGACATCGCCGAGATCGAGGAACTGGACACCCGCGTCGCCAATGCCGGCGCGATCCGCGCGCTGGAACAGGTCGCGGATCACACCTGCGAATATATCGTCGGCATCGTCGTCATCATCTCCAACGCATGATCCCCTCGCGCGCCGTGCTGGCGGCGTCGACCGAGCGGTCGCACAGGGTGGCGCAGAGCTGGCGATCGACGGAGACGATCGCTTCCCTCGCCGACGCCTTCGCCGGGTGCGATCCCCATGCGGCGGATGCGGTGGCCGACGTGGCGGAGGCGGTGCTTGCCGACGCCGGCTGGATCGCACCGTTGCTGGCACCGCTCCTCGATGCGCTCGCCACCGACCCGTGGTTCGAACCGCCGATCCGCGTGACGCGCGACACGCTGCGTACCACCGCGCTGCTGCTCGAACTGCCCGCCGCGACGCTGACCGCAACCATCTTGTCGGCGAAGGCCATGGCCGATGCGCCTGCCGCGCAGACGCTGGCCGCATCCGGTCGCCTGTCGGTCGCGCGCTACCATCATGCGGGCGGCGCACGATTGTCGCGCTGGTCGGCGGGGGAGATCGAGCCGGGCTTCACGACGGCCACCGCGCCGCCGCTGATGCCCCTGCCGCCGCTGCCGCTCCACGACGGCATGGTGTGCCGCATCGACGGGCGGCGCTTCGCGCACCTGATCCACGACGCGGCCAGCGACGTCGCGATCCTCACCTTCGCCACGCGCGGCGGCGGGCTGACCCGCGAGTATGACCGCGCGACCGGCCGGCTCGTGCGCGCCGCGACCAGCGACGACGCGGCGTCGCGCACCCGGCTGCTGCTGACCTTGCTGCGGGTCGACGGGCGCCGCGATGCCGGCGCGCATTTCGCGACGGCGACGCGCGATTCCGCCTTCCACTTGCGCTGGGATGCGATGCGCGAGTGGCTGGCGCTCGACCTTTCCGCCGCCGTGCCCCGCCTGCGCGAGATGGCCGCGCACGACCCGCATGACGAAGTGCGCGCCGCCGCCGCGCGCACGCTGCCGATCGTGGAGGCGCGGCTGTGCCTCGCGTGATCGCCGACACCGACGACGGCGTCGCCATCACGCTCGACGAACTCTGCGATGCGCTCGACGCCGCGTCGTGGGATCCGCGCGACGAGGACGCCTTCGCGGAGATGGGCGTGTGGCTGGCGCGGCTGGGGCGCAACCGCACCTTCCTCTCCGACCTTGCGATCGGCGAGCTGGAGCGGCGCTTTACCGGGCAGGAGGGCAACAGCTACGGCGCGCAGGTGCTGATGCTGCGCCCGCCCGGCCGGCGCTACGCGCTGCGCGCCAACTTCTGGCCGGCGCTCGACGACGCGGTCGTGCGCGCGGGCGGGACCGCCCCCTTCTTCTACGACCTGCCGCACGATCACAATTTCTCGTTCCTGACGGTCGGCTATCTGGGCCCCGGCTATTGGAGCGACTATTATCTCTTCGACGGGGAATCCCATGGCGAGGCGGGCGACCCCGCGCGGCTGGTATTCGACGAGCGCGCGCGGCTGGAGCCGGGCAAGCTGATGCTCTACCGCGCGCACCGCGACGTCCATGTCCAGCTGCCGCCCGACAGCTTCTCCGTCTCGCTCAACGTGCTGGGCTACGACCGGGCGCAGCCGTGGCGGACGCAATACCGCTTCGATGTCGAGCGCAACACGATCGCGCAGGCGATGACCGCCACCCCGTCGGAGGCGCTGGTGACGATCGCCGCGCATCTGGGGGGCGATGCCGGCATCGCGCTCGCCGCCGAGCTGGCGGTGCATCACCCCCATCCGCGGATGCGCCGCACCGCCCGCGCCGGCCTTCCCGCCGGGGATCATCGCGACCTCGACGCGCGGATGGCCGACGATCCCGATCCCCGCCTGGCCCGCGCGGCACGCGCGCGGCTGCGCTGACCGATCCGTTTCGGACCAGCCCGCGCCCCCGCATCGTCGCAGGCGGGATATGCCGGATGCATGGCCGTACTGCTCCTCATCGATCGTCCCGGGCTGGAGGACGTGCTGCGGCTCCACGGCGTGCCGATCGCCGGAGCGGAGGAGGCGCCGACGCTGCTGATCGCGCCGGCCGCGCATCGCGCGTCGCTCTCGGTGCGGTTTCCGGGCGTCAAGCTGCTGGCGGTGACGCACGATGCGGCGGAGGAACGCGCGGCGCTCAACGCCGGGGTGGCCGATGTCGCGGCGGCCGACGACGACGTGATCGCGGTGCGCGCCGCGCGGCTGCTCGCCCCCGATGGCTGGTGGCACGTCGGCGAACTGGCGATCGACCGCGTCGCGCGCCGCGCCACCCGTGCCGGCCGCCCGCTGGCGCTGCTGCCGCGCGAATATGCGATGCTGGTCCATCTGGCGCGCCACGCCGGACGCACCGTCGCGCATGCGGAGCTGCGCCGCGCGGTGTTCGGGCTGGCGTTCGATCCGGGCACGAACCTGCTGGCGGTCCATGCCTCGCGGCTGCGCGCCGCGCTGGACCGCGGTTTCGGCTGGTCGATGCTGCAGACGGATCGCGGGCGGGGCTATCGGCTGGTTGCGACACCGCCCGTCAGCGGCTAGCCAAGTCGAAAGACTTAGCAAGGATGTGCCCGATGAACGACCGCGTCTCGATAACCGTCGCCGATGGTATCGCCGATGTCCGCCTGATCCGCGCCGACAAGATGAACGCGCTCGACCCCGCGATGTTCGCCGGGCTGGCGGAGGCGATCGAGACGCTGAAGGGGCGTCAGGACGTCCGCGTCGTGGTGCTGTCGGGTGAGGGACGCGCCTTCTGCGCCGGGCTCGACATGGCGTCGATGGCAAGCGGCGGCTCGGGGCTGAAGCTGAACGAGCGCAGCCACGGCACCGCCAATCTCGCGCAATATGTCTGCACCGGCTGGCGCGAGCTGGGCGTCCCCGTCATCGCCGCGATCCACGGCGTCGCGATGGGCGGCGGGTTCCAGCTGCTGTCGGGCGCCGACATCCGCGTCGCGCATCCCGCCACCCGCATGGCGATCCGCGAGACCTATTGGGGGCTGGTGCCCGATATGGGCGGCTTCGCACTGTGGCGCGGGATGGCGCGCGAGGACATCCTGCGCGAGCTGGTCTATACCAGCCGCGAATTCACCGCCGAGCAGGCGCAGCCCTGGGGCCTCGTCACGCATCTGGCCGAGGACCCCCGCGCCCATGCGATGACCATCGCGCGCGAGATCGCGGGCCGCAATCCGCATGCCGTGCGCGCGTGCAAGCGGCTGTTCGCGGAGGTGGCCGATGGCGACACCGCCAGCATCCTGCTCGCCGAAAGCGCCGAACAGATCAAGTTGATGGGCAGCCCCAACCAGCGGGAATCGGTGGTCGCCAACATGGAGAAGCGCGCGCCGGTCTTCGTCGACTGACGAGGCGCGCCGCGCACCTTGTGCCAGACTGAACATCAGGTTGTTTCAGGTTCATGCAACGACGCTAGACTGCGGACGTTTCGACCCCAACACGACTTTCTAGGGAGAAATCGTCATGCGTAAGTTCCTGCTCGCTCTGGGTGCCACCGCGATGGTCGCGCCGACGCTGGTCGCCACCACCGTCGATGCCGATGCACAGCGCCGCTACAAGTATCGCGAGTGGCGCGGCAGCGACGGCCGCATCCGCTGCCGCCGGTCCGACGGCACCACCGGCCTCGTCGTCGGTGCGGTCGCCGGCGGCCTGCTGGGCCGCACGATCGACACGCGGGGCGACCGGACGCTGGGCACCGTGCTCGGCGGCGTCGGCGGCGCGCTGGCGGGCCGCGAGATCGAGCGCAGCAGCAGCACGCGCCGCTGCCGTTGAGCCTTTCGGGCCGATCTGCGTTGCGCAGGGGCGCGATCCATCCGGGTCGCGCCCTTTTTTATCGCCTATCACGGAGACGCCAGATGACGACCCGCACGGGTTCCGCCCGCTACGAAGGCCTGGGCAAGGACGGCAAGGGATGGGTGTCGACCCAGTCCGGCGTGCTGAAGGACCAGCGCTACGGCTTCGGTTCGCGGTTCGAGAGCGAGCCCGGCACCAACCCGGAGGAACTGATCGCGGCGGCACATGCGTCGTGCTTCACGATGGCGCTGTCCTTCGCGCTGGCCGGGGCGGGCCATGGCGAGGGCACGCTGGAGACGACCGCGAAGGTCACGCTGGAAAAGGACGGCGACGGCTTCACCATCACCGCCTCCGCGCTGCACCTGACCGCGAAGGTGCCGGGCATCTCCGCCGAAGAGTTCGCGACGATCGCCGAAGGCGCGAAGGCGAATTGCCCGGTGTCGAAGGTTCTGAGCGCGAACATCTCGCTGACCCACGAACTGTCGCAGTGATGAACCGAAGGTAGTTTTGCGTTAACGAAACCGAGGCCCCGCCCGCCCGTTCTGCCGTCACCTTGAGAGACAGGAGAGTTGTTATGCGTATCATCATGGGCATGGCACTGGCGGCGACTACGCTGGCGGCAGTCCCGGCATCGGCGCAGACCCCGCGGCAGGCGAACCGCGAATATCGCGAGGACGTGCGCGATGCCCGCCGCGAGTATCGCGAGAATATCCGTGACGCGGATTCGCGCCGCGACGTCCGCGACGCGCGTCGCGAATATCGTGACGACGTCCGCGAGGCGCGCCGCGACCGCAACGACGACATCCGCGACTGGCGCCGCTCCTCGCGCTACGACTGGAACCGGCTGGAGCCGGGGCAGCGCCGCTACGACCCCGCCCGCTACTATCGCGACGGCCGCTATTATCGCGAGCGCGCGCTGACGCGGAACGACCGCATCTATCGCGGATACGACGGGCGCTATTATTGCCGTCGCAACGACGGGACGACCGGCCTCATCGTCGGCGGCCTGGCCGGCGGTGCGCTGGGCAGCATCATCGCGGGCGGCGGCTCGCGGCTGCTCGGCACGGTGATCGGTGCCGGCGGCGGTGCGCTGCTGGGTCAGTCGATCGACCGCGGTCAGGTGCGCTGCCGCTGATCCCCCTCGGCGACGGGACGCAGGAAGGGGCTCCGGGCGACCGGGGCCCCTTTCTCTTCGGGTCAGATCAATCCGCCGCCCAGCATCAGCCGCAGCCCGAAGATCAGGATGAGGATGAGGTTGAGGTTGCGCCCGCCGTTGCGCGACGACAGCGCGCCGATCGCCGCGCCCACCACGGCGATGGGGATGACGAACCAATAGCCCCAGGCGAAGAACGGCAGGAACGGGACGATCCCGAGGACCAGAGCCACGAGCCCGATCAGGACGGAGATGATGTTCAGCATGTCCCCAACATGCGGTCGCTCCCGGTGTCGTGCAAGACCATGACACGAAGGCTTCCTTAACCGGCCGTATCGCATAGGCACGCTGCCCATCTCGTCTGGCGGAGCCTCATGCGGCGATTGACCTTCCCGGCCCTTGCCTTACCGGCCCTGACCCTTTCGATCGCGCTGCTGCTCGCCGCGTGCGGCGCGTCGGACCCGCAGGCGACGAATGCGCAGGACAATGCCCTCGACGCGCTCGACGCGGCGTTGGTGGGCAATGCCGCCGCCAGCGAGGGCGACCCGGCGCTGACCGCGGCGCTCCACGATCAGATCATGGTCGATCCGGCGCTGGTCCAGCAGGCCAACGACGATGTGGTGCGCCCGCCCTCCATGCCCGTGACGGGAGCGGTCCCGCCGGACGGTATCGCGATCGCCGCGATGAAGACGATCCCCCTGCCCACCGGCCTGCGCAGCGCCCCGCCGCCGTCCGCGGATTGCCCCGCCTGCGTCACCGCACGCCGCGCCCTGACGCTCGGCGCGCTGGCGCAGTCGCAGGGGGGCGGCACCGCCCGCTGTGCGCAGCGGCTGGCCTATTCCACCGTCTGGGCGAACCGTCTGCCCGACGCGCTGCCGCTCTATCCGGACGCGCGCGTGGCGGAGGCTGCCGGCGCCGATGGCGACGGTTGCGCCCTGCGCGTGGTCAGCTTCGTCAGCGCGCAGCCGATGCAGGCGCTGCTCGACTTCTATTACACCCGCGCCGCCGCCGCCGGCTTCCCCGCCGGTCATCAGGCCAACGGCGGCGAGCATGTCCTGGCCGGTGCGAAGCCGGGCGCGGGCGCCTATCTCGTCACCCTGCGCCCCCATCGCGGCGGGGGGACGGAAGTGGACCTGATGGTCGACGCCCACTGACGCGGTCGCGGCCGACGGCTATGGTCGGACCATGCCGTACCTGCTCCTGTCGATCGCCATCGTCGCGGAGGTGATCGCCACGTCCGCGCTCAAACGCTCCGATGGCTTCACCCGCCTCGTCCCCGTCATGCTGAGCGCGGTCGGCTATGCCACCGCCTTCTACTGCCTGTCGCTCGCGCTGCGCACGATCCCGACCGGCATTGCCTATGCGATCTGGTCCGGGGTCGGGATCGTCCTCATCACGGCATGGGCATGGTGGGCCGACGATCAGCGGCTCGACGCACCGGCGCTTGCCGGCATGGCGTTGATCGTCGCGGGCGTGGCGGTGATGAACCTGTTCTCGCGTGCGGCGGCATGAGGCGCGCGGCACGATCGGCGCCATGGCGACGACGTGAAACGGTGGGAGCCGGAACGACCCGCGGCGAAATCGTTGCGGCTGCTTCCTTCCGGACCTGACCGGGTTGGCGACGACCACGTCCGCCCGACTCCCGCGCGCCCTATGGCGGAGCCGGGCGATACGATCAAGTGTCCGTCGTCACCGCGTCTGGAAGCAGCGGCGGACCGGGCCGTAATAGCTGTCCTGCCAGCGGCAGACGGTCCGTACGCTGCCCCATTGGCGCCCGCGCGCCCAGCGCGGGCCGCGGTCCCAGCGCGCGCCGCGATTCCAGTGGCGGCCACGGTCCCATCCGCGCCCGCGGTCCCAATGCCGACCACGGTCCCAGTGCCGACCACGATCCCAGCCGGGGCCGCGGTCCCAGCCCGGGCCGCCACGATTCCAGCCGTGATCGCGCGGGTGCGCCTGTGCGGCGACGGGGGTCATTGCACTCGCCGCGACGACGCCGGCGATACTCAGGGCCATCAGTTTCATGTGCATATACTCCTGCTCATGTGCTGTGTTCACAGCCTACGCACAGGGCCCTGCATCGATCCTGAACCTCATGGTAAGCTGACGGTCAGCTTGTCCATCCGCTCGGTCAGGCGGATCTGGCACGACAGCCGGCTGGTCCGCCGCGCATCGGGGACGAGGTCGAGCATATCCTCCTCCTCCTCGCTCGCGGGCGGCAGCCGGGCGGCATCGTCCGCCGCGACGACCACGTGACAGGTGGCGCACGCCAGCTCGCCCCCGCACGTCCCCTCCAGCGGCATGCCCGCACGCTGCGCCACGTCGAGCAGCCGCTCGCCCGGCACCGCCTCCGCGTCGCGCTCCTCCTCCGCGGTGACGAACCGGATCCTCACGCCGCCACCCGCTGCGCATCCGCCGCCGCCACGATCCGGTCGAGCGCGGCGACGAGCTCCTCCTGCGCGGTGTAGCGCCCGAACCCCAGCCGGATCGACGATCGCGCCTGCGCCTCGCTCAGCCCGATCGCGCGCAGCACATGGCTCGCGCGCCCCGATCCGCTGGCGCAGGCCGACCCGGCGGAGAAGGCGACGTCGCGCAGGTCGCTCATCAGCCGGGCGACGTCCAGCCCGGCGCGCCGGACGTTGAGGTTGCCGAGATAGCGCCGCTCCCGCGCTCCGTTCACCGCCCATCCGCGCAACCGCTGCGTCGCCACCTCGTGCAGCCGGGCGACGTGCGCCGCATCCTCGTCCCCGCGCAGCCGCATCAGCCGCGCCGCCGCGCCGAACCCCGCGCACAGCGCCGGCGACAGCGTTCCCGAACGACCGCCTTCCTGGTCGCCGCCATGCATCAGCGGCGACGGCGCGACCCCGTCCCGGATCCACAATGCCCCCACGCCCTTCGGCCCATGCACCTTGTGCGCGGAAACGGCGATCATGTCGGCCTCCTGCGGCAACGGCACGCGACCGTACCCCTGCACCGCATCGCACAGGAACAGCGCGCCCGCCTCGTGCGCCATGCGCGCCAGCTCGGCGACGGGCTGGAGAACCCCGATCTCGTTGTTGACCAGCATCGCGCAGACCAGCGCCGTCCCCGGCACGATCGCGCGCGCCGCCGCCGCCGGATCGACGATGCCGTCGCCATCGACCGGCAGCACCACCGCTTGCCCACGCGCCGCGACCGTGTCGAGCACCGCGGCATGTTCGGTCGCGATCGTCACCACACGCCCGCCGGGAACGCCCTTGATCGCCCAGTTCAGCGCCTCGGTCGCGCCGCTGGTGAACGCCACCCGCCCGCCCGGCGGCAGCAATGCGGCCACCTCGTCGCGCGCGACCTCCACCGCGGCCCTGGCCATGCGCCCGGCGCGATGCGGCGAATGCGGATTGGCGAACTGATCGCGCAGCCACGGCACCATCGCCTCGAACGCCTCCGGCGCGAGCGGCGTCGTCGCCTGATAATCCAGATAGGTCATGCCGCGATGCGCCGCGCCGCCTTCGCCACCCCGCGCCACGCCGCGACGAACCGTTCCACCTCGGCCTGCGTCGTCGTCCGGCCGAAGCTGACGCGCACCACCTCGCGTGTCCGCTCCTCGCTCCATCCCATCGCGCGCAGCACATGGCTGGGCTTCAGGCTGCCGCTGGCGCAGGCGCTGCCCGCCGACACCGCGATCCGGTCCAGGTCGAAGCGGATCAGCTGCGCCGCCGCCGCCACGCCCGGCATCCGGTACGATCCGATCGCCGGATGCCGCTGCGCACCATCGGCCACCACCTCGCCGCCCGAGCGCCGGATCGCGTCGTCGAGATAGGCGCGCAGGCCCGCGTGATCGGGTTCCGGTTCCGCTATCGCGGCGAGATAGCCGAGCACGCCGGGCACGTTCTCCGTCCCCGCCCGGTATCCCCGCTCCTGTCCTCCGCTGGGCCGAAGCACCGCCAGGTCGCGCACCAGCAGCGCCCCCACCCCCGGCGGTCCGCCGCGCTTGTGCGCCGACAGCGCGACCAGATCGGCATGCTCCGCCAGCGCGGCGGAGGCCGGCATCTGCGCCGCATCGACCAGCAGCGTACCGCCGCCGGCGCGGACCGCCGTCGCGATCTCGGCGATCGGCTGGATCACCCCGGTCTCGCTATTGCACCATTGCACCGCCACCAGCGCGTCGCCCACGTCGCCGATCGCCGCCGGATCGACGCGGCCCAGCGTATCCACCGGCAGCGTTTCGGCCTTCCCCGCCGCGCGCAGCGCCGCATCATGCTCCACCGCAGAGACGATCCGGCGCGCCCGCATCGTACGCGCAACGCCGATCGACAGCGACTCGCTCGCCCCGCTGGTGAACAGAACCTCGCCGCGCCATGCATGGACGTCCGCAAACCGCCCCCGCGCCGCCTCCAATGCCGCCCGCGCGGCCCGTCCCGCGGCGTGGGGCGAGGAGGGATTGGCCCAATCCGCCATCGCATCGGCCACCGCGGCCCGCGCCGCGGCGGTCATCGGCGTCGTCGCGGCATGATCCAGGTAGGTCGTCTCGGCCAAGAAAAGTTCCCTTATTGCGCCGGGCACCTATATAGCGCGCTTTCCGCGGGCCCCAACGCCCGCCCCAAAGATCAGAGTGACCATGCCCGACGTCATCTTTCCCGGACCCGAAGGCCGTATCGAGGGCCGCTTCGCCCCCGCCCCCCGGCCCCGCGCACCCGTCGCGATGATCCTCCACCCGCACCCGACCGCGGGCGGCACGATGAACAACAAGATCGTGCAGGAACTCTACAAGACCTTCCAGCGCCGCGGCTTCGCCACGCTGCGCTTCAATTTCCGCGGTGTGGGCAAGAGCCAGGGCACGTTCGACAACGGCATCGGCGAACTGTCGGACGCGGCCGCCGCGCTCGACTGGGTACAGAGCTTCCATCCCGAGGCGCAGACGACCTGGATCGCCGGCTTCTCCTTCGGCGCGTGGATCGGCATGCAGTTGCTGATGCGGCGCCCCGAAATCCGCGGCTTCATCTCGATCGCGCCGCCCGCGAACCTCTACGATTTCAGCTTCCTGGCCCCCTGTCCGTCGTCGGGCATCATCATCCAGGGCGCGGAGGACGAGGTCGCGACCCCGCTCGCCACGCAGAAGCTGGTCGACAAGCTGCGCACGCAGAAGCACATCACGATCCACCACGACGTGATCCCGCGCGCCAACCACTTCTTCGAGCACGAGATGCCCGACCTGATGCGCTCGGTCGACAATTACCTCGACATGCGCCTCGATCCGAATTCGCCGATCCGCTGAGCCCCCCCGTCATCCCCGCGCAGGCGGGGATCCAGACACGCAGGGCGACGCATGCGCCGGAACTGCGCCGCGTACCGGCCGTGCTCCTGCAAAGGCAGGAGCCCAGCGCCAGGCAGAACAGCACATGCAAGGACTTGCAAGCCCGGGCTCCTGCCTGCGCAGGAGCACGATGGCGATGGGCATCGCCTTCGCGGGAGTGACGGACGGCGCGCGGCACGTAACGGCGCGACGTGTCCCTCACATCGTCCAGATCAGCACGTTCCCGACCAGCACCGCGGCCATCACCAGCAGCAGCGCGCCCTTTGTCCGGTCGCGCCCGCTCCCGATCATCCACCCGCCGCCGATGACGCAGGCGATCGCCCCCAGCATCGCGATCGCCGGGGCCGCACTCGCGATCCCGCCCAGCGCGCCGTTCATGCCCCGATCGCCTTCGCATAGGCATCCACGTCGACGTTCCCGCCGGACAATACCACCAGCATCCCCGGCGCCACCGGGACCTTTCCCGCCAGCAACGCCGCCAGCGCCACCGCGCCGCCCGGCTCGACCACCAGTCGCAGCTGCTCCGCGGCCCAGCGCTGCGCCGCGCGCACCTCCGCCTCGCCGACCGCGACGCCGGTCGCGTCGCGGCGCGACAGCACGTCGAACGTCAGCGGCGACACGATCGTCGTCTGCAACGCATCGCACGCGGTGGGCGGCGGGTCGTCGCCGACCGGCTCGATCCAGCTCGCCTCCAGGCTGCGGCGCATGTCGTCCCAGCCCTCCGGTTCCACCACGGTGATCGCGGCGTCCTTCAGTGCCAGCGCGATCCCCGCCGCCAGCCCGCCGCCGCCGCAGGGAATGACGACATGCATGGGCGTACCCATGCCCGCCGCCGCCATCTGCGCCGCCGCCTCGATCCCGGTCGAGCCCTGCCCCTCGATGATCCAGGGATCGTCGAAGCTCGGCACCAGCGTCGCGCCGCGCGCCTCCGCCAGCCGCGCCGCGATCGTCTCGCGGCTCTCGGTCGCGCGGTCGTAATCGACCACCTCCGCGCCCAGCGCGAGCGTCGCGTCGCGCTTCGCGCGCGGTGCGTCCGACGGCATCACGATCGTCGCGGGCATCCCCAGCCGCCTCGCCGCCCATGCGACGCCCTGCGCATGGTTGCCGGACGAGAAGGCCACCACGCCGCGCGCGCGCGCCTCCGTGCCCAGCTCGGTGAGTCGGTGCCAGGCGCCGCGAATCTTGAACGCGCCGATCGGCTGGAGCGACTCCGCCTTGAAGACGACGTCCGTGCCCCTGATCGAACGCACGAAAATGGGGGTCGGCGGTAAGATCGCGGCAACCTTTGCCGCCGCCTCGCGGACCCCTGCCCGAGTCGGGTGTCGCATAATCGTCACAATGCCACCTTTCGTCGCAGCAACCACTTTACATCCGCGATCACCGACCCTAGTTCGCGCCTCCGCTGCCCCATGGGACTTCCAACCGCAAGGCAGCTTTTGTCACCGTATGCCGCAAGGCAATTGGAGGTCCCTTGAGTTGCACCAGCATCATCGCGCGCTGGGGCTAGCTGCCCCCTCGACTGCTTCCGCCACCATCGTTGGTGGAGCCATCGACATTGCCGCCCGTCGTCCGGTCCAGCCGGTGACGATCGTCCGGCCGCACGCCGCGGCACGGGCCGCCCGCTTCTTCACGGAGAAGTTTCCGGGCCGGTCCATGTATGCGGTGAAGGCGAATCCGTCGCCGGAGCTGATCCGGATCCTCTACGACAACGGGGTGACGACGTTCGACGTCGCCTCGATCGCGGAGGTGCGGCTGGTCGCCCGCGCGGTGCCGGAGGCAACGCTCTGTTTCATGCACCCGGTCAAGGCCGAGGAAGCGATCGCGGAGGCGTATTTCACGCACGGCGTGCGCACCTTCTCGCTGGACAGCATGGAAGAGCTGGACAAGATCGTGCGCGCCACTCGCGGTGCCGCCGACCTGACGCTGTGCGTCCGGCTGCGCGTGTCGTCGGAACATTCGAAGCTCAGCCTGGCGTCCAAGTTCGGCGTGTCGCCGGACGAGGCGAAGGACCTGCTGATCGCGACGCGCCAGGTGGCCGATGCGCTGGGCATCTGCTTCCACGTGGGCTCGCAGGCGATGACGCCGACCGCTTATTCGGATGCGATGGAGCGCGTGCGGCAGGCGATCGTCGGTGCGGCGGTGACGGTCGACGTCATCGACGTGGGCGGCGGTTTCCCCTCGGCGTACCCGGGCATGACCCCGCCGCCGCTGGAGCTGTATTTCGAGACGATCCACCGCGCGTTCGAAAGCCTGCCGATCAGCTATTCCGCCGAATTGTGGGCGGAACCCGGTCGTGCGCTGTGCGCCGAGTACAGCTCTGTCGTTGTGCGCGTGGAGCGTCGCCGCGGCGAGGAACTGTACATCAACGACGGCGCCTATGGCGCGTTGTTCGACGCGGCGCACATCGGCTGGCGCTATCCGGTCGCGCTGCTGCGCGAGCCCGAGTCGACGGTGCGCGATCATCCGTTCAGCTTCTGGGGGCCGACCTGCGACGACCTCGACCACATGCCAGGCCCGTTCCCGCTGCCGGCGGACGTGGTTCCCGGCGACTATATCGAGGTGGGGATGCTGGGGGCGTATGGCGCCGCGATGCGCACCGCGTTCAACGGCTTCACGTCGGACGAGACGGTGATCGCGACCGACGAGCCGATGGTGTCGCTGTACGACGCGGCCACGCCGCAGGTCGCCAGCAACGTCGTCAAGCTGTAACGCAACCCCATCACTGATTCGACGGCGGTACGGGCATCCCGTGCCGCCGTCGTGCGGGTCTTCGCGTCCCCTTTGAACGACGTGTCCTACCCTGTGGGAGCCACCCATGACCGACACCCTTTCCAAGACCGCGGCGTCCAACGCCCCGATCAACGACACCCGCAAGGCGGAGCTGCTGTCGAAGGAAGTGAAGCACATCGACATCAAGAGCTTCGACGCGCGCCCGATCGTCGATGCGATGGCCGACATGAGCTTCACCAGCCGCGACCTGGGTCGCGCGACGAAGATCTACAACGACATGCTGGCCGACAAGGACTGCACCGTCTGCCTGGTGATCGCCGGATCGACCTCCGCGGGCGGCTGCATGGACCTGTATGCCGACCTGGTGCGCAACAACATGGTCGACGTCATCGTCGCCACCGGCGCGACCATCGTCGACATGGATTTCTTCGAGGGACTGGGCCACAAGCACTATCAGGCGCAGGAAATTCCCGACGACGACACACTGCGCTCGCTCTACATCGACCGCATCTACGACACCTATATCGACGAGGAGCAGCTCCAGCACGTCGACCACACGATCTTCGAGATCGCCGAGTCGCTGGAGCCCAGGGCGTATTCGTCGCGCGCGTTCATCCGCGAGATGGGCAAGTATCTGGTCGAGCACGGCAAGAAGGAGAACAGCCTCGTCAAGCTCGCCTACGAGCATGACGTGCCGATCTTCTGCCCGGCGTTCGTCGATTCCTCGGCCGGGTTCGGCCTCGTCAAGCATCAGGTGGATGCCGCCAAGGAAGGCCGCCCGTACCTGATGATCGACGCGGTCGCCGACTTCCGTGAGCTGACCCAGATCAAGATCGAGGCCGGCGTCACCGGCCTGCTGATGATCGGCGGCGGCGTGCCGAAGAACTTCATCCAGGACACCGTCGTCTGTGCCGAGATCCTGGGTCATGACGATGTCGAGGTGCACAAATACGCGGTGCAGATCACCGTCGCCGACGTCCGCGACGGCGCCTGCTCGTCCTCGACGCTGCAGGAGGCGGCAAGCTGGGGCAAGGTGAACACCGCGATCGAGCAGATGGTGTTCGCGGAAGCCGGCTCGGTCATGCCGCTGCTGGCGTCGGACGCCTATCACCGCGGCCTGTGGAAGGACCGCGGCGTACGCGGCTGGGCGAAGCTGTTCGCCTGAGCCGCGCGCGGATAGCGACGCTATCCGCGAGTCGGCGAAAGGCCGGCCGGCGCGGGTGCCGCGTGGCACCCGCGTCCGACGTCACGGGGTCCATCCCCGTGATGTCGGCCTTTTTGGGAGATACCGTATGGCAAAAGGCGAAACGTTCGAACGCCATCGCCAGCCCTGGACGACGGACGAGATCCAGAAGCTGCACACGCTGGCCAAGAAGGGCATGGCGCTGAAGGCGATCGCCAAGGCGCTGAAGCGGTCGGAGGAGTCGACCAAGGATCGCGCCAAGGCGGACGGCCTGTCGATCGCCAAGCTGCGCTGAGTTTCCGCTACCAACCGCCCCCTTCCGCCAGATACGCCAGTTCCTCCGCGGTACTCTCGCGCCCCAATGCCGCGTTGCGCGACGGAAAGCGTCCGAAACGTGCGAACACCGCGGCATGATCGCGCGCGAAGGCGGCGTTTTCCGCAATTCCCAGCGCCTCGAACAGCCGCACGCTGGTCGCCTGCCCCTCCGCATGCTCGGCATGCATCATGGGCATGTAGAGGAAGACGCGCTCCTCGGGCGACAATGACGCGTCCCACCCTCGCACCAGCGCCGCGTTCGTCAGCTCCTGTGCCAGTTCGTCGGTCGCGAACGCCGCCGCCTGCCCCCTGAACAGGTTGCGAGAGAATTGGTCGAGCACGATCACGGCGGCCAGCAACGTGCGCGGATCGCCGCGCCACCCCACCGCCCGCGTCTCCGCCACGCGGTCGCGCAGCGTACCGAACCGTTCGCGGATGCGCGTGTCGAGCGCCGGATCCTTCGCGAATTGTTGCTCCGTCGTCAGCGCGAACCAGAAGTCGAGCACTTCGCGCGCCCAAGTATCGACTTCATCCGCGGTCATCCCTAGATCGCCCGCCATGCTCGCTCCTTCCGCGCCGGAGGTGGTCACCCTCGGCTGCCGCCTCAACATCGCCGAAAGCGAAACGATCCGGCAGCTGGCGGGCGCGAACGTGGCGGTCGTCAACGGCTGCGGCGTCACCCATCAGGCGGTAAAGGACACCCGCGCCGCGATCCGCCGCCTGCGCCGCGCCCGGCCCGATGCGCAACTCGTCGTCACCGGCTGCGCCTCCGAGATGGACCGCGCCGCCTTCGCCGCGATGCCGGAGGTCGACCGGATCGTCGCCAATGCGGCGAAACTGCTCCCTGCCAGCTGGGGTGCCCGCCCCAATGCGCTGCCCCCCCGCCGCCAGACTCGTACGTTCCTGGGGGTGCAGAACGGCTGCGACCACCATTGCACCTTCTGCGCCATCCCGCAGGGGCGGGGCCGCAACCGTGCCGATCCCGCCACCCAGGTCGTGCTGCGCGTCGCCGCCGCGGTAGAGGCGGGCGCATGCGAGGTGGTGCTGAGCGGGGTCGATCTCGCCAGCTACGACGATCATGGCGCCGGGCTGGCGACCTTGCTGGAGCGTGTCCTGGCGGAGGTCCCCGCACTCGAGCGGGTCCGTCTGTCCTCGCTCGACCCTGCCGCGATCGACGATGCGCTGTTCGCCGTGCTGACGCAGGAGCCGCGGGTGATGCCTCACGTCCATCTCTCGCTCCAGGCGGGCGACGACCTGATCCTCAAGCGGATGCGCCGCCGTCATACCCGCGCCGGGGCGCTGGCGCTGATCGACCGCCTTCGCGCCGCACGCGCCGACCTGACGATCGGCGCCGACCTGATCGCGGGCTTCCCAACCGAGGACGAGGGGATGTTCGCCAACAGCCTCGCCGCGATCGGGCAGGGGCAGATCGCATTCGCGCACGTCTTCCCCTATTCGCCGCGCGCGGGCACCCCGGCGGCGCGGATGCCGCAGGTCGATCCCGCTGTCGTCCGACATCGCGCGGCGCGGCTTCGCGATGCCGCCGCGAACGTCCTCTCGCATCACCTCGCCGCACAGGTGGGGACACGCCAGCGCGTCCTGATCGAGCGCCCCGGCGACCGTGGCCACGCGTCCGATTTTTCGAGCGTGCGCCTTGACGCCCCCTCTCCTTCCCACCCGATCGGCAGCGTGGCCGTGGCGACCATCACCGCCGCCGCCGCCGATCACCTCATCGGAACCATCGCATGAGCACGAGCTGGCACGACAAGCTCCTTGGCGGCTTTCGCCGTACCTCCGACCGGCTGGTCGGCAATCTCGCCGGCCTGGGCGGCGCGCGGCTGGACGACCAGACGCTGGACGATGTCGAGGAAGCGCTGATCGCCTCCGACCTCGGCCCGCAGACCGCGGCGCGTGTCCGCGAGCGGCTGGCGGAGGGCCTGTTCGAGCGCAACATGGAGGAGCTGGGCATCCGCCTCGTCGTGGCGGAGGAGGTCGAGAAGGTGCTGCGCGAGGTAGCACGCCCGATCGGGATCGACGCTTTCCCCCGGCCGCAGGTGGTGCTGGTGATCGGCGTCAACGGCTCGGGCAAGACGACCACCATCGCCAAGCTGGCGCATCTGTTCATGGAGCAGGACTATCAGGTGATGCTCGCTGCCGGCGACACCTTCCGCGCCGCCGCGATCGGCCAGCTGAAGACCTGGGCGGAGCGGATCGGCGTGCCCATCGTCACCGGGCCCGAAGGCGGCGATGCCGCGGGCATCGTGTGGGATGCGGTGAAGCAGGCGACCGCGATCGGCACCGACGTGCTGATCGTCGACACCGCCGGGCGCCTCCAGAACAAGCGCGAGCTGATGGACGAGCTGGCGAAGATCCGCCGCGTGCTGGGCCGGCTGAACCCCGCCGCGCCGCATGACGTTCTGCTGGTGCTGGATGCGACCACGGGACAGAATGCGTTGAACCAGATCGAGGTGTTCAAGGATGTCGCCGGCGTCACCGGACTGGTCATGACGAAGCTGGACGGCAGCGCGCGCGGCGGCGTCCTGGTCGCGGCGGCGGAGCGCTTCGGCCTGCCGATCCACGCGATCGGCGTGGGCGAGAAGATGGATGACCTGCGCCCGTTCGACGCGCGCGAGGTCAGCCGCATCATCGCCGGCGTCGACGACAGCGGACGCGGTCGATGAGCGGCCCCGCCGGCGACGGCAAGGCCGGCGTGCGCGCGCTGGTCGACTATGGCCCGCTCGCCGCCTTCTTCGTCGCCAACTTCCTGCTGCCCGCCGAGGTCGCGCGCCGCATCGTCGCCACTTTCACCTCCACCTTGTCCGGACTGGGGCAGGTCGAGGCGCTGCTCCTGGCGCGCGTCATCGTCGCGACCGCGGTGTTCGTCCTCGCCAGCATCGTGGCATTGCTGATCGCCCGCGCGAAGCTGGGCCGCGTTCCGCCGATGCTGCTGATCTCCGCCGGTCTGGTGATCGTCTTCGGGGGGCTGACGATGTACTTCCGCGATCCGCGCTTCATCCAGATGAAGCCGACGATCGTCTACGTCCTGCTCGCCGCGGTCCTCGGCTTCGGCGCGGCGACCGGGCGCCCGCTGCTCCAGCAGCTGATGGGCAGCGCCTATCCCGGCCTGCGCGAAAGCGGGTGGCGACGGCTGACCATCAACTGGGTGTGGTTCTTCGTCGGCATGGCGGTGCTGAACGAGGCGGTGTGGCGCGGGGCCGCGGTCGCGCTGGGCGCGTCGCGCGGCTGGGACCTGTGGGCGATCTACAAGGTCTGGGTGGTGATCCCGATGACGCTGCTGTTCGCGGTCGCCAACGTGCCGATGCTGATGCGCCACGGGCTGACGCTGGGCGACGATCCGCCCGTCCCTCCGGAGGGTTGACCATGGCCCGGTGCCTCATGCTCGCGATGGCCGTAGTCCTGCCGGGCACCGCCCACGCCGATGCGCTCCAGAGCGACCTGCTGGCCACGATGCAAGCGACGCGTGCGGACGGCTTCGCCTTCCAGCGGCGGATCACGGTCGATCGCACCGGCGCGGCGCGCAAGGTCATCGTGGACCGATACGATCCCCGCCGTCCGGAGGCGCAGCGCTGGTCGATCGTCAGTATCGACGGGCGCCCTCCCACCGCCAAGGAGCAGTCGAAGTCGCTGAAGGACCGGCGCGGGCAGGTGTCGTCCTATGCCGAGCTCGCCAAATGGTTCGGTGCGCCCGCCACGCGGATCGATGCCGCACCCGGTCAGGTTCTCTATCGCTTTCCCCGCCTCCCCGACGACGTCGTAAAGGTCGGTCCCCACGATGCCTCGCCCGATACGCAGGCCGAGGCCACGGTGAACACAAGCGGGAAGATACCGTTCGTCGAACGGGTCCGCTTCGTCACCGCCAAGCCGTTCCGGATGATGCTGGTCGCCTCGGTCCAGGGGATGACGGTGACCGCGCGCTATCGCCAGCTGCCCTCGGGGCAGGTGGTTCCCGCCACCATCGCGAGCAGCATCACCGGGTCGATGCTCGGCAAGTCGGGCAGGATCGACACATTGGTCGCGATCGAGGACATCCAGCCGGTCCGCTGACCCGCGCAAGGAAAAGGCCCGGTCGCCCGGGCCTTTCCTCATAGACAGGCCGTCCGCGTTCAGCCCACCGCGGCGTCGTAGCGGCGCCCGGCCTCGTCCCAGTTCACGATGTCCCACCACGCCTTCAGATAGCCGGGACGGTCGTTCTTGTAGGTGAGGTAATAGGCGTGCTCCCACACGTCGTTGCCCAGGATCGGCGTGCCCTTCTCCTTGGCATCGTCCATCAGCGGATTGTCCTGGTTCGGGGTCGAGGTCACCTTCAGCGCGCCCGACGAATCAGCGATCACCCAGGCCCAGCCGGAGCCGAACTGCCCCGCGCCCTTGGTGTTGAACTCCTCCTTCAGCTTGTCGAGCCCGCCGAACGCCTCGATCGCCTCGGCCAGCTTGCCCGACGGCTGGGTCGAGCCCTTGGGCGCCATGATCTTCCAGAAGAAGTCGTGGTTCCAATAGCCGCCGCCGTTGTTGCGAACGAGCGGGGGCAGCTGGGAAATCATGCCCAGGATGTCCTCGATCGACTTGCCTTCCAGCTTCGGATCGGCCGCGACGCCCTCGTTCAGCTTGGCGGTGTAGGCGGCATGATGCTTGTCATGGTGGAAGGTCATCGTCTCCTTCGAGATGACCGGCTCCAGCGCGTCATAGTCGTAGGGGAGCGGCGGGAGTTCGAAAGCCATGAAATCCTCCTTAGGTTCGCGTCGAGCAACGCGATGGACCCCAAATGGCTCCGGATGCGCCGGCGCGCAACCTCGTTACGCTGTCGCTCCGATCAGGTCGTGGCGGCGCAGCGCGTGTCGCAGCTGGTCGTAGCTGAGCCCCAGCGTCTCCGCGGTCGCGCGCTGGTTGAAGCGATGATCCGCCAGCGTCTTCGCCAGCAGCTCGCGTTCGAACCGGGCGACCCGACTCTTGAAGTCCGACGGCCCCTCCTCGCACGCGACGACGGGCGCGTCCTCCGGCAGGTCCTCCGCCGGGGCCGCAGGCGCCGGTTCAGGCCTGCGGCCGCCGCGCAACGACGCGGTGGGGCGATAGGGCGAGGCGAACGGATCGAACTCGACCGCCCCGACCGGGCCGGGGCGGTCCCAGCGGTACACCGCGCGCTCGACGACGTTGCGCAACTCGCGCACGTTCCCCGGCCAGCGATACTCACGCATCGCGTCCGCCGCTTCCTCCGAGAAGCCGGGCCATTCGTCGCGCCCCAGCTCCGCCGACATGCGCCGCCCGAAGAATTCCGCCAGCACGGGAATGTCGCTGCGCCGCGCGCGCAAGGGCGGCAGCGTCACCACCTCGAACGACAGCCGGTCGAGCAGATCGGCGCGGAACGTATGATCCTCGACGCGGTCGGGCAGATGCTCGTTGGTCGCCGCGACGATCCGCACGTCGACCCGGATCGGTCGCGACGATCCGATCCGCGTCACCTCGCCATATTCCACTGCGCGCAGCAGCCGCTCCTGCGCGCCCATCGACAGCGTGCCGAGCTCGTCGAGGAACAGCGTGCCACCGTCCGCCTCCTCGAACCGCCCGACGCGCGCCTTGGTCGCGCCGGTGAACGCGCCCGCCTCGTGCCCGAACAATTCGGCCTCGATCAGCGTCTCGGGCAGGGCGGCGCAGTTCATCGTCACCAGCGGCTGCGACCAGCGCTGCGACAGATGATGCAGACGTTCGGCAACGAGCTCCTTGCCGGTGCCGCGCTCGCCGATCACCAGCACCGGGCGATCGAGCACCGCCGCGCGGCTGGCGCGCTCCAGCGCGTCCAGAAAGGCCCCCGATTGGCCGATGACCTGCGTCGCGCGATCCATGCGCCAACATGTGGCGCAAATCGCCAGAGGATGGCAACGGCAAAGATTCCCAGAAGCGCCGCAACGCGGAAAATCCCAGCATTTCCGCCATTTTTGAAACTGGCACGCGTCCTGCAAGGCTGTTGGCATGTCGCCGCAAAGACGGCGCCAATCGTTCTGAGGAGACACACCATGATGCAGTCCACCACCTTCGGCAGCAAGCTCGCCGCGATCGCCCTCACCGCCCTCGTCAGCGCCACGCTGGTGCTCGGCGCGGTCGGTCCCGCGACCACGCTGGGCCATGCGCCGATCACCACCGCGCACGCCGTGGCGTAAGCGGGGGCGGGGCGCGGGACGACCCTCCCCGCGCCCCGTTCGATCCGCTACAGTGGGTGCGTTACCTTCGGAGTCCTGATCGAATGGGCATCTTTTCCCGAACCCGCGACATCGTCGCCGCCAACATGGCCGAGCTGCTCGACAGGGCGGACGACCCGGCGAAGATGGTTCGCATGATTATTCTCGAAATGGAGGAGACGCTGGTCGAGGTCCGCGCCTCCGCCGCGCGCACCATTGCCGACCAGAAGGAAATGCGCCGCCATATCCAGAAGCTGGCCGACCTGGAGGCCAACTGGACCGAAAAGGCCGAGCTGGCGCTGTCGAAGGGCCGCGAGGACCTGGCCAAGGCGGCGCTCGTCGAACGCCGCAAGGCCGCCGACATGGGGGCGCAGCTGCGCTCCGAGGTGACGGTGCTGGAGGACGCGCTGCGCGGTTCCGAGGAGGATATCGCGAAGCTGCAGAGCAAGCTGCGCGAGGCCCGCGCCAAGCAGAACGCGATCGCCACCCGGCTGGAGAGCGCCAACACCAAGGCGCGGCTGCGCGAAATGTGGAACGGGCCCAAGACGCACGAGGCCTTCAGCCGGTTCGAGGTGTTGGAACGCCGCGCGGACGAGGCGGAGGGTCGCGCCGAGGCGATGGGGCTTGCGCCCAAGTCGCTCGACGAGGAGATCGAGGGCCTGCGCTCCAGCGACAAGATCGATGCCGAGCTGGCCGCGCTGAAAGCGCGATTGAACAAGGACGCCTAACTCATGGATTTTGCACCCTTCATCGCGATCATTTCGCTCTTCGTCGCGCTGCCGTGGCTGATCCTGCATTATGTCACCAAGTGGAAGACGGCGCCCAAGATGACCGGCGAGGACGAGCGCCTGCTCGACGAGATGTACAATCTCGCCCGCCGGCTCGAGGACCGCGTCAACACGGTCGAGCGGATCGTCGCCGCCGACAATCCCGATTTCCGCCCCGGTCTCGGCGACTATCGCTCGCAGCCCGACTATCGTCTCGACCCCCCGTCGCAGCGGAGGAACTGATGTCCGACAACAGCCGCACCAAATTCTACCTGGATAAGCAGGACGCGAAGTGGAAGGGCGTCTGCGCCGGGATCGCCGATTACACCGGGATCGAGGTCATCTGGGTCCGCATCGCGATGATCCTGCTGACGCTGGCGGGCGGATTTCCCTGGACGCTGATCGCCTATGCGCTGGTCGCGTGGATGGCGGAGCCCAAGCCGGTCGGGCTGTACCAGGACCGCGACGACCAGAAATTCTGGCAGGGCGTCCGTTCCAACCCGACCCGCTCCACCACGGAGGTCCGCGCCAAGTTCCGCGAGCTCGACCGGCGCCTGGCCGACATCGAGCTGCACTATACCAGCCGCAACAGCGCGCTGGCCAACGAGATCGAAAGCCTGCGCTGAGCCGCGCGCCGAAAAGGGTCACTACCGATGCACGGTCCGAACTTCGTCCTCGCGATCATCGCCATCTGCATGACGGCCTGGGTCATCAACAATCTGATCCGCGCCCGCCACGGCTATCCCGTCAGCGACGACTGGGGGCGCAATCTGAAGAAGGGCGATGCCGATCAGGACCGGCAGGTCCGGCTGCTGGCGAACGAGAACGAGCGACTCGCCGGGCAGGTCGGCCGGCTGGAGGAACGGATCGCGGTGCTGGAGCGCATCGCGACCGATCCCGCCGTCCGCACCGCGCACGAGATCGACGCGCTGCGCGACCGCTGAGGAAGGTCAAACCATGCAAAAGTCGAACTTCGTGATCCTGTTCTTCCTGATCGTCGTGGGCCTTCCCGTGATCCTCGGGGTCGTCGGCGACATGTTCAAGCGCTGGCTCAAGCACAAGGAGCGGATGGCCGAGGCGCTGAACGCCCAGACCGCGGAGAAGGCGGCGCAATATGCCGCCCACACCGAGCGGCTGGAACAGCGCGTCCGCGTTCTCGAACGCATCATCACCGACAAGGGCGTGGCGCTCGCCGACGAGATCGAGAGCCTGCGCACCCTTCCCGACCCCATGGCCACCCGGCCGCTCAACTAACGCTTCCTTCAGGAGAAATGCATCGTGCCGTGGTCCATAGCCTTCATGGTGGTCATGATCGTGATGATCGTCACGATCGGAAAGGTGAGCCGCGAGCGGCATCGCGCCATCGGGCGCGCCGGTCATCCGCCCCAGCCCTGGTTCGGCGCCGACAATCCGGCGCAGAGCGAGGAGATCAAGCAGTTGCGTGAGCGCATCCAGGTGCTCGAACGCGTCATCACCGACCAACACGGCGGCAGCGCCGATCTGGAGCGCCAGATCGAGCAGCTGCGCGACCGCTGACCCCATCGCCGGAAGGAGACGGCCATGATGTCCGACCCCAGCCTCTATCTCACCACCGCCGTCGCCGCGCTCGCGGGGCTCGCGATGCTCTGCTACGCCGCGCTCAACGGCTGGCGCGGCTGGCTCCAGCTCAAGCAGCAGGAACTGCGTGCCGACGCCCCCGCGATCGCCGCCGCCCCCAGCGCCAGCGCGCGGATCGAGATCGCGGACCTGAAGGAGCGCATCCGCAAGCTGGAGGCGATTGCGGCGGGCGTCGACCTGTGACGGTTGCCGGGGCGCGGCGGGCACGGTAGCGCGCGCGGATGACCGACACGCTCGACGACATCCGCGAGGAATATGGCTTTCTGGAGGGCGACGATCGCTACCGCCTGCTGGTGGAGCTGGGCCGATCGCTGGAGCCGATGCCCGATGCGCTGAAGACCGACGCGACGCTGGTGCGCGGTTGCTCCGCCTCGGTCTGGGTCTATCCCACCGTGGCGGACGACGGCACGCTCCACTTCCTGGCGGACAGCAACGCCGCCATTACCAAGGGGATCATCGCCCTGGTCCTGCTGACGGTGCAGGACCGTAACCCCGCAGCGATCCTGGCGACCGATATCGAGGGGGAACTGGCTCCGTTCGAACTGAAGGCGCAGCTCAGCTCCAATCGTACGCAGGGCATCCCCAACATGATCGCGCTGATCCGCGAGACGGCGCAGCGCTACGCCGACTGAGCCGGGCGCTATTGCCGCCGCGCCTGCGCATGGATCTGGGCGCGCGACAGAAGCGCGTCCAGATCCTCGCGGCTGATATCGAAGCCCTCGTGCATTTCCGCCAGCGCGGCGTCGATGTCGACGAGGTGGATCCCGGCCGGGATCGGTGCCGGCGGCGGCGGCGCGCGATGCGGATAGGAGCGCCGCGTCAGGCGGTGCCACGCCACCCCCAGCGCGACCAGGGCGATCGAATTGATCCCCACGGGGGCGGCGGCGAAGGCATAGCCCGCCGCGTGAATGCCCTGACTGCCGATGACCGCGGTCAGCGCCGCGGCCCCGCCGGGCGGGTGGAGGCACCGCAGCAGCGACATCGCCAGGATCGCCGCGCCCACCGCCGCCCCCGCCGCCAGCGTGGTGTCGGGGATCAGGTGGAAGGCGCCGACCCCGACCAGCGTCGAGACGACGTTGCCGCCCACCACCGGCCACGGCTGCGCCAGCGGGCTGGCCGGCACCGCGAAGACCAGCACGGCGGACGCGCCCAGCGGCGCCACGATGATCGGCAGGTCGGCGATCGACGGCGGCACCTGCGCGCACGCGACGATCGTCAGCGCGATCCCGATCGCCGCGCCGACGCACGCGATCAGGCGCGCGGGCCACTCGGCGCCCGCGACGATCGGCCGGAAGAAGCCTGTCATGCCGTGCGCGTGCCCCAGGCACTCTCGCGGAACCACTTGGTGATGATGTACTTCGTCCCCTCGACCACGGACATGCCCTCGTGCATCGTCATCGTATTGGGGCTGCCGTCGGGCGCCATGTTGTTCCAGACCAGCAGCAATCCCTTTCGCGGCATCACGCGCAGTCCCCCTTGCGGGAACCAGGTCGCCCCGCCCTCCTCCACCTCGTTGAGGTAGATCATCGCGGTCCAGGTGCGCTGGCCCCCGGTCACGCGCATCCGCGGCCAGTAGCTCTCGCCCTCGTGGAAATAGTCGTGATGCGCGCGAAAATGCTGACCCTGAGCATAGCGCTGCCCCTGCATCGTCTCGCCATTCTCCGGCGGGATGCCCAGCGTGCCCGAGATGTAGCGGTCGATCTCGCGGATGCCGTCCGCGTTGCGATCCATGTCGCAACTGTCGCTGGTCCGGTTCGCGTTCGATCCCTCGTCCGACAGCAGGGTGGACGGCCGACGATTCGACTCGATCAACCCGACCAGCCAGTCGCAATTCGCCTCGTCGAGGAAGCCGGGACATCTCCACGCCTGCACGCTGTCGCTGGGCAGCCGCTGCATCCGCGGATCGGCATCGAGCCGCGCGGCGACCGCGCGCCCGATCGCGGCACGCGTGGCGGAGGGATAACCCGGAACATTGGTGGTGATCGGCATGGCGCCTGCTTTTGCAAGCCCGGCGCGCCGCTTCAAGAGCGACGCGCCGTCCTCACTTCACCAAAACAATCCCGGGATCAGGTCGACCACCTGCCCGGAGTAGATATCGACCAGCAGCGCGTCATTGTAATAGCGCACCCAGCGATACGGGCCGTAGGCGTCGGGCAGGCGATAGGACCACGGATCGTCGATCCAGTAATTCTGTCCGAACAGCTGCGGCGCGAGCCTCACCCCGACCGAGAAACGCGTATAGCCGCGATCCCAGCCATAGGGCGCGTAATAGCGCGGCAGGCGATACAGCTGGCGGTTGGCGGCGCGGTACCGGGTCCAGTCGTAGCGGCGATCCTGCCGCCAGCCGCGATCCCAGTTGCGGTCGCCCCGGTTCCAGTCGCCCCGGTTCCAGTCGCCCCGGTTCCAGTTCCCCCGGTCCCAACTACCGCGATCCCAGGCACCCCCGCGGTTCCAGTCGCGATCGGGCCGACGCCCGTCCTGCCATGCGCGGTTCGCCTGGTCGCGCTGCTGCCAGCGCCCCGCATCCCATCCCCCGTCGCCACGCCGGTCGCCGCGGCGATCGTCGCGCCACTCGCCGCGTGGCCGGTCGGGCCGCTGCTGCCAGTCGCGTCGATCGTCGCTGCCGATCGGCGGCGCCGGCGGAGGCGTCACCGGGCGGTCGGCACGCCAGTCGCCGCCGGGGCGACCCGGCTGCGCATCGCCAACGGGCCGATCGGGGCGGTTCGGCGCCCAGCCGCCGAGCGGCCGATCCGGGCGCCCCGGCCGCCACTCGCCCGCGGGACGATCCGGTCGCCCGGCTCCCTGCGGACGGTCGGGGCGGGCGCCACGATCGCGCTGCCACCCGCCGTCGCCACCACGCTCGCCGCCCTGCGCCTGCATCCGCGCCTCCATGCGGGCGCGCATCGCGTCGCGCACCGACACGTCCTGCGCCCAGGATGCACCCGGCAGCATCGCCACCGCGGACATCAACGTCGCCACCATCGCCTTCATCATCGTCAGCGTCTTTCCACCTGCCGGCGCACGAGCCGGCCCCACGATGACGAATGTATTGCGACGGTGCCGGGGAACAATCGCTGAACCGGGTCGTCAGCGAACCGACAGGATTCAGCCTGCCGCCGCCAATTCCTTGGCCTTGCCATAATCGGCCTTGCCGTTGGGTGCGCGCAGCGTATCCGCGGTGGCGACCATCAGCTTGGGCAGCTTGTACCCCGCCAGATGCCGCCGCAACTCGTCGCGAATCGTCCCCTCGTCATAGCCCGCGCCGGTGCGCACGACCGCCGTCACCGACTGGCCCCACCGCGGATCGGGCGTGCCGAAGACCAGAGCGTCCTCGACACCGGGGCACAGCTTCAACGCCTCCTCGACCTCTTCGGGAAAGATCTTCTCGCCCGCCGAGTTGATACAGGCCGAGCCACGGCCCAGCAGCACCAGCGAGCCATCGGCATTCACCTTCGCCAGATCGCCCGATACGACATAGCGTACCCCGTCGATCACGCGGAACGTCCGCGCGCTCTTCTCAGGGTCCTTGTGATATTCGATCGGCCCCGGCGGCGCGAGCACCACCTTGCCGGTGACGTCGCTGCCCGGCACCACGTCGCGATCGTCGTCGTCCAGCACGCGGCAACGCGTACCGACCATGAAGCGCGCGGTTTCCACCGTGCCGTCACGGGTCGTCACCGCGGCTCCCATGCCGATCGCCTCGGACGAGCTGAAATTGTCCTGGCATACGGCGTCGGGCATGTGGCGGATCAGCCCGTCCTTCACCGCCTGCGTCCACATCACGCCCGACGACGAGATCAGCCGGACCGACGACACGTCCCAGCGCGCCGGCTCGTTGTCCAGCGCCTCCAGCACCGGGCGGGCGAAGGCATCGCCCACCACGATCAGCCGGTTGGCCTGCCAGCGGTCGATCGCGTCCAGTGCCTCCTCGGCGCGGAAGCTGGTGGACGGCAGCGTCGCCACCATCCCGCCCGCCAGCAACGATCCGTAGGACGACAGCAGGCCGGTACCGTGCATCAGCGGCGGGCCGCAGACGGTGCGCGGAAAATCGGGGTTCGCCGCGGCATGGGCGGCCGCCTCGTCCACCGTGGCGGGGATCGGCAGGCCTTGCGAGGCGGCGACCGCCAGCCCGATCGCGTTCAGATCCGAATGTTGCCATACCACGCCCTTGGGCATGCCGGTGGTGCCGCCGGTATAGATGAAGAAGCGATCGGCCGGATCGCGCGCGATCCCCAGCGGCGTCGCATCGCCCGCCGTCAGATCGTCGAACCGCTCCGCGAAGGCGGGCGCGTCCCCCTCCCCGCCGATCTCCACCCAGGTGCGCACGCCGGGGGCGCCCGGCACCACCTGCGCCACCGCATCGCGCAGCCGCGCGTCGTACAGCAGCACCGTCGCGTCGCTGTCCGCCAGGATATAGGCCAGTTCCTCGGCGACATAGCGATAGTTGACGTTGACGTGCGTCCCCCGTGCCTTCCAGCAGGCGATCAGGCCGACCAGATAGTCCGCGGAATTATAGGCGTAGAAGGCGAACCTCTCCCACGGTGACAGACCGCGATCGACCAGCGCCCGCGCCAGGGCGTTGGAGCGCCGCGCCAGCGTGGCCCAGTCGACCACCTGATCGCCATGCGCCAGCGCCACGCGGTCGCCGGGCACCGCCCGCTCGACCGCCTCGATCATGTCACCGAAGTTGAAACTCATCCCGCAACACCTCTCACCAATTGGGTTTTTCCCCAATACTCGTCGCGGAGCAGGCGCTTGTAAAGCTTGCCGGTATCGTGCCGCGGCAGTTCGGCGCGGAAGTCGATGCGGCGCGGCGTCTTGACGTGGCTCAGGTTCGCGCGCGCGAACTCGGTCAACTCCGCCGCCAGTTCCGGCCCGGCGCTCTCCGGATCGCGCGGCTGCACCACCGCCACCACTTCCTCGCCCATCTCGTCGTGCGGCGCGCCGATCACGGCGACGTCGGCGACCTTGGGATGCGTGACGAGCAGGTTCTCGATCTCCGCCGGGTAGATGTTGACCCCGCCCGAGATAATCATGAAGCTCTTGCGATCGGTGAGATAGAGGAAGCCCTCCTCATCCACCCAGCCCACGTCGCCCAGCGTCGTCCAGCCACGCGCATTGGTCGAATCCTGCGTCTTCGCCGGATCGTTGTGATAGGTGAAGATCTGCCCGCCATCGGGGCTCTCGAAATAGATCGCGCCCTCGGTCCGCGGCGGCACCTCGTCGCCGTCCTCGTCGCAGATATGGGTGATCGTGGTCAGGTTGCGTCCCACCGACCCCTTGTGCGTCAGCCAGTCGGCCGCACCGATCGCGTGGAAACCGTTCCCCTCCGTACCGGCATAATATTCGCCGATGATCGGCCCCCACCACTCGATCATCTTCTCCTTGACCGGGATCGGGCACGGCGCGGCGGCATGCCACACCGCCTTCAACGAGGAGAGATCGTAGCGCGCGCGCACCTCTTCGGGCAGCTTCAGCATGCGGATGAAATGCGTCGGCACCCATTGCGCGTGGGTGACGCGGTAGCGCTCGATATATTCCAGCGCCTTTTCCGCGTCGAACCGCTCCATCACGATCACGGTGCCGCCCAGCTGCTGCACCGCCATCGACCAGCGCAGCGGCGCGGCGTGATAGAGCGGTGCCGGGCTGAGATACACCATGTCCGGGCCGAAGCCGTAGAGCGCCTGCCCCAGCGTCACCAGCGGCGACAGGTTGGTGCCGAACGGCTCCTCCGACAGCGGGTGCTTCACCCCCTTGGGCTGGCCCGTCGTGCCGGACGAATAGAGCATCGTGCCGCCCGGCGACGGGTCCGCGATCGGCGTCGCGGGCTGCGCATCGCGCGCCGCCTCGTACGATTCGAACCCCGGCAGCTCGCCATCGGCGATATAGCGCTTCAGGTCGTCGATCTCGGGCAGCAGCGCTGTCGCGCATTCCGCCGTCCCGCGCGACACGATCAGCGCGCGGCAATTGCCGTCGCGGATGATGTAATGCGCCTCCGACACGCTCAGCTTGGAGGAGATGCAGGTGCAATAGACGCCGGTACGCTCCGCCGCCCACATGATCTCCAGGTAGCGCGGCGAATTGTCCATCATCACCGCGATGCCGTCGCCGCGCTTCAGCCCCAGCGACCGGATCAGCTGCGCGCCCTGGTTGGCGCGCGCGTCCAGCTCGCCATAGGTCACCGTCTCGCCGGAACCGGCCATGATATAGGCAGGCTTGTCGGGCATCGCCTGGGCGTGGGCGACCGGGTGCAGCATCATTCTCTCTCCGTCTGGGGCGATCGGGGCCGCGTCTTCCCGCGCGACCCCTTCCGTTCGTTCGTTCAGGCCTGGATGCGCTCGACGATGATCGCCGGCGCCATCCCGCCGGCGGCGCACATCGTGACCAGGCCGTAGCGCTTGTTCTGGCGCTCCAGCTCGTCGACCACGGTGCCGATCAGGATCGCGCCGGTCGCACCGATCGGATGGCCGAGCGCGATCGATCCGCCGTTGACGTTCACCTTCTCGCGATCGAGGTCGAGGTCGCGGATGAACTTCTCCGCCACCACGGCGAACGCCTCGTTGATCTCCCACAGGTCGATGTCGTCGACCGAGAGACCTGCCTTCGCCAGCACCTTCTTCGCCGCCGGCACCGGGGCGTTGAGCATCAGCGTGGGGTCGTCGCCGACGTTCGCGGTCGCGACGATGCGCGCGCGCGGCTTCAGCCCGTGCTTCTCGGCATAGTCCTTCGACGCCAGCAGCACCGCCGCCGCGCCGTCGACGACGCCCGACGAATTGCCGGCATGGTGGAAATGCCGGATCTCCAGATCGGGGTATTTCGCATTGATCTGCTTGCGGAACGTGTCGCCCTTCTTGTTGTAGGGCATGTCCGCCATCGCGGCGAAGCTGGGCTTCAGCGCGGCCAGTCCCTCGGCGGTCGTCTGCGGGCGCGGATATTCGTCGCGGTCGAGCACGGTGTTGCCCGCATCGTCGACCACCGGCACGATCGACTTCCGGAAGCGGCCTTCCCGGATCGCGATATCGGCCTTGCGCTGGCTCTCCAGCCCCAGCGCGTCCAGATCCTCGCGGCTGATCCCCTCCATGCTGGCGATCGCGTCGCCGCAGATGCCCTGATGGCTCTGCGGATGCGACGCGTTCAGCCGCTCGTTGCCCGATCCCATGCCGAGCATCGGCTTGCCGCTTTCCATATCCTCCTGCGCCATGGCGGCGGTCAGGCTCATCATCTCGGTGCCGCCGGCGATGACCAGGTCTTCCATCCCGCTCATGATCTGCGCCGCAGCGAAGTTCACCGCGGTGATGCCGCCGCCGCAGAAGCGGTCCAGCGTCGTGCCCGAGGCCTTGACGTCGTAGCCCGCGTCCAGCGCCGCCATCCGGCCCAGGTCGCCGCCCTGCTTGCCGCGCTGGGTGGAGGTCGACCAGATGATGTCGTCCACCTCCTCGGTATTGAGATTGTTGCGCTCCTTGATCGCCTTCAGCACGGTCGCGGCCAGATGCTGCGGATGCATGTCCGCCAGCGCACCCTTGCCCTGCTTTCCGATACCGCGCGGCGTCCGCACCGCGTCGATGATATAGGCCTCACCCATGACGATCCTCTCCGACGTTCCCGAACCGATGTCGACGGCCCTTTACCGCCGCCGAATTCCGGCATAACCTTCGTTATGGTCGATGGGATGTCAAGCGTTTCGCCGCCGGTTGCCCCGTCGCCACGGGGAACGGACCTCACGCCGCGCGACTGGCTGGAGGCGGGGCAGTCACTGTTGCGGCGGGGCGGACTGCGCGCGCTGAAGCTGCGCCCGCTGGCCGAGGAGCTGCGCGTGTCGACCGGCAGTTTCTACCATCATTTCGCGGACTTCGACGCCTATCAGGGGCAGCTGGCGCGCTATTTCGCGGGTGCGCAGCTTGCCGCGCTGATCGAGGCGCTGGAGCGCGCGACCGACGACCCGATCGACCGCATCCGCCTGCTGGGGCAGACCGTGCGACGCCGCGGCTCGTCACGGATCGCGATCGCGATGCGCGCCTGGGCGGAGAGCGATCCGCGGGCGCGGCATGCGGTGGAGCAGCATGATGCGATGATGCTCGATTTCCTCGCCAGATGCCTGACCGCTGCGGGGTTCGAGCGTGACGATGCCGAGGTGCGCGCCTATGGCCTCATCACCCTGGGGCTCAGCAAGGTGCACGCCCCGCACCTCGATATGGCGCAATTGTTCGATCGCCTGCTCGACATCGTCTGCGCGCGGCCGGCGTCGTCGTCGTGAAGGCGGTCGTCGTCTCCGCGCTCTCGCCCGATCTGTCGGGCACGGCCCTGATCGACATCCCCGAGCCGGTCGCACGTCCCGGGCAGGTGACGATCCGGGTGCGCGCCGCGGCGCTCAACTATCCCGACCTGCTGATGACCCGCGGCGAATATCAGCTCAAGCCGCCGCTCCCTTTCGTGCCCGGACTGGAGGTCGCGGGCGAGGTGATCGCCGGCGACGGCTTCGCCCCCGGCACCGCGGTGGTCGCCGGCACGCGCACCGGCGGGTTGGCGGAGGTGGTCGCGGTCGACGCCGGCGCGGTGCGCCCCAAGCCCGATCACCTGTCATTCGCCGAGGCGGCGGGGGTCGGCGCGGCGTATCTGACCGCCTATGTCGCGCTGGTCCGGCTGGGCAAGGTCGAGCCGGGCGAGTGGGTCGTCGTCCACGGCGCGACCGGCGGCGTGGGCCTCGCGGCGGTCGATCTGGCGAAGGCGCTCGGCGCGCGCGTCATCGCCACCTCGCGCTCGGCGGAGAAGCTGGCGATCGTCGCGGACGGATATGGCGTCGACGCCACCTGCCCGGCGCCCGGTTTTCGCGAACGTGTCAAGGAGCTTACCGGGGGCGGCGCGGACGTGATCTACGATCCGGTCGGCGGCGACGTCTTCGACGAATCGGTGCGCTCGATCGCGTTCGGCGGGCGGCTGCTGGTCGTCGGCTTCACCTCCGGCCGGATCGCAACGGTGTCCACCAACATGCCGCTCATCAAGGGTTTTTCGGTCATCGGCGTTCGCGCCGGCGAATATGGCCGGCAATTCCCCGAGCGGGGGCGCGAGAACCAGGCGGCGATCTGGGCGCTTGCCGAAGAGGGGCGCATCCGCCCGCGCGTCCATGCCGAATATCCGCTGTGCCGTTGGCGCGAGGCGCTGCTGGCGATGGAGCGGAGCGAGATGGTCGGCAAGCTGGTGCTGGTGCCATAGCGGTTCTGCCCTGCCCCGCCGGCCAGAGAGCGGGGATGGGCCATCAAGGAGAGGTCGATGTCCGGTTACGATTACGTCATCATCGGTGGCGGCTCCGCGGGCTGCGTGCTGGCCGCGCGGCTGAGCGAGGATCCCGCGGCGCGCGTCTGCCTGCTGGAGGCGGGCGGCGCCAACAAGGAACTGCTGGTGCGGATGCCGGCCGGGGTCGGCAACCTCATCAAGTCGAAGAACAAGCACAATTGGGGCTTCTGGACCGAGCCGGAACCGCACATGGACGGTCGCCGGCTGTGGTGGCCGCGCGGCAAGGGGCTGGGCGGATCGTCCTCGATCAACGGCATGATCTACACCCGCGGCCATCCGCAGGATTACGACGAGTGGCGCCAGATGGGACTGGGCGGCTGGGCCTGGGACGACGTCCTGCCCTACTTCCACCGGCTGGAGGGGCATCACCGCGGCGAATGCGACGGGCTGCACGGCGCCGCCGGCCCGCTGTCCATTTCCGGCGGGGAGAGCGACAGCCCGTTCCATGACGCACTGATCCAGGCGGGCCAGCAGGCCGGCTACCCCGTCACGACCGACTTCAACGGCGCATCGCAGGAGGGGTTCGGCCGCTACGACCTGACGATCTCCAACGGTCAGCGCTGGTCGACCGCTGCGGCATATCTCCGCCCGGTACTGGGGCGCCGCAACCTGACCGTCGTCACCGATGCCCGCACCGCGCGCGTCGTGGTCGAGCGCGGGCGCGCGGTCGCGGTCGAGTATCTGCGCGGCAGGACGCGGGAGCGCGTCGAGGTCGCGGGCGAGGCGATCCTTAGCGCGGGCGCGGTGCAGAGCCCGCACCTGCTCCAGCTGTCCGGGATCGGCGACCCCGAGCGGCTGCGCGCCGCGGGGATCGAGACGGTCCACGCGCTGCCCGGCGTGGGCGAGAATCTGCAGGATCACCTCGACGTCATCATGAACTGGTCGACCCGCGGGCTCGTCACCGCCTTTTCCGCGACGCGCGGGCTGGCGCAGCTGAAGACCGGGCTCAACTATCTGTTGCGCGGGCAGGGGCTGGGGCGCCAGCAATTCCTCGAATCGGGCGCATTCGTCCGCTCGCGCGAGGGGCTGTCGCGGCCGGACGTCCAGATCCACGGCGTGCTGGCGATGATGCGCGACCACGGCAAGCAGCGCGTCGATCAGGACGGCTTCTCGCTCCACCTGTGCCAGCTGCGTCCCGAAAGCCGCGGGCGGATCATGGCCGCCTCGGCGGACCCGCTCGCCGATCCGCTGATCTACGCCAATTATCTCGCCGCGCCGGAGGACCGCCGCGTCATGCGCGAGTGCGTGAAGATCGGGCGCGACGTGGCCAGCCAGGCCGCGCTCGACCCGTACCGGCAGGACGAGCTGTTCCCCGGCGCGTCGGTGCGTACCGATGACGAGATCGACGCCTGGGTCCGCGCCGCCGCCGAGACGATCTATCATCCGGTCGGCACGTGTCGGATGGGGGCCGACGGCGACCAGCGCGCGGTCGTCGACGGACAGCTGCGGGTGCGCGGGATCGAGGGGCTGCGGGTCGTCGACGCCTCGGTCATGCCCACGCTGGTGGGATCGAACACCAACGCGCCCACGATCATGATCGCGGAAAAGGCGGCGGACATGATCCGCGGCGCGGGGTCGAAGGCCGCAATGGCCGCATGACCCACGCGGGAGGGCGCGCGGCGTTCAGCCGGCGTCGCCGCCCTCCAGCATCCGGCGCACCCGCGCGAGCAGATCGGCGCGGGTGAACGGCTTGCGCACGATCTCCTCCTCCGGGACATGCGCGATCGCGGCCAGATCGGCATAGCCGGTGACGAACAGGACCGGCAGCGCCGGTCGCAGCGCCGCCGCGCGCTGTGCGAACTCGACGCCGCTCATCTGCGGCATGGCGACGTCGGCCACCACCGCGTCGATCCCCGGCTCCGCCGCCAAAGCCTCCAGCGCCGCCTGCCCGCTCGCCGCCTCGACCACGCGGCATCCCGCCTCGCGCAGGATGCCGGCGGTGATGTCCCGCACCGCATCCTCGTCATCCAGGACCAGGATCGCGCGCCCCGCGATCGATGCGCCTTCATTCGCGCCGCGATCCACGGCATCGACGGCGCGCACGCCGGCCTGCGCACGCGGCAGATAGACGGTCACCGTGGTCCCCTGCCCTTCCGCGGTGTCGATCCGCACCCCTCCCCCGGATTGCTTGGCGAAGCCGTAGACCTGCGCCAGCCCCAGCCCCGATCCCTTGCCGACCTCCTTGGTGGTGAAGAACGGCTCGAACGCGCGCGCCAGCACCGCCTCGCTCATGCCCGTGCCGGTATCGCTCACCGCGACGCTGACATAGTCGCCGCTGCACGGTTCCTCGACGCGCCGCGGCGTGCCCAGGGTCACGTTGCCGCTCGCCACGGTCAGCGTGCCGCCCCCGGGCATCGCATCGCGCGCATTGATCGCCAGGTTCAGCAGGATCAGCTCGATCTGCGTCGGATCGACCATCGCCGGCCACAATTGCCGGGTCAGCCGCGTCTCGATCGCGATCGACCGCCCCAGCGTGCTCGCCATCAGCGGGACCAGCCCGCCGATCGTCTCGTTCAGGTCGACGACCTTCGCCTGCAACCGCTGGCGGCGGGAGAAGGCGAGCAATTGCGCGGTCAGCGTCGCACCACGCTCCGCCGCCGTGCGGACATGCGCCAGCCGTTCCAGCGAGCGCGCGTCGAGCGGCCCCGCCGCCGCGGCGCGCGTCAGCATCTCGACGTTGCCGAGGACGACGGTGAGCAGGTTGTTGAAATCGTGCGCCACGCCGGAGGTCAGCTGCCCGACCGCCTCGAGCCGCTGCATCTGGTGCAGCGTCTCCTCCATCCGCTCGCGCTCGGCGATCTGGCGCGTCAGCTCTGCGGTACGCTCCGCCACGCGCGCCTCCAGCGCGGCGCCTGCCAGATGCCGCTCGGTCACGTCGATCGCGCAGCCGACGTAGCCGACGAACACGTCCTGTTCGAACCGCGGCTGGACGACGCTGAACATCCAGCGCTCGCGGCCGTCGATCCCGGTCAGCTTGTAGTCGCCGCTGCGCGCGCGCGGATCGGTGAACCAGCTGGCGTAGAAGGCGCGCGCCGAGTCGCGCACGTCGGCGCGGATCAGCGGCGTGAACCCTTCCGCCATCACGCGCGCCGGGGGGATGCCGAACAGCAGCTGGAAGCCCTGGCTGGCGAACAGGATCGCGCCGTGGGCGTCGGTGGTCCACACCAGCGCCGGCAGGCCATCGGCGAGCGTGCGGAAGCGCCGCTCGCTCTCGCGCATCGCCTCCGCCTCGCGGCGGCGCACGGTGATGTCGATCGCGGTGCCGATCGCGCGGACGCATCGCTCGCCCTCGAAGATGCCGCGACCCTTGACCGCGATCCAGCGCGGCGCGCCCAGGTCGGCGTCGACGCGATACTCGACGTCGTAGATCGCGCGGCGGGCGGGATCGATCGCGGCCTGGAACGCAGCCGTCACCGCGGCGCGATCGTCGGGGTGGACGCGGCGCAGGAACGCCCCGATCGTCCGTCTGGACGGCGGCGGGACATCGTACATCTCCCACAGCCGCGCGGAGCCTGCGAAGACTCCCGTCGTCAGGTCGCAGTCCCAGGTGCCGATCCCGCCCACCTCGGTCGCGAGTTCCAGCGAGTCGCGGCTGATCGCCAGCGCGGTTTCCGCACGATGCCGCTCGGTCTGGTCGTTGCCCTGGACGAAGACCGCGGTGATCGCACCCGTCGCATCGGCGATCGGCTGATAGATGAAGTCCAGCCGCCGTTCGTCCTCGCGCCCGGTCGCCGGGTCGATCAACCGGACCGGCACGTCCACCCCGCTGTACGGCGATCCGGTGGCGACGACCTGGTCCAGCCGGTCCACGAACCCCTGCGCCTCCAGCTCCGGCATCACCTCCGCGATCGCGCGCCCGGTGACGTCACGATCACCGATCAGCGTGCGAAAGGCCGCGTTCGCCATCTCCACGACGTGCCCGGGCTGGCGCAGCACCGCGACGAATCCGGGCGCCTGATCGAACATGCGGTGCAGCCGCTGACTGTCCTCCGCCACGGCACGCGCGGCGCGCACGCGCTGCGTCGTCTCCGACACGATGCACAGCACCCCGCCGATCTCGCCCGAGGCCAGCGGCACGGCCGAATAGGAGATATCGAAATATACCTCCTCGCCGGACCCCGCGCGCTCGATATAGAAAGGGCGATCGCGCGCGGCGAACGTCCGGCCGGTGGTGCGCACCCCCTCCAGCAGCGGCCCCAGATCGTCCCACAATTCCGCCCAGCCCTCGCGCGCGGGGCGGCCCATCGCGCGCGGATGCTTGTCCCCGATCGTCGGCGCATAGGCATCGTTATAGAGCGCGACGTGGTCCGGGCCCCAGAACAGCACGATCTCCGCCCGCGTGGGCAGCATCAGCGCGACCGTGTGGCGTAAGGCTGCGGGCCAGCCATCGATCGGCCCCAGCGGCGACATCGTCCAGTCGTAAGCGGCGATCAACCGCCCCATCTCCCCGCCGTGGCGCAGGAACGCGAGCGGATCGTCGGCGCTGGCGAGCGGTTGTGTCATGGACGTCAGCCTAGCGCGATCAACGGGTTGCGCGAAGGTGGCAAAATCCCCGCCGCACAGGTATTTCCCGCATTATGACCTCCCCGTTCCGCTCGATCCATCATCACGGCATGATCCGCGTCGCGGCCGCCACCCCGGTCGCCACCGTCGGCGATCCGGCGCGCAACGCCGCGGAGGCGATCGCGCTGGCGAAGGAGGCCGATACGCGCGGCGTCGACCTCGTCGTCTTTCCCGAGCTGAACCTCAGTTCCTATGCGATCGACGACCTGCATCTGCAATCCGCGCTTCAGCGGGCGACGCTGGACGCGGTCGAAGCGGTCCGCGCGGGCAGCGAGACGCTCCGCCCGCTCCTGCTCCTCGGCGCTGCCTTGGAACGCAACGGCCGGCTCTACAATTGCGCGGTCGCCGTCGCCCGGGGCCACGTGCTGGGTGTCGTGCCCAAGACGTTCCTGCCCAATTACCGCGAATATTACGAGAAGCGCTGGTTCGCGCCCGGCACCGGCCTGACGGGGCTGACCATCGCGCTCGGCGGGGTAGAGGTGCCGTTCGGCACCGACCTGCTCTTTGCCGCGCGCGACCTGCCGCACTTCGTCGTCCATGCCGAAATCTGCGAGGATTACTGGGCCCCCACCCCGCCCTCCACCATGGGCGCGCTGGCGGGTGCGCTCGTCTGCGCCAATCTGTCGGCGTCGAACGTCGTGATCGGGAAGTCGCGCGAGCGGATGATGCTGTCCGCCGCGCAGTCCGCCCGTGCCGCCTGCGCCTATGTCTATTCCGCCGCCGGCCCGGGGGAGAGCACCACCGACCTCGCCTGGGACGGACAGGGCACGATCCACGAACTGGGCGAGTTGCTGGCACAATCCAGCCGCTTCTCGCATCGCGCCGAACTGGTCGTCGCCGACGTGGATGTCGGGCGGCTGGTGCAGGAACGGCTGCGCAACGGCACCTTCAACGACGCCGCCGTGGCGGCGGGCCATCCCGAAACGCGCTTCCGCCGCATCGCCTTCGATCACGCGCCCCGCACCGACGACACCGGCATGGAGCGCGAAATCCGCCGCTTCCCGTTCGTCCCCAACACCCCCGAAAAGCTGGACGAGGATTGCTACGAGGCGTTCAACATCCAGGTGGAGGGGATCGCCAAGCGGCTGGTCGCGGCGAACGCGAAGCGACTGGTGATCGGCGTGTCGGGGGGGCTGGACAGTACGCACGCCATGATCGTGGCGGCCAAGGCGCTCGACCGGCTCGGTCGTCCGCGCGCGGATATCCTGGGCATCACCATGCCCGGTTTCGCGACCAGCGAGGGGACGCGCGCCAATGCCTGGAGGCTGATGAACGCGCTCGGCATCACAGCGGAGGAGATCGACATCCGCCCCGCCGCGACCACGATGCTGAAGGACATGGGCCATCCCTACGGCCGCGGCGAGCCGGTCTACGACGTCACCTTCGAGAACGTGCAGGCCGGGCTGCGCACCGACTATCTCTTCCGCATCGCCAACCAGCGCGAGGGGCTCGTGGTCGGCACCGGCGATCTGAGCGAGCTGGCGCTGGGCTGGTGCACCTATGGCGTCGGCGACCAGATGAGCCATTACGCCGTCAACGCGGGCGTGCCCAAGACGCTGATCCAGTTCCTGATCCGCTGGTGCATCGCCACCGAACAATATGACGCCGACACCGACGCGGTGCTGGGCGCCATCCTGAACCAGGAGATATCGCCCGAGCTGGTGCCCGGCGAGGAGATGCAGAGCACCGAGAGCAGGATCGGTCCCTATGCACTCAACGACTTCTTCGCCCATTATGTCATCCGTCACGGGCTGGCGCCGTCGAAGATCCTGTTTCTGGCGTGGCATGCGTGGCGCGATGCCGACGCCGGGCGCTGGCCGATCGGCTATCCCGATGCGGCGCGCACTGCCTATGATCTGGAGACGATCCGGATGTGGCTGGAGCGGTTCCTGATCCGCTTCTTCCAGACCAGCCAGTTCAAGCGGTCCGCGATCCCCAATGGACCGAAGGTATCGGCCGGCGGGGCGCTGTCGCCGCGTGGCGACTGGCGCGCCCCCTCCGACGGCACCGCCGCGGCCTGGCTGGCGGAACTCGCCGTCAATGGACCGTAGACGCCGCTGAACCTCCGTCGCGCTCGCCCGTTCGGGCGATACCCTCGGGAGAACAGCGACATGAGCGACAAAGGAACCACGCGCCGCACGGTGTTGGGCGGTGCGGCGATGGCGGCGGGCGCCGCCGCGATCGGTGGCAGCGCGGCGGCGCAGGACGCCGCGCCAAAACTGACCGATCCGCGCCGCAAATACACCAGCCAGCCCTTTCCCGAACAGCGTCAGCCATGGCCCGCGCTACAGTCGAAGATGACGCCGCGCCCCGACTGCGGCGAGACCAGCTATCGCGGCTCCGGGCGGCTCGCGGGTCGCAAGGCGCTGGTCACCGGCGGCGATTCCGGGATCGGTCGTGCCGCCGCCATCGCCTTCGCGCGGGAGGGCGCGGACGTCGCGATCAACTATTACCCGACCGAGGAACCCGACGCGCGCGAGGTGAAGGCGCTGATCGAGCAGGCCGGGCGCAGGGCCGTCCTGCTCCCGGCCGACATTCGCACCCAGAAGGCGTGCGAGACGCTGGTGGCGGACGCCGTGCGCGCGCTCGGCGGGCTGGACCTGCTGGTCAACAACGCCGCCTACCAGCAGAGCAAGGAAAGCATCGCCGACATCAGCGACGAGCAATTCGTCCGCACCTTCGAAACCAACATCTTCGCCACCTTCCGCATCAGCAAGGCGGCGATCCCGTCGATGCCGCCCGGCGCGGTCATCATCAACACCGGCTCGGTCAACAGCTACGACCCCGGCGAGGAATTGCTGGATTATGCCAGTACGAAGGGTGCGATCCTGATCTTCACCAAGGGATTGGCGAAACAGCTCGCGAAGAAGGGCATCCGCGTCAACATGGTCGCCCCCGGCCCGATCTGGACGCCGCTGCAGGTGGCGGGCGGGCAGCTGCCCGGCAAGATGGGCGAGTTCGGACAGGAAACGCCGCTGGGGCGCGCGGGGCAACCCGCCGAGCTGGCGCCGCTCTACGTCATGCTGGCGGAGGATGGCAGCAGCTTCTCGACCGGGACGGCGGTCGGCGCGCATGGCGGCAAGGGCAATCCGTGATCAGATCGGATTAACTCAACTCAAACACCATAGCCTTTCCGTCTTCGCAGCGACGTAGCGGCGCCCGTCACCCCGGCTCGCCCGCCGGGGTGACGCGACCTCAATCCCCCGCGAACCCCCAGGCGGACACGCCGCGCTCCCGCTCGTTGACCAGCAGCGCGCGCCCCGCCGGCGCGGCCGAGCGTTGCGGGCATTCCGCGCGATAGCAGGTCCGGCACCCCGTTCCGATCGGCGTCGCGGCGCCCGCGACATCCACCCCCCGCGCCGCCGTCAGCGTCACCGCCTGCGCCGCCGCGACGCCCAGCCCGATCGCGAACTCCGCCGTTACCGCTGACGCCCCCGCCCCGATGCTGCCGCCCTGCGCCGCCACCGTCCGGGCAAGCGTGAACCAGCGCGTGGCGTCCTCCATCTCGACCAGTTGCGTCACGGTCGCACCGGGACGGTCGAAGGCGTGATGCAGCCGCCACAGCGGGCAGCGCCCCTCCGCCTCGACGAGCACCGACTGGCTCGCCCCGGCGTAACGCTTCGACGACTGGCCTGCCCGGTCGATGCGGATCATGAAGAAGGGCAGCCCCCGCGCGCCCACCCGCTGCAACGTCGTCAGCCGGTGCGCCACCTGCTCGTATCCCGCCCCGAATCGCCGCTGCAGGATGTCGAGATCGTATCCCGTCGCCTCGCCCGCGCGTAAAAAGCGGGCATAGGGCATCATCAGCGCCGCCGCGAAATAGCCCGCCAGGTGTCGACGGAACAGTCGCTCCGCCGCACGATCGGCAAAGCCCGCACCGCGCGCCAGCGCCTCGATCTCGGCGCGCGCCTCCAGCTGCGCCAGCTGTACCGCCAGCGCGAAGGTCCGCGACGACGCGTCCAGCCGCTCGCTCAACTGCAACTGGCGCGCATGCAAGTCGAGGCGGCGGAGCAGGTCCGGCATCACCTCGACCGGCAGCACCCGGATCGCCAAGCCGTGCTTGACCCGCAGCCGCTCGACCAGCGCGCCGTACAGGTCGGCCGCGACGAGCCGCAGTTCGTCCGACAAGCCCTCCGCCGCCGCATCCAGATCGGGGAAATGATTGCGCCACCGCTCGATCTCGCGGCGCACGGTGCCGCCGGTATCGTCGGCCGCCGCCGCCACGGGCCCGACGCCGCCCACGCGATCGAACGCGCGTGCGAACGCCTCCGCGCCGCCGGGCGCCGCGGCGAGCCATTCCTCCACCTCGGCGCGGTCGACCTCCAGGTCGGCGAACATCGGATCGCCCAGTCGCCGCCGGATCGCCTCCGCTCCGCCCCCCGGCTCGCCCGCGGTCAGCGCGCGCGGATCGAAGTCGAACCGCTCCGCCAGCTGCACCAGCAGCCCCGCGGGCAGCGCGCGCTGGTTGCGCTCGATCAGGTTCAGATAGCTCGCCGACACCCCCAGCGCCTCGGCCATCGCCGCCTGCGTCAGTCCGCTGCGCCGCCGTAGCCGCTTGACCGCATGTCCCGCCAGCAGCTTCTCCCGCGCCATTCCTCACCTGTAAATGGATTTACAAAACGACCTCCATTTACCGCATTGAGGCCGACCGTGCGACACGAAACTTGAACGATGCCGGTTAGTCGGCACGCGATTCGTGGATTATCACACTGGCATCCGGCGACGCCCGACCATGACCGGCCGTCGCCTCGAAAGGAGAGACCATCATGACCACCGAACCGCAACGCAGCCGCGCCGTCTTCTCCACCGAGGACTTCGGGCTGATGAAGGAAGCCGTCGCGCACTACG
This sequence comes from Sphingomonas adhaesiva, assembly GCF_036946125.1. Classification (NCBI taxonomy): domain Bacteria; kingdom Pseudomonadati; phylum Pseudomonadota; class Alphaproteobacteria; order Sphingomonadales; family Sphingomonadaceae; genus Sphingomonas; species Sphingomonas adhaesiva. The sequence goes on from NZ_JAQIJT010000002.1 coordinate 1,147,439, forward strand.
TCCGCCAGATTGCCGACGATCCGCGCTCGTCGAAGTTCTCGAACCTCTATCACCGCCTCGGCCGGCTTGGCTGACGCACCAGTTCCTGGGGAGGAAAGGTGTCCGCCGATGCAGGTTCGCCTGCGTCGGCGGTCATTTCCGACACCCGCCGCATCTCACAGAACACGAAGGATCCCGCCCGTGACCTATCAGGACAACATCGCCTCCACCGCGCAGCTGATCTCCAGCTTCAACGGCACGTGGGACGGGATCGACGCGGAGTCGGTGGCGCGGATGCGGTTGCAGAACCGCTTCAACACCGGGCTCGACATCGCCAGGTACACCGCCGCGATCATGCGCCGCGACATGGCCGCCTATGACGCCGATCCCGCCAACTACACCCAGTCGCTGGGCTGCTGGCACGGCTTCATCGGGCAGCAGAAGCTCATCAGCATCAAGAAGCATTTCGGCAGCACGAAGGGGCGCTACCTCTATCTCTCCGGCTGGATGGTCGCCGCGCTGCGGTCCGACTTCGGCCCGCTGCCCGACCAGTCGATGCACGAGAAGACCAGCGTTCCCGCGCTGATCGAGGAGCTCTACACCTTCCTGAAGCAGGCCGATGCGCGCGAACTGGGCATGATGTTCCGCGAGCTGGACAAGGCGCGCGACGCGGGCAACGAAGTCGAGGCGCAGCGCCTGATCCATGCGATCGACAATTACGAGACGCACGTCGTGCCGATCATCGCCGACATCGACGCCGGATTCGGCAACGCCGAGGCGACGTACCTGCTGGCGAAGAAGATGATCGAGGCGGGCGCCTGCGCGCTCCAGATCGAAAACCAGGTGTCCGACGAGAAGCAGTGCGGCCACCAGGACGGCAAGGTGACCGTCCCGCACGAGGACTTCCTCGCGAAGGTCCGCGCCTGCCGCTACGCCTTCCTGGAGCTGGGCGTCGACGACGGCATCATCGTGACGCGAACCGACTCGCTGGGCGCCGGGCTGACCAAGCAGATCGCCTATTCCAAGGAAAAGGGCGACATCGGCGACCAGTATAACGCCTTTCTGGATTGCGAGGAGGTGACCGACCTGTCGACCCTGCGCGGCGATGTCGTGATCGAGCGTGACGGCAAGCTGGTCCGCCCGAAGCGGCTGGCCAGCAACCTGTTCCAGTTCCGCGAAGGCACCGGGGCCGACCGCTGCGTGCTCGACTGCATCACCTCGCTTCAGAACGGCGCCGACCTGCTGTGGATCGAGACGGAGAAGCCGCATATCGAGCAGATCGCCGGCATGGTCGACCGCATCCGCGAAGTGGTCCCGAACGCCAAGCTGGTCTACAACAACTCGCCCAGCTTCAACTGGACGCTCAACTTCCGCCAGCAGGTGTTCGATGCCTGGAGCGAGGCCGGTCGCGACGTCAGCGCCTATGATCGTGCCCGCCTGATGAGCGTGGACTATGACGCGTCCGAGCTGGCGCAGGAAGCGGACGAGAAGATCCGCACCTTCCAGAAGGACGCAGCGGCACGCGCCGGCATCTTCCACCACCTCATCACGCTGCCGACCTATCACACCGCCGCGCTGTCGACCGACAATCTCGCCAAGGAGTATTTCGGCGAGGCCGGGATGCTGGGCTATGTGAAGGGCGTGCAGCGTCAGGAAATCCGCCAGGGCATCGCCTGCGTGAAGCATCAGAACATGTCGGGCAGCGATATCGGCGACGATCACAAGGAATATTTCGCCGGTGAGGCCGCGCTGAAGGCGGGTGGCGCTCACAATACGATGAACCAGTTCGCCGCCTGAACCGACTAAACTCGAATGCAGGGCGCCCGCGGGACTTGGGTTTCGCGGGCGCCATTTTGTGTCTGATATGTGACACCGGCAGATTTCTCGCCGGACGTCGCATGATCGCACCAGTTTGGCGGTCCAGGCATTGCGCGACGCGCACGTTCATGGAACAGCCATCTCTCCTGTCAGGGAGAGTGCATATGAAGTTCGGTACGTACCTGGTCGCCGCTGCGGCCGCCACGATGGCCGCCGCTCCGGCGATGGCCGCTCCGGCGAACCCCGCCGCCAGCCTGTCGGTCGCGAAGTCGGCGCGCGCGTCGACGTCGTCGGCCAAGAAGAACGAGCTGGCCGGTGGTGGCCTGCTGGTCGCGGTCCTGGCGGCTGCCGCCGTGGTCGCCGGCATCGTCATCATCGCCGACGATTCGGACAGCAACTAAGTCTTGCTGACCGGGGAAGGGGAAGGAGAGCCATCCTCCCCTTCCCTTTTCTCTTCTACCCGACCTTCGGCTCCGCCACCGCGCCCGGCGCCGGTTGCAGGTCGCGCGCGCCCTCGTCGGTTACGAACACACGGCGATGGCCCGCCCATCGCCCCGCCGCCTCGCTCGCGGTCCAGCGCACCACGAACGGCGAGGCCAGCCACCCGATCGTGATCGGCGCCAGCCACGCCGCCGCCATCGGCATCCACGGCGACAGCGCCAGCAGCACCAGCCCCGCCCCGACGTGCCAGCGGTACCGCGGCATGATCTCGCCGAGCGTCAGCCCGTCGCTGCTGCGGTTCTGCGGATGCCATTCCGCGCGTCGCTGCCGCGCGATCCCGATCAGCTCGATCGTCTGCGTCAGCGCGATCGCAGGTGCGGCCAGCATCGACAGCGGCACATCGACCGCGACCGACCGCAGGATCGCCCGCTTCCCCCCCAGCGCGGCGCGGCGGTCCGGATCGCCGATGACGTGTAACACCCCCATCAGCTTCGGCCCGAACAGCAGCGCCAGCGTCACCCCCAGCACGGTGCCCGACGCGTCGGCCGCCAGCAGCCCTTCGTCCCCGCGCACCGCCAGCGCCACGCTGACCGCGATCAGCAGCAGCCACAGCGGCGACGCCAGATAGCCCGCTGCACCCAGCAGCAATTGCAGGCGGTTGATCCAGTGGAAGCCGGAGGCATGGAGCAATCCCAGATGCTGGAGATTGCCCTGCGCCCAGCGCCGGTCGCGCACCGCCGCATCGATCAGCGTCGGGGGATATTCCTCGAACGTGTCGTCCGCCATCACCATATGGACGCGCCAGCCGCGCCGCCGCAGCAATGCCGCCTCCAGCACGTCGTGGCTCATGATGGTGCCCCCGAACGGCGGCTTGCCCGGCAGTTCCGGCAGCCCGCAGCTCTGCGCGAACGCCGCCACGCGGATCAGCGCATTGTGGCCCCAGAAGGTCGCCTCCGATCCCGACCACCACACCAGCCCGGCGGTCGAGGCGGGGCCGTAGACGCGGCTGGAAAACTGCATCCATCGCTGGAACAGGGTATGGGCGCCGATGACCTGCGGCACGGTCTGGAGCAGCGCGACATCCGCGCGGCGGTCGAGGATCTGCGCCATGCCGATGATCGTCCGCCCGCCCATCAGGCTATCCGCATCGAGCATCAGCATATAGTCGTAGGCGGCGCCGAACCGGCGCAGCCACTCCGCGATATTGCCCGGCTTGCGCCCGATGTTGCGCTCGCGCCGCCGGTAATAGACCGCGCCGTCGAGCCGCCCGGCCAGTGCCCGCCACGCCGCGCGCTCCTCCGCCTCACGCTCGGGCGCGGAGTCGCTCAGGATGAAGAGGTCGAACGCCGGCGCGGCCCCCGCCGCCGCTAGCGCGCGCGCCATATGCCCCAGCCGCTGGCAGACCGCGACGATATCCTCGTTGTGCACCGGCATCAGGATCGCGGTGCGCCCCTCCAGCGGGTCGGACCATTGCGGAACCGGCGTGAAGCCGGGATGCAGCCCGGTCGCGAGCAGGATATAGCCGATGGCGGTGTTGATGAACCCGAACGCGATCAGCGCGAACAGCGGGAAGAAGGTCGTCAACAGGACGACGTCCATCACCCCCAGCCCGTCCGCCAGCACCGCCTCCTTCAGCGCGGTGGATGCCGCCAGCGCCACGACGCCGGTCAGCAGCACCAGCAGGATACGCCGCGCCAGCATGTCGTTCGCCGATCCGACGCGCTCGACCGGCCCCGACGGGGCGCTTTGCGGCGGCGGCGGTCCGTCGAAGCGCTGCACCGGCATCGCCAGCGGCGCCTCGGGCGGCAGATCGCGGATCATGTCCGTCACGTCAGGTCGAGCGGGAACAGCAGGGTTTCCCCCAATGCCGCAGCGCCGCGGCGAAGGAACAATCGTACGTCGGCGGTCGCATTCGGGTCGGGCGCGATATCCGCCGTGACGCGCCAGCGGTCGCGCTGCCCGACGACGGGATAGGCGGCACTCGCCAGCAGACGCCCGTGCGCTATCGACAGGTCGGCGACGACCCCGCTGTCGCGCGTCAGGCCGATCAGACCGTCGCCCTGATAATCCACCACCAGCTTGCGCGCACCGGCCACCGCCGCGGCGCCCGGACGCCCGGCGTCGCCGACCCGCGCGTCGACCACCCGCGCGCCCCGATCGGCGCTCGGATCCTGCGACGTCCAGCGCAGACGATAGTCGAATTGAAGCCGCTGCCCGGCCCGTGCCGGCGCCGCGGGCACCCAGAAGGCCGCGACATTGTCCACCGTCTCGCTTGTGGTCGGAAAGGCGTACAGCATGATCTCCCCCGCGCCCCATGTTCCGCGCGGTTCGACCCACAGGTCGGGGCGGCGGTCGTAGAAGGCGCCGTCGTCCTGATAATGATCGAACGCCCGGTCGCGCTGGATCAATCCGAAGCCGCGCACGTCCGTCGCGTCGAAACTGTCGGTCGTGGGACGCGCTGGATTGCGCAGCGGTCGCCACAGTCGCTCGCCCCCGGCGGTCCATATCGCCAAGCCGTCGGAGTCGTGGATTTCCGGACGCCAGTCGGTCGCACCGCGCTGGGCGCGATCGTCATACCAGAACATGCTGGTCGCCGGCGCGATGCCCAGCCGCGCGATGTCGCGGCGCAGGTGGAGCACCACCGACACGTCCTGCATCACGCCCCCGTCATGCGTCGACGTGAACCGGCATGCGCCCGTTACGCTCTCCCCGTCGAGCAGGGCGTAGATGACGTGGCGCGTGCCCGTGGGCTCGATCCAGAATTCGGTGAAGCGCGGAAACTGCTCCCGCCCGTCCAGCCCGGTATCGATCGCGACGGCGCGCGCGGACAGGCCGTATTGGTCCTGCGACCCCGCCGCGCGGAAGTAGGTGGCGCCCAGGAAGGCGAGCCAGTCGCTCTCGCGTCCCGCTTCCATGATGCGGAACCCCGCAAAGCCCGGCGGAACGGATGCCTTGGCCTCGAACAGGTCGGGCGAGAACGCGACCGCCCGCGCGCGGCCACCCTCCACGATGTTGATCGCGACCGGCAAGGTCGCGCCATTTCCCAGCGGGAACAGCCGGATGCCGCCCGCCAGCGTACGATCGGGGCGGAAGCGGATCGCACCGACCGCATCGAAATCGATGGCCGCCGCCGCGGCCACGGGGGTCGGGGGGCGATACGGCTGGCGGGCCAGCGCGGCGGCGCGTTGCTGAACGATGTTCCACGAGAAGGGCGTCCCCGCCCCGGGAGCGGCACGCGCGGCGAAGGGAAGCGCGGTCAGCGCGCCGCCGGCGATCATCAGGCTGCGTCGGTCGATCAATGGCATGGGCATGCCAACCGGCTAGACGCCGCAATGTTGCGTTGCAAAATCGGCGCGACGAGCCGCACTCCGCGCGCGGTCAGAGCGACTGCCCGTCGTCCAGATCGATCACGCTGCCCGTCACATGCGCGCTGGCGTCGCTCGCAAAGTACAGCAGCACGTCGTCCAGCGCATCGATCGGCAACACTCGCCGGCGGTGGAACGCCGCGATCTGCGCCTTGCCGCCCTCGGTCCGGAACCAGTCGCCGTTGATCTCGGTCTGGATATAGCCGGGCTGGATGACGTTGACGTTGATCCCCGCCCGCACCCACTCGCGCGCCAGATTGCGCCCCAGATGCGCGACCGCCGCCTTCGACGCGGCATAGGCGCTGTCCCCCGTCGCGGTTTGATGCGCGGTGATCGACCCGATCAGGACGACCCGCCCCTTCCCCGTCTCGCGCGCGCCGGCCGCGATCAGCCGGCGGGCGGCCTCGCGCGCGGTCAGGAACACCCCCATGAAATTGACGTCGATGGTCGATCGCAGCGCCGCCAGGTCGACGTCGGTCGCGCGCCCGGCGTTGCTCTGCCCCGCGTTGGCCACCACCGTGTCGATGGTGCCGAACGCCGCCTCCGCCTGGTCGAACGCCGCGCGCACGGACGCCTCGTCGGTCACGTCCATCGCCAGCGGGAGCGCCGCCGCGCCGAGCCGCTCCGCCAGCGCCGCGACGCGGTCGACCCGCCGCGCTGCGATCGCGACGCGTGCGCCCGCGGCGACGAACCGCTCCGCGAAATGCGCGCCCAGCCCGGACGATCCCCCGGTGATGAGCGCGACGCGCCCGGTCAGGTCGAATGCCATCGATCAATCCTCCGTAAATCAGGCGCGACCCAGGCCCATCCGCCCCAATTGGCGACGCCGGTCGATGAACTGATGCTTCAGCGCACCCGCCACGTGCAGGACCAGCAGCGCCAGCATCAGCCAGCCACCCAGACCATGCAGCGTCTCCAGCCGCTCGTGCACGTCGCGCTGCCCGGCCACGCCCTCCGGCGCGCGGCCCATCTCGTTGATCGGGCCGATCAGCGGCAGCGGCACGGCGTTCCAGATCATGATCGGCCCCCGCTTGCGCACCGGCTTGCCCGCCGCCGCATAGGCCGCGCCGGGGGAGCCGGCAGGCGGATTGGCCGATACCATCGCCCAGCCCGTCAGCGGCAACGCCAGCATCGCGACATACAGCAGCGCATGGACGCCATGCGCCAGCGCGCGCTCGGGGGCCGACATCGGCAGGAACGGCGGCGGCCGGTGGGTCAGGCGCCACAGGACCCGAACCACGGTCAGGACCAGAATGGTGATCCCCGACGAGATATGGAAGGCGAACGCGCCGTCCGGCAACCATTCGCCGAACAGCCCGGTCGCCAGATTGTAGAGGATCAGCGCCGCGATCGCCCAATGCAGGACGATCGCCACGTTGGAATAGCGCAATGCTCGCCCCTCATCCCGACCCGCCATTCGTTTCGCCTCCGCATCCGTGTCGCCTTGCTTGACGAAAGCGGCGTCGACGTCAATCGCGGTGCACGGAGGAACCGATCATGACCTCGAGCGCACTCGTCCTGCTGACCCTGCTCGCCGCGCCCGTCGCCGCCCAGACACGCCCCCCGGTCGAGCATATCGCGCGCCCGGGCTCGCGCGCGCCATTTTCGCCTGCGGTTCGGGCAGGCGATACGATCTATCTGTCCGGACAGATCGGCGCCCTTCCCGACGGCACCATACCAAAGGGTATGGACGCACAGGCGCGCGCCGCGATGACCAACCTGGGCGATGCCGCGCGGATGGCCGGCGTCGGGTTCGACGACATGGTCAAATGCACCGTCATGCTGGCCGACATGTCGCAATGGGCGGCATTCAACGCCGTCTACGTCACCTATTTCGCGCCCGGCCGCCTGCCCGCGCGCTCCGCGTTCGGCGTCAACGGCCTCGCGATGGGCGCCGGCGTCGAGATCGAATGCATCGCGATCGCCCCGTCCCGCCGCTGATACCGCGACGCAGCGATCATCAGGGTCGGCGATACCGCTTGCCGAGCGCTGCAAGCCCTGCCTCGAACCCGCGCCATGATGCGGATGACGAACGCAAAACGACCGGGCGCGGCCTGTGCCGCACCCGGTCGCCGGTATCGGATAAGCGCGGACGCTTACTTGCGCAGCGTGAGCCCGCCGCCGAAACGCTTGTTGAAGCGCGCCACCTGACCGCCGGAATCCAGCACCTGGCCGCGACCGCCGGTCCAGGCCGGGTGCGCCAGCGGGTCGATTTCCAGCGTCATCGTGTCGCCTTCCTTGCCCCAGGTCGAGCGGGTCTCGTACACGGTGCCGTCGGTCATCTGCACCTTGATCGTGTGGTAGTCGGGATGGGTATCCTTCTTCACGTCGCAAGCTCCTGTCGCGGCTGGTTACCGACCAGCCAAAAGGGAAAGGCGCGCGCCTAGAGGAACGCGCGCCCAAAGTCAAAACCAGATGCGAAGGTCAGCCCGCCTTGGGCGGATCGGCGATCATCGCGGTGAAATGCGCTTCCGCCGCGACCTGTCCGTCGATCTTCGCCACGCCGGCGAACTTGCAGACGCTCGACCGTTTCTGGACGAACTCGACCTCCAGCGACAGCAGGACGCCCGGCTCCACCGGCTTGCGGAACTTGGCATTCTCGATCGCCATGAAATAGACGAGCTTGCCCGATCCGGCGAGTCCCAGGCTTTCCACCGCCAGCACGCCGGCGGCTTGCGCCAGCGCCTCGACGATCAGCACGCCCGGCATGATCGGACGGCCGGGGAAGTGCCCCTGGAAGAAGCCTTCGTTGATCGTCACCGCCTTCGTCGCGCGGATCGAGCGGTCGAGGACGATCTCCTCGACCCGGTCGACCAGCAGCATCGGATAGCGGTGCGGCAGCGCCTGCATCACGCGCGCGACGTCGAACGGGCCGATCGACCCGCGCGCCGTCGCGCCTTCGCTGCCCGCGTCGCTCACCGGCCGGTGGGGGCGCGGTTGCTGGCGGGGGCCGCTGCGGCCGGGGCCGCCGCCTGCTGGCCCTGCTGACCCGGCTGCCAGTTGGCCGGGGGCGTGATGCCGACGGTCGGCACGGTACGGTCCAGCTCGGCGGTGATCGCGGCGGTGATGTCCGCAGTCGGCTGCGCGAACAGCGCGGCATTCGGACGCAGCAGCAGGCTGACGTTCTTCGCGCGCACTGCGGCGTTCACCGCGTCGGGCAGCTTGGCGGAGATCTGCTCCAGCGCATAGGCCTGCGCCCGGCTGGCGGGGGCGGTCAGGCGCTGCAGCTCGGCATTGCCGGCCTGCTCGCGGGTCTGGATCGCGGTGGCCTGCGATCGCAGCGACGCCTCGGTCGCGCCGGGTGCCGCGGCGGCGGTCTGATAGGCGGTGACGAGCGGCTGCAGCTCGGTCGAAATCGCCTGGCGACGCGCGTTCGCCTGATCGATCTGCGCCTTGTAGGTCGTCTGGATCTGGGTGCGGGCGGTCGCCCACGCCTTCGAATTGGCGACCGCGGCCTCCGGATCGGCCACGGCGACGCCGCCGACCTGGGCGGTCGCCGCACCGGCGACCAGCGCGCCCGGCGCGATCATCGCGGCGGCGAGCAGAATGTGATGCAAGGTCTTCATCAGAACTGTGTCCCTACGTTGAACGTGATGAGCTTGGGGTCGTCGCCCGGCTGCGTGACCACCGCCTTGGCGAGGTCGATGCGCAGCGGACCGAACGGAGAATTCCAGTTGACGCCGACGCCGACCGACACGCGCGGCCGCGCGGAGCCGCCGAAGAACGTCTCCTTGAACGGGTTCGCGGCGATCAGCGCGCTGTTGGGCACGATGCCGTTACAATTGCCCGACGCATCGGGGATGCCCGTGGCGCAAATGGTCTGCACCGACAGACCGGCGGCGTTGACGTAGCTGTAGAGCGGTCGCCCCGACGAATCCGTCTGCGGCAGCGGCAGCACGACGGTGTTGCCGTTCGCATCCACCGTGGTGGGGAAGGTAGCGGTCGGCAGCGGCTGCGTCACGCTCCACAGGCTGCCGACCTGCGCATAGATCGACGGCCGCAGCCCCAGTTCCCGCGCGCCGGAGCCCAGCGGAATCTCCAGCTCGAGCTTGGCGAGGTAATAGGCATTGCCGCCCAGCGCGTCGTCGACGATCTGGTCGCGATCGGTGATGAGGATCTGCTTGCCGGTCGAATCCGTCGTGTACGACTGGCGCAGCACGCGCGGGCCGACGCCGCGGATGTCGAACCCGCGGAACTGCGGCTCGCCCAGATAGAAGCGGTCGGTGATGCGGATCTTGTCGATCCCCGGCCCGCGCGACTTCTCCAGCGAGCGGATATAGCCGCCCTCCGCGGTCAGCGACGCGACGAAGCCGCTGCCCAGCCCCTTGAACTTGGACGCCTCGGCGCGGGTACGGATATATTTCACGTCACCGCCCAGACCGGCGAAATCCTGGCTGAAGACGAAGCGCTGCCCCGCGGTCGGGCGCAGGCGGCTGTTGAGGCTGTCGTAGATCAGCGAATAGCCGACCGACGACGTCAGGCGGTTGCCGAGCGCGTCGCACAGATAGTTGCCCGCCCGCAGGCGGTCGCACTGCCCGTTGGTGAAGAAGGTCGACTCGTCCAGCCCCACCTCGTCGTACGAGAAGCTGTAGCGACCGGCGAGCTGCCAATATTCGGTCAGCGGCACGCCCGCGCGCACCTGGAACCCGGTCGAGGTCTGGCTGTACGTCGTGTTGCGGTTGGTACCGATGAAGTTGAACGCGTTGAAGTCGCGCCGGAACACGTCGACGCCGACCGCAATGTTGCGATCGAAGATATACGGCTCAGTAAAGCCCAGCTCGATCGACTTGGAATAGCTGGAATAATTCACGCCGGCGCGCAACGTCTGCCCCTTGCCGCGGAAATTCTCCTGCGTGATGTTCGCCTGGATGATGAACCGCTCGAGGCTGGAGAAGCCCGCCGACAGCTGCAGCTGCCCGGTCGACTTCTCCTCGACGTTCGCCTCCAGCACGACGCGGTCCGGCGCGGAGCCGGGAGTCTGCTTGATCTCGAACTTGTCCTGGAAATAGCCGAGCGAATTGATGCGGTCCTGCGAGCGCTTCACCTGGAAGCTGTTGAACGCATCGCCCTCCGCGACGCGCACCTCGCGGCGGATGATCTTGTCCTGCGTCTGGACGTTACCGGTGATATCGATGCGCTCGACATAGGTGCGCTGCGCCTGGCCGATATGGAAGTTGATCGACATGGTCAGCGTGTCGCGGTCACGCTGGAACTCGGGGCTCACATCGGTGAAGGCGTAGCCGAACAGGCCCGCGGTCTCGGACAGGTTGTCGACCGTGTCCTCCACCATCTTGGCGTTGTACCAGTTTCCTTCCTTGACCGGCAGCGTCGCGGCCAGCTTCTTCCCGTCGAAATCGCGGATGTCGCTGTCGACCGTCACCTTGCCGAATTTGTAGCGCGGGCCTTCCTCCACCACATAGGTGATGATGAAGTCCTTGCGATCCGGGGTCAGCTCCGCGACCGCGCTGGTCACGCGGAAATCGGCATAACCCTCGGTCAGGTAGAATTGCCGCAGCTTCTGCTGGTCATAGGCCAGACGGTCCTGGTCGTAGGACGTGCCCGACGACAGGAAGCGATAGAAGCGCGCTTCCTTGGTCGCCATCTGCGCGCGCAGCTTGCCGTCGTCGAACACCTCGTTGCCGATGATGTTGATCTGGCGGACCTTGGATTTCGGCCCTTCGCTGATCTCGAACACCACGTCGACGCGGTTCTGGTCCAGGCTGACCATCTTCGGATCGACCGTCGCGGCGAAGCGGCCCTGCCGGCGGTACAGCTCGATGATGCGCGCCACGTCCGCGCGCACCGCGGAACGCGTGAAGATCTGGCGCGGCTTCAGCCGGATCTCCTTCGTGATCTTGTCTTCCTTCAGGCGCTTGTTGCCCTCCAGGATCACGCGGTTGATGATCGGGTTCTCGCGCACGCGGATGACGACGTCGCCCGTCTCCGCGCCCGAGATCGAGACGTCGGCGAACAGGTCGCTGGCGTACAGGTCCTTGATCGCCTGATCGAGCGTCTCGTTGGTGTAGGGCTGGCCCTGACGCAGCTTGGTATAGCTCAGCGCGGTTTCGGGCTCGATCCGCTGCGTCCCCTCGACGCGCAGCGACGCGATCGTCTTCACCGCCGCCGCAGGCGCAGCGGCCGGGGTCGCCGTCGCGGCGGGACGCGTCGCCGCCGGACGCGCCGGTGCGGTCTGCGCCGCGGCGATGGCGGGGATGCCGGCCAGCATGGTGCAGCCCAGCAGGGTCGCCGAGGCACGCGCCCGCGAAGTCGAAACGTTGAGCACCGTCACCAAATTCCCACCCGAGAGAAGCCGCCACGCGAAAAAGGCCGCGTCGCCCTGCCTTACCTTCGTCACCCGATCAACCCGGCCAGATGACGCCACAGTCCGAAGTTGCCCAGATCGTTGAACGTGACCAGCAGCATCAGCGCCAATACCGCCATCAATCCGCCGCGATAGGCCCATTCGATCGTTTGCGGGGCCACCGGACGCCGTCGCACCGCCTCGATCGCGTAGAAGAACAGGTGCCCGCCATCCAGCATCGGCACTGGCAGCAGGTTGATGAACCCCAGATTGATCGAAATGAGCGCGATCAGGAACGCGAAGGCGTCCCAGCCCAGCGTCATCTGCTCGCCGGACACCTTCGCGATCGACAGCGGACCGCCCAATTCCTTCACCGAACGGCGCCCGGTGACGATCTGACCGATCGTTTCCACCATCATGCCGACGATCTGCCCGGTACGCTTCACCGCCACGACGGGCGCCTCCGGCACGCCGACGGGACGTACCACCGGCGCCCCCGGCGCGATGCCGAGCAGACCGACGCGATATTCGTTGCCGAAGCGGTCGCGCTGGAGCTGCGTGCCGATCGTCGCCACCGTCGATTGCGCCGCGCCGTCGCGGACATAGTCGACGCGGATCCGCTCGCCCGCGCGGATCTTCACGAAGCGGACCATGTCCTCGAACGTGGCGACGGGGCGGTCGCCCAGCGCCGTCACCTGATCCCCCGCGCGGAGCCCCGCCGCCGCCGCCGCGGTGCCGGGCATCGCCTGCCCCACCACGGCGGGCGTCCGCGGATCGCCGTAGGCGAGCGCGAAGCCCGCGAGGATCACCACCGCCAGCACGAAGTTGATGACCGGCCCCGCCGCGACGATGATCGCGCGCTGCCACACCGGCTTTGCCTGAAACGTGCGCTGCCGCTGCGCCGGGGGCAGCGCGAGCCACTCGGTCGAGGGTTGCCCCGCGGGGTTCATGTCGCCCGCGAACTTGACGTACCCCCCCAGCGGCAGCCACCCGATCTTCCACCGCGTGCCGCGCCGGTCGGTCCATCCCGCGACCTCGCGACCGAAGCCGATCGAGAACGCCTCCGCATCCACGCCGAACCAGCGCCCCGCCAGGTAATGACCCATCTCGTGGACGAAGACGAGCGGACCGATCACCAGGATGAAGGCGACGATGGTCAGCAATACTCCCGGTGTCTGGATCAACGCACGCAATCCTTCACGCGCTCGCCGGCCAGTCTGCGCGCCTCCGCATCGATCGCGAGCACCGCGTCGAGCGTCTCCGGCGCGGCCGGGTCGTAGCGCTGCAGGGTATCGTCCACGATTGCGGCGATTTCAAGAAACGCGATGTTACCCGCCAGAAAGGCCGCGACCGCCACCTCGTTCGCCGCGTTCAGGATCGCCGGCCGCGCGCCGCCCGCCTCCAGCACCGCGCGCGCCAGCGCCAGCGCGCGGAACCGCACCGGATCGGGCGCCTCGAAGTCCAGCCGCCCCAGCGCGATCAGGTCGAGCGGCGCCATCGGCGTCGCCATCCGCTCCGGCCAGGCGAGGCAGTGCGCGATCGGCACGCGCATGTCGCTCGGCCCCAGCTGCGCGAGCATCGAGCCGTCGATATAATCGACCATCGAGTGGATCACCGACTGGCGGTGGATCACGATCTCGATCCGCTCGGCCGGGACCGGAAACAGCCGCGCCGCCTCGATCAGTTCCAGCCCCTTGTTCATCATGGTCGCGCTGTCGACCGAGATCTTCGCGCCCATCGACCAGTTCGGATGCGCCACCGCCTGTTCGCGGGTGACCGTCGCCATCCGCTCCAGCGACCAGTCGCGAAACGGCCCCCCGCTGGCGGTCAGGACGATGCGGCGCACGCTGTCCGGGCGCGCCGCGTCGAAGCATTGGAAGATCGCATTATGCTCGCTGTCCGCGGGCAGCAGCGTCGCGCGATGCTCGCGTGCGGCCGCGGTGACCAGGTCGCCGGCCGACACCAGCGGCTCCTTGTTCGCCAGCACCACCGTGCCGCCCTGCTCGATCGCGCGCATCACCGGCTTCAGCCCGGCGCACCCGACGATCGCACCCATCGTCCAGTCCGCGCCCGACGCGGCTGCGTCGCACACCGCGTCCATGCCGCCCGCCGTCTCGATCCCCGAGCCCGCCAGCGCCATCCGCAACGCCGGCAGGCACGTCTCGTCCGCGACCACCGCCAGCTCGGCCCGCGTGCGCAGAGCGGCCTCGGCCAGCCGTGCGACATCGCAATTCGCGGTCAGCGCACGGACGCGGTACCGCTCCGGCGCGCGCTCGACCAGATCGAGCGTCGAGGTGCCGACCGACCCGGTCGCCCCCAGGATGCTGACCGTCCTCACGGAAACACCAGCGTCGTCGCGACCACGAACGCCGCGACCGGCGCCACCGGCACGAGCCCGTCGAGCCGGTCCAGCACCCCGCCGTGCCCGGGCAGGATATTGCCCGAATCCTTCACCCCGGCCTGCCGCTTGAGCCAGCTTTCATACAGGTCGCCCGCCTGCGCCAGCACCGCGAGGAACGGCGACATCAGCGCCAGCGCGGCGGGAAGGCCAGCCTCGGTCCAGAGGATCAGCCCCAGCAGCCCGGCCGCGATCACGCCGCCGCCCAGCCCCGCCCAGGTCTTGTTCGGGCTCAGCCGCGGCGCCAGCTTCGGCCCGCCGATCGAGCGCCCGGCGAAGAACGCGCCGATATCGGTCGCCCACACCAGCGCCATCGCCCAGAAGGCGTGGAGCAGGCCGTCGTCGTGGCGGCGCAGGAAGACCAGCGACAGGACCGGCAGCCCGCAATAGACCACGCCCAGCGCCAGTTGCGGCAGCCTGGTGACGATCACGACGAAGAACGCAGCACCTGCGATCAGCCCCAGCGTGAAGAAGTCGTGCGGCTCGATCACCAGCCACGCCGGCGCCATCGTCGCCAGCGGCACGCTGAGCGCGAACTGCGCCAGCCGCTTGGTCTTGGGCGGCACCTTCTGCAGGTCGGCCCACTCCGCCATCATAAACAGCGCGACGACGACCGTCAGCAGCCAGAAGGCGATGTCGCCCAGCCACAAGGCGACGCTCGCCACCGCGATCATCCCGACGCTGGCGATCATCCGCAGCCGCAGGTTCGACGGCGTACGCAGCGGCGCATCGGGGGTGAGCGGCGGGTTGGGGGGGAACGGCGCCGGATCGGTCATACGCGCAATGTACTCGTCAAAGGCCACCGTAGCGACGCTGGCGCCGGCCGAACGCATCGACCGCCGCGGCCAGATCCGCCGCGCCGAAATCGGGCCACAGCGTCTCCACGAACAGCAATTCGGCATAGGCCGCCTGCCACAGCAGGAAATTGGACAGGCGCTGCTCGCCCGAGGTGCGGATCAACAGGTCGAGCGGGGGAAGCTCACGCGTCTCCAGCTCGCGTTCGACCGCGTCGACATCGATCGCGGCGGGGTCCATCCCGCCGGCCGCCGCGCGCGCCGCCAGCCGCTGCGCCGCCGCGACCAGTTCCGCCTGCGCGCCGTAATTGAGCGCGATCGCCAGGATCGGGCCGGTATTGGCCGCGGTCCGCTCCACCGCATCCTCGACCAGCGCGACCACGTCCGCCGGGAAACGGCGATAGTCGCCGATCACCCGCAACCGGACGTTCTCGCGCACCAGCTCGGCCAGGTCGTGACGGATGAAGAATTTGAGCAGGCCCATCAGCCCGCTGACCTCATCCTCGGGGCGACGCCAGTTCTCCGAGGAGAAGGCGTACAGCGTCAGC
Organism: Sphingomonas adhaesiva; assembly: GCF_036946125.1. NCBI lineage: Bacteria > Pseudomonadati > Pseudomonadota > Alphaproteobacteria > Sphingomonadales > Sphingomonadaceae > Sphingomonas > Sphingomonas adhaesiva. Next base: position 1,163,083 of record NZ_JAQIJT010000002.1, read on the forward strand.
GCCTCCAGCCCCATCGCCCGTGCGGCGCGGGTGACGGTACGCACCGCCTCCACCCCCGCGCGATGCCCCGCGGCGCGCGGCAGGTGACGCCTGGCGGCCCAGCGGCCGTTGCCATCCATGATGATCGCCACGTGACGCGGCAACACCTCCGGCACGGGCTGGTGCGTGGCCGCCGCGGTCGCCATCATTCCTCCCCCAAGGATCCCCGGCGCGTCACTTGCCCAGAATTTCCTTTTCCTTGGCCGCCGCGACCGTATCGATGTCCGCGATCGTGGCGTCGGTCAGCTTCTGGACCTCGCCCTCGTGACGCTTGCGCTCGTCCTCGCTGAACACGCCCTTCTTCTCGTCGGTCTTCAGCGCGTCCATGCCGTCGCGGCGGACGTTGCGTACCGCCACCTTGGCCTTCTCCGAATATTGCCCGGCGAGCTTCGCCAGTTCCTTGCGGCGCTCCTCGGTCAGGTCCGGGATCGGCAGCCGCAGCGTCGTGCCGTCGTTGATCGGGTTGAGGCCGAGCCCGGCCGACCGGATCGCCTTCTCAACCGGCCCGACGTTGGTCTTGTCCCACACCTGGACCGAGATCATGCGCGGCTCGGGCACCGACACCGTCGCCACCTGGTTCAGCGGCATGTGCGCGCCGTACACCTCGACCGTCACCGGATCCAGCAGCGAGGTCGACGCACGCCCGGTGCGCAGACCGCCCAGGTCGCCCTTCAGCGATTCCACCGCGCCCTGCATGCGGCGCTCCAGATCTGCCTTGTCATAGGCGGCCATCAGATCGTCTCCATTTGCTTCTGCACGACCGTCGATACCCCCTCACCGCGCAGCACGGCGGCGAAGTTGCCGTGCTCGCGGATGTTGAAGACGACGATCGGAATGTTCGAATCACGGCACAGCGCGATCGCGCTGGCGTCCATGACCTTCAGGTTCCTCGCCAGCACCGTGTCGTAACTGACGGTATCGAAACGCTTGGCGCTCGCCACCTTCTTGGGATCGGCATCGTAGACGCCGTCGACCGAGGTGCCCTTGAACAGCGCGTCGCAGTTCAGCTCCGCCGCACGCAACGCCGCGCCGCTGTCGGTGGTGAAGAACGGCGAGCCGACGCCCGCCGCGAAGATCACGACGCGGCCCTTCTCCAGATGCCGCTCGGCGCGGCGCCGGATGAACGGCTCGCACACCGACTGCATCGGGATCGCGGACTGGACGCGGGTATCGACCCCGATCTGCTCCAGCGCGTTCTGCACCGCCAGCGCGTTCATGACGGTCGCCAGCATGCCCATGTAATCGGCGGTGCCGCGCTCGAACCCCTTGGCCGCCGCGGCGAGGCCGCGGAAGATGTTGCCGCCACCGACGACGATGCACAGCTCGTAGCCCTGCGCCTTCACGTCCGCGATCTCCTCCGCCACGCGCGCGGTGATCGCGGGATCGATCGCCAGCCCCCCCTCGCCCATCAGCACTTCGCCGGACAGTTTGAGGAGGATGCGTTTGTAGCGGGGCTGGGTCATGGAATCCGGATGATGGTGGAGGGCGGCGCGGACCCTAGGCGGCAGGTCCGCGGCTGGCAATGGGTTGACACCTACCCAAACCGTCACCCCGGGGTCGACCCGGGATAACGACGAAGGCATCTTCCCCCGAAAGGAAAACCGCCGCTCCGGCATCCCGGAGCGGCGGCCCTCTTCGTGCGCAGGCTGTGCGGACGGCTCAGGCGTTCTGCGGCACGCCCGAGGCAGCGGCGACTTCGGCGGCGAAGTCGGACACTTCCTTCTCGATGCCCTCGCCCAGCTGGAAGCGGACATAGTCCTTCAGCGCGATCGCGGCGCCGGCATCCTTGCCCGCCTTCGCGACGACGTCGCTGATCTTGGTCTTGCCGTCCATCACGAACAGCTGGCTGACCAGCGCATGCTCCTTGCGGTACTTGGCGATCGAACCCTCGACCATCTTGGCGATGATGTCGGCCGGCTTGCCCGATTCGGCGGCCTTCTCGGTCGCGATCGCGCGCTCGCGCTCAATCTCGGCCTCGTCCAGATCCTCCTCGTTCAGCGCCTTCGGGAAGGCGGCGGCGATGTGCATCGCCAGCTGCTTGCCCAGGCCCTGCAGCACCTCGTCCGACGCCTCGGACTCGAGCGCGACGAGCACGCCGATCTTGCCCAGGCCCGGCGCCTGCTGATTGTGGACATAGGCGACGACCGCGCCCTTCTCCACCGACAGCTGCCTGGCGCGGCGGATCGACTGGTTCTCGCCGATCGTCGCGATGTTGTTGGTCAGCGCTTCCTCGACGGTCTTGCCCGACGGCATCGTCTCGCCCTTGATCGCGTCGACGTCACCGCCAGTGGCGAGCGCGATCTGGGTCACTTCGCGGACGAACGCCTGGAACTGGTCGTTCTTCGCGACGAAGTCGGTCTCGGAATTCACCTCGACAACCGCACCCTTGGTGCCGGCGACGGCGACGCCGACCAGGCCCTCGGCCGCGGTGCGGCTCGACTTCTTCTGCGCGGCCGCCAGGCCCTTGGTACGCAGCCAGTCGAGCGCGGCCTCCATGTCGCCGCCGTTCTCGCTCAGCGCCTTCTTGCAGTCCATCATGCCCGCGCCGCTCTTCTCGCGCAGGTCCTTGACCATCGCTGCCGTGATATCGGCCATCATATCGTCCTTGCTTGGTGCGCCGACGCGCGACGGCTCGAAAGGGAACCGCCGCGCGTCGAACGGGAAAATCGGCAACGCGCCCTTTAGACGCGCTGCATGACGGTTACGCGGCAGCGGTCTCGTCGGCAGCCTCGGCGGCCGGGGTCTCGACCGTGGTCGCCTCCTCCGCCGGCGGCTCGCTCATCGCGCCCAGATCGACGCCACGGCTCGCCTGCTGCTGCTGGTTGCCGCGGGTCGCCGCGATCGCGATCGCCTCGCAATACAGGCGGATGGCGCGCGCGGCGTCGTCGTTCGCGGGCACCGGGAAGGCGATGCCGTCCGGCGACACGTTCGAATCGAGGATCGCGACGACCGGAATGCCCAGCGTGTTCGCTTCCTTGATCGCCAGCTCTTCCTTGTTCGCGTCGATCACGAACATCACGTCGGGAACGCCGCCCATGTCGCGGATGCCGCCCAGCGACAGCTCCAGCTTGTCGCGCTCGCGCGTCAGCTGCAGCACTTCCTTCTTGGTCAGACCGGCGGTGTTGCCCGACAGCTGCTCTTCCAGGGCCTTCAGCCGCTTGATCGAGTTGCTGATCGTCTTCCAGTTGGTGAGCATGCCGCCCAGCCAGCGGTGGTTGACGAAATGCTGGCCCGCACGACGCGCGGCGTCGGCGACCGGCTCCTGCGCCTGACGCTTGGTGCCGACGAACAGCACCTTGCCGCCCTGCGCCACCGACTGCGACACGAACTCCAGCGCGCGCGCGAACAGCGGCACGGTCTGCGACAGGTCGATGATGTGGACGCCGTTGCGCTCGCCGAAGATGTAGGGCTTCATCTTCGGGTTCCAGCGATGCGTCTGGTGGCCGAAGTGCGCGCCGGTTTCGATGAGCTGCTGCATGCTGACGACAGGTGCCGCCATAAGATAATTCCTTCCGGTTAAGCCTCTGGGAAGCGAGTGACGCGGCCTGGAAGGCCGGCGCACCGGGTGATGATGCTTCCCATGCGGGGTTGAGGGTCGCGCCGTTAGCGGAACTTGCGGCAGGACGCAAGCTCACGACGATGGTTGACACGTCGGAACATAGATGGAACAAGGGCGCGGAACGAAAAGCGAACCGAGTGTACGCCGCCGTACCATAGCCGCCGAATCGCAATGATCCGGATCATATGGGATGCGGGCAGAGGAACCCTGGCATTGTCAAGAGGTTCGTCGCACGTGGTTCGCGTATCGAGGAGGCGAACGTGGTGACCTTTGTAGCTATCGTGATTTTCGGGGCAGCGCTGGCAACGGCCGGATATGCGCTCGCCGCCACCGTTTTGCCCAGCACGGGGAAGATCGTCGCCGCGCTGCGCGGTCAGCCGCAGCAGACGCGCTTCGAACCGCTCGCCTCGCTGGTGCGGGCCGAGCGCCGCATCGCGGTCAGGCGCTGGGCGGCGGCGCCGGCGCGTCCGTCGCAGCGCCGCCGCGAAGCCGCCTGACGCGGGCGTAGCTGCGGACGCTGAACGGGATCGACAGCAGATAGGCGACGCATGCGGCCGCCGCCGTCTGCCACGGTGCGCTGACCGCCGCCGCCCCGACGAAGACGACCAGCGCGATCGCCTCGAACCGGATGTTCCGCCGCAGCCGCAACGACGTCCACGAGAAGGTCGCGAGGCTGGATACCATCAGCATCGCGACCAGCACCGTCCACGGCGCCACCAGGCGCGGATCGCGCAATATCGGTTCTTCGGTGACGAACCACAGGAACAGCGGCAGGAACGCCAGCCCGGCTCCGGCGGGCGCCGGCACGCCGGTCAGGAACCCCGCCGACTTGTGCGGCTGTTCGCTGGCATCGATCGCGGCATTGAAGCGCGCCAGTCGCAGGGCGCAGAAGACCGCCAGCATTAGAGCGGCCATCCAGCCGAACCGCGGCAAGGTATGCAGCGACCATAGATAGATGATGAGCGCGGGGGACACCCCGAACGAGATGGCATCGGCCAGCGAGTCGAGCTCCGCGCCGAAGCGGCTTTCGCCGTGCAGCATCCGCGCGACGCGACCGTCCAGTCCGTCGAGGACGCCCGCGACGAGCACCATCACCACCGCCAGTTCGAACGAGCCGGAAATGGCGAAGCGGATCCCGGACAGCCCCGAGCACAGCGCCAGCGCGGTGACCGCATTGGGCGCCACGGCGCGAAGCGGCAGGCCGCCCGCAGCGCGGCGCAACGGGCGACGGGGCATACGGCGCTGGACGGGCGGCAACATCGTTACTGCGCGATCGCGCTGACGGCGGGGCCGTCCAGCCGCGCCAGCACGGTCTCCCCCGCCATCGCACGCTGTCCCAGCGCCACTTGGGGTACGAACCCGTCGGGAAGGAAGACGTCGACCCGGCTGCCGAAGCGGATCAGGCCGACGCGCTGCCCGGCGCCGACGATGTCGCCGATCTTCGCGAAGGCGACGATGCGGCGCGCGACCAGCCCGGCGATCTGCGTGAAGCCCACCTTGCGACCGTCATGTCCCTCGACCACGAAATGCTGACGCTCGTTCTCCTCCGACGCCTTATCGAGATCGGCGTTCAGAAACTTGCCCGAGATATAGACGACCTGCCTCACCACACCCGCGATCGGCGAGCGATTGATGTGGACGTCGAACACCGACATGAACACCGACACGCGCACCATCGGCGCCTCGCCCAGTTCGCCGGCCAGCTCGCGCGGCACGGGCACGCGCTCGATCATGGTGATGAGGCCGTCGGCCGGCGAGACGATCAGGTCGTCGCCCACCGGCGTCGCGCGCACCGGATCGCGGAAGAAGGCGGCGACCCACAGGGTGACGCCCAGCAACGGCCAGAAGAACACCTTGGACAGGATCGTCATCAGCAACGTGATGCCGAACGCGATGGCAGCGAACTTCTGCCCCTCCGGATGGATCGCGGGAAAACGCCATTTGACGGTACTGGTAACGGGTATCCCGCCGTGCAGCGGCGGCTTGTCGAGCGATGTCATCGCCTCGTCCTATCGGCCGGTACGCAACGTGACAACCGTTACAGGCGGAGCGCCGGGCACAGCCGGTACCGCGTCCCGTCGGACAGATCGGTAAAGGCGTCGCGCGCGTCGACCCGCAGCTTCAGCCGCTCGGCCCGTCCCATGACGGGCGCCCGGCCGCCATATTCGACGCACCGCTGCCGCAGCGTATAGCGCCTGCCGATATGCGCCAGCACGCGCGCCTGGCACTGGCCCGCCTTGCTCGATCCGATGCCCTGACCGTTGTAATCGCGCAGCGCGACGTTCGGCGCTTCCCGGCAGGCGATGCCGTTCTGGACATAGGCGCCGCGCGCCAGCGGCAACGTATCGGCCCATGCCGGGGCCGTCGTCATCAACAATGCGCCAACCGTCGTCAACATCCGCATAGGTCCACCTCCGGCCTACGAACGTCCCGCGCCCGTTCCGGCTCCGTGACGCACGTGGTTGATCCCCCGCGCCCTTCCCCCTATCGACCGCGACAACCTCCCCTCACAAGGAAAGCGCAGATGGCGAAGATCAAGGTGAAGACGCCCGTCGTGGAGATCGACGGCGACGAGATGACGCGGATCATCTGGGAGTGGATCCGCGAGCGGCTCATCAAGCCGTATCTCGACATCGATCTCGATTACTACGACCTGGGAATCGAGCACCGCGACGCCACCGACGACAAGGTGACGGTCGATTCCGCCAAGGCGATCCAGAAGTACGGCGTCGGCGTGAAGTGCGCCACGATCACCCCGGACGAGGCGCGGGTCGAGGAATTCGGCCTGAAGAAGATGTGGAAGTCGCCCAACGGCACGATCCGCAACATCCTGGGCGGCGTCGTCTTCCGCGAGCCGATCGTGATGAAGAACGTCCCCCGCCTGATCCCGGGCTGGACGCACCCGATCGTCGTCGGCCGCCACGCCTTCGGCGACCAGTACAAGGCGACCGACTTCAAGGTGCCCGGCAAGGGCAAGCTGACGATGAAGTGGGAAGGCGAGAACGGCGAGAGGATCGAGGAGGAGGTGTTCGACTTCCCCGGCGCCGGCGTCGCGATGGGCATGTACAATCTCGACGAATCGATCCGCGACTTCGCGCGCGCCTCGATGAACTACGGCCTGGGCCGCGGCTGGCCGGTGTATCTGTCGACCAAGAACACGATCCTCAAGGCGTATGACGGCCGCTTCAAGGACATCTTCGCCGAGGTGTTCGAGAGCGAGTTCGCCGAGCCGTTCAAGCAGGCCGGCATCGTCTACGAGCATCGCCTGATCGACGACATGGTCGCCTCCGCGCTGAAGTGGAACGGCGAGTTCGTCTGGGCCTGCAAGAACTACGACGGCGACGTCCAGTCGGATCAGGTCGCGCAGGGCTTCGGCTCGCTGGGCCTGATGACCTCGGTGCTGATGACCCCGGACGGCAAGACGATCGAGGCGGAGGCCGCGCACGGCACCGTCACGCGTCACTATCGTCAACATCAGCAGGGCAAGGCGACCTCGACCAACCCGATCGCGTCGATCTTCGCCTGGACCGGCGGCCTGAAGTATCGCGGCAAGTTCGATGGCACCCCCGACGTCACACGCTTCGCCGAGGAGCTGGAGCGCGTCTGCGTCGAGACGGTCGAGGCCGGCGACATGACCAAGGATCTCGCGATCCTGATCGGCCCCGATCAGAAGTGGATGACCACCGAGCAGTTCTTCGAGGCGGTCCGCGTCAACCTGGAGAAGAAGATGGCGACCTGGGCCTGATCGCCCGGTCACCGTCGCAGGACGGGAGCCGGCGCATCTTCGGATGCGCCGGCTTTTTCTTTGCTCAGTCGTCGCTCGCCGCCGGCTGCGGGCAGCGACATGCCGGCTTCGCGGTTTTGCGCTTCGGCGCGGTCGTGGCGAATTCGCCGGCGGTGAGCGTATTCGACCTGTCGCGATCCGCCTCGGCGAAGCGCTTCGTCGTCTTGACCGCCCATTCGTCGAACGACAGCCGGCCGTCGCCGTTCACGTCGAGCTTCGCGAACGCCTTGTGCCGCGACGCGAGATATTCCTCGCGCGTGATGCTGGCATCGCGGTCCTTGTCGTAGCGATCGAATCGCTTTTGCTCGCGTGTTTTCGCCGTCGCCTCGGGCAGATCCGCGTCGTCCGCTGCCGCCTGACCGGCTACAGCCGCCTGTGCTGTCACGGGCGCCGGGGAGGGTAGCAACGGATCGGGGCGCGCCTGACCGTTGAAGACCAGCCACCCCGCCGCCACCAGCAGCAACGTCGCCACACTACCCGCTGCATATCGCCACATCGTCCGTCCCCCCCGTTGCCGCATGTTATCGGCACCGCGGCGGACGGCAACCACGCCAAAGCGGTCAGCGGCCCGTCATACGATGCCACAGGATGCGCGCCGCCCGCGCCGGATGGTCCTCCGGTCGATCGTCGCGCAGGTCGAGCCGGGCCAGATGCGCCATCGCCCCCAGCGCGCGCAGCGCCACCGGCCACCGCGGCGACAAGGCCCGCGCCAGCCCTTCCTCCGCGGTTCGACGGGCCTCGGCGGCAAGCGAGGAATCGCTGAGGTGGCGCGACAGGTCGGCGAGCGCCCACCCCTCTCCGGCGAGCCTAACCTGCTCGCTGTCCCGATCCAGAACGACCGCCGCAAGCGAGAAGAGGCCTGCCCCGCGCGCCTCGGCATGACGCGCCAGCGCCGCGCGGTCGAGCGGGATATCGAGGAGCGCCTCCCACCCCTCCACCAGATCGGCGAGCGGGGCCGCGGCGGTCAGCGCCACGACATCGCGCGACAGGGCCGACAGCACCGGCTCCGCCGGCCCGTCACCCGGGGTCAGGCCGGAAAGCGCCTCATGCCACCAGGTCAGCCGCATCTGTCCGACCAGCGGCTCGCGCGTGGTCCGCAGGATCGCGGCCAACCGATCGTCCAGCGCGAACAGCGCCGCCAGCGCCGCGCGGCGATCGGCGGGCGCATAGCCGATGGCGAGCGCGCGCTCGTCGGGCGAGCTCATGCCGCCACCCGCCACAGCGTCCGCGCGCCGATCGAACGGTCGGCGCGCGGGATGCCCGTCACTGGCGGTAACAGACCTTCTTGACCGCCGCCGTCACCTTGTCCGCCGACACCAGCGCCAGCTTCTCCAGATTGGCGGCATAGGGCAGCGGCACGTCCTCGTTGGTGACGCGCAGGACCGGGGCGTCGAGGTCGTCGAACCCCTCCTCCATCGCGATCGCCACGATCTCCGACGCGATCGAGCAGGTCGGCCAGCCTTCCTCGACCACCACCAGCCGGTTGGTCTTGGCGAGGCTCTTGAGCACGGTTTCCTTGTCGAGCGGACGCAGCGTGCGCAGGTCGATGACCTCCGCCTCGATCCCCTCGCCCGCCAGCGTCTCGGCGGCCTCCAGCGCCAGCCCGACGCCGATCGAATAGCTGACGATCGTCACGTCGCTGCCCTCGCGCATGATGCGCGCCTTGCCGATCGGCAGCACCCAGTCGTCGAGCTTCGGCACCTCGAACGAGCGACCGTAGAGCAGCTCGTTCTCCAGGAACACAACCGGATCGGCCGAGCGGATCGCAGCCTTCAGCAGCCCCTTGGCATCGGCCGCATCGTACGGCGCGATGACGATCAGTCCGGGGACGCTGGCGTACCACGGGCCGTAGTTCTGCGAGTGCTGCGCGCCGACGCGGCTCGCCGCGCCGTTCGGGCCGCGGAACACGATCGGGCAGCGCATCTGGCCGCCCGACATGTAATTGGTCTTCGCGGCCGAGTTGATGATGTGGTCGATCGCCTGCATCGCGAAGTTGAACGTCATGAACTCGACGATCGGCTTCAGCCCGCCCATCGCCGCGCCCGCGCCGATCCCGGCAAAGCCATATTCGGTGATCGGCGTGTCGATGACGCGCTTGTCGCCGAACTCGTCGAGCAGGCCCTGCGTCACCTTGTACGCGCCCTGATATTGCGCGACTTCCTCACCCATCACGAACACGCGCTCGTCGGCGCGCATTTCCTCGGCCATCGCGTCGCGCAGCGCCTCGCGGACGGTGACCTTCACCATCTCGGTGCCCTGCGGGATCGCGGGATCGGTCACCTCGGCCTTCTGGCTCGCCGCCTCGAACAGCTGGCGCGCACCCGTCTCGACCTTCTCCTGCGCCGGGTGTGCGGAATCCTCGACCTCGTCGTCCTTCTTCGCGTCCGCCTTCGCCTTGGGCGCGGCATCGTCGTCCTTGCTTTGCGCCGGGGCGGTGTCCGCGTTACCCGCCTCCTCCCCCTCGCCGGTCAGCTGCATGATGACCTCGCCGACCTTCACGCCGTCGGTGCCCTCGGCGACCAGGATCTTCGCCACGGTGCCCTCGTCGACCGCCTCGAATTCCATCGTCGCCTTGTCGGTCTCGATCTCGGCCATGATGTCGCCGGACCTGACGGTGTCGCCTTCCTTGACGAGCCACTTGGCGAGCGTCCCCTCCTCCATGGTGGGGGACAGCGCCGGCATCTTGATGTCGATCGCCATCTCAATACTTCTCCACCAGAACGTCGGTATACAGTTCGCCCGGCTCCGGCTCGGGCGTGCTCTCGGCGAAGTCGGCCGCTTCGTTGACCTGCTTGCGGATGGTCTGCTCGATCGCCTTCAGCTCGTCTTCCTTCGTGCCGTGGTCGTCCATCAGCAGCTTCTTGACGTGCTCGATCGGGTCGGACTTGTCGCGCACCGCCTGCACCTCGTCGCGCGAACGGTATTTGGCGGGGTCGGACATGGAGTGGCCGCGGTAGCGATAGGTCTTCATCTCCAGGATGATCGGCCCCTTGCCCGCGCGCACCCAGGCCAGCGCTTCCTCGGCCGCGCCGCGCGCCGCCAGCACGTCCATGCCGTCGATCTGCAGGCCCGGGATGCGGAAGCTCTCGCCGCGGCGATACAGCTGATCCTCCGACGAGGCGCGGTTGACCGACGTGCCCATGGCGTACTGGTTGTTCTCGATCACGAAGATGATCGGGAGCTTCCACAGCTCGGCCATGTTGAACGTCTCGTACACCTGGCCCTGGTTCGCCGCGCCGTCGCCGAAATAGGCCAGCGTGACGCCGCCGTCGCCATTGTACTTGTGGCTGAAGGCGAGGCCCGCGCCCAGCGATACCTGCGCACCGACGATGCCGTGGCCGCCGTAAAACTTATGCTCGACGCTGAACATGTGCATCGAGCCGCCCTTGCCCTTCGAGATGCCGGCCTGACGCCCGGTCAGCTCCGCCATGACGTCCTTGGGCGGGATGCCGCACAGCAGCATGTGGCCGTGGTCGCGGTATCCCGTGATGACCGAATCCGCCTCGGTCAGCGCCGATTGCAGCCCCACCGCGACCGCCTCCTGCCCGATGTACAGGTGGCAGAAGCCGCCGATCAGCCCCAGGCCGTACAGCTGCCCCGCCTTCTCCTCGAAGCGGCGGATCAGCAGCATGTCCTCGTAAAACTTGAGCAATTCCTCCTTCGTCGCCTCATAGGGGGCGGGATCGGCGGGACGCTCGCGATTGGACCTGTACGGGTCGCTCGATTTTGGCGCGGATGCCGTAGCGTTCGTGCGGGCTGGGGCTTTTGCCACGATGGACGTAACCTCGTTTCCTTGGGGAGAGACGCGCCTATAGTCGCGGCACGCCGGGTTGCGCAAACCCTAGCGGCTTGAAAGGGTTTCGGAGCGCGGCTACCGATCCGATCATGGATCGCCCGCCCCAGCCAGAGCCCGCCGCCCCGATCCATCCGCTACGCATCGCGAACTTCCGCGCATACTGGTTGGCGCGTTTCTCCGGCACGATCGCGATCAGCGCGCAGGCGATCATCATCGGCTGGCAGGTATACGGTATCGCCCGCGAGACGATGGACATCCGCGAGGCGGCGTTCATGCTCGGCATGATCGGGCTGGTACAGTTCGTGCCGCTGTTCGTCCTGACGCCAGTCGTGGGACTGGTGGCGGACAGCATCGACCGGCGCTGGATCGTGCGCGGGACCACGGCGGTGCTCGTCGTCAACGCCGCGATGCTCGGTGTGCTGACCTGGGCGGGCGGGCTGACGTTGCCGTTCCTCTTCGGGGCCGCCGGCGTGATCGGCGTGGCGCGCGCCTTCTCCGGACCGGCGTATTCGGCGCTCGCGCCCAATCTGGTGCCCAAGGAGAGCCTGCCGACGGCGATCGCGATCTCGTCGATCGCGTGGCAGACCGGCACCATCGCGGGGCCCAGCGTCGGCGGGCTGCTGTACGCGATCCATCCGGACGTCGCGTACGGCACGGTCGCGGGCATGCTGGCGCTGGCGCTGGGGCTGATGTTCCTGATCGGGCGCGTGCCCCAGCCACCGGCGCAGAAGGACCGCCGCCCGCTCCAGCGCATCCTCGACGGCTTTTCCTATGTACGGCGCAACCGGCTGGTGCAGGCCGCGATCACGCTGGACCTGTTCGCGGTGCTGCTGGCGGGCGCGACCGCCTTGCTGCCGATCTTCGCGCGCGACATCCTGCACGTCGGCGCCAGCGGGCTGGGTTTCCTGGCCGCCGGCATGGGGATCGGCGCGGCGTCGACGGCGATCTGGTTCTCCTTCCGCCCGATGAAGACCAACGTCGGGGTGAAGATGCTGATCGCGGTCGTCGTCTTCGGGCTCGGCATCCTGACCTTCGGCATCGCGACGCAGGTGACCGACGCGCTCGGCATAACCGTCCTGCCGCTCCCGCCCGGCTCGCTCTTTCCCGCGATCCGGACCGATTTCGTGCTCAGCCTCGTCGCGCTGATCGTCGCGGGCGGTGCCGACATGGTGTCCGTCTACGTCCGCCAGTCGCTGATCCAGCTCCACACGCCCGACGCCATGCGCGGACGCGTCGGCGCGGTGTCGCAGCTCACCATCTCCGCCTCCAACGAGCTGGGCGAGGCGGAGAGCGGGCTGATGGCATCGCTGCTGGGTCCGGTCGGCGCGGTCGTCTTCGGCGGGGTCGGCGCGATCACCGTCACCCTGCTATGGGCCTATCTCTTTCCGGAACTGAAGCGGGCGCGGACGTTTGACCCGCCCGAGGTGCTCGAAACCGAACCACAACACGGAGTAGCGCAGCCATGAAGGCCAACACGATCCTGGAGACGATCGGCAACACGCCGCACATCCGCGTGCAGAAGCTGTTCCCCGGCTCCGAAGTCTGGATCAAGTCTGAGCGCTCGAACCCCGGCGGCTCGATCAAGGACCGGATCGCGCTCGCCATGATCGAGGCGGCGGAGGCAGCCGGCGACCTGAAGCCCGGCGGCACGATCATCGAGCCGACGAGCGGCAACACCGGCATCGGCCTCGCCATGGTCGCCGCGGTGAAGGGCTACAAGCTGGTGCTGGTGATGCCCGAGAGCATGAGCCTGGAACGCCGCCGCCTGATGCTGGCCTATGGGGCCGAGTTCGACCTGACCCCGCGTGAAAAGGGGATGAAGGGCGCGATCGAGCGCGCGCTGGAGTTGGTCGAGCAGACGCCGAACGCGTGGATGCCGCAGCAGTTCGAGAACCCCGCCAACGTCGACGTCCACGTCCGAACCACGTCGCAGGAAATCCTCAACGACTTCCGCGATGCGCCGATCGACGTCATCATCACCGGCGTGGGCACCGGCGGCCACATCACCGGCGTCGCCGAGACGCTGAAGAAGGAATGGCCGCAGCTGAAGGTCTATGCGGTCGAGCCGCAGGCTTCGCCGGTCATCTCCGGCGGTCAGCCGGGACCGCACCCGATCCAGGGCATCGGCGCGGGCTTCATCCCGTCCAACCTCCACACCCAGGCGCTCGACGGCGTGATCGAGGTGGATGCCGCGGTCGCCAAGGACATGGCGCGCCGCGCCGCGCGCGAGGAGGGGATGCTGGTCGGTATCTCCTCGGGCGCGACGCTCGCCGCGATCCTTCAGAAGCTGCCCGACCTGCCGGACGATGCGCGCGTCCTCGGCTTCAATTACGACACCGGCGAGCGTTACCTCTCGGTGCCGGATTTCCTGCCGGAGAGTTGATCTGAGCGACCTGTCCTGGCGGCTGCGCGCGATCCTCGGCGGGATCGCGGCGGCCGCGATCGCCGTTCCCGCGGCGGTCGTCACCCATCCGCCCGCGATCCCTGCCGCGCTGCCGCCTGCGCTCGTCGCCAAGGTGAAGCGCCCGCAGCGCGTCGTCGCCGCGACCGAGGTGCCGGAGGTCGAGCCGGTCGAGTTCCAGTCGCTCGACCCGGCGGACGCCCGCGCGTGGAACGCGAGCATTCCGTTCGTCCGCGGTCCGAAGCCTGCCGCGCGCCCGTTCCGCTTCGCCGGCGACGAGCAGCAGCGCGCCCGCGCCACCGACTGCCTCGCCGCGGCCGCCTATTACGAGGCGGGAGACGATCCGGTCGGGCAGAAGGCGGTCGTGCAGGTCGTCCTCAACCGCCTGCGCCATCCCGCCTTTCCCAAGACGGTGTGCGAGGTCGTGTTCCAGGGATCGGAGCGCAGCACCGGCTGTCAGTTCACCTTCACCTGCGACGGCGCGCTCGCGCGCATTCCCTCGCCCCCCGCCTGGGATCGCGCGCGACGGCTCGCGTCAAAGGCGCTGAATGGCGCGGTCGATCGCACCGTGGGCTATGCCACCCACTACCATACCGACTGGGTCGTGCCCTATTGGAGCGCCAGCCTAGACAAGATCGCCGAGGTCCACACGCACCTGTTCTTCCGCTGGACCGGCTGGTGGGGTACGCCGGCCGCGTTCCGCCGCAGCGTCTCCGCGCAGGAGCCGGTCGTCGCCAAGCTGGCGGCGGTGTCCCCGGTTCACCGGCTGGGCAGCGCGCTGGACGAGGCCGCGCTTGCCGTCGCCGCCGCTGCTCCTTTGGCCGATGGACTGATCGCTCCGGCCCCCGCGACGATCGCCGCCGCGTCGCTCGCCGGCACGCCGCGCGCGCTGCCGGACGATCCCGATACGTTCCTCGTCGTCCTCGATCCGCGCACGCCGGAGGCGTTCCCCGCGCTGGCGCTCAAGGCATGCGGCGAGCGTGCGCGATGCAAGCTGATGGGCTGGATCGACGCTCGCCTGCTGCCGAACTCGCTGACCATGTCGCCGGCGCAATATCAGGGGATGGGGTTCAGCTACCTGCGCGACCGCGCGGGCAAGCTGGAGCGGACCTTGTGGAATTGCCAGCAATTCCCCCGCGAGGCGGCGACGCAATGCATGCGCGGGCGGGCGACGCTGACGGCGACACCCGCGCCCGCACCGACGGCACGCGGACCGGAGGGATTGACCGGGGTCCGCCGCGCGCCCGCTCCCGTCGCCGGTCCGACGATCGCGGTGCCGGAGATGTAATCATGGACCTGTTCCGGCATCCAGGGGTCCACACGTCACGACGCGCCGTGTGCGGAACCCTGGACCCCGGAACAAGTCGAGACCTGCGAAAGTCGTGGATCGCTCGGCAATTTTTCCGTTCCCCGGCGAAGGCCGGGGCCCAGTTTGTATGACCTTTCCGTCTGTTACCACCGTCGACCAGCTGGGCCCCGGCCTTCGCGAGACCATTGCAAAAGCTTCCACCGTGCTCCTGCGAAGGCAGGGGCCCAGGGTTGCCGGCCCCTACAGGCCTTGTTCTGTCTGACCCTGGGCTCCTGCCTGCGCAGGAGCACGATCGGTATGCGGCGCTGTTGCATCCATTTTGCAAAGGCCCCGGCCTACGCCGGGGAACAAGGAACTGAGTGTCGCAGAGGTCTCGAACAAGTCCGGGGTGACGAAGGGCACCGGCTCACGCCGCCGCGAACATCTCCGGCGGCAGCGCCATGACCGACTCCGCGCCGCCCTCGATCTGGCGGCGCAGCGCACCCGCCTGCGGCAGCACCCGCTCGGCATAGAAGCGCGCGGTTACCAGCTTGGCGTCGAGGAATGCGGCGTCGCCGCTGCCCTCGGCCTTCAGCTTCGCCGCCGCCGTCGCCATGCGCAGCCACATCAGCCCCACCGCGACGACGCCGACGATATGCATGTACGGGACCGCACCCGCGCCGATATTGTTCGGGTTCTTCATGCCGTTCGCCAGGAACCACATGGTCGCCCCCTGCAACTCGCCCGCGGCCTTCTCCAGCCGGGCGGCGAAGTCGGCGGTGGCCTCGTTCTGCTTGCCCGCCGCGATCTCCTCCAGCACCAGCTTGCCGAACGCCTGCACCGCACGGCCGCCGTTCATCGCCAGCTTGCGCCCCGCCAGATCCATCGCCTGCACGCCGTTGGTGCCTTCGTAGATCTGCGCGATCCGCGCGTCGCGGACGTATTGTTCCATCCCCCATTCCTGGATGTAGCCGTGTCCGCCATACACCTGCTGCGCGTTGGTCGCGATCTCATAGCCCTTGTCGGTGCCGACGCCCTTGATGACCGGGGTCAGCAGCCCGATCAGGTCGCCGGCCAGCTGGCGCTCCTCCTCGGTCGCGGCATTGTGCTCCAGATCGACCTGCAGCGCCCCCCACAGGCACAGGGCGCGAAGCCCCTCGGTCCACGCCTTCGCCTCCATCAGCATCCGGCGCACGTCGGGATGGACGAACAGCGTGTCGGCCTTCTCATCGGGCTCCGCCGCCCCGGTCAGCGCGCGGCCCTGGCGCCGGTCCCTGGCGTATTGCACCGCATTCTGGAACGCGACCTCGGCGATCGCCAGCCCCTGCAAGCCGACACCCAGCCGCGCCGCGTTCATCATGATGAACATTGCGGCCAGCCCCTTCATCTCCTCGCCGACCAGCCAGCCCTTCGCGCCGTCATAGTTCATGACGCAGGTCGCGCTCGCGCGGATGCCCATCTTGTGCTCGATCGAGCCGCACGACACCGCGTTGCGCTCGCCCAGCGACCCGTCGTCGTTGACCAGGAACTTGGGCACGACGAACAGGCTGATGCCCTTGCTGCTGTCGGGCGCGCCCGGCGTCTTCGCCAGCACCAGATGGATGATATTGTCGGTCAGGTCGTGCTCGCCCGCCGAGATGAAGATCTTGGTGCCGGTGATGGCATAGCTGCCGTCCGCCTGCGGCTCCGCCTTGGTGCGGATCAGCCCCAGGTCGGTACCGCATTGCGGCTCCGTCAGGTTCATGGTGCCGCCCCACTCGCCCGACACCATCTTGGGCAGGTACTTCTCCTGCTGCTCGGGCGACCCCTTCACCACCAGCGCCGCGATCGCGCCATGCGCCAGTCCGGGATACATGGCGAAGGCCATGTTGGAGGAGATCATGAACTCCTGAAACGCGGTCGAGACGACGTGCGGCATCCCCTGCCCGCCGAACGCCTCGGGCGCGCTCAGCGTGCCCCAGCCCGATTCGACGAAGCGGTCATAGGCCTGCTTGAACCCGGCCGGGGTGGTGACGCTGCCGTCGTCATGGCGCTTGCAGCCTTCCTGATCGCCCGACTGGTTGAGCGGGAACAGCACCTCGGCGACGAAGCGCCCGCCCTCCTCCAGCACGGCATCGACCGTGTCCGGGGTCGCGGCGGCAAAGCCCTCGACATTGGCGTAGCGGTCCAGCCCGACGACATGCTCCAGCACGAAGCGGGTGTCGCGGACGGGCGGGGTGTATTGCGGCATGGGATCAGTCTTCCTTGCTCTGCGCGCTCTCCACCACGTCGAGGAAGGCGGTCAGCTCCTCGATCGCGGCGTCGATGTCGCGCCTCTGGTTCTTGAGTGCATCGATCCGCGCCTTGCAGCGCTCGATCGTCACGACGCGCTGCACGTGCCGCCCGTCGCCGATGTCGTAGAGATCGATCATCTCGCGGATTTCGGCCAGGCTGAAGCCGACGCGCTTGCCGCGCAGGATCCACGCGACGCGCGCACGGTCGCGCTGGGAGTAGATGCGGGCCAGTCCGCGCCGCTCCGGCGCGATCAGTCCTTCGTCCTCGTAGAATCGCAGCGCGCGTGGGGTGATGCCGAACTCGCTCGACAGATCGGTGATGCTGAAGCTGTCGCGATCGGGCCGCGGCGGGACGACGGCATAGGCGGCGGACGAACTCATGCCACCGCTTCTAAATTCCGCTTACGTGAACGTCAATCCGCACAAAGCAGCTGACCATCCGCACCGCGCAGGCGCGCCGCCTCCGCCGCAGCGTCGCTCAACCGCTCGACACGGAGCGCCGCCAGGGTCGCGCGTCCCTCGCACGCCGCCTCGCAGGGGGCCGGCAGGATGGTGGGAAAGACGATGCGGTCGCCCTCGCTGCGCGCGTCGAATCGGCACCCGCCGCCGAAATCGATCGCCAGCACGTCGCGGCCCGTCGCCGTGCCCCGCGCGGAGCAGCGCTGCCCCTCGCCATAGTCGACACTCGCCCCGACGCGATAACCGTCCGGCCGCGGCACCAGGCAGATCCGGTCGTTGTCCGCGACGAACACGCCGGTGGGCAGGATGCGCGCCGGATCCACGACGAGATTCGCCGCCAGCGCTGCCCGCTCCAACCCCTCGCCGCCGCGCGGGTCGACGGTCGCCGGGTCCGGACGCCCGCACGCCGCCAGCATCGCGAGCGCGGCGAGCGCGCCACGCCTCAATCGACGCGCTCCAGCCCGTCAGCGCCGACGCGGCGATAGAAGCAGCTCTTCGCCCCCGTATGACAGGCGGGCCCGGCAGGATCGGCGATGATCCACAGCGCATCCTGATCGCAATCGACCCGCATCTCCACCACGCGCAGCACGTTGCCGGACGTCTCGCCCTTCTTCCACAGCCGCCCGCGGCTCCGCGAGAAGAACGTCGCCTCGCCGCTGTCCCGGGTCGCGCGGATCGCCGCCGCATTCATGTGCGCCACCATCAGCAGCGCGCCACTCGCGCGATCGCTCACCACCGCGGTGACAAGTCCCGCAGCATCGAACTTCGGTTGGAAAATAGTGCCCTGCTCGCGATCGTCGACCATGAGCGGCGACCTAGCATCGCCTCGGTCGCGTGTCAGCGGTTGCGGATCGCCTTGACCAGATCGTCCTTCGACATCGTCGAGCGACCCTCGATGCCGATCTTCTTCGCCTCGTCGTACAGGTCCGACTTCGTGCGGTCCTCCAGCCGGGTCGATTCGTGGTCCAGCGAGCCGTTCGCCTTGGCATTGGCGATTCGCGCCGCTTTCTCCTTCGACGCGCCCTGCTCGCGCAACTCCTCGTACAGCGCGTCGTCCTTGACCTGCGATCCGTGGTCCTTGGCCATGCGAAATCTCCTGTCGAACCGACCCGAACGCGGTGTGCCGCAAAACGCTCCGCGCTTTGATGACATTCGCGCGTCAGGCGCTATATGCGGCCCCGCACGATGGAAGCCCCCGCCACATGCTGACCACACATCCGTTCGACGACGATCACCTGCACGAGGAGTGCGGCATCTTCGGTGCCTCCGGCTCCGACGGCGCCGCCGCGCTCGTGGCGCTGGGGCTGCACGCGCTCCAGCACCGCGGCCAGGAGGCCGCCGGGATCACGAGCTTCGACGGGCGCGAGTTCCATACGCACCGCGCGATGGGGCATGTCGCGGGCAATTTCGACCGCGACGACATCATCCGTTCGCTCCAGGGCGACGTCGCCTGCGGGCACGTCCGCTATTCGACCACGGGAGAGACCGCGCTGCGCAACGTGCAGCCGCTCTATGCCGAGCTGCAGTCGGGCGGGTTCGCGATCGCGCATAACGGCAACATCTCCAATGCGATGCGCCTGCGCCGCGAGCTGGTGCGCCGCGGCTCGATCTTCCAGTCGACCTCGGATACCGAAACGATCATCCATCTGGTCGCAACCAGCCAGTATCGCACTTTGCTAGACAAGTTCATCGACGCGCTGAGGCAGGTCGAGGGCGCGTATGCGCTGATCGTGATGACCCCCGACGGCATGATCGCCTGCCGCGATCCGCTGGGCATTCGTCCGCTGGTCATGGGCAAGCTGGGCGATGCGATCATCTTCGCGTCGGAAACCGTCGCGCTCGACGTGGTCGGCGCGGAGTTCGTCCGCTCGGTCGAGCCCGGCGAGCTGGTGATCGTCCAGGGCAACGAGATCCGCTCGATCAAGCCGTTCGAAAAGGTCGCGGCACGCCCCTGCATCTTCGAATGGGTGTATTTCTCGCGCCCCGATTCGATCGTGGACGATCATTCCATCTATTCCGTGCGCAAGAATATCGGCGCGCAACTGGCGATCGAGGCGCCGGTGGAGGCGGATCTGGTCATCCCGGTGCCGGATTCCGGCGTCCCCGCGGCAATCGGCTATGCGCAGGAGAGCGGTATTCCGTTCGAACTGGGCATCATCCGCTCGCATTACGTCGGCCGCACCTTCATCCAGCCCGGCGACAAGGTCCGTCACCTCGGCGTCAAGCTGAAGCACAACGCCAACCGCGCGCTGATCCAGGGAAAGAAAATCGTCCTGATCGACGATTCGATCGTCCGCGGCACCACCTCGCTGAAGATCGTGCAGATGATGCGCGATGCCGGCGCGGCCGAGGTGCACATGCGCATCGCCTCCCCGCCGACCCGCCACAGTTGTTTCTACGGCGTCGACACGCCGGAACGTGCCAAGCTGCTCGCGGCGAAGCTCGATCTGGGCGGCATGACCGACTTCATCCACGCCGACAGCCTCGCCTTCGTGTCGATCGACGGGCTCTACAAGGCGCTGGGCGAGAGTCACCGCGCCGACATCCGCCCGCGCTATTGCGATGCCTGCTTCACCGGCGACTATCCGACCGCGCTGACCGACCACGACGAATCGAGCGCGGTGGACCAGTTCGCGATGCTGGCCGAACGAGTGAACTGACGACCCTATGGCTCAGGAATTGAAGGACAGACTGGCGCTGGTCACCGGCGCCAGCCGCGGTATCGGTGCCGCGACCGCGATCGCGCTGGGCGCCCGGGGCGCGCACGTGATCCTGACCGCCCGCACCGCCTCCGCGCTGGAAGATGTCGAACAGGCCATCTTCGACGCGGGCGGATCGGCGACGATCGCGCCGCTCGACCTGGCGCAGAGCGATTCGATCGCGAAGCTCGCCACCGCGATCGGCGAGCGCTGGCAGGCGCTCGACGTGATGGTGCTCAACGCCGGCATGCTCGGCACGCTGGCCGCGGTGCCCGCGATCGATGCGAAGGAATTTGCGCAGCTGCTGACGCTCAACGTCTCGGCGCAACTGGCGCTGCTCCAGGCCTTCGACCCGATGCTCCGCCGGTCGAGCGGCGCACGGGTGATCGGGATCACTTCCTCGGTCGGGCGGACGCCGCGCGCCTATTGGGGCGCGTACGGTGCCTCCAAGGCCGCGTTCGAGACGCTGCTCGAGGCATATGGCGACGAAACGGCGGAGGTCGGCCGCATCCGCGTCGCGGTGCTCGACCCCGGAGCCACGCGGACGAAAATGCGCGCGCGCGCCTATCCGGGCGAGGATCCCGCCTCGGTCAAGCCGCCGGAAGTGGTCGCGGAGCGGATCGTCCAGCTGGCGATCGACGGGTTCGAGGCCAATCACCGCGAGCGTGTCGCCGGTTGAGGGTCAGCCCTTCACCAGCGTCACCTGCATCACGTCGATCCCGCCGCCGCGAAAGCCGCCTTCGCAATACATCAGATAATAGCGCCACAATCGCTGGAAGCGCGCGTCGAAGCGGGGCGGCAGGCGGCCGTCCGCCGCGGCCGCATCGAACCGATCGCGCCATTGTCGCAGCGTTTCGGCATAATCCTCCCCGAAGGACTGCGGGTCCTCCCAGGTCAGGCCCTGCTGCGCCGCGATCGCGCGGAAGCGGCTCTCCGAGATCAGCGATCCACCCGGGAAGACGTAGCGCTGGATGAAGTCCACGCCGCCCGCGTAGGAGGCCCAGACGTCGTCGGCGATGGTGATAAGCTGGAGTGCCGCACGACCGCCCGGTTTGAGCACGCGCGCGATCGTCGCGAGATAGGTCGGCCAATATTCCGGGCCGACCGCCTCGACCATCTCGATGCTCGCGACCGCGTCGAACCTGCCCTCGACGTCGCGATAGTCGGTCAGCCCGACCGTGACGCCGGGCAGGTCGCGCGCCAGCACATGGTCACGCTGCTCGGTGGAGAGCGTCAGCGCATGTACCCCTACGCCCGCCGCCGCGGCGGTAGCCGCGAACGAGCCCCAGCCACAGCCGATCTCCAGGATGCGGTCGCCGGGGCGCGCGGCGGTACGGCGCAGGATCGCATCCAGCTTGCTGTGCTGAGCTTCCTCCAGCGACGGCGCCGAGCCGGCGAACAGCGCACTGGAATAGGTCAGCGTCGGGTCGAGCCACTCGCGATAGAAGTCGTTGCCCAGGTCGTAGTGCGCCGCGATGTTGCGACGCGACCCGGCGCGATCGTTGCGGCGCAGGCGGTGAAGCACGCGCGCCGCGAGCTTCGCGCTCGCCTTGGCGCGGGCGACGTCGCCCAGCGCGGTGCGGTTGCGCATGAACAGGTCGAAGATCGGCACCGCATCCGGGCTGGTCCAGTCGCCGGCCTCCCACGCCTCGTACCAGCCGATCGAGCCGCCGGTGACGAGCCGCCACAGCGCGCGCCAGCGCACCACGCGGACGATCGCGAGCGGGCCGGCGGCATGTCCGCCGAGCAGGCGACGGGTGCCGTCGGGAAGCTGCGCATCGATCGCCCCTTCCAGCAGTCCGGCATTGATGCGGTCGAGCACGCGGTGATAGACGCGGCCGAGCCACCGCGCGGCGACAGGGGGTCGAGAAATCCGGGTGGTCGCCGCGTCCATGCGCAGCGCGCCTAACGCACCTTTCGTCCCGCCGCCAGCGCGCGCTCGCGCGCCTCGCGGTGACCGATCAGCGGCTCCGGGTAATCCCGCGGCCGGCAGCCGGCCCCGTCCGGATCGTGGACGGCGTCGTCGCCCAGCTCGGCGAGCTCCGGCACCCACTGCCGGATATAGTCGCCCGCATCGAACTTCGCCGATTGCGACAGCGGGGCCATGATTCGGCCGAACATGTTGGCATCCACCCCGGTGCCCGCGACCCACTGCCAATTGACCGCGTTGTTCCCGTAATCGGCATCCACCAGCGTGTCCCAGAACCAGCGCTCCCCTTCGCGCCAGTCGATCAGCAAGTGTTTGATGAGAAAGGAGGCGGTAATCATGCGGACGCGGTTGTGCATCCAGCCGGTGGTCCAGAGCTGGCGCATCCCGGCGTCGACGATCGGATAGCCCGTCCGTCCCTGCTGCCATGCCGTCAGGTCGCGCTTCGCTGCCGCGCCGGTGCGCCACGGGAGCTTGTCGAACGCAGGACGTCCGTTTTCCTCGCCATATTTCGGCAGCGCCCAGACGACGCCGCTGGTGAAATCGCGCCACGCGAGCTCCTGGCGGAAGGTCGTATCCCCTGTCCCGGTCGCCTGCCAGACGGTGCGCGGCGACACTTCCCCGAAGTGGAGATGGGGGGAAAGGCGCGAGCTTCCCTCCTGCGAGGGCATGTTGCGAGCGGTATCGTAGTCGCTGATATCGAGCGACTTCACCTTCGCCAGCGCGGCGGCTTCGCCGGGGGTCCAGTCGAACCCGCCCGACCAGTCGGGCTTCGTCGGCAGCAGGTTCCAGTCGGCCAGCCGGTCACTCTTGGGCCATGTCTCGGGGGCCGGGATCGAGCGCGGCATGGGAAGCGGATCCTCGGGCGGCAGGCGCGACTGGAGTGCCTTCCAGAACGAGGAATAGATGCGATATTGCCCGCCCGATCCGGTCGTCACCTGCTCCGGCGGGGCGAGGTGGTTGCCGTCGTGGAGGCACAGGCGCTCGCCCAGCGCTTCCTCCGCGTCGCGCCACCACGGCTCGTAATGACGGATCGCGTGGATCGCCTCCGCCCCCGTCTCGTCGGCCAGTTCGATCAATATCCTGGCCGCCTTGCCCCGCCGCAAGATCAGATTACTCTGCTTTTCTTTCAATGCCTTGGAGAAGTTTGTCAAGCTGTGGTGCAACCACCAGCGCTGCGCACCGCCCATCCGCCACGCGCCCGGCGTCTCGTCATCCAGCACATAGACCGGGATCACCGGGCCGGCATGCGCGGCGGCGGTGAGCGCGGGTTGATCGTGGAGGCGGAGGTCCTGGCGGAGCCACAGAAGACTGGTCATCGCCCGACGCTACGCCGCTACTCCACCCGCGGTTCCTTCTCGACCATCCAGGTCTGCCCCTTGGCGAGCAATTTGGCGAGGTCGGGGGTCTTGCCGGCCGCGACCTGCGCATTCTGCGCCACGACCGCGCTTTCGAACGTCGGCGCCGGGTCCTCGTAGATGACGCCCAGCGCCATCGGGAACGTCCCGAAGGGCATTTCGACCAGCGCATGCGCGATGGCGCGGTTGGCCTTGTCGTGGACCAGCACGCCGGGATCATCCGCCGCCACGACCTGGAGCGTCAGGGTCGCAGGATCGAGCTTCAACCCCTTCGTTCCGCCGGCGAAGGTCAGCGGCTTGCCGTGCTCGACCCACATCTGCGCCTCGGCGGCCTTCGCCTTTTCGGTGAAGGGAGCGAAGACGTCGTCGTTGTAGACGATGCAGTTCTGGAAGATCTCGACGAAGCTGGTTCCCTTGTGCGCATGCGCGGCCTTGAGCACGCCGACGAGGTTCTTGTGGACGTCGATGCCGCGCGCGACGAAGCGGGCGCCCGCCCCGAGCGCGAAGGCGCAGGGGTTGGCCGGGCGGTCGACCGACCCGAACGGGGTCGATGGCGACTGGGTGCCCACCCTGGATGTTGGCGAATATTGCCCCTTCGTCAGTCCGTAGATCTCGTTGTTGAACAACAGCAGCTGACAATCGAGGTTGCGGCGCAACAGGTGCATCGTGTGGTTGCCGCCGATCGACAGCGCGTCGCCGTCGCCGGTGATGATCCAGACATCCAGCTCGGGATTGGCCAGCTTCACCCCCGTCGCGACCGCGGGCGCACGGCCGTGGATGGTGTGGAAGCCATAGGTTTCCATGTAATAGGGAAAGCGAGAAGAGCAGCCTATCCCACTGACGAACACGGTGTTTTCGGGCCGAACGCCCAGCTCCGGCATGGTCCGCTGAACCGCCTTCAAGATGGCATAGTCGCCGCAGCCGGGGCACCAGCGAACCTCCTGATCGGTCTCCCAATCCTTGGGCTTGGTCACCACGAAACCGGGGGTCATGTCGTTCATCGGGCGGGTCCTGTCGGGCGGATGTTGGCGATGTTGGCGCGGACGCGAGGTTCAGACGCGTTGCGGAGAAGGCGCCTCCGTCCGGAGCGAGCCGTCGTCATGGCCCGATTGCGGCGTCGGCAGCTGCGCGGCATCGGCCGGCACCTCGCCGCCCTCGTTGCCGGGCACGCCGTCGAAGAAGGTGGCGATCGCCGCCTCGATCTCCGAGATGCGGAACGGCTGGCCCGACACCTTGTTGAGCGGCTTCGCGTCGACCAGGAACTGATCGCGCAGGACGGTTTTCAGCTGGCCGGTATTCATCTCGGGCACGAGGATATGCCGAAAGCCGCGAAGTAGGACAGCGAGATTCTGCGGCATCGGCCAGATGTGGCGGATGTGGATGTGGCTGACGTTCAGCCCGCGGCGCCGCGCGCGGCGCACCGCCTGATGGATCGGGCCGAAGGTGGAGCCCCAGCCGACGACCGCGAGCGTCCCCGACGTCTCGCCCAGCTCGACCGCCTGATCGGGCACCGCGATGCCGTCGACCTTCGCCTTGCGGGTATCGGTCATCTCCTGATGGTTGGCGGGAGAGTAATCGATGTTGCCGGTGCCCTGCTTCTTCTCGATCCCGCCGATGCGGTGGAGCAACCCCGGGGTCCCCGGCCTCACCCAGGGGCGCGCGAGCTTCGCGTCGCGGGCGTAGGGCTGGAACCCGCCATCGGGCACATCCTGAAGGAAGGCGACAGGAAACGGATCGAACCCGTTGGGATCGGGGACCTTCCACGGCTCGGCCGCATTGGCGATATAGCCGTCGGTCAGCAGCATGACCGGGGTCATATATTGCGTCGCGATACGGCACGCCTCGATCGCGACCTCGAAACAGTCTGCCGCCGAGCGCGCGGCGATGACGGGCATCGGCGCGTCGCCGTTGCGGCCATAGACCGCCTGATAGAGATCGGACTGTTCGGTCTTGGTCGGCAGCCCGGTGGAGGGTCCGCCGCGCTGCGAATTGACGATGACCAGCGGCAGCTCGGTCATGATGGCGAGCCCGATCGCCTCGCCCTTCAGCGCGATGCCGGGGCCGGAGGAGGAGGTGACGCCGAGCTGCCCGGCGTAGCTGGCGCCGATCGCGGAGGCGATCGCGGCGATCTCATCCTCCGCCTGGAACGTGGTGACGCCGAATTCCTTCAGCCGCGACAGATGGTGGAGGATCGCCGAGGCCGGGGTGATCGGATAGCCGCCGAAGAACATCGGCAGTTCCGCCAGCTTCGCGCCGGCGACGAGCCCCAGGCTGATCGCCTCCGCGCCCGTGACGGTGCGGTACAGGCCGGGCTCGGCGGGGGCGGCGGGGAGCGCGTGCTGCTTGACGGTCTGGCCCAGCTCGGCGGTTTCGCCGTAGGCATGGCCGGCATTGAGCGCGGCGATGTTCGCCTCCGCCAGCGTCGCATTCTTCGCGAACTTCGCCTTGAGCCAGTCGACCAGCGGCTGACGGTCGCGGTCGAACATCCAGAGCGCGAGCCCCAGCGTCCACATGTTCTTGCAGCGCAGCGCCTCCTTGTTGCCGAGGCCGAAGGGCTTCACCGCGTCGAGCGTCAGCTGCGAGATGTTGAGGCGGATCACCTGCCAGCGCGCGAGCGTGCCGTCGTCGAGCGGGTTGGCGGGATATTTCGCCTTGTCGAGGTTGCGCTGCCCGAACTCGCCCTCGTCCGCGATGATGAGGCCGCCGGGCCTGAGCGCGTCGACGTTGGTCTTGAGCGCCGCCGGGTTCATCGCGACCAGCACGTCGAGCATGTCGCCCGCGGTTTCGATCGCGGTGGAGCCGAAGTTGATCTGGAAGGCGGAGACGCCGAAGAGCGTGCCGAGCGGCGCGCGGATCTCCGCGGGAAAGTCCGGGAAGGTGGCGAGGTCGTTGCCCGCCAGCGCGGTGGAGAGCGTGAACTGACCGCCGGTCAGCTGCATGCCGTCGCCGCTGTCCCCGGCGAAGCGGACCACCATCGACTCGGGGGCGGGCGACGCTCCGGCTTCCTCGGGCGTGACCTGATGCGCGGCGGTGGCCATCGGCTCTCCTCGTCTTCTTTTGCCACCTTCTTATCCGGGCGGCGATCCACCCGCCAAGGTAAAAGGATATTGCGTCGGCGCAACCTCCGCTTTTCCGGAGGTTTCCGCGAGCGTGGCGATGACGCGGACATGCCGCGCCGCCAGCGCCATGACGTCATCGCCGTATCCGCCGCCCACGGTGCTCGCCAGCGGGATGCCGCGCGCCCGGGCGAGCGAGCCGACCAGCCGGTCGCGGCGCGCCAGCCCGCCTTCCGTCAGCGCAAGCCGGCCGAGGCGGTCGTCGGCGAAGGGATCGACCCCGCCCTGGTAGAGGATCAGGTCGGGGCGGTGACGATCGAGCAGCGGGACCAGCGTGGCGGCGAGCGTCTCGACATATTCGTCGTCGCCGACATGGTCGCGCAGCGGCACGTCGAGCGTCGAGCGCGCCTTGCGGGCGGGGAAGTTCTTCTCGGCGTGGATCGAATAGGTCGCGATGCGCGGATCGGCGGCGGTGAGCGCGGCGGTGCCGTCGCCCTGATGGACGTCGACATCGACGATCAGCAGCCGCTCGACCGTCCCCTCCTCCACCAGCCGGGTCGCGGCGATGGCGAGGTCGTTGAGGACGCAATAGCCCGCCCCCGTCGTGGCGAGCGCGTGGTGGCTGCCGCCCGCGGTATTGGCGGCGAAGCCGTGGCGGAGCGCGAGGCGGGCGGCGAGCCAGGTGCCGCCGGGGACGACCCGCGAGCGGCGCGCGACCCCATGGGTGACGGGGAAGCCGATGCGGCGTTCCTTCTCCCGCGGGACCGACGCCGACAGCACCTCGGCGACGTAATCGGGGTCGTGCGTCGCCTCCAGCCATGCGTCGGGCATCGCGTCCGGCTCGTGCCAGACCACGTCCGTGCGCGCGCGCAGCAGGTCGCGGATCGCGCCGTTCTTGCCCCAGCGATAGGTCGTCCGCCCGGGAGTCCCGGTCACGTAATCGGGATGGTGGACGACGTGGATCATTGGGATAAGATAGGTTGCAAAGGCGAACGCGCCACCTGAGCAGGAGAGACATGCATGACCGATACCGGCCCCTTCGTTCGCGCGGATGTCCGCGGGTTCCTCGACTATCTGAACAACGTGCCGGGGCCGAAGATGCACGAGCAATCGGCGGCGGACGCGCGCGCGGTATATTACGCGATGAAGGACGTGGCCGATCCGCCGGTGGGCGAGCTGGCGGTCATCAAGGACCTGTCGATCCCCGGCCCCGGCGGCGCGATCCCGGCGCGGCTGTTCGACGTGCGAGAGGCGCGCGCGCCGGGGCCGGTGGTGGTCTTCTATCACGGCGGCGGGTTCGTGATCGGCGACATCGACACGCATGCCAGCTTCACCGCGGAGATGTCGCGCCAGCTCGACCTGCCGGTCGTGAGCGTCGACTACCGGCTGGCGCCCGAGGCCAGATGGCCCGCGGCACCCGACGATTGCGAGGCGGCGGCACGCTGGGTCGCGGGCAACCCGGCGGAGCTGGGGCGGACCGCGACCTCGCTGGTGCTGTCGGGCGACAGCGCGGGCGGCAACCTGACCATCGTCGTGGCGATGGCGCTGCGCGACGATCCCGCGGCGGTGCCGGTGGTGGTGCAGGCGCCGATCTATCCGGCGGCGGACATGGCGAAGGAATATCCGTCCTTCAACGACTTCGCCGACGGCTTTCTGCTGACGCGCGAAGGTATGATCTGGTTCGGCGAGCATTATGCCGCCGATCCGGCGCATCCGCGATCCTCGCCGCTGGCGGGCGAGCTGAAGGGGCTGCCGCCCGCGGTCGTCATCACCGCCAGCCTGGACCCGATCCGCGACCAGGGGCGCGCCTATGCCGCCGCGCTGGCGCTGGCGGGGGTGCCGGTGACGTTCCGCGAGGCGCAGGGCATCGTCCACGGCTTCATCACGCTGCGTCAGGCGATCCCCTCCGCGCAGGGCGACGTGGCGGGGTATCTGACCGCGGTGAAGGCGGCGATCGTCGAGGCGGAAGCGCAGCGGGTGATGGCGCAGGCGGCCGGGTGACGTTAGGAGGCGGGGCATGACCGATCCTGCCCCGCTCCCCTACCGCCCCTGCGCGGGTGTCATGCTGATGAACCGCGACGGCCGCATCTTCGTCGGCCAGCGGCTCGATAACGTGCTGGAGGCATGGCAGATGCCGCAGGGCGGCGTCGATCCGGGCGAGGAGGCGCGCGATGCCGCGGTGCGCGAGCTTCGGGAGGAGACCGGCGTCACCGCGGACAAGGTGACGCTGGTGGCGGAGGCGCCGGGCGAGTTCGTCTACGACCTGCCGCCCGAGATGATCGGGAAGGTGTGGAAGGGGAAATATCGCGGCCAGGTGCAGCGCTGGTTCCTGTTCCGCTTCGACGGGGAGGACGGCGACATCGACATCCGGACCGAACATCCCGAATTCCGCGCCTGGCGCTGGGCCGACGCGGCGGACCTGCCGCACCTGATCGTGCCCTTCAAGAAAAAGCTCTATGAGGATGTGATCGCGGCCTTTTCCGAGTATCTGCCCACCGCGTGACGATGCTGCCGAGCCTTTTGATCCTGTCCGCGGCGCAGGTGACGCCGCCGCCGCTGGAGGTGCCCGCCCCGACGCTGGGTCCGGTGGAGGTGGCGCTGGCCCCGGTGCCCCCGCCCGAGATTCCGCCCGAGGTCCGCGCCATGCTGGACGCCGCGATGCAGACCGGCGACGAGAGCGGGGTCGACACGATCGTCAAATATGCGCGCGTCGCCGATCCGGGGTCGGGCGACCTCGTCCTGCGCCGCGCCACCGACTGGCGCGAGGCACGGGCCCGCGCGCGCGACCAGCGCGTGCGCCGCGCCGGGGTGCTGGAATTGTGGAGCGGGCGGGTCGAGGCGGGCGGCTTCTCCTCCTCCGGCAATACCGAGGTCACCGGGCTGACCGGCACGCTGGACCTGACGCGCGAGGGGCTGCGCTGGCGGCACCGTCTGCTGGCGCAGGCCGATTTCCAGCGAACGGCGGGCGTCACCAGCCGCGAACGCTACGTCGCGGCCTATCAGCCCAATTACAAGATCAACGACCGCGGCTATATCTACGGCAACGCGCAATATGAGGCGGATCGTTTCCTGGGCTACGACAACCGCTATTCGGTGTCGGCCGGGGCGGGTTACGGCGTGCTGCGGCGCAGCGGGCTGACCGCGGATGTCGAGCTGGGGCCGGCGTTTCGCCAGACCGATTTCACCGACGACACGATGCAGCGCAGCCTGGCGGTGCGCGGCAGCCTGGACCTCGACTGGACGCTGATGAGCGGGCTGGTCGTGACGCAGGATGCCGCGCTGTACCTGGAGCGGTACAACAGCACGGTGCGAAGCGTCTCGGCGATCGAGGCGAAGCTGCTGGGACCGCTCTCCGCACGACTGTCCTATACGGTGCAATATGAAAGCGCGCCGACCGCAGGGCGCGTGCCGACCGACCGCACCAGCCGGGCGTCGCTGGTCTATGCCTTCTGACGGTTCCGTTCGGGCGACGGGGCCGCTAGGCTGACGCACATGGATCAACTTTCCACGAACGAACGCGCCGCCGTCGAGCGGATCGACGCGCCCGCGATGCTGGCCCGGGTCGAGCGCTGGGCGGCGGTGAACAGCGGCACGCGCCACGTCGCGGGCTGTGCGACGATGGCGGGGCTGCTGGCGGATGCCTTCGCCGCGCTGCCGGGCGAGGTGAGGCTGGTCGAGCCGGCGGCGGCGCACAGCGTGGGCGCGGACGGCGTCGTCTCCGCGCTGGAGCATGGCCGCCACCTGCACCTGAGCGTGCGCCCCGACGCGGCGGTGCGGGTGCTGCTGACGGGGCATATGGATACGGTCTAT
Organism: Sphingomonas adhaesiva; assembly: GCF_036946125.1. Taxonomy (NCBI): domain Bacteria; kingdom Pseudomonadati; phylum Pseudomonadota; class Alphaproteobacteria; order Sphingomonadales; family Sphingomonadaceae; genus Sphingomonas; species Sphingomonas adhaesiva. The sequence goes on from NZ_JAQIJT010000002.1 coordinate 1,193,532, forward strand.
CCGGTCGATCACCCCTTCCAGACGGTGGCGTGGCGCGAGCCGGGCGTGCTGGGCGGTCCCGGCGTAGCGGATATGAAGGGCGGGCTGGCGCTGATGCTGGAGGCGCTGCTGGCGATCGAGGCGTCGGATTGCGCGATCGGCTATGACGTGGTCATCAATTCGGACGAGGAGACCGGCTCCTTCTCCTCCGCCGCGCTGCTGGCGGAGGCGGCGCGCGGCAAGGTCGCGGCGCTCACCTACGAGCCGTCGCTGCCCGACGGGACGCTGGCGGGAGCGCGCGGCGGCACGGGCAATTTCTCGATCATCGTGCGCGGGCGCGCGGCCCATGCCGGGCGCAATCCGGAGGATGGACGCAACGCGGTCGCCGCGGCGGCGGCCCTGGCGGTGCGGCTGCACGCCGCGCGCTCGCCACGGCTGGCGGTGAACCCGGCGCGGGTCGATGGCGGCGGGCCGAACAACGTCGTCCCCGACCTGGCGATCCTGCGCATCAACTTCCGCCCCAGGGATGCCGACGAGATCGCGCGCGCCGGTGACATGATCCGCGACACGGTGGCGGCGGTGACGGCGGAATATGACGTCGCGATCGAGGTGCACGGCGGGTTCAACCGCCCGCCCAAGCCGATCGACGCCGGCGCCGCGCGCCTCTTCGCCACGGTCCGCGATGCGGGCGCGGCGCTGGGTCAGGCGATCGCGTGGCGCGACACCGGCGGAGTGTGCGACGGCAACAACATCGCCGCCTGCGGCGTGCCCGTGGTCGACACGATGGGCGCGCGCGGCGGGGCGATCCATTCGAGCGAGGAGTTCCTGATCGTGGACAGTCTGGGCGAGCGCGCGGCGCTCTCCGCGGTGACGCTGCTGCGGATCGCGGCCGGGGGGATGGCATGACGTTCGTGGTGCGTGCGGCGCAGGACGACGACCTGCGCCACCTGTACGAAATGGCGAAGCTGACCGGCGGCGGGTTCACCAACCTGCCCGCGGATCGCACCGCGCTGACCAACAAGCTGGCGCTGAGCCGCGCCGCCTTCGGGCGCGACGATACGACGCTGGCGGATGAGCATTTCGTGCTGATGCTCGAGAATACCGCCAACGGCGAGGTGCGCGGGACGAGCCAGCTCATCACGCACGTCGGGCAGAAGCATCCCTTCTACAGCTATCGCATCGGCACGCTGACGCAGCACAGCCGCGAGCTGGAGCGGACGTTCCGCGCGGAGATGCTGTCGCTGACCACCGATCTGGAGGGGGCGAGCGAGGTCGGCGGGCTGTTCCTCCACCCCGGCGAGCGCGCCGGCGGGCTCGGGCTGCTGCTGGCGCGCAGCCGCTACCTGTTCATCCGCGCGCACCGGCCGCGCTTCGCGGACCGGGTGCTGGCGGAGCTTCGCGGCGTGATCGACGAGGCGGGGGGCTCGCCGTTCTGGGACGGTCTGGCGGGGCGCTTCTTCGGGATGAATTTTCAGGCCGCGGACGAGTTCAACGCCATCAACGGGCATCAGTTCATCGCCGACCTGATGCCCAAGCATCCGATCTATACCGCGATGCTGTCGGAGACGGCGCGCGCGGCGATCGGGATGCCGCATCCGTCGGGACGCGCGGCGATGAGAATGCTGGAAAACGAGGGCTTTGCCTTCGAAAGCTATATCGACATCTTCGATGGCGGGCCGACCATGACTGCGCGCACCGACCAGGTCCGCACGATCAAGGAGGCGCGCGACGGCACGGTCGCCGCGGTCGGCGACGTCCCCGGCGGGACCGAGGCGCTGGTGGCGACCGGGCGGCTGACCGCGTTCCGCTGCGCTTATGGTCAGGTCCATGGCGACGGCGACCGCGTGACGCTGTCGTCCGCCGCGGCGCAGGCGCTGGGGGTGGAGCCCGGTGAGACGATCAGCTGGATCGGGCGGATATGAGCGAGCTGCGCGAGATCAATTTCGACGGGATCGTGGGGCCGAGCCACAATTATGCGGGCCTCAGCCCCGGCAATCTGGCCGCGACGGGCAACGCCGGCGCGGCGTCGCATCCGCGTGCCGCGGCGCTTCAGGGCGTGGCGAAGATGCGCGCCAATCTGGCGCTGGGGCTGGTGCAGGGGGTGTTCGTCCCCCACCCCCGCCCCGACCATGCGTGGCTGGCGACGCTGCACACGAACTTCGCCGATGCCGATACCTTCCTGAAGGCGCGGGCGCTGTCGGCCTCCGCGATGTGGGCGGCGAATGCGGCCACCGTGTCGCCCGCGCCGGACTGCGGCGACGGGCGCTGTCACCTGACCGTCGCCAATCTGGTGACGATGCCGCATCGCAGCCACGAATGGCCCGCGACGCTCGCGCAACTGCGCCTCGCCTTCGCCGATCCGGCGTTCGCGGTGCACGCCCCCATCCCCGCCCCGTTCGGCGACGAAGGGGCGGCGAACCACATGCGGCTGGCCGACCGGCACGGCGCGGGCGGTATCGAGCTGTTCGTCTATGGCAGCGGGGGCGGCCCCTTCCCCGCGCGCCAGCATCTGGAGGCATGCCGCGCGGTGGCGCGCGCGCACCGGCTCGATCCCGCACGCGTGCTGTACGTCGAGCAATCCCCGCAGGCGATCGCCGCGGGCGCGTTTCACAACGACGTGGTCGCGGTGGCGAACGAGCGCATTCTGTTCGCGCATGAGCAGGCGTTCGCCGATCGCGACGCGACCCATGCCGCGATCCGCGCGCTGATGCCCGAGGTGGAGATCGTCGAGGTGCCCGCCGCGGCGGTGTCGCTGGCGGATGCGATCGGCTCGTATCTGTTCAATGCGCAACTGGTGACGCCCGCGGACGGCGCGCCGACGCTGATCGTCCCGGGCGAGGCGTGCGACAATGCGCGCGTGTGGCAGTGGTTGCAGGGGCATCTCGCCGGCAACGGCGCGATCCGCCGGGTCGAGGTGGTCGACGTGCGCGAGTCGATGGCCAATGGCGGCGGGCCCGCGTGCCTGCGGCTGCGCGTGGTGGCGGACCCCGCGACGATCGACCCGCGCTTCCTGGTGGACGATGCCAGGCTGGACCGGATAGCCGACGTGATCGAGCGTCATTGGCCCGAGACGATCCAGGCGGAGGCGATCGGCGATCCGGCGCTGATCGCACGGATCGAGACGGCGCATCGGGCGCTGCTGGAGGCGATGGAGCTGGCGGAGCTGCTGGACTGACGATGCCGCCGCCGCCGGAGGGACTGCGCCGACCCCGGTTCCACGGATGACACTCTTGCAAAGGTCCCGCCTCCGCCGGGGTCGGGTGGGCGGGTTGCGCGCGATGAAGCTGTCGGTCCCGATGGCGCCCCCGCCCCTTCGACGAGCGGGACATGGCGGGCGAGAGGCGGTACACCTGTCGAATTAACTGACAGGTAACCATGAGCGATGGCGAAGGATCGACGTATTTCCGCCCCTGGCACGCTCCTTGCGATGTTGCGGGGCATGTGGACCCGCCTCGCCCGCCTGTTCGTCATCAAGACCCGGTTCGAGGCGTTCCTCGTGATCTACGCGCTCGGAGCGGGCGCGGTGGAGCGGGGGATGGGGTATCTCCATCGCTTTCCGGGGACGCAGGGCTGGATCCTGTTCCTCGCCTGCACCGCCGCGGTGTTCATGGCCGGGGGCAAGATCCTCGACGCGGTGACCTACGAACAGGAACGGGCGGGCTGACGCTACGATAGAACCGCGCGGCATACCGCACGCGCGAACGCCTCTTGATACGTTGTAACATTTCTTTATCAGGCGGGGCGATCATGGAGTCGCCGATGAAAACCTTGCTGCTCGCCGCTGTCGCCCCCCTCGCCCTTGCCCCGGTCACCGTCGCCCTGCCCGCCGCCGCGCAGGACGCGCGACAGGCCGACCCGCACCGTTCCGACGACATCATCGTCTCCGCGCCGATCCGGCAGAGCGAGGCGGACGTGCTCCAGGGGACCTCGGTGCTGGCGGGCGAGAACCTGACGCGCGAACTGCGCTCCACCATCGGCGAGACGCTGGCGCGGCTGCCGGGCGTGTCCTCCACCTCGTTCGGTCCGAACGCGTCGCGCCCGATCCTGCGCGGTTTCCAGGGCGACCGCATCCGCGTGCTGACCGACGGGATCGGCTCGATCGACGTGTCCAACACCTCGGTCGACCATGCCGTCATCATCGATCCGCTGCTGTCGGAACGGGTCGAGGTGCTGCGCGGGCCGGCGGCGCTGCTGTACGGCTCGTCCGCGGTGGGCGGCGTGGTCAACGTGGTCGACCGGCGTATCCCGCGCTCGCTGCCGGAGAAGGGCTACCGCGTCGACGCGATCGCCAATTACGGCAGCGCGGCCGACGAGCGGTCGGTCGCGGGGTCGGCCGAGGCGGTCGTGGCGGGGCCGCTGGTGCTCCACGTCGACGGCTCCTACCTGAAGGCGGACGACCTGCGCATCGGCGGCTTCGTGCTGTCGCGGCAGGCGCGGCGTGAGGCGCTCGCCTCGGTCGGGGCGCCGCAGCCCGGTGCCGACGAGCCGATCGACTTCGCTGCCAATGCCGCGCTGCGCGGCCGGCTGCCCAATACCGCGGCGGAGACGTGGACCGCGGGCGCGGGCGCGGCGATCGTCACCGATGGCGGGACGCTGGGCGTCTCCTATGGTCATTACGACAGCCTGTACGGCCTGCCGGTGCGCTATGCGACGCAGCCGGGCCAGGAACAGGAAGCGCCGCGGCTGGACGTGGTGCAGAACCGCTACGACCTGCGCGCGGAGGTGACTCCGCACGGCAGCGTGATCGACGCGATCCGCTTGCGCGCGGCGCACGCCAACTATCGCCATTTCGAACTGGAAGAGGACGGCGCGGTCGGCACCGCCTTCTATAACAAGGGTCTGGAGGGCCGGCTGGAGGTCGTCCAGGCGAAGCGCGGCGGCTGGCAGGGTGCGAGCGGCGCGCAATATTTCAGCCGCGCGTTCAACGTGGTCGGCGACGAAGCCTTCCTGCCGCGCAACGACACCCAACAGGTCGGGCTCTTCACGCTGCAGCAATATGACGACGGCCGCTTCAAGGCCGAGGGCGGCGTGCGCTACGAGAATACGGTGCTGAGCGGAAAGCCGCTGAACGACGACCGCGGTTTCTTCGCGGGGCAGCGCCGGTTCGATACGTGGTCCGGCTCGATCGGCGCGGGCTATGCGCTGGCGGACGGGGTGCGGATCGGGCTGAACGGCTCGCGCACCGAGCGCGCGCCGTCCGCGGAGGAACTGTTCGCCAACGGTCCGCACGCCGGTACGCAGGCGTACGAGCTCGGCAATCCCGACTTCCGCGCGGAGAAGTCGTGGGGGCTGGAAGCGACGTTCCATGCGCACAGCGACACGTTCAGCCTGGATGCGTCGGCCTATTACAACTGGTTCGACGACTACATCTACGAGACGCGCGTCGCCGATGCCGTGTGCGAGGCAGCGACGCCGTCGGGCGACATCGATGGCCTGCCCTGCTTCCAGTACAGCCAGGCGAAGGCGCGCTACTACGGGTTCGAGGCGGATGCCTCCGCGCGGCTGGCGACGGTCGGCGCGCACACGATCACCGCGGACCTGATGGGCGATTACGTCCACGCGACCGTCGTCGATCGCAGCCCCGTGCCGCGCATCCCGCCGCTGCGCGTGCTGGGCGGGCTGGAGGCGCGCAGCGACACCAGCAGCGCACGGGTCGAGGTGGAACATGCCTTCGCCCAGCGCCGCGTGGCGCCGCTGGAGACGACGACGGACGGCTATACGATGGTCAATGCGTCGCTGTCGTTCCGGCCGTGGGGATCCGGCGACCGGCGCAGCATCCTGCTGGCGGCGAACAATATCTTCGACGTCGAGGCGCGGCGGTCGACGAGCGTGCTGAAGGATTTCGCGCCGCTGGCGGGACGCGACATCCGCGTGACGCTGCGAGTGGGAATCTGACCGTCGTTCCCGCCTCCGCGGGGATGACGGAGGGGGGGAGCGGGGTGCCCCTCCCCACAGGCCTCGCGAAGGAAGCGGGCCCCCGGCTCAAGGCCGGGGTGACGGGGCCGTCAGCGTGCCGGCACCGTCAGCGCATCCGCGCTGGCGTCGCCCAGGTCGTTGCCGCCGTCGACGTTCATGATGATGCCGGTGATGTATTTCGCCGCCGGGCTGGACAGGAACATCGCCGCCTCGGCGATATCGGCCTTGGTGCCGTAATCGCGCAGCGCCAGCGTCTTCTTGATCTTCGCCTCGCGCGCGGGATCGGCGAGGCGGCGCATCCCCTCGGTATCCGCGATCGGACCGGGCGAGATGGCGTTGACGCGGACGCCCGCGGGCCCCCATTCCAGCGCCAGGCACTGGGTCACCATGTTGACCCCCGCCTTCGCCGCGCAGGCATGGATCTGATAGGGCGAGGGATGGACCGCCTGTCCCGCGGTGATCGCGATCAGCGACGCGCCCGGCTTGGTCAGATGGTCCCAGCTGGCGCGGAAGACGTTGAACGTGCCGAGCAGGTCGATGTCGATCACGGTCTTGAACGCATTGGCGCTGACGCCGAGCGCGGGCGCGAGGAAATTGCCCGCCGCCCCCGATACCAGCACGTCGACCGGGCCGTGCGCGGCCACCGCCTGCGTGAAGGCGGCCTCCAGCCCGGCATAGTCGCGCACGTCGCAGGCGATGCCGAGCGCGGTGGCGCCGGTATCGCGAATGCCCTGCGCCGCCGCCTCGATCTTTTCCGCGCTCCGGCTGAGGATCGTCACCTTCGCGCCGGCCGCCGCGAAGGCGTGCGCGATCTCCAGGTTGATGCCGCTGGATGCACCGGCCACGAACACGTGCCGGCCGCCGAAATCGCCCATCATCGCTCTCCCTTTACGTCGGTAAAGGATGCCGCGTCGCGCGGCGGGGCGCAAGTCGATCGTTTTAGAAACCGCGCTTCACTGGATGGTACGGGCGGTCGGACTCGAACCGACATGTATTGCTACGGCGGATTTTGAGTCCGCTGCGTCTACCATTCCGCCACGCCCGCGTGAAGGAGCGCGCGCCTTGCCACGACTGTGGCCCGCGCGTCCAGAGGGGAGTTGGCGCGACCGGCTCCAGGCGGCCCTCAGCGGCCGGCCCCGCCGTCATCCTGGATCAGATCGGGGTCGATGGCATGATCGAACGCGATCCCGGCGCGTCCCTCGGTCTGCCAGACGACACGGCCCGGCACCCAGCCGGCCTGCGGCAACTCGACCTCGACCGCGCTGTCCGGCGCGATCGCGTGCGGCAGTTCCACCATCAACCCGCCGGCGGAAAAGTTGCGGACCCGGACCTCGAAACCGTCATGACCCACCAGCCGCAGCTGGGCGATGGCGAAAACGCTGCGGCGACCGCCGACGGGGTCGGCTGCTGGTGTGGACTCATTGAACACGTCTCGGTCGATTCGTCCCATTGCTCTCACCGCGGATTCCATGGCGGTCGAGTAACGCGTTCCTGGTAAACACGAAATTAAACCCGCGCCGATTCGCGACGAAGCGCCTCAATCGTCCCGTGAAATCTTCTCGTTACGCTCGTGACGCTCCTGCGCCTCGACCGTCATGGTCGCGATCGGGCGCGCTTCGAGCCGGCCGAGGCTGATCGGCTCGCCGGTGACCTCGCAATAGCCGTACTCGCCCTCGTCGAGGCGGCGCAGTGCCGCGTCGATCTTCGAGATGAGCTTGCGCTGGCGGTCGCGCGTGCGCAGCTCCAGCGACCAGTCGGTCTCGCTCGACGCGCGGTCGCTGAGATCCGATTCCCGCAGCGAGTCGAGCTGAAGCTGCGACAGCGTGCCGAGCGATTCGCGCAGGATCGCCTCCTTCCACGCGAGCAGCTTGGCCCGAAAATATGCCTGTTGCCGCGGATTCATGAACGGCTCGTCGGCGCCGGGACGATAGCCGTCCCCGGCATCGTTAGCAGGCACCGTCATTCCGCCGAGACCATTGTCGATATCCGCCACCGCCGTTGCCATGACCATCTCCCGTCCCCCGAAGCCGCTCCGCCGTTGTTCCTGACGGATGCGCTCCGGGCCGCGCCTATAGAGGGGCCGACGTGCCCCGACAAGCGAGTTGGCCGCCGGTCGCGTGCCGCCACCGCACAGGCGGCCGCCACCCGGACGACGCGGGGTCCCGCACAGTCGTGCGTCGCTCCGCTCATGATATCGCCCCATCGCGGGACGTTAACCATATCGTCCTACGCCGTCCCGGATGAATGCAGGCTGCACGATCCGTAATGGTGGTTAACGCCCTTGCACTTAATCCTTTGTTTCGCACTTTGCCGGATGAGGACGACCTACCATCGTCCTTGATTCCACGGCGAAGCATCAGCGCCGTCAACGAAAGAACGACGTTATGTCCGTGCGCATGGCCCTTGCGAAACTTTGTGCCTGCACCTGCGGCGGCGCGCTGATCGGCGGCGGGGCCGTGCATGTCGCGGAGCGCAACCACGCGCGCACCGTCTATGCGAAGAAGGCGACGACGCGCGTCGTGCGCCGCGCCGTGGCGAGCAACGGCAGCAAGATGCGCCGGGTGGTCAAGGCGCGCGGCGCGGGCAGCTGCGCCGCGACGACGGTGACGATCGCGAGCCAGGGCGCGCCGGTGCCGGTGCCGATGCCCGCCGCGCCGGTCTATGCCGCGGCGGACAGCGGCCCGACCTTCGTCGGCGGCACCGGCGGCGGTTTCGGTGGCGGCTTCGGCGGAGGGGGCTTCGGCGGGGGCGGATTTTTCGCCGGCGGCTTCTTCGGCGGGTCGGGCGGCAGCTCGGGCAGCAGCGGCGGGATCGTCATCTCCTCGACGTCGAGCTCCAGCACGAGCGGGTCGAGCTCGACATCGTCTTCCGGCAACGTGTCGTCGTCGGGGAACGTCTCCTCCTCGTCGTCCGGGAACGTATCCAGCTCGACCAGCAGCTCCACGGGAGGCGCATCGGTGGTGATCGACAATTCGAACTCGAACACCAGCAACAACAACAATAGCAGCAACAACAGCAGCACGAACACGAACAACAATTCGAGCAACAGCAGCAGCAACAACACGAATACGAACAATAACTCGAACAGCAACAACAACAGCAACCAGCAGTCCCAGAATCAGGGCCAGAACCAGGGCCAGAATCAGGGTCAGGGTCAGGGTCAGGGTCAGGGTCAGGGTCAGGGCCAGAGCAGCACGTCGAGCACCTCCTCGTCCTCCTCGTCCTCCTCGTCCTACGGGTCCAGTTCGAAGGGCTGGGGATCGAGCCACGGCTGGTCGTCGAACGGCGGGTGGCAGTGCAACGGGGGATGCAAGCCGCCGTCGAGCAGCGGATCGAGCGGGTCGAGCAGCGGGTCGCCCGCGCCCGTACCGGCGCCGCCGATGATCCTGCTGTTCGGCGCGGCGGCGGCAGGACTGGTGGCGCGGCGGCGGTTCGCCAGGAAGTCCGCCGCGTAGCGGGCCATCGCCGACGTCGGGCACGGGAACGCCACGACCGGCTCGTGCGATACGACGACGTGACGTGACGTGGCAGGGCCTTCGCGGGACCTTTTGCAAAAGCCCCTTTTCTGTGCCCCGGCGGAGGCCGGGGCACAGCATCGGCACGCCCGTAAGATACTGAAACCGGGGGCCCAACTGGACCCCGGCCTTCGCGCGACCTTTGCAAAAGGCTCCCCCGTGCTCCTGCGTAGGCAGGAGCCCAGGGTTGCGGGTCCCTACAGGCGTTGTTCTTCTTGGCCCTGGGCTCCTGCCTGCGCAGGAGCACAGCATGGGCTCGGGGCTGTTGCGCCCGTTTTGCAACGGTTCCGCCTTCGCCGGGGAACGAAGAAGGTTTCGGACTTATTCAAAGGCCCCGGCCTTCGCCGGGGCACACCGGGGTCAGGCGTTGAGAAGCGCCTGTTCGATATCCGGGATCGGGTGCCCGGTCAGGTCCTTGCTGACTTCGCCCGCCAGCCGCTGCTCGACCTCCTTGTGATAATGTTTGCGCAACTCGCCCAGCGTCTTCGGCGCGGCGACGATGATGAGCTTTTCGAAATCGTTGGCGAGCGCGCGGCGCTTGAGCAGGTCGGCGGCGTCAGCGGCGAAGCGGTCCTCCTCCTGCTGGTGGAAATCCACCTCGCCCATCGTGCCCTGCTGCGTCGACGAGGCCTGACCGGCGGCGTCGGTCTTCTGCTCGCGGTCGGCGGGGTTGTTGCGTTCCTCGGCATGTTCGACCTGAAGGTTGGGATAGTCCGCGTCCCCTTCGTTGCGCAGGAACAGCAGCTTGCGCCCATCGACCACCATCACCACCGATTGATGCGGGACCTGCATGGTTCTTTCTCCTTCGTCGTTGGCGTCTGCGATGAAGAACCCACGGCGGCGGTGCGGGTTGCCTCCCCTGCCCGCGCCCGTCATAGCGCGGCGCCATGCACGACATCCGCCTGATCCGTGACGATCCCGCCGCCTTCGACGCCGCCATGGCGTTGCGCGGTGCTGCCCCCTGTGCCGACGCGCTGGTGGCGCTCGACCGCCGCCGCCGCGAGGTGACGACCCAGGCGCAGGCCGCGCAGGCGCGCCGCAACGAGGCATCGAAGGCGATCGGCGCGGCCAAGGCGAAGAAGGACGAGGACGCCGCCGCCGGGCTGATGGCGGAGGTCGCGGCGCTGAAGCAGCGGCTGCCCGAGCTGGAGGCGGAGGACGCGCGGCTGGGCGCGGAGCTGGACGCGGCGCTGGCGGCGCTCCCCAACATCCCGGCCGCCGACGTGCCGCAGGGGGCGGACGAAGACGACAATGCGCTGGTCCACGAACGCGGGGCGAAGCCGGGGTTCGACTTCGCCGCGAAGGAGCATGACGCGATCGGGCCGGCGCTGGGGCTGGACTTCGAAACCGGCGTGGCGATCGCCGGCGCGCGCTTCACGCTGGTACGCGGCGACGCGGCGCGGCTGCAACGCGCGCTGGGGCAGTTCATGCTCGACCGGCTTACGCGCGAGCATGGCTATGAAGAGGTCGCGCCGCCGCTGATGGTGCGCGACGAGGCGGTGTTCGGCACCGGACAGCTGCCGAAGTTCGCCGACGACCTGTTCCGCACCACCGACGGGCGCTGGCTGATCCCGACCGCCGAGGTGTCGCTGACCAATATCGTGCGCGAGAAGATCCTCGCCCACGACGTCCTGCCGCTGCGCTTCGCCGCGCTGACGCCGTGCTTCCGCTCCGAGGCGGGCGCGGCGGGGCGCGATACGCGCGGCTATATCCGCCAGCACCAGTTCGAGAAGGTCGAGATGGTGTCGATCGTCGCGCCGGAGGCGAGCGAGGACGAGCACGAGCGGATGACGGCATGTGCCGAGGGGGTGCTCGACGCGCTCGGCCTCGCCTATCGCCGGATGAAATTGTGCACCGGCGACATGGGCTTCACCGCGGCGCGGACCTACGATCTGGAGGTGTGGCTGCCGGGCCAGGCACGCTATCGCGAGATTTCCAGCTGCTCGACCTGCACCGACTTCCAGGCACGGCGGATGAACGCGCGCTATCGCCCCGCCAAGGACGACAGGGGGAGCGAGAAGGCGACGCGCTTCGTCCATACGCTGAACGGGTCGGGGCTGGCGGTCGGCCGGACGCTGGTCGCGGTGCTGGAGAATTACCAGCAGGCCGACGGCTCGGTCGCGGTCCCGGGCGTGCTGCAACCGTATCTGGGCGGACAGGACCGGCTGGAGCCGCGCTGAGGAAGCCGATGATGAAACGGGCGGTGGTGCTGGCCGGGTGCGTGATCCTGGCGGGATGCGTTCCCGGCGGCAGGCGGGCCGCCCCCGGTCCCGCTCCCGCCCCGGCGCCCGCTGCCGCACCGGCGCCGCAACCCGCGGCGACCGCGGACGAGGCGGCGCAGCTGCCCGCCCCCGCCCCGGCATGGGAGACGCGGCCGGTCAATGCGGATGCGCGCACGGTCCCCTCGCAGCGCTACGTCGTGCGCAAGGGCGATACGCTGCGCGGGATCGCCGATCGCACCGGCTCCGCGTCGGAGGCGATCGCGCGCGCCAACGGCATGACGCCCCCGTTCACGGTGCGGATCGGGCAGCGGCTGTCGATCCCCGGCGGACGCTATCACCTCGTGCGGCCCGGGCAGACGGGGATCGCGATCGCGCGCGCCTATGCGCTGCCCTGGGCCCGGATCGTCGCGGCGAATGCGCTGGTCGAGCCCTATATCCTGCGCGCGGGGCAGCGCGTGCTGATCCCGGTCGATGCCGCACGGCCGGCGAGCGCCGCGGAGCGCGCCGCCGCCTTCACGCTCGACGTCGATACGATCCTGACCGGGGGCGAGCCCGCGGTGGCGGCGAACCAGCCGCCGGTTCGCCCGGTCGCCTCGCCCGCCCGCGTGCTTCCCGCGACCGCGGCGGTGGTGGCACCCGCCGCCCTGCCGGGGCGGTTCGTCTGGCCGGTCGACGGGCGCATCGTGCGCCGCTTCGGCCACGGCGCGACCGGCGAACGCAGCGACGGCGTGAAGATCGCGGTGCCGCTCGGCACGCCGGTCAGGGCGGTGGCGGACGGCACGGTCGCCTATGTCGGCGACGGGATCGCGGCACTGGGCGGGCTGGTGATCGTGAAGCACGGCGGCGGCTGGACCTCGGTCTACGGCCATGCGTCGCAGCTGTCGGTGCGGCGCGGTCAGGCGGTGACGAAGGGGCAGGAGATCGCGCTGTCGGGCGAGACGGGCTATGCCGACCGCCCCGAATTGCATTTCGAGCTGCGCCGCGGACGCACGCCGGTGGACCCCACGACGCAATTGCCGCGGCGCTGACCACTGTGTAACCGCGGTCGCATCATGACGACCCATTATCAGTCCGATCTGCTGCGCCTGCTTTCGGAGCGTGGCTACATCCACCAGATGACCGATGCCGCCGCGCTCGACGCGCTGGCGGCCAGGCAGGTGGTGCCGGGCTATATCGGCTTCGATCCCACGGCGCCGTCGCTGCACGTCGGCAGCCTGGTGCAGATCATGCTGCTGCGGCGCCTGCAACAGGCGGGGCACAAGCCGGTCGTGCTGATGGGCGGCGGCACCGGCAAGATCGGCGACCCCAGCTTCAAGGACGAGGCGCGCAAGCTGTCGTCGGAGGATACGATCGCCGCGAACATCGCGGGCATCCAGCGCATCTTCGAACGCTTCCTGACCTTCGGCGAGGGGGCGAGCGACGCGGTGATGGTCAACAATGCCGACTGGCTCGACAAGCTGGAATACATCCCCTTCCTGCGCGAGGTGGGGCAGCATTTCAGCGTCAACCGCATGCTGTCGTTCGACTCGGTGAAGCTCAGGCTCGACCGCGAGCAGTCGCTGTCGTTCCTGGAATTCAACTACATGATCCTCCAGGGCTACGACTTCCGCGAGCTGGCGAAGCGCAGCGGCGTGCGGCTGCAGATGGGCGGCAGCGACCAATGGGGGAATATCGTCAACGGTGTCGAGCTGGCGCGGCGGATGGACGGGGCCGAGGTGTTCGGCGTCACCACGCCCCTGCTGACCACCGCGTCGGGCGAGAAGATGGGCAAGACGGTCGCGGGCGCGGTGTGGCTGCACGAGGACCAGCTGCCGCATTTCGACTATTGGCAGTTCTGGCGCAACACCGACGACCGCGATGTCGGGCGCTTCCTGCGGCTGTTCACCGACCTGCCGCTGGACGAGATCGCCCGGCTGGAGGCGCTGGGGGGCGCGGAGATCAACGAGGCGAAGAAGGTGCTGGCCAACGAGGCGACCGCGATGTGCCGCGGCACGGCGGCAGCGGCCGAGGCGGCGGAGACGGCGCGGCGCACCTTCGAGGAAGGGGCCGCGGGCGATACGCTGCCGACGATCAGCGCAGCGGGATCGATCGCACTGGTCGATGCGCTGGTCGCGCTCGGCTTCGCCGCGTCGAAGGGCGAGGCGCGGCGGCTCATCAAGGGCGGCGGCGCCAGGGTCGCGGGGGAGAAGGTCGCGGACGAGGCGGCGGTGATCGAAATCGGGGGCGGCGCGGTACGCGTCTCCGCGGGCAAGAAGCATCACGGGATCGTCATGCCGGCGTGATGAACGCAACGCGGCCGTAACGATTCATCATGGGTTAAAGGCCGCGCCTCAACAAGGGTGTATGCTTTGTTGAAGGAAGTGCGTATGCGTCCAGCGATCGCCGTATTCGAGGAACGAGTGGAACCTCGCGACGAAACCCTGTTCCGCACGAAATTGCGGCTCGACGACGGATCGGCCTATCCCGCGACGATCGTCAACGTCTCGCCGCACGGGTTGATGGCGCGGTGCGACGCGGTGGTGGCGGTCGGGGACCTGGTGGCGGTGACGCTGCCGGTGGTCGGCGACTTCTCCGCGGAGGTGCGCTGGACGCTGGGCGGGCGGATCGGCTGCCGTCTGACGCGGGAGGTCCCGCCGGCGTTGTACCAGTTCGCGGTGGCGGCGATGCGGTGACGTCGTAAGCCCCTCCCCTTGGGGAGGGGTTTGGGGTGGGTGGAGAGGGAACGGTTCCGCTCCACAACCACCCCACCCCAACCCCTCCCCTGAAGGGGAGGGGCTTTCCTGCATTACCCCGAGCGCAATCTCACCACCCCGGCGTCGCGTTCGAACAGGTACAGCGCGGTGCGCGCCGCCCGCCCGCGCTCCGCGCTCAATCCCCCGTCGCGATCGATCAGCAGGCGCGCATCGTCGGTCGCCGCCGGAAGCAGCTCGCCCAGCAATTCGGGCGTGGCGAGGCGGAACATCGCCTCCCCCGACTGGCGCGTTCCCAGCAACTCCCCCGCCCCGCGCAACCGCAGATCCTCCTCCGCCAGCCGGAAGCCGTCGTTCGTCTCGCGCATCAGCGCCAGCCGCGACCGTGCCGTCTCGCTGAGCGAGGGGCCGCGCAGCAGCAGGCAGACCGAGCGCCCGCCGCCGCGCCCCACCCGCCCGCGCAGCTGGTGAAGCTGCGCCAGCCCGAAACGGTCGGCATGTTCGATCACGATCAGCGTGGCGTTGGGGACGTCGACGCCAACCTCGATCACCGTCGTCGCCACCAGCACGCCCAGCCCGGCGGCGGAGAAGCGCGCCATGACCGCGTCCTTCTCCGCCGGCTTCATGCGACCGTGGACCAGCCCGACGCGGTCCCCGAACCGCGCGGCGAGCGAGGCCGCGCGCGCCTCCGCCGCCTGAAGGTCGCTCGTCTCGCTTTCCTCGACCAGCGGGCAGACCCAATAGGCCTGCCTGCCCTCCGACAGATGGCGGCCAAGCGCGTTGACGACCTCGTCGATGCGCTCCTCGGAGACGACGCGCGTCTCGATCGGCTCGCGGCCCGGGGGCATTTCGTCGAGTCGGCTCTGGTCCATCTCGCCGTGGAGCGCGAGGGTCAGCGTGCGTGGGATCGGGGTGGCGGTCATCGCGAGCACGTGCGGCGGCGTCTTCCCCTTGTCCTGCAACAGCAGCCGCTCCGCGACGCCGAAGCGGTGCTGCTCGTCGACCACCACCAGCCCCAGGTCGCGATAGGCGACCGCCTGCTGGAAGATGGCGTGGGTGCCCACGAGGATGTGGATCGAGCCGTCGGCGAGCCCCATCAGCGTCGCCTCGCGCGCGCGGCCCTTGTCGCGGCCCGTCAGCACCGCGATCTCGACCGGCAGCCCGGCGAGCAGGCGGCGCAGCGTCTCGTAATGCTGGCGCGCGAGGATCTCGGTCGGGGCGAGCATCGCGCCCTGCGCCCCCGCCTCGACCGCGATCAGCAGCGCCATCGCCGCGACCAGCGTCTTGCCCGAGCCGACATCGCCCTGGAGCAGGCGGAGCATCGGCGCGCTCTGCGCCATGTCGCCCTCCAGCTCGCCGACCGTGCGCGCCTGCGCCCCGGTCATCCGGTACGGCAGCCGCAGCATGTCGCGCAGCCGGCCGTCGCCCGCCAGGGCCCGCCCGCGACGCCGCCGGGTGTCGGCGCGGACCAGCGCAAGCGCCAGCTGGTTGGCGAACACCTCGTCATAGGCCAGCCGGGCGCGGGCGATCGCATCGGCGGGGTCGGCGTGGATGCGCGCGATCGCCTCGCGCCACGATGGCCAGTCGCGCTGCGCCTTCAGGCTGGGCTCGATCCATTCGGGTAGGTCGGGCGCGCGCGCCAGCGCCTGTTCGACCAGCCCGGCGAGGCGGCGCGAGGTCATCCCCTCGGTCAGCGGATAGATCGCCTCGCGCGCGCGGAACGTGTCGTCGTCGCCCACGATCTCCGGGTGGATGATCTGCAGGTCCTGCCCGTATTGCTCGAGCTTGCCCGAGATGCGTTTCGCCTCGCCCACGGGCAGCAGCTTCTTCACCCAGCCCGACGAGCCGCCGAAATAGACGAGGCTGACGGTATTGCCGCAGGCATCCTCCGCCTGCACCCGCGTGGGCGCGCGCGGCGAGGAAGAGGAACGGTGGTCGCGCACCGTCAGCGTGATCGCGATCGTGCGGCCGACGTCGCTTTGCATCAGCTCGTCGCGCGCGACCCGGTCGATCCAGCCCGACGGCAGGTGGAACAGGAGATCGAGGACGCGTGCGATGCCCAGCCGGTCGAGCGGCTTTTTGAGCGCGGGGCCGACGCCTTTCAGCGCCTCCACCTCGGCGAACAACGGATTGAGGATATCGGGTCGCATGACTATGTGCCGGGGGATACCCCGACCCGACCGGCGCCGCCAGCGTCCGCCGGGCTTTTGTGCATGGGATAGCATCGATGGATCACGACATTCGCCTGAAGCGCCTGCGCTTCCGCGCCTGGCACCGCGGCACGCGCGAGGCCGATCTGATGATCGGCGGCTTCTTCGACACGCACGGGACGACGTGGAGCGCGCAGCAGCTCGACTGGTTCGAGGCGCTGCTGGAGGAACAGGACGTCGATATCATGGGCTGGGCGATCGGGTCGATCCCCTGCCCGCCGCAATGGGAGGGCGAGATGATGGACACGATGCGGCGGGTGGATTTCGTGACCGTGCTGGATACGGGGATGTGAGCTTCGTCATCCCCGCGGAGGCGGGGATCCAGCCACGCCGGTTTACCGATAGAGGCGCCACGTCAGCGCATCTGGATTCCCGCCGTCGCGGGAATAACGAATGTCTGAGGCGTCCGCCTCGCCCCCACTTAGGAAATCGATGCCCGACCTTTCGCTGATCCTGAAGGCCACGCGCCCCCTCACCCTGTCGGGCGTGCCCGGCGGATTCCTGCCGTCGCTGCTCGCCGATCTCGCGCGCGCCGCGGCGACGCGTGCGGTGTTCGTCGCGTCGGACGAGGCGCAGATGCGCGCGGTCGCGGCCACCGCGCCGTATTTCGCGCCGGAGCTGGAGGTGGTGCAGCTGCCCGCCTGGGACTGCCTGCCGTACGACCGCGCCTCGCCGACGTTGCGGGTGATGGCGGAGCGGATCGGGGCGCTGCATCGGTTGCAGCAGAAGCCCGCGGCGGCGCAGCTGGTCGTCACCACCGTCAACGCGCTGACGCAGCGCACGCTGACGCCGTTCCGCATCCGCCAGCTGGTCGCCGAGCTGAAACCGGGCGCGCGGCTGGGGATCGAGAAGCTGGGCGCGTTGCTCCAGGCCAACGGATACGTCCGCACCGATACCGTCCATGACGCGGGCGAATATGCGGTGCGCGGCGGGCTGGTCGACCTGTTCCCCAGCGGCGAGGAGCAGGCGCTGCGGCTCGACTTCTTCGGCGACGAGATCGAGAGCGTCCGCACCTTCGACCCGGCCGACCAGCGCACCACGGGCCGCGTCGAGCGTTTCGTGCTGCTGCCCGCGTCCGAGGCGCTGCTCGACGAGGACAGCGTCAAGCGCTTCCGCACGCGCTACCGCGAGACGTTCGGCGCGACGGCAACGGGCGACCCGCTGTACCAGGCGGTCAGCGACGGGCGGCGGCTGGCCGGCATGGAGCATTGGCTGCCGCTGTTCGAGGAGAAGCTGGCGACGCTTTGGGACCATCTGGGCGACGATGCGATCATCGTGCGCGACAGCGGCTCGCCCGCGGCGGCGGAGGCGCGGATGGAGGCAGTCGCCGATTATTACGAGAACCGCAAGCGCGCCGAGGCGGCCGAGCCCGGCAGCTATCGCGCGCTGCCGGCGAAGACGCTGTATCTGGACGGCGACGAATGGGCGCAGGCGGTCGCCGAATTCCCCGCGCATCTGGTGACGCCGTTCCACGAGCCGGAATCGGCGACCGTGCTCGACTTCGCAGTCGACGGCCCGCGCGATTTCGCGCCGGAGCGCGCGAACCAGGCGAACGTGTACGAGGCGGTGGTCGCGCATGTCGCGCGGTTGCAGCGCGACGGACGCAAGCCGGTGCTCGCGAGCTATTCGGCCGGCGCGCGCGAACGGCTGAAGGCGCTGCTGGAGGATCACGGGCTGACGGGTGCGCGGCTGGTGGATACGTGGCAGGAGGCGTTGGGGGCGCCGGGCGCAAGCCTCATCGTCCTGCCGCTCGATCACGGCTTCACCGCGCCGGATGTCGCGGTGCTGACCGAGCAGGACATGCTGGGCGACCGGCTGATCCGGCGCGCGAAGCGGCGCAAGTCGGCGGACGCGTTCCTGGCGGAGCTGGCCACGCTGTCGCCCGGCGATCTGGTGGTCCATTCCGACCACGGCATCGGGCGCTATGTCGGGCTGATGCAGGTGCCGGTGGCCAAGGCGCCGCACGATTGCGTCGCGCTGGAATATGCCGGGGGCGACAAGCTCTATATTCCGGTCGAGAATCTCGAAGTGCTCTCGCGCTACGGCTCGTCCGAAGAGGGCGCGGCGCTCGATCGGCTGGGCGGCGAGGCGTGGCAACGGCGCAAGAGCCGGATGAAGGAGCGCATCCGCGAGATCGCCGGCGAGCTGATCGCGGTCGCCGCCGAGCGCGCGCTGCGCCCGGGCGAGGTCGCGGAGCCCGACAGTGCGGGCTATCCGGCGTTCGTCGACCGCTTCCCCTATGAGGAAACCGACGATCAGGACCGCGCGATCGGCGACGTGCTGGCGGACCTGTCGGCGGGCAAGCCGATGGACCGGCTGATCGTCGGCGACGTCGGCTTCGGCAAGACCGAGGTCGCGCTGCGCGCCGCCTTCGTCGCGGCGATGGCGGGGATGCAGGTCGCGGTCGTCTGCCCCACCACGCTGCTGGCCCGCCAGCACCACATGAACTTTTCCGCGCGGTTCGAGGGCTTCCCGATCAACGTCGGGCGGCTGTCGCGGCTGGTGCCCGCGGCGGAGGCGAAGAAGGTCAAGGAGGGGCTGGCGGACGGGTCGATCGACGTGGTCATCGGCACGCATGCGCTGCTGGCGAAGAACGTCGACTTCAAGCGGCTGGGCCTGGTCATCGTCGACGAGGAGCAGCGCTTCGGCGTGACGCACAAGGAGCGGCTCAAGACGCTGCGTGCCGACGTCCATATGCTGACGCTGACCGCGACGCCGATCCCGCGCACGCTGCAGATGGCGATGTCGGGCCTGCGCGAGCTGTCGGTGATCCAGACGCCGCCGGTCGACCGGCTGGCGGTGCGCACCTATGTCATGCCGTGGGACCCGGTGGTGCTGCGCGAGGCGCTGCTGCGCGAGCATTATCGCGGCGGGCAGTCGTTCCTGGTCACGCCGCGGATCGCCGACCTGCCCGATATCGAGGACTATCTGCGCCGCGAGGTGCCCGAGATCCGCTACGTCGTCGCGCATGGTCAGATGGCGCCGACCGAGGTCGAGGAACGGATGAGCGCCTTCTACGACAGGAAGTTCGAGGTGCTGGTGTCGACCACGATCATCGAGAGCGGCATCGACATCCCGTCCGCCAACACGATGATCGTCAACCGCGCCGACCGCTTCGGGCTGGCGCAGCTCTATCAGCTGCGCGGGCGCGTCGGCCGGTCGAAGACGCGCGCCTATGCCTATATGGTGTCCCCGCCCGAGCGGCAGATGACCGAGGCGGCGGAGAAGCGGCTGAAGGTGCTGTCCGACCTCGACACGCTGGGCGCGGGGTTCCAGCTGGCCAGCCACGACCTGGACATTCGCGGCGCGGGCAACCTGCTGGGCGACGAACAGTCCGGGCATATCAAGGAGGTCGGCTACGAGCTTTACCAGTCGATGCTGGAGGAGGCGATCATGGAGGCGAAGGCCGGCGGCATCCGCGAGCGCCAGCGCGACTTCTCGCCCCAGATCAGCGTCGATGCGCCGATCCTGATCCCGGAGGATTATGTCCCCGACCTCGACCTGCGCATGGGGCTGTACCGCCGCCTGAACGAGGTGGAGGAAACCCGCGGGCTGGACGAATTCGCCGCGGAGATGATCGACCGCTTCGGCCCGCTGCCGGAGGCGACCGACAATCTGGTCAAGGTGATGGAGATCAAGCTGAACGCGCGCAAGGCCTGCGTCGCGAAGCTGGACGTGGGGCCGAAGGGCGCGCTGGTGACGTTCCACGACGACACGCCGCCCAATATCGCGGGGCTGCTCGCCTATGTCGACAAATTGGGCGGGATCGCGAAGCTGCGCCCGGACTCGAAGCTGGCGCTGACGCGGGCGTGGGGCGATCCCAAGGCGCGGTTGCACGGCGCGCTGCAATTGTCGAAGGGGCTGGCGAAGGCGGCGGGGTAGCGGCCGTTGCCGCGTAGTCTTCGTCACCCCGGCCTTGTGCCGGGGTCCAGGGTTCCACTCACCCAACGATAGCCCACTCACTCGACGATAGCAGGGTGTGCGGAACCCTGGATGCCGGAACAAGTCCGGCATGACGTAGAAGGCCCGCTCAGCTGCTGTGGTCGGAGATGATCCGCCAGCCGTCCTTGCGGCGTTCGAACAGCAGCGAGGTCATGCCCGACTGCGGCTTGCCGTCCGGAGGCGTCAGCGTCCAGCGCGCGACGAACAGCATGTGGACCGCGCTCAGCGTGCGCCAGGCGACCGGCTCGAACGTCAGCTTGCCGCGCGTGTTGCCGCCGCCCGCAAAGCTCCTGGCATAGCGCGCCGCGATCGCCTCCTTCCCGCGGACCACGCCGTCGCGGCCGACGAAGATCGCGTCGGGCGCATAGACCGCGACGAAGCGCGCCAGATCGCCGCTGTCCCATCCGGCCGCGCTGTCCTTCATCGCCGCCTCGATGGCGGCGGTGGGCGACGGGGCCGGGGCGACGACGGCGGCGGCGGCGGCGGCCAGCAGGTGGATCATGCACGTCCCTCCTCGATCAGCGCGATCAGCCCCGCATCGTCGAGCGGCCCCGCGCACAGGAACCCCTGGTAATAGGTCGCCCCGCGCGCCGCCAGCAGCTCGCGCTGCGACGCATCCTCGACCCCCTCGACGATCGTGTCCAGCGACAGGCCCGCGGCGATCGCGAGCACCCCCTCCACCACCACGCGCTCGCGCGTGTCGCCGGTGATCGCCAGCGTCAGGCTGCGGTCGATCTTGAGATAGTCGAGCGGCAGCCGCGTCAGATAGGCGAGGTTGGAATAGCCGGTCCCGAAATCGTCCAGCGCCACGCGGACCCCGGCGTCGCGCAGCGCCTCCAGCGTCGCGGCGGCGGCACCGAGATCGTGGATCACCCCGCTCTCGGTCACTTCCGCCGTCACCCGCGCGGGTGCGATGCCGCTGGCAGCGATGCGCGCGAGAAAGCGCGGCACGAAGTCCTCGCGCGCGATATCGGCGGCGGTGACGTTCAGCGCGACGCGCAGATGCGCCAGGGTCGCCGGCCATGCCGCCGCGCGCGCCAGCGCCAGCGCCTGGACGTGGTCGGACAGCGCGACGCCCAGATCGGCCCGCTCCGCCGCGGCGAGCAGCGTCGCCGCCCCCAGGCCGCCCAGCCGGGGATGCCGCCAGCGCGCCAGCGCCTCCACCCCCGTGATCGCGCCGTCGCGCAGCGATACCTGCGGCTGGAACAGCACGTCGATCTCGCCGCGCCCGATCGCGCGGTGCAGGTCCGCGGCGAGCGCGGCGAGCGGCACCCCCTCGCCCACGCCCGCGACGCGCGTGGTGGCCCCGTCGCTGGCGCGCGCGCGGGCGAGCGCATCGGCGGCCCGCCGCAGGAGGTGGTCGGCAGGCTCCCCTTCCGCGATCCGCGCGACGCCGATCCGCGCGCCGACATGGATGGTCGCGGCACCGATCGAGAACGGATCGGCCAGCGCGCGCTCGACCGCCCCCACCGCCGCGTCGCCGCACGCCGCGTTGCCGACGACCGCCAGCGTGAAGGTCGCGCCGTCGCGTTCGGTCGAGACGTGAAACGGCGACACGGCGCCCGCGATCCGGTCCGTGATCGCCTGCATCAATCGATTGCCGGCGGCGCGGCCGTAGGCGGCGTTGACGATCTCGAAGCTGGTCGGGGCGGCGACGATCGCGGTCACGCCCTCGCCCGCATGGCCATCGATGAAACGCAGCTGATCGTCGCCCACCGCCTGCTCGCTGCGGCGGCGACCGTCCCGGCCTCCGGATGAACTGTCACGCTTCATTGCTACGGCCCCTAGGGGCGGCGATGCGCGCGGGCAATCGGCTCTTGCCGCGCGTTGAACGACGGCCTAGCTCCTGCGTTGTGCAGGGGATGACCGAAAACAGGACGGTTCGCCCGTTGATCGATGGCTTCGGCCGCACCATCCGCTACCTGCGCGTATCGGTGACGGACCGCTGCGACCTGCGCTGCCGTTACTGCATGGCGGAGCATATGACCTTCCTCCCGCGCGACAGGATCGCCACCCTGGAGGAACTGGCGGTCATCACCGAACGCTTTATCGCGCGCGGCGTGCGAAAGGTGCGACTGTCGGGCGGCGAGCCGCTGGTACGGCGCGACGTGATGATGCTGGCGCAGCGGATCGGGCGGCACGTGGGCGGCGCGCTCGACGAGCTGACGATGACGACCAACGGCACGCGGCTGCGGCAATATGCGCCCGAGCTGGCGGCGGCGGGCATCCGCCGGCTGAACGTCAGCATGGACACGCGCGATCCGGCGCGCTTCCGCTTCGTCACCCGCCACGGCGACGTCGCGCAGGTGCTGGACGGGATCGCCGCCGCACGCGACGCGGGGCTGGCGGTCAAGATCAACATGGTCGCGCTGAAGGGCATCAACGACGACGAGATCGCGTCCATGCTCGACTGGTGCATCGCCGAGGGGCACGACCTGACCCTGATCGAGACGATGCCGCTGGGTGCGATCGACGAGGATCGTACCGACCGCTTCCTGCCGCTGACCGCGGTGAAGGAGATGCTGGACGAACGGTTCGTGCTGGAGCGGGAGGAAAAGGGCACCGGCGGGCCGGCGCGCTACTGGCGCGTCAACGGCGGAACGACCCGGCTGGGGCTGATCTCGCCGCTGACCGCGAATTTCTGCGACGGGTGCAACCGGGTGCGACTGACGACCGAGGGGCGGCTGTACACCTGCCTGGGGCATGACGATCAGCGCGACCTGCGGCAGGCGCTGCGCGACGGCGGCGTGGACGCGCTCGACGCCGCGATCGAGGATGCGCTGCGCACCAAGCCGCGCCGGCACGACTTCCGGATCGAGCGCGACGCCGCGCCGGCGGTGGCGCGCCACATGAGCGTCACCGGCGGGTGAGCGGGCGCGGATGACCAGATATCCGCGGCGGGCGCTCGTCGCCTCGCCCACCCCGCCTGCCCAGGCCGCGCGCGCCGAACTGGCCGACGCCTACGACTGGACGACGCTGGACGATGCCGATCTGGTGATCGCGCTGGGCGGCGACGGCTTCATGCTCCAGACGCTGCACACGCTGCTGGAGCGGCGGCGGGCGCCGGTGCCGGTCTTCGGGATGAACCTGGGCACCGTCGGCTTCATGATGAACGAATGGCGCCAGCACGACCTCGACGGGCGGCTGGAACGCGCCAAGGCGTTCCAGGTGACGCCGCTGCTGGCGACGGTGACGGGGGTGGACGGCCGGCTGCATACGATGCCCGCCATCAACGAGGTGTCGCTGCTCCGCGAAACGCGCCAGACCGCGAAGGTCGAGGTGAAGGTCAACGACCGCATCGTGCTGGAGGAGCTGTCGTGCGACGGCATCCTGGTGGCGACGCCGGCGGGATCGACCGCGTACAATCTGTCCGCCCACGGCCCCATCCTGCCGCTGGGGTCGCAGATGCTGGCGCTGACCGCGATCAGCGCGTTCCGCCCGCGGCGCTGGCGCGGCGCGATCCTGCCCGACAAGGCGCGGGTGTCGCTGCGCGTGCTCGACGCCGGCAAGCGCCCGGTATCGGCGGTGGCGGACCAGCGCGAGATTCGCGACGTGGCGCAGGTCGACATCGCGATGGACCGTGCGCGCGAGCTGACGCTGCTGTTCGATCCCGAGCATGCGCTCGACGACCGGATCACGATGGAGCAGTTCGTCGCCTGAGCGGCGGCGGGGGGACATGCTCCCGACGATCGTCATTCCCGCGCAGGCGGGACTCCGGACACGCTGTCGTCGCGGCTCCATCAGGAAGCGGCGCGTCTGTATCCCCGGCTGCGCGGGGACGGCGTGATTGTCGCAAGACTGTCGAAATAACGGGTTGCGCCGCGCGATTCCGGCTTTATAGACCCCCTCCACGGTGTTCCCTGATAGCTCAGCGGTAGAGCTCTCGACTGTTAATCGAGCGGCCGTAGGTTCGAATCCTACTCAGGGAGCCACCGTGCTTCTCCCCCCCATCGCCGGTTTTGTTGCTGCTTCACGACATGTCGTGCGACAACGTTCGTCGTGGGATAAATTCCATTCATCGCACGTTCCACTCGCATCGGCTATGCGCCGGACGGTCGCGCCGTCCGGGCGCGATAGGAGTGATGCAGATGCTGAAGAATGTCGGCCGCAAGGCCATCGTGCTGGCATTGGCGGCCAGCACGACCCTGGTCGCCGCGTGCGCGACCGAGACCACCTACCGTCCCGCCACCGGCCAGGGTTTCTACCGCACCGGGTATAGCGACCTGCGGATCGAGCCGAACCGCTACCGCGTCACCTTCGCCGGCAACACCGTCACCGATCGCGACGTGGTGGAACGCTACCTGCTGTTCCGTGCCGCCGAGCTGACGCTGCAGAACGGTTACGATTATTTCGTGATGGCCGACCGCGATACCGATCGTCAGGCCCGCACCTATTCGACGCCGGGGTTTGGCGGCTGGGGTCCGGGTTTCGGCGCCTGGGGCGGCGGCCTGTGGGGCCCGCGCTGGGGCTTCTACGGTCGCGGCTTCGGCTATCGCGCCTGGGACCCGTTCTGGGGCGATCCGTGGGGCTGGGGCGGCGGCGCCGACATCCGCACCGTCGACCGTTACGAGGCCTCGGCCGAGATCGTGATGTTCAGGGGCACGCCGGAGCGCGGCAACGTCCGCGCCTTCAACGCGCGCGCCGTGGTCGAATCGATCGGGCCGACGGTGAAGCTGCCCAAGCCGTAAGCGTCGGCGCTGCGCGCAAGATAAAGGGCGCTCGCCGGTGCGGCGGGCGCCCTTTTCGTTGTTGGATCGTCATCCCCGCGCAGGCGAGACCTTTGCGAAACTCAGATCCTTGTTCCCCGGCGAAGGCGGGACGTTGGCAAAACGGGTGTAACGGCACCCAGCCCACGCCGTGCTCCTGCGCAGGCAGGAGCCCAGGGCCCAGCAGAACAACGCCTTATGGGACCTGCAACTCTCGGCTCCTGCCTTCGCAGGAGCACGGTGTAGCCTGCTGCAAAGGTCCCGCGGAGGCCGGGGTCCAGTTGGGCAGCGCTCGTGATCGAGCGCTCGCTTCCTTACCGAAGCCTTCCGACCGGGCCCCGGCCTTCGCCGGGGAAACGCCTTAGTCTGGACGGATCAGGGTCCAGGCTCCGCGAGGACAGCGTTTACGGGTTCGCGCCCCCGCGGCAGTGACCGGGTAATGGCGGCGGGGTGGCGATACCCCCGCCCCGTGCATCACGCCGCGCCGTGGCAATGCTTGTACTTGCGCCCCGAACCGCACGGGCACGGCGCGTTGCGGCTGACCACGCCGTCCCAGTTCGCGGGATCGTCGCCCAGGTCCGCGGGCGCATCGGGCTGGATGATCGACAGCGGCGGCAGCTGCGTCGTCACCAGGCCCAGCGTGCCCGCATCCACGTCGTTCGAATTGTCCTCACCCGTGAACGGATCGAAGTGGGTGGTGATGAAGTCGGGCAGCTCCGGCAGCGGCGGCGGCTCCTGCATGCGGAACTGCGCATGCGCGATCGTCTTCGTCACGTCCTCGCGGATCGCGTCGAGCATCCGCTGGAAGAGGTTGAACGCCTCCTGCTTATACTCGTTGATCGGCGTCTTCTGCGCATAGGCGCGCAGGTGGACGACCTGCCGCAGCGCGTCGAGCATCGCGAGATGCTCCTTCCAGTGATGATCCAGGTTCTGGAGCAGGATCGACTTCTCCACCTGCGTCCAGGTGTCCGGGTCGAGGTCCGCCGCCTTCGTCGTCACCGCCGTATCGGCCGCCTGCTGAACGCGCTCGGTCACCAGTTCGGGGTCGACCGAATCCTCGGTCAACCAGTCGTCGATCGGCAGTTCCAGATTGAGGACATCGGCCAGCCGCGCCTTCATCCCCTCGACGTCCCATTGCTCGGGATAGGAATTGGGCGGGCAGGCATCGCCGATGATCGCATTGACCGTCTCGGCGCGCATGTCCTGGACGACCTCACCGACGGTATCGGCGTCCATGATGTCCGCGCGCTGCTCGTAGATGACCTTGCGCTGGTCGTTCATGACGTCGTCATATTCGACGACCTGCTTGCGGATGTCGTAGTTGCGCGCCTCGACCTTCTTCTGCGCGGTCTCGATCGCCTTGGTCAGCCACTTGCTGCCGATCGCCTCGCCGTCGCCGATGTTGTTGCGCATCATCTTCGCGAAGAGGGTGTCGGGGCCGAAGATGCGCAGCAGGTCGTCGTCGAGGCTGAGGTAGAAGCGCGACAGGCCCGGATCGCCCTGACGCCCGGAGCGGCCGCGCAGCTGGTTGTCGATGCGGCGGCTCTCGTGCCGCTCGGTACCCAGCACGAACAGCCCGCCGGCCTCCAGCACGCGCTGCTTCTCCGCGGCGATCTCGGCCTTGATCTGCTCGATCGCGGCGTCGCGCTCGGGACCGTCGGGCATCCCGGCGAGCTCGTCCTCGACGCGGAATTCCAGATTGCCGCCCAGCTGGATGTCGGTGCCGCGACCCGCCATGTTGGTCGCGATCGTCACCGCGCCGAGGCGTCCCGCCTGCGCGACGATATGCGCCTCGCGCTCGTGGTAGCGCGCGTTGAGCACCGAATGATCGACGCCCTCCTGACGCAGGAATTCGCTCAGCAGCTCCGACTTCTCGATCGAGACGGTGCCGACCAGCACCGGCTGGCCCTTCTCGGCATGTTCGCGGATGCGCCTGGCGATGGCGCGGAACTTGTCCTGCGTGTCCTTGTAGAATTCGTCTTCCTCGTCGACGCGGTGCACCGGCTTGTTGGTCGGTATCGTGACGACGTTCATCTTGTAGATGTCGTAGAATTCCGCCGCTTCGGTCGCCGCCGTGCCGGTCATCCCGGCCAGCTTGGGGTACATGCGGAAATAGTTCTGGAAGGTGATCGAGGCCATCGTCTGGTTCTCGGGCTCGATCTGGACGCCCTCCTTCGCCTCGACCGCCTGGTGCAGGCCGTCCGACCAGCGCCGGCCGTCCATCATGCGCCCGGTGAACTCGTCGATGATGATGACCTTGCCGTCCTTGACGATATAGTCGGTATCGGCCTTGAACATCACGTTCGCGCGCAGCGACTGGTTCAGATGGTGGACGACCTGCGTGTTCTCGAAATCGTACAGGTTCGCGCCCTGGAGCAGCCCGGCGGCCTCCAGCATGCGCTCCACCTTCTCGGTCCCGTCCTCGGTCAGGACGATGGTCTTCTGCTTCTCGTCCTTCTCGTAATCCTCTTCCGACAGCTGCTTCACGACCGCATCGACGCCGATATACAGGTCGCTCTTGTCGTCGGTCGGCCCGGAGATGATGAGCGGGGTGCGCGCCTCGTCGATCAGGACCGAATCGACCTCGTCGACGATCGCCATCGCGAAGGCGCGCTGCACCATCGACGCGCGATCGTACTTCATATTGTCGCGCAGATAGTCGAAGCCGAACTCGTTGTTCGTGCCGTAGGTGATGTCCGCGGCATAGGCGGCGCGGCGCTCGTCGTCGGTCAGATTGGGGACGATCACCCCGGTGGTCAGCCCCAGGAAGCGATAGACGCGGCCCATCCAGTCGGCGTCGCGGCTGGCGAGGTAATCGTTGACGGTGATGACGTGGACGCCCTCGCCCGGCAGCGCGTTCAGATAGGTGGCGAGCGTCGCCACCAGCGTCTTGCCCTCGCCGGTGCGCATCTCCGCGATCTCGCCGCGGTGGAGCACGATGCCGCCGATCATCTGCACGTCGTAGTGGCGCTGGCCGAGCACGCGGCTCGCCGCCTCGCGCACGGTCGCGAACGCCTCGGGCAGCAGCTGGTCGAGCGTTTCGCCGTTCGCCAGCCGCTCGCGGAAGAGGACGGTCTGGCGGGCGAGCGTGGCGTCGTCCATCGCCTGGAGCGCGGGCTCGAACGACGCGATCTTCGCGAGGACCGGGTTGAGCGACTTGACGTAACGGTCGTTGGACGACCCGAAGAGCGACTTGGCAATACCGCCGAACATGGGCGTGGTTCCTGTGATGGCAGGGCGGCGCGGCACCGCATCGATACGGCCCGCGCAAGGGAAAAACGGCGAAGACGACGGCCGGTTGCCGCCGGGCGCGGCGCTATTCGCGCCGGCGGGTCGCGTAGGCGGGCTCTACGGGCAGAAGCGCGAGGACGGCCGCCACGGGCGCGGCGGCGCTGGCGCTCCGCGTCGCGAGCGCCTGAACCGGGCGCGCGGCGACCCGCTGTGCCGCGGCGGCGGCGACGGCGACGCGCGCCTGCTGCGCCACCGCCTGCGCCGCGACGGGCGGCTGACGCACGCTGCCGCCGATGCCGGTCAGCGCCGACAATAACGCGGAAAGGAGCAGCAGCAGGTTCATGACGACGACGGACATAGGGGCAGACGCGCCAACGTCCAAGCGCTTCGTATCACCACAAGGTCGGCACCGGGTAGCGACGGATCGTTTCGTCCGCGGTGACGAGCGTCAGCCCGGCGTGAAGCGCATGCGCGATCAGCATTCGATCGACGGGATCGCGATGGAACATCGGAAGCTCGGCCGCGATCCGCCAACAGGCTTCAGGAAAGTCGAGCACGGTCATGAAGAAGCGATCCAGCGTCGACTGAAGATCGAGCGCGGCCCCGAACCGCCCGCGGGCGTCCAGATCGGCAAATTCATAAGCGGTGACCGCGCTGACGAAGAGCGCGCGTCCTTCATCCGCAATAGCCCGCTGCGCGGCGCGGGAAAGCTTTGGATCGCCGGTGCGCAACCAAACCAGAGTCTGCGTATCAATCAGCAGCGCCAAATTTCCGCCTCTCGCGCTCCTCCAGTTCGGCCTCGCTCATCCGCAAGGCCCGCACGTCGATGGACGTACCGTCGAAGGCATCACGCCACGCCCCGATCGCCGCGAGCCGGCGGGCACGGACCGCCTCCCGGTCGGCATCCGCGAAAGGCGGCACTTCCTCTACCGGAACCAGCCGGACCGGCCGCTCCCCCTCGCGCAGCAGGACGACCTCCTCGCCGCGCGTCGCGGCGGCGAGCAGCTCCGCGAGGCGCTTCTCCGCCTCGCCGATGGTGACGTGAATGCCCATGGCGGCATTGTCCTTGCTTCGACGTGCGGCGTCAACGACGCCGATATGGCGAACCCGGTGCCGCCACGCTAAGGCCGCGCAGATGTCGCACGCCGCCTCCCCGCTCGCCCTGCCCTTTCCCCAGATGCCGCCGATCGCCGGCGTCACGCTGCGCGTGGCGCGGGCGCGGTACAAGGAATGGGATCGGTGCGACCTGACCTTCGCGCAATTCGCGCCGGGGACGACCGTGGCGGGCGTGACCACCCAATCCAGGTGTCCGTCGCCCGAAGTCGAATGGTGTCGCGCCGCGCTGGTCCTGGGACAGGCGCGCGCGCTGGTGGTGAACGCGGGCAATTCCAACGCCTTCACCGGGCATCGCGGACGCGCCGCGGTGGAGGCGATCGCAGCGCAGGCGGCGACCGCGCTCGACTGCCGCCCGTCCGACGTGTTCGTCGCCTCGACCGGCGTGATCGGCGTGCCGCTGCCGATCGACAAGGCGCAGGCGGGGCTGGCGGCCGCCTTCGCCGCGCCGGATGCGGACTGGCGCGCGGCGGCGGAGGCGATCGGGACGACCGATACCTTCGCCAAGGGCGCGACCGCGACCGCGGTGGTGGACGGGCGCACGATCACGATCGCGGCGATCATCAAGGGCAGCGGGATGATCGCGCCGGACATGGCGACGATGCTGGGCTTCGTGTTCACCGATGCCGCGGTCGAGGCGCCGTTCCTCCAGGCGGCGCTGTCCGCCGCCAACACGCGTACCTTTTCCTGCATCACGGTCGACAGCGACACGTCCACCAGCGACACGGTGCTGGCCTTCGCGACCGGCGCGGCGGGCAACGTACCGCTGGCCGACGACGATAGCGCGGGCGCGGACGCCTTTCGCGCGGCGCTCGCCGATGTCTGCCGTCAGCTGGCGCTGCTGGTGGTGCGCGATGGCGAGGGTGCCTCGAAGCTGATCGAGATCACGGTCGAGGGGGCCGACAGCGACGCCTCGGCGCACCGCGTCGCGCTGTCCATCGCCAACTCGCCGCTGGTGAAGACCGCGATCGCGGGCGAGGACGCCAATTGGGGCCGCGTGGTGATGGCGGTGGGCAAGGCGGGGGAGCCCGCCGAACGCGACCGCCTGTCGATCCGCTTCGGTGCGACGCAGGTGGCGCAGGGCGGGTTGGCGGTCGAAGGCTATGACGAGGCGCCCGTCGCCGCGCATCTGAAGGGGCAGGAGGTCGAGATCGGCGTCGACCTGGGGCTGGCCGACGGTCGCGCCACGGTGTGGACCTGCGACCTGACGCACGGCTACATCTCGATCAACGCGGACTATCGAAGCTAGGCCCGGCGCGATCAGCGAAGGAGACCGGACACCAGCGCGACCAGCTCGGGCTGGCGGCTGGTCAGCGTCTTGGCCATCGCGCCGCGCAGCTGGGCGCGGACCGTCTGATATGACACGCCCCGTTCGCGCGCGATCGCGCGCAGGTCGAGCCCGGCGACGAGGCCCATCACCACCGCCGCCTCGGCACGGGTCAGATCGAAGCCGTCCATCAGCGCGACCGCGTGATCCGCCGTCGGTTCCCGCCCGGCGATGCTGAGCAGCACGCTGGCCGCCGCGAACGATCCCGTCCCGCGCGAGGGGATCGGCGATACGATGGCGAGCAACGGAGGATCGCCTTCCACGACGGACCGCAGCACGACCCGCCGGACCCCGCGGCTCAGGCTGCCATCGGCGACCACGTCGTCGATCGCGCGGGACAGCACGGCATCGCTGTGCGCCGACGCGGCGTGGAGACGGCGATGCCGCAGCACCAGGTGACGGCCACGCGCCAGCAGCGCCTCGGCGCTGTCGGACAAGGCGACCGGCTGGCGGCCGACACCGAGCGCCATGGTAGCGCTGCCGTCGCGACCGATCGCCGCCACGAGCGCGTCGGTTTCCATCTGGCCGAACCGCACCGCCACCTCCACCGCACCGGAGATCGCAGGCAGCAGGGCCTGGAAGAGCGCCTTTTCCGCGGCGCTGGCCGCGCCCACGCCCTCGGCGCGCGAGACGGTGAAGGCGGCGATGCGTCCGTCCAGCTGGAGGGGCAGCTTCGCCAGCATCACCTCCGACCCGCCGGCCGGGATCAGAAAGCGCCGGTACAGATCGATATGGCCCGGATCGCGGCCGTGCAGGAAATCCTGCTCCGACAATACCCGGCCCGGTGCCGCGTTGAGGGTGGCGTTGATGCGCGGGTTGCGCGCCGGATCGTAGATGCCGTGTTCGATCAGATCGGGCATCCCGACATGCGACACGTTGCACGCCTGGAAATGATCGATGTCGCCGCTCGCGCTGGCGACGACCAGATCGCCGAAGCGTGCCCGCGTCTGACGGACGACGCCGCCGATCGCCGATTCCCAGGATCGCTGTCCGTGCGCCGCGCGCCAGAATCCCTCGGCCACGGCACCGTCAGCTTCCATCGATCACCCGACCGCACTTTTCGCCGTTCACGATCATGCCCCCCGTTCCGACGCGCCGACCCTGGCGTACCCGTGCGGCGCCGGTCAACGCCGCGCCGCCACGCCCACTGCCCGCGGTGGGCAGGAATGGGACGGCGGCGCGTCGCGAGGTCCGCTTACAGCTCGCCTTCGAGCCACTGCTTGATGCGCCCCTTCGGCTCCGCACCGACCTTCGTCGCGGCGGGGGCGCCGCCCTTGAACAGGATCATCGTCGGGATACCGCGCACGCCGTAGCGGCCGGGGGCGTCGGGATTCTCGTCGATGTTCAGCTTGGCGATCGTCACCTGCTCGCCCAGCTCGTCGCTGATCTCTTCCAGCGCCGGGCCGATCATCTTGCACGGCCCGCACCATTCCGCCCAGAAATCGACCAGCACCGGCTTGTCCGCGGACAGCACGTCGTTCTGGAAGCTGGCGTCGGTGATCGTCTTCGTGGCCATGTCTATCTCCTTCGATCCCCATCTAGGGGTGGGTGCCGGAGGGCTCAACCGCTGGACGGCAACGTTTGCTCCGAGCCGCCAAAGCCGCGCTTGGCACGACCCAGCAGCGCGTCCGGCAGCGTGATGAGGCGCGGGCCCGCGGTATAGAGCAACGCCGCCTCCACCCGTGCGCCCGGAAAGATGACCGACAGGGCGGCGTGATAGGCCGCCATCTGTTTCAGATGATAGTCGGGCACGCTGTCCGCATCCGCGGGCACGCCGCGCCCGGTCTTGTAATCGACCACGCGGACGACGCCGTCCGCCACCAGCAGCCGGTCGATCGTCCCGGCGATGACGCGCCCGTCGGGCAAGGTCGCGCTGATCGGCGCCTCGGTCAGCGCGTCGGGGGCGAACAGATCGGCGAAGGCCGGGTCGTCCAGCACCGCCAGCACCGGCGCGATCACCGCATCGGCCTGCGTCACGCCCCGCGCCTCCAGCCAGGCGCGCGCCGCCGCCGCGCGCGTCGCGGGGGCCAGCGACGGCAGCCGCTCGAACAGCGAATGCATCAGCCGTCCGCGCTCGGCGGCATCGCGCATCGCCGGGCCGGGGGGCGGATCGGCCACGGCATCCTCGCCGATCGCGGAGGGCGACAGCGGGCGCGGCGGCAGCGACTCGTGCGGGGCGGGCAGGCGCGCCCAGTCGGGGAGCGCCACCGCGGCTTCGTCATCCCCTGCCCATCCGGCCCTGAACGCGACGGGCGCGGCGGGCCGGTGCCCCGCGAAGACGCGCTCGCCCTCTCCCGCCTCGACCCCCAGCGCGTCGAAGGTGCGGGCGGCCGCGGCATACCAGCTGGCCTCGGGCGGGACCCCCTGCCATTTGGCGGAGAGCGAGCCCGCGATCACCAGCCGCTCCTCGGCGCGCGTCGCGGCGACGTAGAACAGCCGCCAATGCTCCTCGCGCTCGCGCCGCTCGACCTCGGTCAGCGCGATGTCGATCGCGCCCGCGCGCTCCTCCTTGCGCGGACGAAAGACCGGGATGGCGCGCTCCATCCCCTCCGGTGTCCACATCAGCACCGATCGCGGCGCGGCGTCGGGGTCGCTGGTCGCATCGGCCAGGATCACGACGGGCGCCTGCAACCCCTTGCTGCCATGCGCGGTCATGACGCGAACGGCGTCGAGCGGGGCGGCGGCGTCGCGCACGATCTCCACCTCGTCGCGCTCGAACCAGTCGAGGAAGCGTTGCAGCGAGGGCGTCGCGGTCGTCTCGAAATCGAGCGCGGCGTTCAGCAGCTCCTCGATCGAGTCGCGCGCTTCCTCGCCCAGCCGCCCCAGCAGGCGGCGGCGACCGTCGAGCGGTCCCGACAGGATCATCTCCAGGAAGCGGTACGGCGTGTCGTAATCGGCGCGCGCCAGCAGCGCGTCGAGCGCGCCCAGATGCTCCGGACAGGTGCGCGTCAGGTGGCGCCACAGCGGGCCGCTGCGATCGGTCGCACGCGCCATCAGCTCGTCCTGCGTCCATCCGATCAGCGGCGAGACGAGCAGGCTGGCGAGCGACAGGTCGTCGTCGGGCTGGAGCACGAATCGCACCGCCGCCAGCAGGTCCTGCACCGCCAGCGGGGCGGACAATCGCAGCCGGTCGACCCCCGCGACGGGCACCCCCTCGGCATAGAGGCGCGCGACCAGCAGCTGCGCCAGCTCACCGCGCCGCTTCACCAGGATCATGACGTCCTCGGGCCGCAGCGGACGGCCCTTGCTCTCCAGCATCGCGCCGTCGTCGAGCCACCCGCGCACCGCCCTGGCGATGCGGGTGGCGTTCGCGCGCACCGCATCGTCGATCCAGCCTTCCTCGCCGCCCTCCTCCGCCTCGGTGGCGCCGGCGGCGATCGGCGGCCACAGCGCGACCTGCCCCGGCCCGGTGACGCGGCTGGCGTGGAGCGGGATCCCGTCCGCCGCCCCCAGCCCGTCCGCACCGACCGTGGCGATCGCCGCGTCGACGAACTCCAGCACCGGCGCGGTCGAGCGGAACGAATCGGTCAGCGACAGCCGGTCGAACGGCAGCCCGCGCTCGTCGTCGGGCATGTCGTCGTATCCTGCAACGAGAGCAGCTTTACGACGGAAGTGCTCCTCGGCCGCGAGGAAATTGACCGGATCGGTGCCCTGGAAGCCGAAGATCGCCTGCTTCAGGTCGCCGACCGTGAACAGCGTGCGGACCGAGGGCGCGTAGATCCCACGCCCGACGAAATATTCGTCCACCAGCGCGCGGATGATCGTCCACTGCGCGACGTTGGTGTCCTGCGCCTCGTCGACCAGCACATGCTCGGTGATCTGGTCCAGCTTGTAGCGGATCCACTCGCCGATCCCGTCCTGCTGGAGCAGGGCGACCGCCGCGCCGATCAGGTCGTCGAAATCGACCGCGCCGGTGCGCCGCTTCGCCAGCGCATAGCCGCGTGCATAGTCGCGCCCCACCTCCAGCGCCGCGCCGAGCCGGTCGGCATAGGCGGCGCGGATGCGCAATTGCAGCAGCGCGGCGCACCCCTCGCCCAGCGCGATCGCCAGTTCCTCGTAATCGGGGTCCGCGGCGACCAGCTTGGGGGAGACCTTGCGCGGGCTGCCCGTCGCGGTGCGCACCACGCCCATCAGCGCCGGCAGCGCCGCGACGCGCGCGGCGACGTCGCCCGCCAGCCAGCGCGCAATCGTATCGGCGTGGCCGGTCCCGGTGGCGGTGCCCCAGGTACGATTGGCGGTGCCCAGACGCTCGATCGCGTCATGATCCAGGTCGTCGCACCCCTGCGCGATCACGTCCTCCACATCGCCCAGCGGGACGCCCAGCTGCGCACGGACGAACGGCGCGATCCCGCTGGGGAGCGCGTCGAGCGCGGCACCGGCGCGCGAACATTCCGCCAGGAACTGCTCCGCCCCCTGCTCGCCCAGCCGGACGCTCAGCGCGCCGATCGTCTCGACCGGCGCGCTACGGCCCGCGCGCTCGGCGTCGACCAGCAGGTCGGAGAGCGCCTGCCGCCGCAGCAGCGCTTCCTCGCGCGGTTCGATCGGGCGGAAGCCGGGAACCAGCCCCGCCTCGATCGGAAACGCCGCGAGCAGCCCCTGGCAGAAGCCGTGGATGGTCTGGATGCGCAACCCTCCGCCGGGCGCATCCAGTACCTTGGCGAAGAGCGTGCGCGCGCGCCCGATCAGCGTGGGCGTGGCCCGCTCGCCCAGCGCGGCGAGATCGCGCGCCAGATCGGTGTCGGGCATCCGCACCCACGCGGCGAGCTGCCGGCTGACGCGCGCCGCCATCTCCGCCGCGCCCGCCTTGGTGAAGGTGAGGCACAGGATGCTGCCGGGCGAGACGTCGCGCAGCAGCAGGCGAAAGACCCGCGCCGCCAGCACCTGCGTCTTGCCGGTCCCCGCCGAGGCGGACAGCCAGACGTGCGCGTCGGGGCGGCTGGCGCGAAGCTGCTCGCCCTTGAGTTCGGGGAGGGGGTTCATGCGCGCGCCGTCCAGCGCTCGTCACCCCGGACTCGATCCGGGGTGACGGAAGGCTCTCCCCTCCCTGAAAGGGAGGGGTCGGGGGTGGGTGGGGTCCAGGTCATACGGGTCCGCGTGTGCGCGCCGAACCGTACCGCGAGCACGCGCCCCACCCCCAGCCCCTCCCTTGAAGGGAGGGGGGCTACGATCCGATCACCGATCACGGCCATACCATTCGTCCCGCCGCATCAGCTGGTCATACTCCGCATAGGGCGC
Organism: Sphingomonas adhaesiva; assembly: GCF_036946125.1. NCBI lineage: Bacteria > Pseudomonadati > Pseudomonadota > Alphaproteobacteria > Sphingomonadales > Sphingomonadaceae > Sphingomonas > Sphingomonas adhaesiva. Next base: position 1,229,618 of record NZ_JAQIJT010000002.1, read on the forward strand.
GAATTCCGGATGCAGCTTCGCCACGAACGCCTCCTCGCCGGTCAGCCAGCGCGCCGCCGCCTCCGCGAAGCTGTCGCGCGCCGCCCGCACGAAATCGCCGCTAACGATGCGCCCGCCCTTGCCCGCGGGATCGGCGGGGCTGGACACCGCCCCGAACGAATCGCCCTTCTTCGCCAGCGACCAATATTCGAACGCGGTCGCGGTGCCGCTCACGCCCGCGAACCCGCCGGCTTCCGCGATCGCCCCCAGCAATCCCAGCTGCAGGTTGAACCCGCCGCGCACCGCCGCGACCGACGGCGCCTTGCCGGTCTTGTAGTCGACGATCCCCAGCCCGCCGTCGGCCATTCGGTCGATGCGGTCGAACCGGCCGTTCAGGCGAATTCCCGACAGGATCGCCTCCCCGCGTCCCTCGACCGCCAGCACGTCGCGCCCCTCGGCCCGTTCCGCCAGCGTGCGCGCGGCGATCCATTCGAACGCGGCGATCAGCCGCGGCTGCCACAGCGCGCGCAGCAGCGGATGCGCGGCGGGATCGGACAGCAAAGTCAGCGCGCGCGGCAGCAGCGCCTCGGCATCGCAGGCGTCCTCCTTCGCCCAGGCCTCCAGCACCGCATGGACCGCGGTGCCACGCCACGCCGCGCTGGGATCGGCATCGACCGCATCGAGCGGCATCAGTTTCAGGATGCGGCGCGCGTAGAAGGCGAACGGATCGGCCTTCAGCCGGTCGACCTCGGTGACGGATATGGTCGTCGGGCGCAGCCGGGCCGGGGGCAGCGGGGCGGGCCGATCGGCGGGGCGCGGCGCACCGGCGTGGTCGAGCGCGTGGCTCCACGCCGCCCAGTACGGCGCGCGCGGGAAGCGCTCCCCCGCCATCGCCTCCAGCCGCAGCCAGAAGCGCGAGGCGAGCGCGGGCGAGCGCGCATCGCGCCGGCTGCGCGTCAGCAGCACGCGCGGCGCGCCCAGCGCCTGCCCGAAATCGTGCGCGGCGACCCCGATCCCGCGCTCCAGCCCGGGGAGGCCGAGTTCGGCGCGGATGCGCGGCGCCAGCCACGGATCGGGGGCGGGAATCCCCGGCCACGTCCCCTCGTTCAGCCCGCCCAGGATCATCAGGTCGGCGGACTGCAACCGCCCCTCGATCAGGCCGTAGATGGCGAGGCGCGGGTGACGGTCGCGTGGGGGACGGCGGATCGCGATCTCGTCCATCAGCAGCCGCAGCATCGGCACGAATCCCGCCGGCGTGAGGCGGCGCGGGCCGACCGGCGCCTGTTCCTCCAGCGCGGCGAGCAGGTCGGCGGCGGCGCGCCCGGCGGGGCCGCGCCACGCCTCCTCGCCGGCCAGCAGCTCCGCCGCCTCGCGCAGCCCCGCGACCAGCGTCGGCAGCGTCGCGGCGCCGTCGCCGAACACGCGCGCGATCGGCTCCAGCAGGACGCGCGCCTCCTGCCACCAAGATGCGGCCCGCGCGCGGATGTCGCGTTCGCGCTCCGGCGCGTCGCGCAGATGCCGGTCGATGCCGTCGAGCCCCGGAGCAGGGCGCGGCCCGCGCATCGCGCGGTCGAGGCGGCGCACGCCCTGCAACCATTCACCCCGCCCGGCCCCCGCGCGCACCAGCGGATGCTTGAGCAGGGTCAGCAGCGCCATCGGCGCGAAATCCTGTGCCGCGGCCTCGACGATCGCGGTCAGCAGCGTGCCCGGCGGCAGGATCGCCAGCGCACGACCCGCCGAATCGTCGACCTGGATATTCCAGCGCCGGCAATGCGCCGCGACCCTTCGCGCCAGCGCGCGGTCGGGGGTGATGAGCGCGGCGGTCCGCCCGGGTTCCTCCAGCGCGCCGCGCAGCGCCAGCGCGATCGCCTGCGCCTCCTGCGCCGGGGTGGCGAGTTCGGCCGCTTCCACCCCGGTCAGCCGGCGCTCGGCCGCGTCCAGCCGGGTCCATTTCGCGGTGAAGGCGGCGGGCGTCAGCGCATTGGCGATCGCCTTGCCGCGTGCGGCACCCGCGTCGAGATCGCTGGCATCGGTCCAGCGCGTCACCTCGCCGCGGGCGACGCCCATCCGCTCCAGCAGCAGCTTCAGGTGGAATTGCGGGTGCACCTCGATCGCGCGGCGGGCAAGGCCGGTCGCCGGATCGGGCGCATGCGGCCCCAGCGCGTCCCATTCCTCGTCCGGCAGCGCCGGATCGAGATGGGCGAAGACGACCATGCCGCCGGGCAGATCGGCGACGGTGCGCAGCAGCCGCGCCACCGCGGGCGCGGGATCGGTGATTCCCGCGGCGCAGACGAAGCCCGCGGGCGGCGTCTCCCGCCAGCGCTCCGCCTGCCGGTCGAGCAACGTCACCCGCCGCTGCGCCGCATCGACCCGGCCCAGCGCCGCACGCTCCGCCGGCCAGCGGTCGAGCACGATGCGGAACAGCCGCAGCGCGGTTTCCCAATGGTCCGACAGCCCCTCGCCCGGATCGATCGCCGCCAGCCGCTCAGGCGCGACCTCCTCGACGATCAACTGGTCGAGCGTCTGCGCGAGATCCCCCGCCAGCCGCACCGCCTCCGCGGCATCGACCGGGCGCCCGGCGGCGGCGCGCTCCTCCTCGACCAGCCGCGCCAGGATCATGCGGCGCTGGAGCGGATCGATCGCGGGCGGCAGCGGCGGCACCGCATCGGCCGGGTCGAGCGCGGCGCCCAGCGCACCCTCCAGATCCTCGGCACCCACTGCGACGATCCGCGGCAGCAGCAGCGCGCCGCCGCTGGCGCGCACGAACGCCTCCTGCACCGCCAGCGCACCGCGATTGTTGGGCACCAGCACGACGCCGCGTGCCAGTTCGAGCCGATCCCGGCCGCCGTACCGCCGCAGCAGCCCGGCCACCAGCGCATCGGCGAAGGCGCGGTGCGCGGGGATCGTGAAGAGGCTCGGCCGAACGCGGGCGGGCGCGCCCTCAGCCATCCGCGAGCAGCGCCTCGGTCCTCGCGATCGCGCCCGGCACGTTCACCTCCGACCACAGGCCCTGATGCACCACGCCGAACGCGCGCCCCGCCGCGATCGCGCGGTCCCAGAACAGGTTGGTGGAAAACGGCCCCGCCGGCCAGTCGCGGATCAGCCGCGGCGACACGATCTGCAGGCCGGTATAGACGAACGGCGCCACCCGGCCCGGCTTGCGCCGCCCGACGATCCGCCCGGCGGCGTCGAGGTGGAAGTCCCCCTGCCCGCCGTGGTTGTGCGCGCGGGCATAGGGCACCAGCAGCAGCAGCGCGTCCATCGTCTCGTCATTCCAGCGCGCGGCGAGCTGACGGATCGCGTCGGTCGGGCCGTCGACCCAGAAATTGTCGCTGTTGACGACCAGGAACGGCGCGTCGCCCAGCAGGGGCAGCGCCTTGGCGAGGCCGCCGCCGGTCTCCATCAGCTGCTCGCGCTCGTCGGAGACGATCACCTCGATCCCGTGGACGCGGTGCCGAAGGTGCGCCTCCAGCGCATCGGCGAGATAGTGGACGTTGACCACCGCACGCTGCACCCCCGCCGCGCGCAGCCGGTCGAACGTATGGTCCAGCAGCGTGCGCCCCGCGACCTCGACCAGCGGCTTGGGCCGGGTGGCGGTCAGCGGGCGCATCCGCTTGCCGATCCCGGCCGCCATCACCATCGCGGTCGTCGGCACGGCGGCACCCGGATCGGGGCGGATATAGCGCGGGCGGCTCATGCGATTCCCTTTGCGGTGGCGATCGCCATCGGATCGCCGCGCCATTCCGGCGGAAGATTGTCGTCGAACCAGCGCGCGACCGGCGCCAGCACCGGATGCGTCAGGTCGCGCTCCAGATAGCCCCAGACGCGCGGGCACAATGTCGGGTAGCGGGGCTTCCCGTCGCGCTTCCACAGCCGGGTGAAGATGCCGACGATCTTGGCGTTCCGCTGCGCGCCGAGCACGTGATAGGCGTCGAGAAAGGCGTCCCCCTCCCCGGTCGCGGCGCGGTAGCGCGCGAGCATCGCCTCCTCCAGCGAAGGGTCGACGTCGCGGCGCGCGTCCTGCAACAGCGAGACGAGGTCATAGGCGGGATGCCCCGCCAGCGCGTCCTGGAAATCGAGCAGCCCGAGCGAGCGGTCTGCACCGACCAGCATCAGGTTTTCGGCATGATAGTCGCGCAGCACCGTGACCGGCGCCTGCGGCGCGGCGCGCGCCAGCACCTGATCCCAGGCCGCGACATAGCCCGCCACGTCGGGCGCCACGCCGATCGCGGGGCAATACCATTCGGTCAGCAGCCCAGCCTCGCGCTGCAATTCCGCGCGGTCATAGGGGCGCAGATCGGCGGCGGGGTGCGCGCGCAACGCCACCAGCAGGTCGACCGCCGCCTCGTACAGCGGCATGGTCGCCTGCGGTTCGGCATCGACCGTCTCGCGCATCCGCGCATCCCCGAAATCCTGGAGCAGGACGAATCCGCGCGCCAGATCGACCGCCAGGATCGCGGGCGCGGCAAAGGAGCGATCGGTCAGCCAGCGGGCGACCTCCACGAACGGGCGCGGATCCTCGTGCGGGGGCGGCGCGTCCATCAGGATCGCGCGGCGGTCTCCGTCCGCGACGCGGAAGTAGCGCCGGAACGAGGCGTCGCCGGCGAGCGCGTCGATGCGCGCGCCGTCCCAGCCATGGACGGCGAGAAACTGCTCCGCTCCCTCGGGCGGCGTCATTGCGGGGGTGGCCATCGCGCTTCCCATGCCGCGGGCGCTTCCCAAGTCAAGCGGCGCGCGCCATCCGGCAGCACCGCCAGGTCGAGCGCCAGCGCATCGCGCCAGTAACCCGCCCCCGCGCGCTCGGCCCATTCGACCAGCAGGGCCGCGTCGTGGCGCGCCTCGTCGAGCCCGAGTTCGGCCACCTCGCCCGCATCGTCGAGGCGATAGAGATCGACGTGGAGCACCGGCAGCCGCACCTCCGGCGGCTCGTAGGGCTGGACGATCGCGAAGGTCGGGCTCGGCGCCTCCTCCGCCAGTCCCAACGCGGCGAGCACCCCGCGCGCCAGGCTGGTCTTGCCCGCCCCCAATCCTCCCGCCAGCGTCACGACATCGCCCGCGCGCAGCACCGCCGCCAGCCGCGCGCCCAGCGCCGCCGTCGCCGCGAGGTCGCGCAGGATCGCCTCGCCGCGCGTCACCGGCGCGGCATCTCGACCGTGATGAGCGTCCCCTCGCCCGGCTCGCTGACCAGCGAGATCGTGCCGCCATGCGCCTCGACGAACTGCTTGGCGAGCGGCAGGCCCAGCCCGAGGGCGCGGTCGCTGCCGACCGCGCGCCCTTCCTGGGCGAAGCGATCGAAGGCGCGCGACGCTTCCTCCGGGGTCATGCCCGCGCCGTCGTCCGACACCACGATCCGTGCCGCCTTCGCATTGCCGTCGACGTGGAGCAGCACGCGCTCCCGCGAGGCGCCGACGGCGTGGCGGAGCAGATGCTCGACCACTTCGCGGATGCGACGCGCATCGCCCGACAGCCGCCCGGCGGAACGCTGCACCTCGACGACGAATTCCAGATGGCGGCGCTTGGCGGTGGCGCGCACCCCGTCGGCCGCCGCGCGCGCCACCGCGCCCACGTCGACGTCGCCGCGCTCGAGCGGGCGCGCGCCGCTTTCGGTCGAGGTGAGATCGAGCACGTCGTCGATCAGCAGCCCCAGCCGCTCGACCGCGTCCAGGATCGCATCGAGATAGCCGATCGCGTCCGGCGACAGCTCACCGGCATAACCGCCGTGGAGCATCTCCGCGAAGCCGCTGATCGAGGTCAGCGGGGTCCGCAGCTCGTAGCTCATGTTGGCGACGAACGCGGTCTTCACCCGATCCGCCGCCTCCAGCGCATCGTTGCGGTCGCGCAGCGCATGCTCCATCCGGCGGCTGTCGGTGATGTCCAGCATCGTGAACAGCGCATTGCCATCGGGCAGCGGCACCGCGGCGAATTCGAAATGACGACCGTCGGCCAGCGCGATATGCCCGGCGCGCTGCTGCCGCTCGGCGGTCGCGATCCGCACCAGCTCGGCGATCTGGCGCGAGCGGCGCGGGTTGGACAGGCGCGGCGCGACCTTTTCGGCGATGACGTCCACGCGCGGATGGCCGCTCAGGAACTCCTCCTCGAAATCCCACAGCGCGCGGAAGCGGTTGTTCCACAGCTGGAGCCGGCCGTCGGCGGAAAAGACGCCCAGCGCCTCGAACAGATTGTCGAACGTCGCGGTACGCACCCGCAGCAGCGTGTCGCGCGCGCTGGCCAGCTGCACCTGCTCGGTCCGATCCTCGAAGATCACCATCAGCCCGCCGTCGGGCAGCGGCTGCGCCACGACGCGCAGGTGGGTGCCGCCGGGCAGGTGCCAATTCTCCTCCACCGCGGCGTCGGTCTGGAGGAACCAGCCGCGCCGTTCCGCCTTCCACCCTGGAAAATCGCGCACCTCGGGGACGCGATTGGCCTCGCGCATCCGCTCCAGCACGCGGTCGAACTCGGGTCGATCGGACAACCACTCGCGGCGCATCGCGAACAACCGCCGGAACGGCTGGTTGCAGAAGACCAGGCTGCGGTCGCGCCCGAACTGCGCCACGCCCGCCGACAGCCGGTCGATCATGGCGCGCTGCGCATCGGCAAAGCGGCGCTCGCGCAGGTTGGCCTGCTCCAGCTCCTCGATATCGATCGCATAGCCCGCGACGCCACCGACCGGCAGCGGCACGTCGTGGATCAGCAACGATCGCCGCGCGCCGCCGATCGTCGCGGGCAGCACGCGCTGCTGCGGCCGGCCGTCGGTGCGCGCCAGCGCCGCCCCGGCCACGGGTCCGCTCTCGCCCGCGCCGTCGGTCAGCTCGATCCCGCGGCCGACGACATCGGCGGCGTCCTGCCCCTCCACCGCGGCGACATAGGCGGAATTGACCATCGCCAGCCGCAGGGTCGCGTCGCGATACCACATCGGCAGCGGGGCGGCCTCGACCAGCCCGGTCAGCGCCTCGAACGCGTCGGACAGCTCGCGGCACTCGTCGCGCAGCTCGCGCATCTCGCCCTCGATCGCGGTGGAATCGTGCAGCCACACGATCACCGCATCCGCACGCCGCTCGCCCTGCGCGGTCAGCGTCCGCCCGCCATCGCGCGCGTTGATGCTGCGCACGAAACCGCGGGCCGAGCGCTGGCACGCCGCGATGTCGCGCGACAATCCTTGCGCATCCGCACTTTCGACGCCCCAGCCGGCCGCATCGAGTTCCTGCAGGTAGCGCGGCACGCCGGCCAGCCCGAGCCAGTCCGCGGCGCGTCGCGGCATGTCGATCTGGCCATCGGCGCGGATGACGATCGGCTGCATCGGTGCGGCGGCCAGCAGCATTTCCAGCGCATCGCGCCCTTGCATCGCGCCGGCCGCGGCGGCACGCGCACGCAGCCCGACCATCAGCAGCGCCGCCCCGACGCCGATCAGCAGCAGCAGGACGGCCCCCACCACCACCGCGATCCCGATCGACAGCGTCATGACTCGAAGGCGGAAAGGCGACGTGGCGGCATGACGCCTGTCTAGAAAGCTGGAGCCCCAGCGGCAAGGAACTCCCGGAAAGGTCGGTAAAGCTTACCTATGTTGCTGACCCATGTCGTGGCGCGGAAGTGACAGTTGTAACTTTTCATTTATGGCTTGCAACGACATGGCTCGCCCAACCGCTCCCGCTTCCATAGGGACGCACTCGGACGATAGGACAGGGTCCATGTCCTGGTCCGTGTGCATTTCAAGGGAGGACCATATGCACCATTACCGTTGCCGCCTGCTGGGCACGTCGCTGCTTGCCGGGATCGCGCTGCTCGCGGCCCCCGCCCACGCCCAGGACAGCGCGCAGGGCGCCACCGTCGAGGCCGCCACGACGCAGAGTGCGAACGATCCCGCCGCCTCGCCCGCCGATCCCTCGGCCCAGGGCAATGAAGCCGGCGCCGACATCGTCGTCACCGGATCGCGCATCCAGTCGCCGGTCGCCACCGCGGCCTCCCCCGTGCAGGTCATCAGCGCCGAGCAGATCCGACAGTCGGGCGTCATCAACGTGCAGGACCTGCTGTTGCAGAATCCCGCGTTCGGTCAGCCGGGGATCAGCCGCACCAACTCGTCCTTCGCCACGCAGAGTGCGGGCGTCGCGACGGTGAACCTGCGCAATCTGGGCGAGGACCGCACGCTGGTACTGGTCAACGGTCGCCGCTTCGTCTCCGGCGTACCCGGCTCGTCCGCGGTCGACCTGAACGTCATCCCGACCCAGTTTCTCCAGCGCACCGACGTTCTGACCGGCGGCGCGTCCGCGGTCTACGGCTCGGACGCGGTCGCGGGCGTGGTCAATCTGATCTACAAGACCGACTTCGACGGCCTTCAGGCCGATGCGCAGGTCGGCATTTCCGAGCGCGGCGATGGCTTCGACCGGCAGTTCAACCTGCTGGCGGGCAAGAATTTCGCCGACGGTCGCGGCAACATCATGCTGTTCGGCGGCTATTCGAAGCAGGGCACCGTCCTGAAGCGCAACCGCGAGACCGAGGGCGGCTCCAGCGCGATCGATTCGATCAGCCGCGGCGCCTATGTCAGCGGCGAGGATTCCGAGCTGTTCACCCCGCAGCGTCCGTATCTGTCCGGTTTCGCACCGCAGGGCCGCTATTATGCGGGTGATTCGATCTTCACCTACGGACAGGACGGCGCGCTGCGCGATTGCGCGTCGACCAATGGCGACGAGGGGTGCGTCAACGCCGATGGCAGCGCGGCCGGACCGGACGGGTTCAACCGCAGCGATTTCCGCTACCTCGCAGTGCCGGTCGAGCGCTATATCGCCGCGGGTCGCGCCAACTTCGAGGTGTCGCCGGCGCTGAACCTGTTCATCGAGGGCAATTACGCCAGGACGAAGGTCAGCACCGTGATCGAGCCGTTCCCGCTCGACTCGACCTTCAGCAATCCGCGCAACAGCGGACAGATCCCGATCGAGACGATCGTGGGCGGCACCACGTTCCGCAACCCGTTCGTGCCGGATGCGATCTTCAACGCCGCAACCGACACCGATGGCGATGGCCTGCGCGACATCTACTTCGATCGTCGTCTGGCGGACTTCGGCCCGCGCACCAGCCAGGCCACGCGCGACCTATACCGCATCGCGGGCGGCGCGACCGGCACCTTCCTGAACGACAAGCTAAACTACGAGGTCTACGGCATCTACGGCCAGACGACCGAGAACCAGCGCGGCAGCGGGCAGTTCAACACCGCCAACTTCTTCCAGGCACTCAATTCCTACCGCGATCCGGCAACCGGGCAGATCGTCTGCGCTGATCCGGCGGCGCGTGCGGCGGGCTGCGTTCCGGCCAACATCTACGGCGCGGGCACGCTGGCGAATACCGCGGGCTATCTGGCGGTGGACACCACGCTGTCGACGCGGGTGACGCAGACGGTGTTCGGCGGCAATGTGAACGGCAAGCTGTTTTCGCTGTTCGGCGCCGATCCGGTCGGGTTCAGCGTCGGCACGGAATATCGCCGCGAAACCAGCCGCAACGACTTCGACCTGCTGACGCAGCAGGGGCTGAACGGCAACAACGCGCTGCCCGCGACGCGCGGCAGCTTCCATTTGTGGGAAGGGTTCGGCGAGGTCGTCGCCCCGCTGATCCAGGATCGCCCGTTCTTCCATGCGCTGACGGTGCGCGGCGCGGTGCGCGTGTCCGATTACAACACGATCGGCACGACCGTCAGCTACAATTACGGCGGCGAATGGGCGCCGGTGGAGGACATCCGCTTCCGCGTGATGCAGGCCCGCTCGGTCCGCGCGCCCAACATCAACGAGCTGTTCCAGGCGCCGCAGCAGAACTTCCCGAGCGTGACCGATCCCTGCATCGGCGTGACCGCGACGACCGCGGGCACGCTCGGCACGCAATGCCGTGCGGCGCTGGGGCCGAACGCCAACATCAGCGGGGCCACCGGCTTCCAGCCGTCGCAGGCCGACATTCAGGGCGTGACCAGCTTCGAATCGGGCAATCCGCTGTTGCAGGAGGAGAAGGGCGACAGCTTCACCGCGGGCGTCGTGATCGCGCCGCGTTCGATCAATGCGCTGCGCAACCTCGTCGTGACGGTCGATTACTTCAACATCCGCATCAAGGATGCGATCGTCCAGACGCCGCTGCAATACATCCTGAACCAATGCTATCAGGCCGGGAATCAGGATTATTGCGGCCGCATCACGCGGCGTCCGGCCGATATCGGGCCGAACACCGCGGGCTCGATCGACCAGCTGACCACAAGCTTCCTCAACAGCGGCGGGGTGAAGACGCAGGGCATCGACACCACGGTGACGTGGCGCCAGAATCTGGCCGATATCGGCCTGGCCGGCGACCTCGGCATCCGGGGATCGTACACGCACCTGATCTCGGGCTACACGGTCCCGCTGCCGGGCGCCGATCGCGACGAATTCGCGGGCGAGATCGGCGCGTCGCGCGACCGCTTCACGATCAACGGGTCGTACGATCTGTCGGGCGTCGGGCTGACGATGACCGGCACCTGGCTGAGCAAGGCGAGCCTCGACGACCAGCTGACCGGCGCGGCGCCGGGAAGCAACCCGTTCTACGACGTCCGGGCGCAATTCTACCTCGATGCGCAGGTGCGCTTCCGGGTCGACGAGCGGTTCGAATTCTACGTCGGCGGGTATAACCTGCTCGACAACAAGCCGCCGTATCTGGCCGACATCGGCTCCGATGCGGGTCAGGACACGCTGACCAGCACCTACGATCCGCTGCTGCGGCGGTTCTACGCCGGCGTCCGCATCGGCTTCTGACGCGCCATCCAGCCCCTCTCCTTGCCGGAGAGGGGCCTTTTCACGCTGCCGACACGCCCTCGACCGTGACCCGGCCGGCGTCCGACAGTGTTCCCACCACGCGCACGCGCTTCTGCACATGGTCGACGGGGACGCGGCGCAGCTCCAGCACCCATGTCCCGCCCGCGTCGCGTTGCAGGATGAACGCCGCGCCGTCGCGCACCAGCAGCCCCGTCTCGTCCACCTGTGTCATCGTCCCGGTACCATCCCGTTTCCCCGCACGCTTGCCAGCACCGCATCGCTGCCGCTAACGACGACAACGTAGCGGATGGGCCTGTAGCTCAACGGTTAGAGCTGGCCGCTCATAACGGCTAGGTTGCGGGTTCGAGTCCTGCCGGGCCCACCGCTGCGATCACCTCCGCCAGCGTGGCGGGCGCATAGCCTGCGCGGCGCAGTGCGGGGATCACCCGCTCCCACCAATCGTGGAACCGCGCCAGATCGCGCGCGTCGCGGACATAGGGCGTGTTGCCGGCGACCAGGGACGGCGAGTGGAACGTCAGTTGCAGCAGGTCATGCCCCTGCCGCGCGGCGGCGACGACCGCGGAACAGGCGGTCGCGGCATCGGTCCCCTCGGGCGATAGCGGCACGCGCGACAGCAGCCCGCTGCGCGCCAGCAGCCCCCGGCCCCGCCGCACCCGCCCCGCCGCCGCATGCCACCAGGCGCCGGACCGCTGGAGCGCCCCGGTATAGATCGTCGACAGCGGCAGCTCGATCATCGCGCCCGGCAGGTGGAAGGCATCCGCCCCGACCGCGGTGAAGTCGCACCCGCCGTCCGCGCGATAGTCGAACCGCGCCCGCATCGACGCATCCACGCGAAAGCCGCGATCGGCGAGCAGCGCGAGCGTCTGCGGTCCAAGCCCATAGCGCCCCGCGCGGTAGACCGTGGGCCGCATGCCGAACGCGCGTTCGATCGCGGCCGTCAGCTGGTCGAGCTTGGCCGCTTCCAGCGCGGGCGGCAGGTTGCCGGCGAAGGAGGCGGCGTCGGACGGCACCTCGACATGCGGCGGGTTGACCCAGGGGTGGAGCTGCGCCCCCACCGCGCTGCCGTCGCCCAGCAGCGGGCGGATGATCGCGACGGCGGCGGCATCGACCGCGACCGGATGATCGACCAGATAGACCGGCGCGATGCCGTGGCGCGCCATGGCCCGATGCCACCCGGGCAACGCCTCGATCGCGCGCACGCTGCGTGCCGCGCCGGAAAACGGGCGCGTCCAGTCGAACTCCTCCTCGACATCGACGGTGACGATGAAGCGTCGCCCGAACCCCGCGGGCCATCGCACGCGGGCGTCCGCCGGGGTCGCGAAGCGCAGGCGGTGTGCGATCACGCCGTCGCCGCCCCCCGCCGACGCGCTCACGGCGCGTATGTCGATGCCTGCCCCATGCTCCCGTTCAACGCCGCCGGCAGCGTCAGTGTCAAGCGGTCCGCGCCGAACACCAGCCGCCCGCCGAGCTCGCCCGCGAGATTGCGCGCCAGCCGCAGTGCGAAGCCCGCCCCCAGCAGCGGCGCCCCCTCGTCCTCGCCCGCATCCTCGTCGTCGAGCGTCAGCAGCGTCGCCTCGTCGCGCCCGACCAGCGCGGCGGGGCGATCGACCGACAGCGCGACGGCATCGCCCGCAGGCTCCACCCGCACCGCGAGCATCTCGCCCGGCGCGACCGCGGCGAGCACGGTCGCCAGCAACCGCGACACCAGTCGTTCGGCGGCATGCGGATCGGTCGACCACGCCGCCTCGCCGGCGGGCGGCAGCGCCAGGCCGCCGCCGCGCAGCCCCGCGAGCGGGGCCAGATCGTGCGCGACGCGCGACAGCAAGGTCGACACCGCCACCCGGCCGGGCCGCAGGTCCAGCGCATCGCCCTCGATCCGCGCGGCGAGGTCGAGATCCTCGATCGCGCCGATCAACTCGGCGACATGGCGCCGGATCGTGGCCGCGCGATCGCGATAGGGCGGCGCCACCGGCCCCAGCAATTCCTGCTCGATCAGTTCCGAAAAGCCCGCGATCGCGTTCGTCGGCGTGCGCAATTCATGCACCAGCCGCCGCAGCCCCTCCGCCCCCGGTCCGCCATGGGCGCGCAGGGGAGCGGCAGCATCCTCCTCCACGCGCGGACGCCGGGCGCGGCCGCGAAATCCCAGGAAGCTGCCCGTGGCGGAATCGAACACCGGCACGCCCGAGATGCGCCAGTCGCCCGCCAGCGCCGATTCGCCGGGGATCTGCAACCGCGCATCCGCGAACCCGGACCGCTTGCGAAAGGCGCCCGCCGCCACGCCGTCGACGCTGGGCGTCCCGTGATCGTGGCGCAGCGACAGACCGACGATCGCGCCGCGCGGCCCCGTATCGACCCAGCGGATCGTGCCCGACACGTCCGTTTCGAAGCGGAAGGCGACCACCTCCGCGGGTGGCGTTGCGACGGGTTGCGGCGCCGCGGCGGCACGCTCGCGCTGGAATGCCTCGATCCGGTGCACCAGTTCCGCGATCTCGAACCGCTCGGCCGCGGGGGCCTGCGTCTCCGGCGGCGCGATGTCGTTGGCCGGGGGCAGCGCCGCGGCGACCGCGGGCGGCGGCGCCGGAGTGACGGGCGCGACCGCCCCCGCCGCGTCATGCGACAGCACGAAATCGGTGCTGCCGAAGCTTTCCAGCGCGCGCACGACGATCGGCGGCAGGTCGCGGCGGTCGCGCAGCACGCTGCGCCCGTGCGGCGTCAACCGCGGCAACAGCGCCTCCCATTCCTCCGGATCGAGTCGCGCCGCGCGCAGGACCGCGGAGGCGACCTGCGGCTCGTCCGCGGCGAAGATCGCGATCAAGGCGGTCGGCGGATCGGCCAGCGCCAGTCCGCGCGCGCAGGCGGCACGCACCGACACCGGCACCGCCGCCGCGAGGGTCCGCACACGGTCGAGCAATTCGGGGTCGGCGGGCGCGCGACGCCGCCCGATCAGGTCGACCAGCTGGCGGAAGGCCGCGCGTGCGCCGAACGACGTCGAGACGTCGGCGGCGAGAACGGTCTTCAGGCTGTCGTCGAACCGCACGCAGGCATCACCTTTCCACCGCGACCGCTCACCGGGGCGCACCGGGTCGCCGGGCAGCGACACGAAATGTCATATGAAGTGGTTCACGAGGGGGAAACCGTCGATTTGACGACTTTGATCCTTCTGTCGCACGTTGGCACAATTGCGCTGTCACGTAATTTTCATGTAGCGCGTCTTTTCAAAGCTATCGCGATCGTGCGCGATGGACAGGTATTGAGGCGTCATGGCACTGGATCGGATCGATCGCGAAATTCTCTCTCTTCTTCAGCAGGATGGTCGCATGACCAATGTCGAGCTGGCAGAACGGGTCGGACTGACCGCGCCCCCCTGCCTGCGCCGCGTCCGTGCGCTGGAGCAGGCGGGAATCATCCGCGGCTATCATGCCGAATGCGACGGCACGCGGCTGGGCTTTCCGATCACCGTCTTCGCGATGGTCAGCCTGCGCAGCCAGGCGGAGCATGACCTGGCCGCGTTCGAGGGGCATGTCGCGGGCATCGCCGAGGTGCGCGAATGCTATATGCTGAACGGGGAGATCGACTTCATCCTGAAGATCGTCGCGCCGGACCTGGAGAGTTTCCAGCGCATCCTGACGACGAAGCTGACGCCGGCACCGAACGTGGCAAGCGTCAAATCCTCGCTGACGATCCGCTCGTCCAAGTCGCTGCCGGGGGTGCCGATCGAATGAGGTAATCTCCTGTTCCCTGGCTTTCGCGGGGCCTTTGCAAACAGGTGCAACGGCCCCGAGCTCAGGCCGTGCTCCTGCGCGGGAGCACGGTGTAGCCTTTTGCAAAGGTCCCGCCTTGAGCCGGGGAACGACGGCTCTGTTCCGCGCTGCACGTCTCGACCAGAAAGGGCGGCCCCGCGGGACCGCCCTTTCCGTATCGATGCGAACCGCGAGGTCACGCCACCGGCGGGTGATCCAGGAAGTCGACCCACCACGCCGCGATGTCGGCGCGCGGCTGACCCTTGACCTGCGCGAACGCGGCCTTGGCGCCTTCCTTATCGCCCGAGCGGGCCAGCGCGATGCCCAGACGCGTGTTGACCGCATCCGCGTCCACCCCGCCCTTGGTCAGCGCCAGGCGATACAGCTCGATCGCCTGCGGATACTGGTCCGAGCCCAGATACGCATCGGCGGTGCTGGCGGCGAGCTTTCCGTTCGCTGCCGCCTTGGCGCGGGTGGCGAGGCCGCTCAGCGCGCCCTCGTTGCTGATCGAGGTGTTGGCGGCGGTCAGCAGGCCGGCGGCGTTCTGGCTGTTCGCCGGGATCTTGCCCGCGGCCTTGCCCTCGTTGATGAGCGTCTTGGTCTCCCACGGCAGGCCCATGTCGAAGGCCCATTGCGCGTAGATCTCGTAATCATACTGGTCGGCCAGCGCCTTGCCGGCGCGCAGCAGGCGGTACATGTCGACCTTCTGCGGCTTGTCGAGCGTCGCCACCGACTGCGGCTGGATGCCCCAGAAGACGACCATGTCGCGCCAGTTCTTCATCGTCGGATAGGCCGCGAGATAGCGGCTGATCCACGCCCGCGTCTCGGCGCCCATCTTCTTCTGGTTGGTCTTGGCGATGGCGTAGCGGTAGATGTCCTCGCTCGGCTTCTGCCCCGCGGCGGTCTGCGCGTCGACCATCTTCGCCAGTTCGGCCGAGCCGCCGGCGATGTCGCCCGAGTCCATCTTCAGCTTGACGATCTGCAGCGGCAGGTTGGGATCGTTGTAGCCCAGCTGGCGCGCCTGCTCGAAATAGGTCGCCGCGCCGGCATTGTCCTTCTTGTTCGCCGCGATCACGCCGCGCTGATAGACGTAGCGTGCCTTGTCGGCCTGCGGCGTCTTCGCATTGGCGATCAGCGCGTCGAGCGGCGCGATCAGCGCGTCGGTGCTGCCGCCGGCATCCATCTGGATCGCGGACAGGTTCAGCCGCAGCGCCGCGGCGATATACTTCTCGTCCTCGGTCTTCGCCGCGGCCTCGACCGCCGCGACCAGCGGCGTGGCGGTGGCCACGTCCTTCGCCGCGAGCGCGGTCTGCGCCTGCGACGCGGGGCCGCGCACCTCGTTGCTGAGCTTCAGCTGAGGACCCTGCTGCTGCTTGTCGTTCTTCTTCTGCGCGACCGCGGGCTGCGCAGCCAGCACGGTAGCGCCGCCGGCCAGCAGCACGGCCATCAGGGCGTTCGAAAGGCTCTTCATCGACACGTCTCTCCAGAAAAGATCGTCACGCGTAACGCTTGCCCCCCGCTCTAGTGCCGGGCGCGTCACGGTTCAAGAAAGCGAACATTGCTGTCATGCCATGCCGCGGAGGCGCTGAACCGCGATTGAACGCGCAGCCCCGGCGCGATACGGCCACGACCATGATCGCCGTCCTCTCCCCGGCCAAGACGCTGGACCTCGACACCCCCGCCCCCTTCCCCGCGACGCCCGCGCGCTTCGCCGACGAGGCCGCCACGCTGGCGAAGGCCGCCTCGCACCTGTCGCAGAAGAAGCTGTCGGAGCTGATGAAGATCTCGCCCGCGCTGGCGAAGCTGAACGCCGATCGCTTCCGCGACTTTGCCGAGGCGTCGGAGCGGCCCGCGCTCTACACCTTCGCCGGCGACGTCTATACCGGGCTGGAGGCGAAGACGCTCGACGAGGCGGCGGTGCGCTTCGCGCAGGATCACCTGCGGCTGCTGTCGGGGCTGTACGGGCTGCTGCGTCCGCTCGACGGGATGCGCCCGTACCGGCTGGAGATGGGCACGCGCTGGGCACCGCGGAAGGCGAAGCTGACCGACTGGTGGGGCGATCGCATCGCCGACGCCCTGGCGCAGGACGTCGCGGCAGAGGGCAGCGGCACCGTCCTGAACCTCGCCAGCAACGAATATTGGGAGGCGGTGAAGGGGCGCCTGCCCGCCGGAGTGCGCGTGATCGCGGTCGACTTCCGCGAGGGCGACGGGCGGTTCGTCAGCTTCCACGCGAAGAAGGCACGCGGGATGATGGCGCGCTACCTCGTCGAGCATCGGGTGAGCGACGTGGACGGCATGAAGGGGTTCGACACCGACGGCTATCGGTTCGACGAGGGCGCGAGCGACGACGAACGCTGGACCTTCGCGCGGACCGCGCGGTGACGCGCGCGGTCGTCATCGGCGCCTCGGGCGGAATCGGCGCGGCGCTGGCCGACGCGCTGGCGGAGGAGGGCGCCGACGTGCTGCGGCTGTCGCGCCCCGACCTCGACCTGACCGACGAAGCGACGATCGCCGCCGCCGCCGCGCGGGCGGGGACGCCGGAGCTGGTCATCGTCGCCACCGGCGTGCTGCACGACGGCGAGCGTGGCCCCGAAAAGGCGATCCGCGAGCTCGACCCCGTCTGGCTGGCGCGGCAATATGCGGTGAACGCGATCGGCCCCGCGCTGGTCGCCAAGCACTTCCTGCCGCTCATGCCCAGGACGGGCCGCAGCGTGTTCGCTGCGCTGTCGGCGCGGGTCGGCAGCATCGGCGACAACCGGCTGGGCGGCTGGTACGGCTATCGCGCGTCCAAGGCAGCGCTCAACCAGCTGATCCGGACGCTGGCGATCGAGGACAAGCGGCGCAACGACCGCGGCATCGTCGTCGCGCTGCATCCCGGCACGGTGGATACCAAGCTGTCGCAGCCGTTCCGGCAGAGGGGCCGCGACCTGTTCCAGCCGGGACGTGCGGCGGTGCAGCTGCTCGACGTGATCGACGGGCTGAAGCCCACCGACAGCGGCAAGCATTTCGCGTGGGACGGGGCCGAGGTGCCGGCGTAATCTGCACCCCGTCATTGCGAGCGCAGCGAAGCAATCCAGGGCAGCATGCGCGACACTGGATTGCTTCGCTACGCTCGCAATGACGATCCGGGAGCGCGCATGACCGATCGGTCATCTTCCCGCCATTCCCCTGACAATCGCCCCGGCGCACAGGAGGCTCGACGGCATCGACGAAGGATGCCGCACCGACAGGAGCGAATGCCATGACCCGTACCCTGCCCTTCGCGATCCTCGCCTCCGCCGCGCTAGTCTCCGGCGGCGTCGCCGTCGCCCAGACCGCGCCCGCCAGGACCAACACCCATGTCGTCCAGCACCAGACCGTGACGAGGAAGACGACGCCGACCGGCAAGACCACCGCCGCGGTCGCCACGCGCAAGACCGCCACCACCACCCGCACCGCCGCGACCGGCCGCATGGTCACCGCGAAGACCAGCACCGGCAAGACCGTCACCTACGATTGCAGCAAGGCGGGCAACGCCACCAAGGCGGCCTGCAAGAAGTGACCCGATCGCCGGCCTGCTGGGTTGGCAATATGCGTGACGCTGGGCTAGTGCATGTGTGTAACCCCACATTCACGAAAGCCCAGCGTTGAGCGACGACACGGTCCTGGCGGACCCTTCCGATATCGCCCCCATCTCCATCGTCGAGGAGATGAAGACCAGCTACCTCGATTACGCGATGAGCGTGATCGTGGCGCGCGCCCTGCCCGACGTGCGCGACGGGCTGAAGCCCGTCCACCGCCGCATCCTGTATTCGGCGAGCGAGAGCGGGTTCCTCTACAACCGGCCCTATCGCAAATCGGCGCGCATCGTCGGCGACGTCATCGGTAAATACCACCCGCACGGCGACAGCTCGATCTACGAGGCGCTGGCGCGCATGACCCAGGACTGGGCGATGCGCGTGCCGCTGATCGACGGCCAGGGCAACTTCGGCTCGATGGACCCCGACCCGCCCGCCGCGATGCGCTATACCGAGGCGCGGCTGGCGAAATCGTCCAACTATCTGCTCGACGATCTCGACAAGGACACGGTCGACTTCCAGCCCAATTACGACGGGTCGGAGCGCGAGCCGCAGGTGCTGCCCGCGCGCTTCCCCAACCTGCTCGTCAACGGCGCGGGCGGCATCGCGGTCGGCATGGCGACCAACATCCCGCCGCACAATCTGGGCGAGGTGGTCGACGCGTGCCTGGCGTACCTCGACAACGGCGCGATCACGACCGAGGAGCTGATGCAGATCGTCCCCGGTCCGGACTTCCCGACCGGCGCGATCATCCTGGGCCGCGCGGGCGCGCGCTCCGCCTATGAAACCGGGCGCGGATCGATCATCGTCCGTTCGCGCCACACGATCGAGGCGACCAAGGCCGCGCGCAGCGACGGTCGCCAGTCGATCGTCCTGACCGAAATCCCGTTCCAGCAGGGCAAGAACGCGCTGGTCGAGAAGATCGCCGAGGCCGCCAAGGACAAGCGCGTCGAGGGCGTCAGCGACATCCGCGACGAATCGAACCGCGAGGGCGTGCGCATCGTCATCGACCTGAAGCGCGATGCGACGCCGGAGGTGGTGCTGAACCAGCTGTGGCGGCATACGCCCGCGCAGGGCTCGTTCCCCGCCAACATGCTGGCGATCCGCGGCGGGCGCCCGGAGCTGCTGAACCTGCGCGACATCATCGGCGCGTTCGTCCAGTTCCGCGAGCAGGTCATCACGCGGCGCGCCAAGTTCGAGCTGAACAAGGCCCGCGAGCGCGCCCATATCCTGCTCGGCCTCGTCATCGCGGTCACCAATCTGGACGAGGTCGTCCGCATCATCCGCGGCTCGTCGAGCCCGGCGGAGGCGCGCGCGAAGCTGCTGTCGCGCGACTGGCCGATCGCGGAGATCGCGCCCTATCTGCGGCTGGTCGAGGCGCTGGAGACCGACGTCGCGGGCGACACCTATCGCCTGTCGGAGGTGCAGGTCCGCGCGATCCTCGACCTGCGGCTCCACCGCCTGACCGCGCTCGGCCGCGACGAGATCGGCGACGAGCTGAGGGGGCTGGCCGAGTCGATCGCCGAGCTGCTCGCGATCCTGTCCGACCGCGTGAAGCTCTATGCCGTCATGCGGGAGGAATTCCGCGACGTGCGCGAGCAGTTCGCGACCCCGCGCCGCACCGAGATCGCCGCGGCGGCCGACGGGATCGAGGACGAGGACCTGATCGAGCGCGAGGACATGGTCGTGACCGTGACCATGGAGGGCTATATCAAGCGCACCCCGCTCGATGCCTTCCGCGCTCAGGCGCGCGGCGGCAAGGGCCGCGCGGGCATGGCGACCAAGGACGAGGACGTCATCACCAAGCTGTTCGTCACCTCGACGCACACGCCGGTGCTGTTCTTCTCGACGCTGGGCCGCGTCTACCGCATGAAGGTGTGGAAGCTGCCCGAGGGCGGTCCCGCCACGCGCGGCCGTCCGATGATAAACCTGCTGCCGCTGGAACAGGGCGAGACGATCTCCACCGTCCTGCCGCTGCCCGAGGACGAGGCGGAATGGGGCAAGCTGCACGTGATGTTCGCGACCGCGAAGGGATCGGTGCGGCGCAACTCGATGGATGCCTTCACCAACGTGCCGTCGAACGGCAAGATCGCGATGAAGTTCGAGGGCGAGGATGCCGACGATCGGCTGATCGGCGTCGCGCTGCTCGACGAGGGCGACGACGTCCTGCTCGCCACGCGCCAGGGCAAGGCGATCCGCTTCGCCGGGGACGAGGTGCGCGAGTTCCAGAGCCGCAATTCCACCGGCGTGCGCGGCATCACGCTGAAGGGCGGGGACGAGGTCATCTCGCTCTCCGTGCTGCACCGCGTCGATGCCGACGGCGAGCTGCGCGAGGCGTATCTGCGCAACGCACCCTGGAAGGAGCGCGAGGGCGAGCTGACGATGGATCAGCTCGACTTCGAGCGGCTGCGCGCGTCGGAGCAGTTCATCCTCACCGTCTGCGCCAACGGCTATGGCAAGCTGTCGTCGGCCTATGAATATCGCCGCACCGGGCGCGGTGGACAGGGCATCACCAACATCGACAATATCGCGCGCAACGGCCTGGTCGTCGCCAGCTTCCCCGCCAGCAAGGCGGAGCAGCTGATGCTGGTGACGGATCAGGCGAAGATGATCCGGATGCCGCTGGCATCGCTGCGCGTCATCGGGCGCGGGTCGGCGGGCGTGCGCCTGTTCAACGTGGCGAACGACGAGCATGTCGTCTCCGCCGCGCGCATCGACGAGGAGCCGGAGCCCGAGGATGCGGCCGAGGCGATGGTCGCACAGGAGCTGGCGCGCGACGCCCCGGCCGAGCCCACCGACGACGGCACGATCGGCGACGACACCGCCGCCGGTCCGGAGGACGGCGAATGAGCGACCGGCCGCTCACCGCCTACAAGGTGCTGACTGCGGAGCAGATGGCCGCGCTGGAGCGCGACGGCGCGTTCGCCGGCGCGCCGGTGGATGTGGCGGACGGCTATATCCACCTCTCCACCGCGGCGCAGCTGACGGAGACGGTCGACAGACATTTCGCCGGGCAGGACGACCTGCACGTGGTGGCGGTCGACCTCGCCGCGCAGGGCGATGCGGTGAAATGGGAGGAGTCGCGCGGCAGTCAGCTGTTCCCGCACCTCTACGGCACGATGTCGCTGGAGACGGTCATCGCCTATGCGCCGCTGATGCGCGGTACGGACGGACAGGTGAAGCTGCCGGTCGCAGGATAGCTCACCGTGCTCCTGCGAAGGCAGGAGCCCAGAGTTGTTTCACCCGACGGACGTTACTCGGCGCCGCTCCGGGCTCCTGCGTTCGCGGGAGCACGAAGGGGCTCGTCACGCGTACAGATCCACCACCTCGCGCCCCTCCCCCACCGCCTGCAACAGCAGCGTGCGGTGGCAGTGGCACGGGTCACGCTCGTAGCACAGCAGCGCGCTCGGCATCTCGTCCGCCAGTGCCAGCATCTGCGCCGCCTGCACCTGCGCTTCCGGAAGCTCCAGCTGTTCGTCATAGACGGCGGTCAGCGTCGCGACATCGCCCTTCTTCGCGGCATCGCGCCCGCGCTTGGGGGTGCCCAGCGCCTTGAGGTGGACGTAATCGATCCCCGCCTCCAGCAGCGACGCCGCCAGCATCGACTTCGAGAACCCCGGCCGTCGCGACAGCGGCAGCGCGCGCACGTCGATCACGCGCCGCACCCCCGCCGTCGTCAGCGCGGCGAGGAACTCCGCCATGGTGGTCGCTTCATAGCCGATGGTGTAGATCGTCATGCGCCCAAGGTGATGCGCCACCCCTGACAAGACAACCGCTACCCGCTATGCGCGCGCCCATGCACCATGACATTCACGTGATCGGCGGCGGGCTCGCCGGGTCGGAGGCCGCGTGGCAGCTGGCCGAGGCGGGGCTCAAGGTCCGCCTGTCGGAAATGCGCGGCAGCGGCGACACGACGCCCGCGCACCACAGCAGCGACCTGGCCGAGCTGGTCTGCTCCAACAGCTTCCGCTCCGACGATGCGGACAGCAACGCGGTCGGGCTGCTGCATCAGGAGATGCGCGCGCTCGGCTCGCTGATCCTGCGCCAGGGGGATACGCACCGCGTGCCCGCGGGCAGCGCGCTGGCGGTCGACCGCGACGGCTTTTCCGCGGGCGTCACCGCCGCGGTAGAGGGGCATCCGAACATCACGGTCGTGCGCGAGCGCGTCGATGCGCTGCCCGACGGCCCCGCGATCGTCGCCACCGGCCCGCTGACCGCGCCGACGCTCTCGCAGAGCATCGCGGGAGAGACGGGCAAGGACGCGCTCGCCTTCTTCGATGCGATCGCGCCGATCGTCCACCGCGATTCGATCGACATGGACAAGGCCTGGTTCCAGAGCCGCTGGAACAAGGGTGACGGCACCGACTATATCAACTGCCCGCTCGACAAGGAGCAATATCACGCCTTCGTCGCGGCGCTGATCGCGGGCGAGAAGACCGAATATCGCGAGTGGGAGAACGTCCCCTATTTCGAGGGCTGCATGCCGATCGAGGTGATGGCGGAACGCGGGGTCGAGACGCTGCGCTTCGGGCCGATGAAGGGCGTCGGACTCGACCAGCCGAGCACGGGGCGGTGGCCCTATGCCGCGGTCCAGCTGCGGCAGGACAATGCACAGGGCACGCTGTGGAACATCGTCGGCTTCCAGACGAAGCTGAAACATGCCGAACAGGTGCGGCTGTTCCGCACCATTCCGGGGCTGGAGAAGGCGGAATTCGCGCGGCTGGGGGGGCTGCATCGCAACACCTTCCTGCGCTCGCCCGAGCTTCTGGACCCGACATTGCGGCTGAAATCGCGCCCGAACGTCCGTTTCGCCGGGCAGATCACCGGGTGCGAGGGCTATATCGAAAGCGCCGCGATCGGATTGATCGCGGGACGTTTCGCCGCGGCGGAGTTGCAGGGGCGCCCCTTGCCGCCGCCGCCGGTCGAAACCGCGCTGGGCGCGCTGCTGACGCATATCACCGGCGCGGCGGAGGCGGAGACGTATCAGCCGATGAACGTCAATTTCGGCCTGTTCCCGCCGATCCCGGGGCGCACGAAGAAGGCCGATCGCAAGAAGATGTACACCGATCGCGCCCGCGAGGCGCTGTCGGGGTGGCTGGCGGCGGTATGAAGTAGCTGTCCTTGCACAGTCCGGGGTGACGCAGAGGCCACCAAGGGTCGACTCGGGCGCATCCGTCTCTACAGTCCGGTCGCATGGCGATCGGACTGGACAATGAAGGTTTCTCGGACGCGCTCGTGATCCTGGGCGCGGCGGGGCTGGTGATCCCCGCCTTCGCCCGCTTCCGGATCAGCCCGGTCATCGGCTTCATCCTGGTGGGGGCGCTGGTCGGCCCGGCGGGACTGGGGTCGCTCGTACCCGACGCGTCGTGGCTCTATTATCTCACCATCTCGGACCCGGAATCGATCGCGCCGTTCGCCGAGTTCGGCATCGTCCTGCTCCTCTTCTCGATCGGGCTGGAGCTGTCGTTCCGGCGATTGTGGACGCTGCGCAAGCTGGTCTTCGGTACCGGGGCCGCCGAACTGCTCGGCTCGGCCCTGCTGATCGCGATCGGGCTCCACTGGATCGGGCAGGATTGGGGCGGCTCCGCGGGGCTGGGCCTGGCGCTCGCGCTCTCGTCGACCGCGCTGGTGCTGCCGCTGGTGGGGACGACGGGGCCCGTCGGGCGCGGCGCGTTCGCGATGCTGCTGTTCGAGGATCTGGCGCTCGTCCCGATCATCTTCGCTTTGGGCGCGATGGCGCCGACCGCGAGCGATGCCGGATGGGTCGGGCTGGCGGGGACCGCGCTGCGCGGCGGGCTGACCGTGGTCGCTATGTATATCGGCGGGCGGCTGGTCCTGCCGCGGCTGTTCGCACAGGCCGCGCGGACGAAGAGCCCGGAGCTGTTCCTCGCCGCCTCGCTGCTGGTGGTGATCGTCGCCAGCGTCGCCACCACCGCGGCCGGCCTGTCGCCGATCGTCGGCGCGCTGCTCGCGGGGCTGCTGATCGCCGAGACCGAGTATCATACCGAGGTCGAGGTGATGACCGCCCCGTTCAAGGGGCTGGCGCTCGGCGTGTTCCTCATCACCGTGGGGATGAGCCTGGACCTGAAGCAGATCCTCGCCAACTGGCCCGGGCTGCTGACCGCGGTCGTCGGGATCGTCGCGCTCAAGGCGGTCGTCACCTATCTGCTGCTGCGTGTGTCGCAGGTGCGGCCCGGCGTGGCGGCGGAAACCGGGCTGCTGATGGGCAGCCCGTCGGAGACGACGCTGATCGTGCTCGCCACCGCAGCACAGGCGCAGCTGATCCTGCCGTCGACCGCCGCCTTCTGGCAGACGGTGACCGCGATCGGGCTGACCATCACCCCGCTGCTCGCCAAGCTGGGCAGCGCGATCTCGCGCAAGATCGAGCGGCAGACGACGCGGCCCCCCGATGCGCTCGACCATGCCGACGGCACCCGCGCCGTCGTCTTCGGCTTCGGGCGGGTCGGGCGGCTGGTCGCGGACATGCTCGCGCGCCACGACCAGCCCTATGTCGCGGTGGAGGCCGATATCGACGCGGTGACGCGTGCGCGGGCGGCCGGCTATCCGATCGTCTTCGGCGACGTGTCGCGCGCGGAGCTGATCGATCGCCTCGACCTGGCCAGCGCGCGCGCGCTGATCCTGACGATGGACGAGCCGGTGCTGACCGTCCGGCTGGCGAAGAAGCTGCGCGCCACCTTCCCCGATCTGCCGATCATCGCGCGCGCGCGCGACACCGTCCACGCCGCCGAACTCTACAAGGCGGGGGTGACCGATGCGGTGCCGGAAACGCTGGAAAGCTCGCTCCAGCTCTCCGAGGCGGTGCTGGTCGACCTGGGCGTCGCGATGGGGCCGGTGATCGCCTCGATCCACGACAAGCGCGACGAACTGCGCCAGACGATCCGGCGCGAAGCGATGCTGGAGCGCGAGCCGCGCATCCGCCGCGTGCGACGAAAGGACGAGATCGAGGCGATGTGACGCGCGCCGTCGCGATTCTGCCCCATATCGCGGGTAGCGCGGGCGAATGAACGATAACAGAAAGCCGCGGGTCGCCTTCTTCAGCGGCAATTACAATTACGTCCGCGACGGTGCGAACCAGGCGCAGAACCTGCTGGTCGGCCATCTGCTCGACCACGGCGTCGAGGTGCGCGTCTATTCCCCGACGACGAAGACGCCCGCGTTCGAGGCGCGCGGGACCGTCGTCGACGTGCCCGCGGTGCCGATGCCGGGTGGGCGCGGCGAGTATCGGCTGGGGCGCGGCCTGCCGCGCGCGCCGCGCCGCGATCTGGAGGCATTCGCGCCCGATCTGGTTCACGTCTCCGCACCCGAATTCCTCGGCCATGCCGCGGTCACCTGGGCGCGCCGTCATGACGTGCCGGTCGTCGCCACCGTCCACACCCGGTTCGAAACCTATTTCCAATATTACGGGCTGGCGGTCGTCCAGCCGCTGATCGTCGCGATCCTGCGGCGGTTCTACAATCGCGCCGATCGCGTGCTGGTGCCCACCCCGTCGATGGCGCAGGTGGTGCGCGACTTCGGGGTGACGACGCCGATTGCCCTATGGGGTCGCGGGGTGAACCATCGCCGGTTCCACCCCGACCGCCGCAGCCTGGAGTGGCGGCGCTCGCTGGGGATCGCGGACGATGAGGTCGCGATCGGCTTCCTGGGGCGGCTGGTCCTGGAGAAGGGGCTCGACGTGTTCGCGGACGTCGTCGCGCAGCTGACCGCGCGCGGGGTCAAACACCGCGTGCTGGTGATCGGCAAGGGGCCGGCACGCGACTGGTTCGCGCAACATGCACCGCAGGCGGCGTTCGCGGGCTTCCAGAGCAACGACGATCTGGGTCGCGCGGTCGCGTCGATGGACGTGCTGTTCAACCCCAGCGTCACCGAGACCTGGGGGCAGGTGACGTCCGAGGCGATGGCCGCAGGCGTGCCGGTGGTCGCGGCGCGCGCGACGGGCGCGGTCGACCTGCTGGACGATGGACGCACCGGCTTTTTGGTGCCGCCGGGCGATATCGCGGGCTATGCGGACGCGATCGAGCGGCTGGTGACCGACGCCGACCTTCGCACCGCGATGGGCGCCGCCGCGCACGCCCACGCGCAGGGCTTCCGCTGGGACAGCGCCAACGACGCGGTGTTGCAGGTGTACCGCGAGGTGCTGGCCGAACGGGGACGCTGATCGTCACCCGCGGCGGGATCGGGACGTCCAGAAGGCCGCGTCCCCGTTCCCCGGCGAGGGCCGGGGCCTTTGCGAACCTCCCGTTCTGTCCCCGGCGAAGACCGGGGCCCAGCTGGGGACGGTGGTAACAGATGGAAAAGCCACGCCAACTGGACCCCGGCCTTCGCGGGACCTCTGCAAAATGGATGCACAGCGCCGCGTACCGGCCGTGCTCCTGCGCAGGCAGGAGCACAGGGTCAAGCAGAACGACGCCTGTAGGGACCGGCAACCCCGGGCTCCCCTGGACCCCGGGACAAGCCCGGGGTGACGGAGCGCATCGGGCGACCTGCCCCCCAAGCAAAAGGGCCGCGCTCCCCTCCCGGAAAGCGCGGCCCCTTCACGTCACCTCGCGACCGATCAGTAGCGATAGTGATCCGGCTTGAACGGCCCCTCGACCGGCACGCCGATATAGCCCGCCTGCTTCGGGGTCAGCTTCGACAGCTGGACGCCCAGCTTCTCCAGGTGCAGCGCCGCGACCTTCTCGTCGAGGTGCTTGGGCAGGACGTAGACCTCGTTCTTGTAGTTCTCGGACTTGGTCCACAGCTCGATCTGCGCCAGCGTCTGGTTGGTGAACGACGCGGACATCACGAACGACGGGTGCCCGGTCGCGCAGCCCAGGTTCACCAGACGCCCCTTGGCGAGGATGATGATCTGCTTGCCGTCGGGGAACTTCACCAGGTCGGTGCCCGGCTTCACCTCGGTCCAGTCGTAGTTGCTCAGCGCCGCGATCTGGATCTCGCTGTCGAAGTGGCCGATGTTGCACACGATCGACATCGGCTTCATCGCCTTCATGTGATCGGCGGTGATGACATCGGCGTTGCCGGTCGCGGTGCAGAAGATGTCCGCGCGCTTCACCGCCTCGTCCATCGTCACGACCTCGAAGCCCTCCATCGCCGCCTGGAGCGCGCAGATCGGGTCGATCTCGGTCACCAGCACGCGCGCGCCGCCGTTACGCAGCGACTGGGCCGAGCCCTTGCCGACGTCGCCGAAGCCCGCGACGCACGCCACCTTGCCGGCCAGCATGACATCGGTGGCGCGACGGATCGCGTCGACCAGCGATTCCTTGCAGCCGTAGAGGTTGTCGAACTTCGACTTCGTGACCGAGTCGTTGACGTTGATCGCCGGGAACGGCAGCTCGCCCTTCTTCGCGATCTCGTACAGGCGGTGGACGCCGGTGGTCGTCTCTTCCGACACGCCCTTCAGGTTCTTGACCGTCTGCGTCAGGTATCCCGGATACTTGGCGACGAACGCCTTGACCGAGCGCTGGAACTCGACCTCCTCGTCGTTCTCCGGCTCGCCGAAGGTCGCGCCCGCCTCCAGCTTCGCGCCCCACAGCGCGAACATGGTGGCGTCGCCGCCGTCGTCCAGGATGATGTTGGCGGTCTGGCCGTCGCCGTCAGCACCCCAGTTGAAGATGTCGCCGACGTAATCCCAATATTCCGCCAGCGTCTCGCCCTTCACCGCGAACACCGGGATCCCGGCGGCGGCGATGGCGGCGGCGGCATGGTCCTGCGTCGAATAGATGTTGCAGGTCGCCCAGCGCACGTCGGCGCCCAGCGCGACCAGCGTCTCGATCAGCACCGCGGTCTGGATCGTCATGTGGAGCGAGCCGGTGATCCGCGCGCCCTTCAGCGGCTGGGACGCGCCGAATTCCTCGCGCAGCGCCATCAGGCCGGGCATCTCGGTCTCGGCGATCGCGATCTCGGCGCGGCCGAAATCGGCCAGGCCGATGTCCTTGATGACGTAATCGTTCTTCTCGAGCACGGGGGCGGTTGCCACGGCGTAATCTCCGTCAAGTGAGGCCGACCAAGGCGCGCGTGTGCACCGATCGGCATCCGCGCGCTGTAGCCGCTCCGCCCCTGCCGATCAAATATAAAGATATCTTTATATCCGCGGTCAGGCCCGCCCGCCCTCGCTCGACAGCAGCCGCGGATCGACCCCGGCCGCGGCGAAGCCGCGCGTCCAGCGCTCCTCGGCCGCGGTGTCGAACAGCATCGCGGGCGTGTCGGCGACGTTGAGCCAGCCGTGGCGCGTCATCTCGCCGTCCAGTTGCCCCGGGCCCCAGCCGGCATAGCCCAGCGCCACCAGCCACTGCGACGGCCCGGTCCCGTTCGCGATCGCGCGCAGCACGTCGAGCGTACCCGACAGCGACCAGCGCCCCGCGACATCCAGCGTGTCCTGACCGCCCCAGTCCGCCGTATGCAGCACGAAGCCGCGGCGCGTCTCGACCGGCCCGCCGAAATGCACCGGCGCGTCGGGGGCGACCCCGGGCGCGATCTCCAGCTGCTCCAGCAGGTCGTGCAGCCCCAGTCCGTTGACGGTCGCGCCGATGCCGATCCCCAGCGCGCCGCTGTCGTCATGGTGGCACATCGCGATGACCGAATGATCGAACCGCGGATCGCCGATGCCGGGCATCGCCAGCAGGAACTGGCCGGTCAGAAAGGTCGCGCTGTCCATCGTCGGCGGATGTAGGCGGTAGAACAGCGATTGCCAAAGCTTGAAATCGGCTTCGCGGGCTGCAACCTACCCGCGCGAACCTTTCACAGGAGAAACGACCCATGACGATCAACGTCGGCGACACGGTGCCTGCCGCCAAGCTCACGAAGCTGACCCCCGACGGCATGGAGCCGGTCGACGCCGCGGAGTATTTCAAGGGCCGCAAGGTCGCGCTGTTCGCGGTGCCGGGCGCCTTCACCCCGACCTGCTCGGCGAAGCACCTGCCCGGCTATCTGGAGAAGGCGGAGGAACTGAAGGCGCACGGGATCGACGAGATCGCCTGCACCTCGGTCAACGATCCGTTCGTGCTGGGCGCCTGGTCGAAGCAAACGAACGCGGACGGCGTGACGATGCTGGCGGACGGCAACGGCGACTTCGCCGAGGCGCTGGGCCTCGCGATGGACGGGACGAAGTTCGGCATGGGCAAGCGCAGCCAGCGCTATTCCATGGTCGTCGACGACGGCGTCGTGACGCAGATCAACGTCGAGGCGCCCGGCGAGTTCAAGGTCAGCTCCGCCGAGCACATGCTGGGCAAGCTCTGATCCCACCCCTCGTCATGCCGGGCTCGACCCGGCATCCAGGGCCGTGCGCGCCAACCGTCGTTGCCGCCCCGCCGCCCTGGACCCCGGGTCAAGCCCGGGGTGACGGCGTGGCGCGGGCGACGTCGCGCTCCTGAACCTCCCTGCCCGTCTTGCCAGCGTCACATCGCGCATGTAACCCCCTGCGATGATCGCCAGTGATATCGTCGCCGAACTCGACCGCCTCTACACCGCGTCGGTCGATCGCCTGAAAGCCGCCATCTCCGCCTATATCGCCGACGGCACGGTGCCGCCCGCTGAGGCGCGCAAGGACGGCTCGTTCGCCTATCCCGAGATCCGCCTGCGCTTTGCCGGCGGCGATGGACGCCCTACGCCGTTGCGGTCCTTCGGCCGGCTGACCGCGCCGGGCGAGTATCGCATCTCCGTGACGAAGCCCGCGCTGTTCGCGGAATATCTCACCGAACAGCTGACCCTGCTGGTGGAGGATTACGACGTTACCGTCGCCGCGGTGCCGGGGCGGCAGGAAATTCCCTATCCCTATGTGATCGATCCGGGCCATGCGCTGAGCCTCGACGCGGTGTCGGTCGCCGAGCTGGCGCGCTGGTTCCCCACCACCGAGCTGGCGTTCATCGGGGACGAGATCGCCGACGGGCTGTGGGCGTCGATCGACGGCACCCGCCCGCTGGCGCTGTTCGACGGCCTGCGCACCGATTTCAGCCTCGCGCGGCTGCGTCACTACACCGGCACCCCGCCGGAGCATGTCCAGCGCTACGTGCTGTTCACCAATTACCACCGCTATGTCGACGAATTCGTCCGCTGGGCGGCGCAGCAGGTCGGCGGCGACAGCCGCTACACCGCGCTGTCGGGCCCCGGCGGCGTGATGTTCCGCGCCGGCGACGACCCCGCGATCCTGGACGACAGCGCGTGGCGACGGTTGCAGATGCCCGCCTATCACCTGATGGCGGAGGACGGCACCGGGATCACGCTGGTCAATATCGGGGTCGGCCCGTCGAACGCGAAGACGATCTGCGACCATCTGGCGGTCATGCGTCCGGAGGCGTGGCTGATGATCGGGCATTGCGGCGGGCTGCGTCCGTCGCAGCGGATCGGCGACTATGTCCTGGCCCACGCCTATCTGCGCGACGACCACGTGCTCGACGACATGCTGCCCCCCGAGATCCCGGTGCCGGCCATCGCCGAGGTGCAGCAGGCGCTCGCCCGCGCCGCCGAAACCGTCAGCGGCCAGTCCGGCGACGAACTGAAGCGCCGCCTGCGCACCGGCACGATCGTCACCACCGACGATCGCAACTGGGAGCTGCGCTACTCGCGCTCCGCGCTGCGCTTCTCGCTCAGCCGCGCGGTCGCGATCGACATGGAATCGGCGACGATCGCGGCGCAGGGCTATCGCTTCCGCGTGCCCTACGGCACGTTGCTGTGCGTGTCGGACAAGCCGCTGCACGGCGAGCTGAAGCTGCCCGGCCAGGCCAACCGCTTCTACGAGCGGGCGATCAGCGAGCATATGCGGATCGGGATCGAGACGTGCGAGGAGCTGCGCCGCGAGGGCGCGAAGCTCCACAGCCGCAAGCTGCGCGCCTTCAACGAGCCACCGTTCCGCTGATGTAACGGCAGGCGGAAACGTTGCGTGGTCCGTGCGTTAGGGTGTCGATACCGGAGCAGCAGAGGGACACGCACCATGGCCGACGACACCAGCGACACGCCCGCGGAAACGTCCAAGCCCGCCACCCCGCGCCGTCGCGCCGCCCGCAAGCCCGCGACCACCACGAAGGCGCCGGCCAAGCGCACGACCGCCGCCGCGTCGACCAAGCCGCGCGCGAAGCGGACGCCCGCGGCACCGCGCACCCCGGCCGAGCGCACCGTGAAGGCGGCGAAGGACGGTGTCGACGCGGCCAGGCGCACCACCGCCAAGGCACGCACCGCCACCACGCGCACCGCGCGGAGTGCGGTGAAGAAGGTCGACAAAGCCGCGGCGCCGGTCGGCGGCAAATGGGGCGCGGCGATGATCGCGGGCGGCGTCGCTGCGATCGGCGCGGCGGCGACCGCCGCGGTGCTGTCGCTGCGCGCCTCCACGCCGCGCCAGCCCGCCTTGCCGAACTTCAACGGCGGCGCGCACCAGCCGGACGGAACCGACGCGTCGAAGTCGTTCGAGGCGAAGATCGCGGACGAAAATACGATCCCCGCCTGACGTCGCTCGGACCCCGGCCCTTGAAGGGGCATTTGCAAAAGGCCACACCGTGCTCCTGCGCAGGCAGGAGCCCAGGGTTGCACGTCCCAAAAGGGCGTTGTTCCACCTCGCCCTGGGCTCCTGCCTGCACAGGAGCGCCACGTGGACCCGTTGATATTGCTCCCGTTTTGCGAAGATCCCGTTCGCGCCGGAACAGGCTGCTACCCCGCCAGGAAGGTGGCGATCGCCCGGCCCAGCTCCGGCCTGGTGACGGCGCTCATATGGTTTCCCGGCACCTCGACGAGCGTGGCATTAGGGAGGGTCTGCGCCAGCGCGGCCGCCGAGCCGTTGTCGTCGTCCTCGACGCCGTTCACGACCACCGCCGGCTGCACGAACGAGGCGACGGTCGCCTCGGGCGTGTCGACGAACGTATCGATGACCCCGAGCAGCGCGACCGGATCGCCGCCGGTCGTCTTCAGGAACGCCTCCGCCATCCATGCGGGCGAGCCGCGCTCGTGCTGCCCCAGCTTCGTCAGGATGTTGCGGAAGTGGCCCGCGCGGCGGCCGGTATCGATCAGTCCCTCCAGCCCCATGCCCGAAAAGACGATCCGTCGCGGCGTCGCGCCCGTCGCCAGCATCCGCGAGGTGGTGCGCGCGCCGAGCGAATAGCCACCGAGGTCATAGTCGGAGAGGCCGAGTTCGGCAATCAGCGCGTGCCCGTCGCGCGCCAGCGCGTCGGGTGGATAGGCGTCCGCCTCGTGCGGCCTGGCGCTGTCGCCGTGACCGCGCAGGTCGGGCATGATGACGCGAAAGCCCTCGCGCGCGATCGCCTCGGCATGGCCGTAGCGGATCCAGTTGGTTGCGGCGTCGGAGAAATAGCCGTGGATCAGCACCACCGGCCGCCCGTCGCCGATCTCACGCCACGCCATACGCACCCCGTCGAAACTGTCGAAGAACCTCGTTTCGCTGACGGTGGCAGGCATGGCGGACTCCCGTTGGTGACACGCAGACCGTCTATCGTCGCGGCGTATCGAGACAAGGCTTCCTTTATATAAGGAGGCTTATTATATGCGCCCGCATGAGTGACTCGATCGGTTTCCTGCTGAGCGACGTCGCGCGCCTGTTACGCCGGCGCTTCGACGAACGCGCCCGCGCCATCGGCGTGACCCGCCCGCAATGGCGCGCGCTGACCGCGCTCAGCCGTGCCGAGGGGCTCCATCAAGGCGCGCTGGCGGAGCGGCTCGAGGTCGAGCCGATCACCCTGTGCCGGATGATCGACCGGCTGGAGGAAGCCGGGCTGGTCGAGCGCCGCCGCGCGCCCGCCGATCGCCGCGCATGGCACATCTATCTGACCGACAAGTCGCGTCCGCTGCTCGACCAGCTGCGCGGGCTGGCCGACGATCTGTCGGCGCAGGCGCTGGACGGGCTGGCCATCGATCAGCAGGATCGATTGACCGAGATGCTGGAGCGGATCCGCAACAATCTGCAATCCCCGGCGATGGAGATCGCCCATGGCTGACGCCGATCCGCATCGTCAGGTCACGGCGGAGGCGCCGGCCCCTGCCCCTGCCCCCGCCCCCGCCCCGGCTGCGCGTCCCGGGCGGCGGTGGGGTCGGCTGGCGCTGATGCTCAGCGTGCCGCTGCTCCTGCTGCTGGTCGGTGGCTATTTCTGGTTGACCTCGGGGCGCTACGTCTCGACCGACAACGCCTATGTGAAGCAGGACATGACCTCGATCAGCCCGGACGTGACCGGGCGGATCGTCGCGGTCGAGGTGCGCGAGAACCAGCGGGTCAAGGCCGGCACGATCCTCTTCCGCATCGACCCCCTGCCCTATCGCATCGCGCTGGCGCAGGCGGATGCCGCGCTCGCCGAATCACGTGTCGACGTGTCGACGAAGGCGACCGACAGCGGCAGCGCCGCGGCAACCCTCGCCGGAGCACAGGCGGACCTGACGCTCGCGCAGGCGACGTACGAACGACAGGCCGCGCTGATGAAGCGCGGTTTCACCACCCGCGCCTCGCTCGACGCCGCGACGCAGCAGGTCGCCGCCGCGCGCGCGCGCATCGCCGCGGCGCAGGCGGATGCCGCGCGCGCCCGGCAACAGGTGTCGAGCGGTGCGGCCGGCTCCAGCACTCCCGCGGCGATCCAGGTCGCGCTGGCACGGCGTGAGAAGGCGCAGCTCGACCTCGCCCGCACGATCGTCCGCGCGCCGCATGACGGCATCGTCAGCCAGACCGGGCGGCTTCAGGTCGGCAATATCACGCCCAGCGGCGTCCCCGCGCTGACGCTGGTCACGACCGGCGGCACCTATGTCGAGGCGAATTTCAAGGAAACCGACCTCGACCATATGCGCGTCGGCCAGGTCGCGACGATCGGGTTCGATGCCTATCCCGAGCTGGAGCTGCACGGCCGCGTCCAGTCGATCGGCGCGGGCACGGGGTCGCAATTCTCGGTCCTGCCGGCGCAGAACGCGACCGGCAACTGGGTGAAGGTGACCCAGCGGGTGCCGGTCCGGATCGCGATCCGGGGCGATTCGCCGCGCCCGCTGATCGCCGGCCTGTCCGCCGACGTCTCGGTCGACACGCAGGCCCGCTGATGGCCAGCGCCGCGCCCGCCGCGGGCACGCCGATGCTCCCCGTCGAGCATCGCGGCATCCTGACCATCGGCGTCATGGGCGCCATGGTGATGCAGATCCTGGACACCACGATCGCCAATGTCGCGCTGCCGCATATGCAGACGTCGCTGGGCGCGACGGTCGATACCGTCACCTGGGTGCTGACCAGCTATATCGTCGCGACCGCGATCGCGCTGCCCGCGACCGGCTGGCTGTCCGACCGGATCGGCAGCCGGAACCTGTTCCTGGTGTCGGTGGGAGTCTTCGTCATCGCCTCCATGCTGTGCGGCGTCGCCAACAGCCTGCCACTGATGGTCGCGTTCCGCATCGTGCAGGGCGTCGCCGCCGCCTTCATCAACCCGCTGTCGCAGACCGCGATGCTCGACATCAACCCGCCAGAGCGCGCGGCAAAGGCGATGAGCGTATGGGGCATGGGGGTGATGGTCGGCCCGATCATGGGGCCGGTCATCGGCGGCTTCCTGACCGAGAACTACAATTGGCGCTGGGTCTTCTACGTCAACGTGCCGGTCGGATTGCTGACGCTCGCGATCCTGTGGTGGCAACTGCCGTCGCGCCCGCGGGCCAGGCGGACGTTCGACTATCTGGGCTTCATCTATGTCGGGCTGGCGGTCGCGGCGTTCCAGCTGATGCTCGATCGCGGCCAGACCGAGGACTGGTTCTCCAGCTGGGAGATCGTCGCGGAGGGGCTGATCGCCATCGCGGCGCTATGGATGGCGGTGATCCACCTCGCCACGGCGCGCAAGCCGCTGTTCGACCGCGAGCTGTTCCGCAACCGCAACCTCGTCATGGGGATGCTGTTCATGGTCGTCATCGGCATCTCGACCATGGCGCCGATGGCGCTGCTGCCGCCGATGCTGCAGCAGCTGTTCGGCTATCCGGTGATCGACACCGGCATGATGATGGCACCGCGCGGCGTCGGCGTGCTGGCGACGATGTGGATCGCGGGGCAGCTGATGGGGAAGGTCGACACCCGCATCGTCATCGTCGTCGGGCTGATCCTGTTCGCGGGCTCGCTCAGGATGATGGCGGGCTATTCGCTGGAGATGGACTATTGGCCGGTCGTGACCGCGGGGTTCATCCAGGGGCTCGGCATGGGGTTCGTCTTCATGCCGCTCAACGCGCTCGCCTTCGCCACGCTCGACAACCGCTATCGCACCGACGGCGCGAGCATCCTGAACCTGATGCGCTCGATCGGCCAGTCAGCCGGCATCTCGATGGTGACGGTCATGCTGGCGCGCAACATCCAGACGAGCCACGCGGACCTCGGCGCACACGTCACCGACCAGACGCTGCCCGCCGCCGACCTGCTTGCGCGCGTCCCCGCGCTGGGCCAGACCGCCGCCGCCTTCGCCGACGCGATGGTCAACCGCG
Source organism: Sphingomonas adhaesiva (assembly GCF_036946125.1). Taxonomy (NCBI): domain Bacteria; kingdom Pseudomonadati; phylum Pseudomonadota; class Alphaproteobacteria; order Sphingomonadales; family Sphingomonadaceae; genus Sphingomonas; species Sphingomonas adhaesiva. The sequence continues at coordinate 1,265,111 of NZ_JAQIJT010000002.1, forward strand.
AGGCGGCGATGATCGCCTATGTCGACGATTTCTATCTGATGGCGTGGATATCGATCGCGGTCGTCCCGCTGGTGTTCCTGCTCCGCAAGCCGAAGGGCAAGCTGGAGGTGGTGCACAGCGAGTAGAGCAGGCGAGACCATTTCAAAAGGGTGCAACGTGCTCCTGCGTAGGCAGGAGCACGGCGTGGACCCGGTGCCGGTGCACCCGTTTTGCAACGGTCCCGCGACGGCCGGAGTCCAGTTCGGAAGGCCTTGCCGTATCTCACGAGCCGCGCGTCGCTGGGCCCCGGCCTTCGCCGGGCACGAAGGGACTGCTCAATCCGCCTTCTTCAGGTGCCGCCGGCCGAGCAATTCCGCGATCTGCACCGCGTTCAGCGCGGCACCCTTGCGCAGGTTGTCGCTCACGCACCACAGCGACAGGCCGTTTTCGACCGTGGAATCGTCGCGCACGCGGCTGATATAGGTCGCGTCGTCGCCCGCGCTCTCGATCGGGGTGACGTATCCGCCGTCCTCATGCTTGTCGATCAGCATGACGCCCGGCGCCTCGCGCAGGATGTTCTTCGCGGTTTCGGCGTCCAGTTCGCGCTCGAACTCGATGTTCAGCGCCTCGGAATGGCCGACGAAGACCGGCACGCGCACGCACGTCGCGGTCACCTTGATCCTGGGATCGAGGATCTTCTTGGTCTCGACCACCATCTTCCACTCTTCCTTGGTGGAGCCGTCCTCCAGGAAGCTGTCGATATGCGGGATCACGTTGAACGCGATCTGCTTGGTGAACTTCTTCGGCTCGGCGGGATCGCCGACGAAGATGTTGCGGCTCTGCTCGAACAGCTCGTCCATGCCGACCTTGCCCGCGCCGGACACCGACTGATAGGTCGCCACCACCACGCGCCTGATGGTCGCGGCATCGTGCAGCGGCTTCAGCGCCACGACCATCTGCGCGGTCGAGCAATTGGGGTTGGCGATGATGTTCTTCGCCTTATAGCCGTCGATCGCATCGGCATTCACCTCCGGCACGATCAGCGGCACGTCGGGGTCCATGCGGTACAGCGACGAATTGTCGATCACCGTGCAGCCAGCGGCGGCGAACTTCGGCGCATAGACCTTCGTCGCCTCGCTGCCGATCGCGAACAGCGCCATGTCCCAGCCGGCGGGATCGAAATGCTCGATGTTCTTGACCGTCAGCATGCGGCCGGTGTCGCCATATTCGATCTGGTCGCCGACCGAGCGCGAGGAGGCCAGCACCGCGATCTCGTCCGCGGGGAACTGCCGCTCGGCCAGGATATTGACCATCTCGCGCCCGACATTGCCCGTCGCACCCGCGACGACCACCCGATACCCCATGATATTTCCTTCCACGCGCCCGACGCGGCGCCTCACGAACGTGTCGCGCCGCGCCGTAGCGCCGTCATTTCCGAAAAGCCACCCGTGTTCAGCGCGGTCCCGAGCCGACGTGGCGGTCCAGGAACGCCTCGATCGTGGTCCACACATGCACGTCGCGCACCGCGCCATGCGCCTTGCCGGGGTAGAACATCATCTCGAAGGGCACGTTCGCCGCCTGCATCCGCGCCGCGACCTCGGTCGAATTGTCGAGGAAGACGTTGTCGTCCGCCATGCCGTGCATCAGCATCAGCGGCGTCGTGATCTTCAGCGGGTCGACGACCGCGCGCGAGGTGTCGTACGCCGCCTTGTCGGTGCGCGGATCGCCCATGTACCGCTCGGTCCAGTGGGTGTCGTACAGCCGCCAGTCGGTGACGGGCGCGCCCGACACCGACGCGGCGTACAGCGTCTGGTCCGCCTCGATCATCTTGAGCGACATATAGCCGCCATAGGACCAGCCGTAGGTCGCGATCCGCGCCGGATCGACGAAGGGCAGCGTCTTCAGATATGCCGCGCCCTTCGCCTGATCGGCAACCTCGACGCTACCCAACGCATGCCAGATCGCGCTTTCGAACGCGACGCCGCGATTGGCGGCACCGCGATTGTCGACCTCGAAATAGATCCAGCCCTTCGCGACCATCTGCTGCACCCGCGGGTCCTTCCACGTGCGCTGGACGCTCTGCGGCCCCGGCCCGCCATAATGCTGGAAGAACACCGGGTAGCGCTTGCCGGGTTCCAGCCTGGGGGTGACCATCTGCCAGTAGAGATCGGTCTTTCCATCCGCCGCCTTGATCGTTCCGAACTGGGTCGGGCGATGCGCGGCGAGATAGGGGGCGTAGGGATGCGCCGCGTCGATGCGGTTCTCGTTGACCCATGCCAGCCGCTTGCCGTCCGCATCGGCGAGATAGGTCTGCGGCGGCTGGTCCGGGTTGGACCGGGTGACGACGAAACGCGTCGCGTCCCCGCTGCCCACGACCTTGTTGAACCACCCCGCCTCGGTCAGCCGCGTGATCGCCCCGCCGGCGAGGTCCAGCGCGTACAATTGCTGTTCGAGGACATCGTCCTTGTTCGCGGTGAAATAGATGCGGCCGCGGTTCTCGTCCACGCCCGCCAGTCCCGAGACGACCCACGGCCCCTTGGTCAGCTGCGTCCAGCGCCCCTCGCGAAGCCGCCACAGATGCGCGAAGCCGTCGCGCTCCGACAGCCACAGCAGGCTGCCGTCGCGCATCATGCGATAGGCGTCGGACAGGTTGATCCAGCTCTTCGGCGCGGCGCTCTCGGTGAAGAGCAGCGTCGAGCGGCCCGTCGCCGGATCGACGCGCAGCACGTCCAGCTTCGTCTGCGCCCGGTTCTCGCGCTGGACCAGCAGCGTCTTGCCGTCGGGCGCCCAGTCGACCCGTGCGAGATAGATGTCGGGATCGCTGCCCAGGTCGACCTTCACGCTGCCCGATCCATCGGCGCGCAGGACATGCAACTCGATCAGCACGTTGGCGGTGCCCGCGGCCGGGTAGCGCTGCTCGAACACGCGCGTGCCGGTCGCGCCGATCGCGGCGCGGGTGAAGACCTTGACCGGCGCCTCGTCGAACCGCGCGACCGCCAGGAAGCGGTCGTCGGGCGACCACCAATAGCCCGTGCGCCGGTGCATCTCCTCCTGCGCGATGAACTCCGCCTCGCCCCAATGGACGGTGCCGCGCCCGTCCTTCGTCAGCTGGCGTGCCGCGCCCTCCCCCGACAGCGGGCGGACCCACAGGTTCTGGTCGCGGACGAAGCCGATGAACGTTCCGCGCGGGCTGATCGTCGGGTTCAGCGCGTCCTTCGTCCCCTCCAGCTTGCGCACGCCGCCGGCCAGATCGGCGAGGAACAACTCGCCGTCGACCGGCACGAGCAGGGAGCGACCGTCGGGCGACCAGTCGTAATCGAGGATGCCGGTCTTGCCGGTCTGCGTGCGGTCGCGCTCGCGCTGCATCTTCGCCGCCTCGGACAGCTCGGCACCGCTGCCCGTCTTGAGCGAATCGACCAGCATCCGCTCCGCGCCGGTGCGGGTATCGACCGCCCACAGGTCGAACCGCGAGCGATCGTCGGCGCGCGGCCGGACCGAGGTGAGCAGGGTGCCGTCGGGCGACAGCCCCAGCGCCTGCGGCTGCGATCCGGACAGGTCGGGGCTGGCGAACACGCGCTCCAGCGTGAGCGTGGGCGCGGCGGTCTGCGCCTCAGCGGTCATCGCCATGCCGCCCGCCATCGCCAACGCACTCAAAGCCACCCCGAACCGCCACATGAACAACCCTCCCGCGCCCGACCCAGGCGCACCAGGGTGGTAGGGGGTCGGATGGGCAGGAAGCAACAGATGATACCACCGCGTCACCCCGGGCTCGATCCGGGGGACCCGCTTTCTTCGCTCGTAGACGAACAGCGGGACCCCGGCTCAACCCCGATATTTGCGAAACGGGCGCAACAGCACCGAGCCCACGCCGTGCTCCTGCGCAGGCAGGAGCCCCGGGTCCAGCACATCAACGCCCTATGGCACCTGCAACCCTGGGCTCCTGCCGACGCAGGAGCACGGTGTAGCCCTTTGCAAAGGTCCCGCTCAACCCGGGAGAGACGCGGGCTTCACGTCGTGCAGTTCCTTCGCCAGCCGCGCCACGTCCGCGCCCTCCTCGACCACGCGCCAGCGCATCGGTCGCCGCGTATCGACCAGCACCACTGCGCGTTTCGGGCACACGCCCAGGCACCGCGTCTCGACGACGCCGACCTCCGCCTTGCGTCCCTTGCCGAACCCGGGCTCGGATCGCAGCGCCTTGACCAGCGAGGTCCTCCCCTTCGCGCCGAAGCCGCCGCCGATCTTCTTCGTGCATTTGCCGCAGACCAGGACCGCGCCCTGCCAGCGCGACGCGACGTGGTCCTTCACGCGTCCCCACCCGACGGCCGCCAGGTGCGCGCCTCCTCCGCGGTGCGCAGCACCTCGTACGCCGCCTGGATCGCCTGGAAACGCCCCGCCGCCTCGGCATCGCCGGGGCGGACGTCGGGATGGTTCGACTTCGCCAGTCGCCGCCACGCGAGCTTCACCTCGTCGAAAGTCGCATCGACCTCCAGCTCCAGCACGTCGAGCGCGCGCATTTCGTCACGCGAGCGCGATCCGTCGCCGTGCCCGGCCCATTGCTGATGCCGCGACTGGGTGAAGCCGCTCGCATCGCGGCGCTCGTTCGCCTCGCGCTGCGCGGCCTCTTCCGCCGACAGACCCTCGAAATAATTCCAGCCGCGGTTGTATTCCGCGGCATGGGCCTGACAGAAATACCAGCGATCCGGACTGTTGGGCGACTTGGGCGCGGGGCAATCCCCCGGCTCCTGGCAGCCGTGCCGGTCGCACAGCCGTACCTTCACCGCCTCCCGCTCCGCACCATAGGCACGCCAGCGCGGGAAACCCCAGTCGTTCGATCGGGTGGGAGTGCGTGCCATGAGCATCCGCACATAAGGCGGCGCATCGCCTGCGCCAAGGCACCAGAGGGCCTGTAAGCCGGGTTCTGTCCACCTTCATACGAAGGATGGGCGACCATTCCTCTAGGCGTGCCGTTGCCGACACGCTCAAGCGACCAACCCGGGCAGCAGGCGGGAACACGCCCCGGACGCACGCTGGCGCCCATGCCGCCCCTATTCGGTCTTGCTCCCGGTGGGGTTTACCGTGCCGCGGCCGTTACCGGCGCGCGCGGTGCGCTCTTACCGCACCCTTTCACCTTGACCGGACCGAAGCCCAGGCCGTCTGCTCTCTGTTGCACTGTCCCTGACCGCGGGCTCGCGCCCTTGGCCGGCGGGCGTTACCCGCCACCGTCGTTCCGTGGAGCCCGGACTTTCCTCGGCGCGCTGATGCGCGACGCGGCCGCCCGGCCCTCTGGTACCGGCTCCCTACTCATCCCCCTGCGGTTTGGGAAGCAGCAACGCGAGCAGGATCATGCGACATTCCGCATCGATCTCGCCATCGATCAGCTCGGGGCGGAACCGCCGCTGGAACGCCATGATCGCCGCCATCCGGTCGCTGACGTCATAGCCGAACCGCTCCAGCGCCAGACAGAACGCCGCCTCGCCCCAGAACGGGTCCATCAGGTTCTTCGTCGGTCGCGGCAGCGCCAGGCGCAGCCGGGCGAGGCGATGCCAGGGAAACAGCTCGCCGGGATCGCGCTTGCGCTGGGGCGCGATGTCGGAATGGCCGACGATGTTGCCGCGCGTGATCTCGTAGCGGTCCTTCAGGTGCGCGACGAGGCGGACGACCGCATCCACCTGCACCTCCGGAAAGGTCCGATAGCCGTGATCGTGCCCGGGGTTGACGATCTCGATCCCGATCGAGGCGGAATTGACGTCCTCCACGTCGCGCCAGTGGCTCTTGCCCGCGTGCCAGGCGCGCTTCTCGTCGTCGACCAGACGCAGGATCGTGCCGTCCTCGTCGACGACATAATGCGCCGATACCTCGGACGACGGGTCGCGCAGCCGCGCGATCGCCTCCGCGGCGGTCGGCATCCCGGTGTAATGCAGCACGATCATCGTGACCGGCAGCTGGCGTTCGTTGAAATTGGGCGACGGTGCCTCGACGCACTTCACGATTTCGCCACCCTCATGCCGTCGATCCCGCTCGCCATCGCACGCGTCATAGGGGCTCGCGCGCGAAGTGGCTAGGCGGGCACCGCTTCGTAGAAGCCGCGTGCGCGCGGGCTGGGACGCAGGCGGTCGGACAGGCCGATCACCGTCTCCCCCGCCCCCAGCAGCAGCAGCCCGCCCGGCGCGAGCGCGCCGGCCAGTCGGTCCAGCACCTGCTCGCGCAGCGCGGGCACCAGATAGAACAGCACGTTGCGACACAGGATGAGGTCGAAGCCGCCCACGGGCGCTGGATCGGCGACCAGATTGTGACGACGGAACGAGATCGTCTCCATCAGCTTCGGCGAGGCGACCCATTGCTGTTCGTCGGGCGAGGTGAACCAGCGCAGCATCCGCCGGATCGGCAGGCCGCGCTGGATCTCGAACTGGTTGTAGGCGCCGCGCCGGGCCCGCCCGATCGCGGCGGCGGAAACGTCGGTCGCCAGGATCGAGGGCAGCGGCGCGCCGTCCTCCGCGAACAGCATCGCCAGCGACAGCGGTTCCTGCCCGGTGGCGCAGGCGGCGCACCAGATCCGTGCCGGGGCACCGTTCGCCGCCTCGGCCGCGCGCGCCAACTCGGCGGTCGCCTCGATCACGCCGACGTCGCGGAAGAACGAGGTTTCCTGATTGAGCAACAGGTCGACGACCTGATCGGCCAGCAGCGGGTCCCCGCCGGTGCGCACCAGCGCGGCGAGCTGCGTGACGCGGTCGAGCGACCGGGCGGCGAGCAGCGGGCGCAACGCGGCGTCGATCCGCCAGCTGCGATTCTCCGCGATGCGCTGCCCCGTGCGCTCCTCCAGCAGCGCGGCGAGCGCGGCGGCGCAGCTGGCGGTCATCGGGCTGTCCGCGGCCGACGGGGCGGGCCAGGCCATGGTCATGCCGGCACCGCGACGCTGGCCGCGATCAGCGACCCGATCGCCTGCGGGGACATCACAGCACGCGCCAGCCCGGCCCCGGCGATCGCGCCGGGCATGCCCCATACGACGCTGCTCGCCTGGTCCTGCACCAGCAGCGCGCCGCCCGCCGCGTGCACCGCACGCGCGCCGTCCAGCCCGTCGCGCCCCATCCCGCTCAGCGTGATCGCGAGCAGGCGGCTGCCATAGACCTCCGCGAGGCTGGCGAACATCGGATCGACCGACGGCATGTTGCCGGTCGCGGTCGGCGTCTGCGTCAGCCGGATCACGATCTCGCCCTGCGCCAGACGCTGGACCGTCAGATGGGCGGTACCCGGGGCGATATAGACCTGCCCCTCGCGTACGATGGCCCGGTCCGCCGCCACGTCGCAGCGGCGGCGCGCGGACAGCGCCACCTGCTCCGCGAAGAAGGGGGAGAAGGACGACGGCAGATGCTGCGTGATGAAGATCGGCTGCTGCACCGCCGCGGGCAGCACCTGGAATAGCGAGGCGAGCGCGTGGATACCCCCGGTCGACGCCCCGATCGCGATCGCATCGAACGCCAGCCCGGTGGACGGGGATGCGGTGCGCGGCGCGGGAGCCGCCCGACGCTCGCCGGTCAGCAGGGCCAGTCGCCGCATCAACACCTCGCCGAAGCGGGTGGCGAACGCGCCCGCCGCGGGCTTCACCAGCGTATCCGCGGCGCCCAGCGTGAGCGCCCGCATCGTCACCGCAGCCCCATCGGCCGCGGCGCTGGAGACGACCAGCACGCGCGCGCCGCGCCCCGCCGCGATCAGTTTTGGCAGCGCCTCGATCCCGCTGGTGCGCGGCATTTCCAGGTCAAGCAGGATCACGTCGACGCGTTCGCGCGACAGGAAATCGAGTGCGCGGGACGCGTCCGGGGCGGCCGCTGCGACCTCGAACGCGGGATCGGACGCGACGAACCGCGACAGCGCCGCGCGCGCGACCGCCGAATCATCGACGATCAGGACGCGCGTGCGGGCTTCCCGGGCGTTCGCGGATGGCGCCGATGACATGGCTGACCGCCCCCGATCCGCAACCGATCAGGCCAGACCGACGATCTGCAGCTTGCTGTGGAGCGTCTCGCGGTCGAACGGCTTCATGACATATTCGTCCGCCCCCGCCTCGATCGCGGCGCGGATGTGCGCGATGCCGTTCTCCGTGGTGCAAAATACCACCTTCGGGCGGTGCGACAGCGTCTCGGTACCCAGCGCGCGCAGGAACTCCATCCCGCTCATCACCGGCATGTTCCAGTCCAGCAGCACCACGTCGGGCGTCGACGCGCGGCACTGTTCCAGCGCGGCGCGCCCGTCCGCGGCCTCCGCGACGACGAAGTCCAGCGTCTCCAGGATATGGCGGGCTACCTTGCGGATCACCTTCGAATCATCGACGATCAGGCAGGTTTTCATGACGCGACCTCGCAAAGAGCCCACACATCGGGCGACACCGTCTTGGCATTCAGGCGTAATTTTGGCGTTAACGCGCGGACGCGATCAGCCGATGGCGGCGGCGCGCTCCACCAGCCGGTCGATGTCGAGCGCGATCAGCGTCTCGCCCATGCCGTCCGCGACCCCGCGCACGAAATCGCGGTCGGCGATCGCCCCGGCACCGGCGGGCACCGGCCCGATGTCGAACGTCTCCACATCCTCCAGCGCGTCGACCGCGATGGCATAGAGGTGGCCGTCGACCACCGTCGCCACGGCATGCCCCACCGGCGCGTCGTCCCGCGGCCTCGGCGGCACGCCCAGCAGGCTGCGCACGTCCAGCACCGTCGCCACCCGGCTGCGCATCGCCGCCAGCCCGATGACCGCGGATCCGGCGCCCGGCGCGGGAACGGCGCGCCCCAGCTCGACCACCGATGCCACCCGCACGGTATCGAACAGCACGCCGCAGCCGCCGATCTGCGCCACCAGATGCAGCGAATTCGATGGCGCCGTCATGCGCGATGCTCCTTCAGCGCGGCGACCAGCGCGTCGCGATCGTATCGGTACAAAGGCGCCCCGCGCGTCCGGCTCAGCCGGATCGCGGGCACGGGCGCGGTGTCGGCCTCCTCCTCCACCGCCAGCGCCAGTACCGGCCGCTCGCCCGCGGTCAGGCGGCGCACCACGCGGTAGCCGGCCTGTTCGATCGTCGGCTTCAGGAACGCCTCCATCCACCCGCTCTCGCTGCCGTGCAGCAGGCACACCGGCCGCTCGACCGGCGTGGTATGCTGCGCGAACAGCAGCAGCGGATCGACCAGCTCCAGCGGTTCCCCGGCGATCACCGCCAGTCCGCTGACGGCATGGCCCGTCCCCGTCGGGGCCGGCGCGATCTCGCCGGGCAGCGGGACGATCTCGATCGGCTCACGGATCGGATAGACCAGCTCGCTCCCGTCCATCTGCAGGCGCAGGACCCGGGTCACCGCCGCCAGATCGGGGCGGTGCGCCATCCAGACCGGCACCGATCGCCTGTCCGCGGTCAGCCACGCCCCGCCGGCCAGCTGGCGCAAGGCGCCCGGCTCCACCGGCTCGATCCGGTCGACCGCCTGCGACACGATCAGGCGCCGCTGGCCGTCCACATCCTCGAACATCAGCGCCTGCACCGGCTCGGGCGCGGCGACCGGCTCGGCCTCCGTGCGACGCAGCTCGAAGGTCAGCCCCGCGCGTGTCGCGATGCCGGCGCCGTCCAGCAGCAGGATCGGCGCGCCGTCGTCGGGCAGCATCTGTCCGGCATAGATGCCGGCGCGCATCACCGCGGGCGCGGCGGGCTTCACCACCAGTTCCTGCGTGTCGCACACCCCGTCGAGCGCCAGCGCGAACCGCCCCTGGCGCAGCGACACGATGGCGAGGAAGCGCGGCCGGGTGCGCTCGCCCCCGACCAGGTCGGGCAGGCGCACCATGCCCATCCGCTGCCCGCGCACCACCGCGATCGAGGCATCGCCCCCCACCGCATCGATCCGCACGATCGTCTGGTTGACGGCGACGATCTCGTCGACCGACTGCCGCGCGATCGCGAAGCGGGTACCCGCCGCCTCGACGATCACTGCGTTCAGGATCGCCAGCGTCAGCGGCACCTCCAGCGACACCGTCAGCCCCTGCCCCGGCCGGTTGTTGAGCGAGATGCGGCCGCCGATCTGCTCGACGTTCGCCTTCACCACGTCCATGCCCACCCCGCGACCGGACAGCGTGGTTGCGGTGTCGCGCGTCGACAGCCCCGGCTCGAACATCAGCGCGATGCGCGCCTCCTCGTCCAGCATCGCCAGCGATGCGGCGCGCAAGGGCTGCTCGCGGCCCAGCTTGGCGACCAGCGCGCCGGTATCCACGCCGCGCCCGTCATCGACGATGTCGATGATGATGAGGTTGCCGGCCTGCCGCGCGACGACGCGCAGTTCCGCCGTGGCGGGCTTGCCGGACAGGATGCGGTCGGCGCGCGATTCGATGCCGTGATCGATCGCGTTGCGCACCAGATGGACCAAAGGATCGCGCAGCGCCTCGATCATCTCGCGATCCAGCTCGACATCGCCGCCCTCGATGACGAGCGATACCGACTTGCCCAGCGCCCCCGCGGTATCGCGCACCAGCCGGGGCAGCGCGGCGAACAGCGTCTCCACGCGCTGCATCCGCGTCCGCGTGACGATGTCGCGCAGGTCGTCGACCGATAGCGTCAGCCGTTCCAGCAGCGCCTCCAGCCCCGGATCCTCGATGTCGCGGACGTGGCGCGCCAGCTGGTTGCGCGCCAGCACCATCTCCGACACCCCGCTCATCATCCGGTCGAGCAGGTCGACCGACAGCCGCACCGATCGCGTGGCGGCGCGGGCCGGGGCGGCCGGCGCACCGATCCCGGTGCGCGGCTCGCTGCCGGCTTCGCTCAGGGCCTCGATCGTCACCGGCGCGATCAGCGCGGCGGCCTCCATCGCGGCGGCACAGGGGCCGTCGAGCGCAGCGATCAGATCGTCCTCGCCGCTGTCGTCCAGCCCGCCGCCCGCGTCGATCGCCTCCACAACATCGCCGATGCGATCGATGATCGCCAGGATCGCGCTGACCAGCACGGCATCGGGCGCGCGGTCGCCGCTGCGCACCGCCGCCAGCGCATCCTCCGCGGCGTGGCTCAGCCGCGCCAGCCGCGGCAGGTCGAGGAAGCCGCAGCTGCCCTTGATGGTGTGGACGAAGCGGAAGATCGCATCCAGTCGCGCGCGGTCGGTCGGGTCGGCCTCCCAGCCGACGATCTCGCCGGACAAGGCGTCCAGCGTCTCGCGCGTCTCGGCGATGAATTCCTGCAGCAGATCGTCCATGCGGTCCCGTCGCGTTGCTTTGACGCGGGGCTTCGCACGGGCCGGGTTAAAAGGGCGTTTACCGCCCGCGCATCAGCGGTGCGGGATGGCGGCGCCGAACAGCAGCGTCCCTTCGACCGGCTCGCTGACGATTACCGAGCCGCCCGCCTCGCTGGCGATGGCATGGACCAGGAAGGCGGCCGCGGCGCGCGGAGTCACCGCCTCGCTGCCCGCGCCGTGGGTCAGTGTGGAGCGCAGGTCCGGATCGAGCACGATGCGTGGCCCCTCCGCGCGCAGCACGATCTCGGTCGCGTCCGCTGTTTCCTCGCTGCCGATCGTCACCGCGCCGCCGCGCACCAGCGTATCGCCCGCGATCAGCGCCAGGTTCAGCAGCACCTTGACCGCCGCCTTGGGCAATTCGGGTTCCTCCACCGCCCAGTGGAGCGCCAGCCGCTTGTTGTCGCCCAGCAGCCCCTCGACCGCGCCGCGCGCCTCGCGCACGTCGACCCGCTCGCCGAAGCCGCCCGCCGCGCCGAAGGCGAGCCGGAAGAACTTCAGCTTGTTGGCCGATACCCGCGCGCTTTCGTTCAGCAGCTCCAGGCAGCGCTGCCGCATCTCCGGATCGGTTTCGTCCGCCAGCAGTTCCAGCCCGTTGTTGAGCGCCCCGATCGGCGAGAGCAGGTCGTGGCACAGCCGCGAACAAAGCAGGCTGGCGAAATCGACCGGGCTGATGGTCATGGGATGCATTACCTCGGGGAAACGGCGGAGCCGCCTTGTGGCCGCTCGCCGGGCGTAGCGCAACCGGGCTGCGTCAGCGCCAGCGCGTCGAAGCGGCCGTGGAGCGCGCCCTGCGCCACCGCGCGCCACGCGGTCAGCTCGCGCCCCGCGACGATGATCCAGATGCTGCCGTCCGCGACCGCGTCCGCCGCGTCGCGGGGGGACGGTGCCGCGACGCCCGTCGGGTGCGAATGATAATGGCCGATCACCCGCGGCCCGCCCGCCCGGCCGGCGCGATGCGCCGCGATCAGCGCCGCGGGATCGATCTCGAACCGCCGGGCGGGGTCGGTCGCGACGTTGCGGCACGGCAGGATGCGCTCGACCCGCGCCGCCGCGCCCAGCAACAGCCCGCACACCTCCACCCCGGGCGTGGCGGCGGCCGCGGCGGCGATCTCGTTTCGCAGGCGGATTGCAATTTCCAGCATCCACCCCATCTAGCACAGGACAATGGACCGGGGGGTTTCCATCATCGAAGCGACGATCGCGGCCGGCTCGGACGGCTGGCGGCTGGATCGTGCGCTGGCCGAGGCGGTCCCGACATTGTCGCGGGAGCGGCTGAAGGTTCTCATCAACGCCGGGCAGGTCGCGCGCGAGGCGACGGCCGTGCGCGACCCCGCGCGGCGCGCGAAGGCGGGCGAGGTCTACCGCGTCGCCGTCCCCGCCCCCACGCCCGCACATAACGAGGCACAGGACATTCCGCTCGTCGTCGCGTACGAGGACGAGCATCTGATCGTGATCGACAAGCCTGCCGGTCTGGTCGTCCACCCCGCCGCCGGCAATCTCGACGGCACGCTGGTCAATGCGCTGCTGCATCATTGCGGCGGCTCGCTGTCCGGGATCGGCGGGGTCGCGCGGCCGGGGATCGTGCACCGTATCGACAAGGACACGTCGGGGCTGATGGTCGCGGCCAAGACCGACCGCACGCACGAGGGGCTGGCGCGGCAGTTCGCCGCTCATTCGATCGACCGCCGCTACCGCGCCATCGTCGGGGGGCGCCCGGTGCCGCCCTCAGGGAGCGTCGACGCCCCGCTGGCGCGCTCGCCGGTCAATCGCAAGAAGGTCGCGATCGTCGCGGGGGGCAAGCGCGCGGTCACGCACTATCGGACGATGGAGCCGTTGCGCGACGGCGCGCTGGTCGAATGCCGGCTGGAAACCGGGCGCACGCATCAGGTCCGGGTGCACATGGCCTCCATCGGGCACGCCTTGCTGGGCGACCCGGTCTATGGTAGAACAAAACAGGCTCACAAGGCGGTTCTGGAAACGCTCGGTTTCCGTCGTCAGGCATTGCACGCCGCGCACCTGGGGTTCATCCACCCCATCACGGGTGCGGCTCTGGCCTTCGAAAGCGCGATGCCGCCCGACATGCAGGAACTGTTCAGTCAGCTCATCGTATAAGTGCGGACTATGTCGGTTGTGCCGTTTTCGGGCAGTCGCGTCCTCCGCGAGGAAGGGAGATTGAGGATCATGGCAGCTCGCAGCAACGTCCCCGCGACGATCCCTGCGCTTGGCGGGGAGCAATCGCTCAACCGCTATCTTTCCGAGATCAAGAAATTTCCGATCCTCGCGCCCGAGCAGGAATATATGCTCGCCAAGCGCTTCCAGGAGCATGGCGACACCGACGCAGCGGCGCAGCTGGTGACGTCGCACCTGCGCCTCGTCGCGAAGATCGCGATGGGCTATCGCGGCTATGGCCTGCCGGTCAGCGAGCTGATTTCGGAGGGCAATATCGGCCTGATGCAGGGCGTGAAGAAGTTCGAGCCGGATCGCGGCTTCCGCCTCGCGACCTATGCGATGTGGTGGATCCGTGCCTCGATCCAGGAATTCATCCTGCGGTCGTGGAGCCTGGTGAAGATGGGCACCACCGCGGCGCAGAAGAAGCTGTTCTTCAATTTGCGCCGGATGAAGGCGCGCCTCGACGCGTTCGAGGACGGCGATCTGACGCCCGAGAACGTGCAGAAGATCGCGACCGACCTGGGCGTCACCGAGGCGGACGTGGTCAGCATGAACCGCCGCATGGCGATGGGCGGCGATACGTCGCTCAACGTGCCCATGCGCGAGGACGGCGAGGGTCAGTGGCAGGACTGGCTGCAGGACGACGCGCCGTTGCAGGACACGATCGTCGCCGACCAGCAGGAGGCCGACGTTCGCCACGACATGCTGGTCGATGCGATGGGCGACCTCAACGATCGCGAGAAGCACATCCTGACCGAGCGTCGCCTGACCGACGATCCCAAGACGCTGGAGGAATTGTCGCAGGTGTACGGCGTCAGCCGCGAACGCGTCCGCCAGATCGAGGTGCGCGCGTTCGAGAAGCTTCAGCGCGCGATGATGCGGCTCGCGGGCGAGAAGCGGCTGCTGACGGCCTGAATGCCGTAACTCCGGGCTTGACCGGGGCCTTTGCAAACAGGTGCAACGGCACCCAGCCCACGCCGTGCTCCTGCGCAGGCAGGAGCCCAGGGCCACGCAGAACAACGCCTTATGGGACCTGCAACTCTGGGCTCCTGCCTGCGCAGGAGCACGGTGCAGCCGTTTTGCAAACGTCCCGCGAAGGCCGGGGTTCGGGAACGAGCGGCGCGTAAGATGCTGAAACGTCGCCCAACCGGGGCCCGGCCTTCGCCGGGGAACAAGCAGACTTTCGGCTTTCGCGAAGGTCTCACTCAAGTCCGGCGGGACGTGTCGGCAAGCCACGCCACCTAAGCGTGGCCCGTGCGTTCCCCGTCCGATGCCGTCCCAACCTCTTCCCTTCGTCGTCATCGGTGCCGGAGCCGCCGGGATCGCCGCCGCCCGCCACCTCCACGATGCGGGCCGCCGTGTTCTCCTTCTCGAGGCGAGCGACCGCATCGGCGGCCGCGCACGCTCGCTGCGCCACGGCGACGCGACTCTCGACCTCGGCTGCGGCTGGCTTCACTCGGCACGGCGCAACCCGTGGACCGACATCGCGCGCGCTCGCGGCTTCACCATCGCCACCGACACCGCCCGCTGGGGCGAGCAATGGCGCGACCTGGGCTATCCGCCCGCCGAGCAGCAGGCGTTCGCCGCCGCACGCGACCGATGGGAGGAGCGCGCGCGTGCCGCCAGCGCCGGCCCCGACCGGCCGCTCTCCGCCTTCGTCGCGGCCGATGACCCGTGGCGCCCGATGCTCGACGCGATCTCCGGCTTCGCCAACGGCGCCCCCCTCGACGAGGTGTCGCTCCATGACTGGCTCGCCTACGAAGACGCCGCGACCGACGACAATTGGTCGGTGCGCGAGGGTTACGGCACGCTGATCGCCGGTCACGCGCAGGGGGTCGACGTGCGGCTGTCGACCCCCGTGACGCGCATCGATCACCGCGGGCGAACCCTGCGCGTCGAAACCAGTGCCGGAACGATCGAGGCGAGCGCGGCGATCGTCGCGGTGCCGACCACCATCCTGGCGGAGGGCCGCCTCATCTTCGACCCGCCGCTTCCCGCGAAGCGCGACGCTGCGGCCGCGCTGCCGCTGGGCGTCGCGGACAAGGTGTTCCTGTCGGTCGATCGCGTCGACTGGCCCGCCAACGCGCATCTGATCGGCGATCCGCACCGCGGCCGCACCGCCAGCTACCGCCTGTCCCCGCTCGGCTTTCCGATGATCGAGGCGTTCTTCGGCGGGGACACGGCGGCCATGCTGGAGGAAGACGGCGCCGCCGCCGCCTTCGCGATCGACGAGCTGGCGGCCCTGCTCGGCAGCGATTGGCGGCAGCGGATGCGCCCTGTCGCCGCGACACGCTGGCGGCACGAATCGTGGATCGGCGGCAGCTACTCGCACGCGCGCATCGGGCAGGCCGCGGCGCGCGACGTCCTTGCCGCGCCGGTCGACGGTCGCCTCTTCTTCGCGGGCGAGGCCTGCCATGGCCATGATTTCTCCACTGCGCACGGCGCCTATGAAACCGGCGTCGCCTCGGCACGCGCCTTGCTCGACGGCTGACAGGCGTTAGGGTCGCGCGCATGTTTCGCGCCGTCCGCCTGCTCCTGAAGGTCGTCCTGGGCTTCGTGCTGGTATCGATCCTGTGGGTCGGCCTCTACGCGGTCGTGCCGCCGCCGTTCACCTTCACGATGCTGGGCGACACGCTCGCGGGCCATTCGGTGACGAAGGACTGGACGCCGCTGTCCGACATCGATCCCGACATGGCACGCGCCGCGATCGCGGGGGAGGACAGCAAATTCTGCACCCACCACGGCTTCGACTGGGGCGCGATCGCGGGCGCGGCGATGCGCAACGCGGAAGGGGGGCGCATCCGCGGCGGCTCCACGATCAGCCAGCAGACCGCGAAGAACGCCTTCCTGTTCCAGGGCGGCGGCTATGTCCGCAAGGTGCTGGAGGCGTGGTTCACGCTCCTGATCGAGACGATCTGGGGCAAGAAGCGGATCATGGAGGTCTATCTGAACATCGCGGAAACCGGCATCGGCACCTATGGCGTCGAAGCGGCGGCGCAGCGCTATTTCGGCCACTCCGCCGCACGACTGACGCCGACCGAGGCGGGGCGCATCGCCGCCGTCCTGCCGCTGCCGAAGAAGCGCGAGGCGGTATCGCCGACCGGCTTCGTCCGGCGCCACGGCAATACGATCGCGCGCTACGTCGGAATCGTTCGGCGCAGCGGGCTGGACGCCTGCTTGAGGTAGGTATTCGTCACCCCGGGGCGTGACCGGCAATCGCGCTGGGTCGTCACCGCGCGCTTGTCCGGTCGAGCACAAATCCGGCTCCTTACCGTCACCCCGGGGGGTGACCCGGGGTCCCGCTTCTTACGCCGGTAGCCGAAGAAAAGCAGGATCCCGGGTCAAGCCCGGGATGACGGTATGATTGAGCCGGACCTCATATTCGGGTGACCAGAGGCGGAGTCCCCCGCTGAGCCGGTGTGACGTGGGCCGATGCTTACTTGCTGTCGCCCGATATCGCCGCGCCGGCCTTGTCCGACGTGCTCTCGACGCTCTTCGCCGCCGAGGTGATCGCATTGTTCTTCGCGACCTCGCTGTCGTTGCGGATCAGCAGGAAATAGGCACCGACGATCACCGCCAGCAGCACGGCGATCCCGATCAGCACGCCGCCGCCGCCACCGCGGCGCTCGATGATCGTGGTGTGCGGGGTCTGGGTCACGCGGTCGTCGGTCATGGCTTCCTCCCGTTCAAGATGCAGCCACGAATGCGAAACAATGCGATATTGTTCCGCTGCGCCAACAACATCCGCGTACCGGATCAGAACGGCAGCTTGAACCCCGGCGGCAGCGGCAGGCCGCTGGTCATCTTCGACATTTCGGTCGACGACGCCGCATCCGCCTTCGCCCGTGCGTCGTTGAACGCGGCGGCGACGAGGTCCTCCAGCATCTGCTTTTCCGACGGCACGATCAGCGAATCGTCGATCGACACGGAGATGATCCGTCCCTTGGCCGACGCCTTCACCTTGACCAGCCCGCCGCCGGCCGCGCCCTCGACCTCGATCGTGTCGAGGCTGTCCTGCGCCTTCTGCAGCTCGGCCTGGACGTTCTGCGCCATGGCCAGGATGTCGTTCAGATCCTTCACGTGATGCTCCGCTTGGCTGGTTTGGGCTCGATCAGTTCGGCCCCGGGGAAATGGTCAAACGCGGCGGCGACGATCGGGTTCGCGCGCGCCGCGTCATGGCGTGCCTGCACCACGTCCTGCTCCGCCTCGAACACGGTCGGCGCGCCGGGCACGTCCGCCATGGAGATATTCCACGGACGGCCCGTCGCCTCGCGCAGCACGGCCGCCAGATCGGTCAGCGTGTCGGTCGACAGCGGGCGGCTGCCGCTCAGCACGATCTCGCCCGGCGCGTAGCGCACCAGGCTCGCCCCGCGCTTCAGCCGCACCAGCAGGTCGAGCTTCCCCCGCTCGTCGAGCAGCGCCATGACGCCCGCGAAGTCGGCGGGCGAGCGATCGGCGGGCGCCGCCGGGGGTGCCGGCGGGGCGGAAACCCCCGGCGGCGCACTCACCGATCCGCCGGCCAGCCGCCGCGCCAGATCGCCGGGGTCGGGCAGCATCGAGGCATGGATCGCGCGCAGGATCGCCATCTCCGCCGTCTCGATCGGCAGCGCCGCGCGCGACACCTCCTCATGCCCCTTCAGGAACAGCTGCCACAGCCGGTGGAGCGCGGGGAACGACATCGTGCCCGCCCACTCCCGATAGGCGGCGCGTTCCTCCAGCGGCTGCGCGGGGTCGTCGGGCGCGCCCACCTTCACCTGCGTCACGCCGTGCACCGCCTCCAGCAGCGCGCGCATCACGCCCAGCGGATCGACGCCCAGGTCGTATTGCCGCCGCAGCGCCGACAGCGCGCCCGGCGCGTCGCCCGCCAGCACCAGCGCCAGCAGGTCGCGCACCGCATTGCGATCCGACAGGCCCAGCATCTCGCGCACCGCATCGGCGCGGACGCCGCCGCCCGCCATGTCGGCATGCGCGATCGCCTGGTCCAGGATCGACAGGCCGTCACGCGCCGATCCTTCCGCCGCGCGCGCGATCAGCGCCAGCGCCTCGGCCTCCGCCTCGGCCCCCTCCGCCTCCACCACGCGCGCGAAATGCGCCGCCAGCGTATCGGCGGGGATACGCCGCAGGTCGAAGCGCTGGCAGCGCGACAGGACCGTCACCGGCACCTTGTTCACCTCCGTCGTGGCGAACAGGAACTTCACGTGCGCCGGCGGCTCCTCCAGCGTCTTGAGCAGGCCGTTGAACGCGGCCTTCGACAGCATGTGGACTTCGTCGATGATGTAGATCTTGTAGCGCGCCGACACCGCGGCGTAGCGCGATGCCTCGATGATCTCGCGGATGTCGTCGATGCCGGTGTGGCTGGCGGCGTCCATCTCGATCACGTCGATATGGCGCCCCTCGGCGATGGCGCGGCACGGCTCGCACACCCCGCACGGATCGATCGTCGGGCCGCCCTGCCCGTCCGGCCCGATGCAGTTGAGCGCCTTCGCGATCAGCCGCGCGGTGCTGGTCTTCCCCACGCCGCGCACGCCGGTCAGCAGGAAGGCATGCGCGATACGCTGCCGCCGGATCGCATTGCCCAGCGTCTGGACCATCGCACCCTGCCCGATCAGCTCGGAAAAGGTCTGCGGCCGGTATTTGCGCGCCAGCACGCGGTAAGGCTGCGCGGTGGCCGCCGGTGCGGGCGGGGTCCCGAGATCGAAGGAGTCGGACATCGTCCGCCCGCTATAGGGCGACCGATGCCCGCTGTCGAAGCCTGTGGAACGCGATCGTGGCGTCGGTCCTGGCGCCACGATCGCGCGCCGGGATCAGTCGGCGTCCGTCAGATCTTCGGTCAGCGCCTGGATGATCGCCTCGTTGAAGGCGGGGATGTCGTCCGGCTTGCGGCTGGTGATGAGGTTGCCGTCGACGACCACTTCCTCGTCCACCACGTCGCCGCCCGCATTTTCCAGGTCGGTACGGATCGAGACGTATCCGGTCAGGCGGCGACCGTCGATCACGTCCGCCTCCGCCAGCAGCCACGGCGCGTGGCAGATCGCGGCGACGATCCGGTCGTCGTCCATGAACTGCTGCACGATCTCGACCGCGCGCTCCTCGACCCGCAGCTTGTCGGGATTGGCGACCCCGCCCGGCAGGACGAGCGCGTCGTAATCGTCGACCTCCACCTCTTCCAGCGTCAGGTCGGGGGTGGCCGTCTCGGCCTTGTTGATGTCGCCCTTCATCCCCTGGATCGGGTCGCGCCTGATCGACGCGAGCGACACCGTCGCCCCCGCCGCTTCCAGCGCCTTGCGCGGTTCGAACAGTTCGACCGTCTCGAAACCGTCGGCGGCGATCATCAGCACGCGCGCTTGCGACAGGTCGGCCATGGGGATTCTCCATCTGCTGCTTGGGGGATAGCCGCGGCTGAACCCCCGCCGCGGCGCCTCCGTTCCGGAACGAAGCGATACCCCGCGCATTTCTCCACGAGACGAGGCGCTCGCACGACCGGAAGGGCTAAGTGACGCAGAAGATTGTTTATTGCGACGACGGGGCGCCGGGCATCACACGCAGGAAGACGCGACACGGCGCCTGGGCCTATTACGATGCCGACGGCAGTCGCATCACGGACCGCGACGAGATCGATCGGCTCAACGCCATCGGCCTGCCACCCGCCTACACCGACGCCTGGTTCTGCCCCCATGCCGACGGCCATATCCAGGCGGTCGGCTGGGACGAGAAGGGGCGCAAGCAATATCGCTATCATCTCGGCTTCCGCGCCCAGCAGGAGGCCGCGAAGTACGATCTGTGCGCCCCGTTCGGTCGTGCGCTGACGAAGCTGCGCGCGCGGGTCGAGGCGGACCTCGCCAAGCGGCGCCACAGCAAGGAGCGCACCGTCGCCGCGATCGTGAAGCTGCTCGACGTCGCCTCGCTGCGGATCGGCAACGAGGCCTATGCGAAGAGCAACAAGAGCTTCGGACTGACGACGCTGCGGGATCGCCACGCCGAAATCCGCGGCAGCACGCTGACGCTGGAATATCGTGCCAAGTCGGGCAAGCAGCGCCGGCTGCGGATCACCGACCGCAGCCTCGCCGGCTTCGTCAAGAAGTGTCAGGACCTGCCGGGGCAGAAGCTGTTCCAATATGTCGGTGAGGACGGCGCGCCGCATGCGGTCACCTCGTCCGACGTCAATGCCTATCTGCGCGAGGCGATGGGTGACGGCTTCACCGCCAAGCATTTCCGCACCTGGGGAGCGAGCGTCGTCGCCTTCGAGGCGCTGGCGGAGGCGGACGCGCCGATCGGGCTGAAGACCATGCTCGAGCCGGTCGTGGAGCGGCTGGGAAACACGCCGGCGATCGCGCGCAAGTCCTACGTCCATCCGGCGTTGATCGAACTGGGCAAGGACAAGGCGGCGCAGGCGGCGTTCCGCCAATCGCTCAGGCTGCCGCGCGCGACGAGCTATCTGACCCGGCACGAACGCGGGCTGATCGCCTTCCTGGAACAATCCGGTGCGTGCGAGCTGAAGGCGGCGTAAACAATGAGTGCAGCAAGCAACACCACCGCGGCGCACCGCGCCGCCTTCGACGCGGGTGCGGTCGGCGCGCAGGCGAACCGGCTGTTCGGCTCCAGCATCACCTGGCTTCAGGAACGCTGGCTGGAGATATTGATCGCGGTCGGCGCCGGCGCCGTCATCGCGCTCCTCCTTTTCTGGCTGCGCCGGTTCGGCCCGCGGCTGGCGAAGCGCAGCGAGAGCGGCACCGGCTGGTCCGCGGTGCTGGGCCGCGCGATCGAGCGGACCAACGCCTTCTTCATCATCATGCTCTCCGCGAAGCTGGTCAGCGGCTATGCCGTCACCCCGCCGGAGGTGGACACGACCGCGACCTTCCTCTTCACCGTCGCCGCGGTGTTCCAGGCCGCGATCTGGGCGCGCGAGCTGATCCTGGGCGCGATCGAGCACCGCACCCGGTCGGAACATTATGCGGGCGAGGCGCTGGTCAGCGCGATGGGGCTGATCCGGCTGCTGGTCAGCTTCGCGGTGTTCGCGATCGCGCTGGTCGTCGTGCTCGACAATCTGGGCGTCAACGTGACCGGCCTGGTCGCGGGGCTGGGGGTCGGCGGCATCGCGATCGGCCTCGCCGCGCAAGGCATCTTCGCCGATCTGTTCGCCGCGCTCGCGATCATCTTCGACCGCCCCTTCCGCCGCGGCGACAAGGTCAGCTACGACAATACCAGCGGCGTGATCGAGGCGATCGGGCTGAAATCGACCCGCATCCGCGCCTATACCGGCGAGCTGCGCATCATCTCCAACCGCAATTTGCTCGACAAGGAGATCCAGAACGTCACGCTGCGCGACCACATCCGCGTCGCCTATACGATCGGTGTCGCCTACGAGACGCCGCCCGATACGCTGGCCCGCATCCCCGCGATCCTGACCGAACTGGTCGAGGCGGAGGGTGCGACCGTCGCGCGTGCGGGGTTCGAGACGTTCGGCGCGTCGAGCATCGACATGGTGCTCCAGGTCGATACGCCGGGCGGCGACTGGTCGGTCGCGCACGACACGCGCAACCGCCTGGTGGTCGCGATCGTGCGGCGCTTCGCCGAGGAAGGCATCGTTATCCCCTATCCGACGCAGACGACGTTCACCGCGGCGCCCGACGGCACGCTCATCATGCCCTATTCCGAGCAGCTTCATATCGCGCCCGCGGAACAGCGTTGAACCTCGCGCGCCGGCTGGCGTTGTCGCGGTCGCAGAGGAGAAACGAAATGAAACGTGCCGTCCTGTCCGCCCTGATGCTGGCCACGCTGTCCACCCCGCTGGCGGTCGCCCCCGCCGCCGCGCAGAACCGCGATCGCGACTATCGCTGGCATGGCGACGATCGCGACTGGGATGCGGCGCGCGACTATCGCCGCAGCAATGCGCGCGAGCGCCGGCTGTCGCGCGAGGATCAGATCTATCGCGGGCGCGACGGGCGCACCTATTGCCGCCGCAACGACGGGACGACCGGGCTGGTGGTCGGCGGCGTCGGCGGCGCGGTGGTCGGCAACCTGATCGGCGGCGGGCTGCTCGGCACGCTGGCGGGCGGTGCCGGCGGCGCGCTGCTGGGCCGGTCGATCGACAGGGGCAAGGTGCGCTGCCGCTAGGCGATTCGCGCGATTCGAAGATCGGGTCCGCCCGCTTCGGGTCGTTCGAGTGACGGAAAAGCCGCCGTTGACGCTAGGTCCGGCGGCTTTTTCGTGCCCGCGGTTCGCTCCCCCTTGCGGCGGTGCAGCGCGAACGCCTAGAGAGGCGCACCGCTGCTCGACGAGGGGAGGCACAGGTGACCGCAGACGAAATGAAGGCCGCGATCGGCCAGGAGAGCGTGTCCGAATGGGTCGAGGTGACCCAGGACATGATCAACAAGTTCGCCGAAGCGACCGGCGATCATCAGTTCATCCACATCGACCCGGAACGTGCGAAGCTGACGCCGTTCGGCACCACGATCGCACACGGCTTCCTGACGCTGTCGCTGCTGCCGCTGCTGTCGATGAAGACGCCCGACGCGCCGAAGCTGGACGGCGTGAAGATGGGCGTCAACTACGGCGGCAACAAGGTGCGCTTCCTGGCGCCCGTACCCTCGGGATCGAAGGTCCGCGCGCGCTCGAAGATCGTCGAGTTCGAGGAAAAGCGCCCCGGCCAGTATCAGTACACCACCGAGACCACGATCGAGATCGACGGCAGCGACAAGCCCGCAATGATCGCCGAGTGGATCACGCAGGTCTTCGCCTGAACGATTGCCAAGCCCCTCCCTTTTAAGGGAGGGGTTGGGGTGGGTCGACGCCTGGCGACACGGCTCCCTCCATCGATCGGCGGCTCCGTACCGCGAGCACGCCACCCACCCCCAGCCCCTCCCTTGAAAGGGAGGGGAGTTTCACGAGGTTCCCATGCGTTCCGCCGTCATCGTCTCCACCGCCCGCACCCCGATCGGCCGCGCCTATCGCGGTGCGTTCAACAACCTCCCCTCCCCCACGCTCGCCAGCCACGCGATCAAGGCCGCGGTCGAGCGCGCCGGCGTCGAGGGTGGACAGGTCGAGGACGTCGTCATCGGCTCCGCGCTCCAGCAGGGGCACCAGGCCGGCAATATCGCGCGCACGTCGCTGCTGCGCGCCGGGCTGCCGATCGAGGTGTCGGGCATGTCGCTCGACCGTCAGTGCGCCTCGGGCCTGATGGCGATCGCCACCGCCGCGAAGCAGATCGTCGTCGACGGCATGGACGTGACGATCGGCGGCGGCGTCGACAGCATCTCGCTGGTGCAGACGCCCGAAATGCGCGTCGCACCCGACAAGGAGCTGCTGGCGATGCACAACGACATCTACATGCCGATGCTCCAGACCGCCGAGGTCGTCGCCAAGCGCTACGGCATCAGCCGCGACGCGCAGGACGAATACGGCTATCAGTCGCAGATGCGCACCGCCGCCGCGCAGGCCGCGGGCAAGTTCGATGACGAGATCGTCGCCGTCACCGCGACCAAGGCGAACGTCAACAAGGAGACCAAGGAGGTTTCCTACGAGGAAGTGACCCTGTCGAAGGACGAGGGCAACCGCGCCGACACCACGCTGGAGGGGCTGAAGAGCCTGAAGCCGGTGCTGGGCCCCGACCTCAACATCACCGCCGGCAATGCCTCGCAGCTGTCGGACGGCGCCTCGGCCAGCGTGCTGATGGAGGAGAAGGTCGCCGCGGCGAAGGGCCTCACCCCGCTCGGCCGCTATGTCGGCATGGCGGTGGCGGGCACCAAGCCCGACGAGATGGGCATCGGCCCGGTCTTCGCGATCCCCAAGCTGCTGGAGCGCAACGGGCTGAAGGTCGGCGACATCGGCCTGTGGGAGCTGAACGAGGCGTTCGCGGTGCAGGTCCTCTACTGCCGTGACACGCTGGGCATTCCGGACGAGCTGCTCAACGTCAACGGCGGTGCGATCTCGATCGGCCATCCGTACGGCATGTCGGGCGCGCGCATGACCGGCCACGCGCTGATCGAGGGCAAGCGCCGCGGCGCGAAGTATGTCGTCGTCACGATGTGCGTCGGCGGCGGCATGGGTGCCGCGGGCCTGTTCGAGGTGCTGTAACGTTGAACAATCTTTGACAGAACGCTACATATTATCGCAGGCGATGACATAGCGCCTTCACGGGAACCCCGATCGTGCCAGCGGTCGGGGTTCTTTACGTTTGGGGACCAGCTGCCAGACTGATCCCCGCCCGTGCCCTAACTTCGTCGCGAGACCTCGATCACCTTCAGCACAAGCATGCCGAATGCGATCATCAGCCCCAGAAGCGAGGACAATTCGGTGATGGACATAGTCACCTCCACGGATGGGCGGCAGGATCGCCGCCGCCTCGGATCATGCGGAAGCCCTTTCCCGCGCGCAACGTCGCCGCGTTGGGGATCGCAACCAACGCCCCCGCCCCTCGTTTCCCGACCGAACCGTTCGAGAGGAGACGACACATGGCGGACGCCAACACCGATCCGAGGAAGCTGAAGGAAGACCTGTGGAAGAAGATGGCGGACAGCCCCTTCGTCATGGTCGGCAAGGCGGACGGATCGTCGCACAGCGAACCGCTGACCGCGCAGCTGGACGAGGATCAGGTCGACACGCTGTTCTTCTTCATCGGCAAGGACAACCGGGTCGCCGGCGGCGGCAAGGTCATGATGCAATATGTGTCGAAGGGGCACGACTTCTTCGCCTGCCTCGACGGCGACGCCCGCATCGACAACGACCGCGCCCAGATCGACAAGCTGTGGAACAAGCAGGTCGAGGCCTGGTTTCCGGGCGGCAAGGAGGACCCGAATCTCGCGCTGCTCCGCGTCGACATCGACAGCGCGGAGCTGTGGGAGACGGACATCTCGCTCGGCGGCCGGCTGAAAATGCTGTTCGGCGGCACGATCCGGTCGGACGAGGCCGGCAGCCATGCCAAGGTGCAGACCACCGCGGAAAGCTCCCCCGCCTGATCCTCACCAAGCCTGTCGGACGGGTCGGTCGCACGACGGGGCGACCGGCCCGTTTCCCTTGGCGCGAGAAAGCGGATAGAGGGCGGGGATGTATCCCCTTCTTCTCGTCATGGCGGGCGGTGCGGTGGGCGCCGGTGCGCGCCACCTCGTCAACCGCGCGACCCTGTCCGCTTTCGGCCCCGACTGGCCCTGGGGCACGCTGACCGTCAATCTGGTCGGCGGGCTGCTGATGGGAGCGCTGGTGGGCGTGCTCGCCCGCGGCACCTCGGGCGGCGATAACTGGCGGCTGCTGCTCGGCACCGGCGTCCTCGGCGGTTTCACGACCTTCTCCGCCTTCGCGCTCGATACGGTCGGCATGATCCAGCGCGGCGATCTCGCCGCCGCGACGGGCTATGTCCTGCTCTCGGTCGCCGGCGCCGTGCTGGCGCTGTTCCTCGGCCTGTCGATCGCGCGGGTGGCGGCATGAGCGATCAGGTCCGCCAGTTCACCATCGCCCCCGACGATGACGGCATCCGTGTCGACCGCTGGTTCAAGCGGCACCTCGACGCCACCAGCTTCACGACCGTCGCGAAATGGGCACGTACGGGGCAGATACGGGTCGACGGCGCGCGTGTCGCACCGGGCGACCGGCTCCAGTCCGGGCAGGTGCTGCGCATTCCCCCGGCCGAGCCGGTCCGCGGCGACGTTCGGCCCGAACGTACCCGCCCTGCGCTCACCGCGGACGAAGAAGCCTTCGCGCGCGAGATGGTGATCCACAAGGACGCGCAGGCGCTGGTCCTCAACAAGCCCCCGGGGCTGGCGACCCAGGGGGGTACCAAGACGACGCAGCATGTCGACGGCCTGCTCGACGCGCTTCAGTACGAGGCGGAGGGTCGCCCCAAGCTCGTCCATCGGCTGGACAAGGACACGTCCGGCGCACTGCTGGTGGCGCGGACCTCGCGCGCGGCGGCGTTCTTCGCCAAGACCTTTTCAGGCCGGTCCGCGAAGAAAGTCTACTGGGCGCTGATCGTCGGCGTACCCTCGATCGACGACGGCACGATCGACCTGCCGATCGCCAAACAGCCCGGCACGGGCGGCGAGAAGATGCATGTCGACGAGGCGGAAGGCAGCCCGGCACGCAGCCGCTACCGCGTCATCGAGCGCGCGGGCAATCGCGCCGCCTGGGTCGAGCTTCAACCCTTCACCGGACGCACGCATCAGTTGCGCGTCCATATGGCGGCGATCGGTCATCCCATCGTCGGCGACGGCAAGTACGGAGGCCCCGCCGCGTTCCTGACCGGCGGGATCAGCCGCAAGATGCACCTCCACGCGCGGCGCATCCGGGTCGATCATCCCGACGGCGGCGAGATCGAGGTGACCGCCGAGCTGCCGACGCATTTCGCGGAAAGCCTCGCCGGACTGGGGTTCGAACCGATGGCGGGCGACATGATGCCGCTCGACGAGCCCACCCCGCCCACCCGCGAGGAGAAGAAGGCGCGCGCGCGCGCGCATGCCAAGTCGGTGCGAAAGGAACGCCGCGGCGAACGCCGTTCGCGCAGCGGCGGCGACGAGAAACCGGGCGGTGCGGGCCGTGGGACGAAAGCGGGCGGCGCTGGTCGCGGAGCGAAGCCTGCCGGCCCGTCGCGCGGCGTGAAGCCGGGCGGCAGCGGTCGCGGGGATGGCTCCGGCGGTCGCGGCCGGCGCTGACGTACCGTACACGCGGCATTCGACCGAAGGCGGCGGAGGCGCAGAGTCATGCCTCCATCGGCGCGTCAATGCGGTGGTATCGCCGCGCGCAGGACGACGACGGTCGAGAAGCAGGCGCGGGATCGCTCCTCACGCCTGATGCTCAGGAAGCATGTAGCTCGCGGCAGCCGATGAAAATTCGCCTTGGCCGCTATCGGGATCTCCCGGCGCGCCGCAGCGCCCCGGCCCTGATCGTCAGACCGCGAGCACCGCGCCGGTCGCCATGCCCCACACGCCATAGCCCGCCAGCAGCAGCGCCGCGGTGACGGTCGCGCCGAACAGCACGTAGCCGACATAGTTCAGCATCGGCGGATTCGGCCGCGCCAGCTTGCGGTTGTGCGACGCGCCGGACAGCACGAAGCTGAGCAGCATTCCGTAGGTCAGGGCAACGGCTTCTATCATTCCCGCTCTCGCTCGTAAGGAGTCAGCGGCCGCCCCCAGCAGCCGCGTGCGGTTAACCATATCCGCTTCGTCCTACCCATAGGTTAACGCGCCACTCGCCGCTCCCCCGGCTCCGTTCGTCGCTTGTCGTCCACACGTCATGGCTCCGATGCGATCATACGACGTTGTGGCGCGCCGCCGGCACTTGCCCTACGGAGGCGCGATGACCCAGCGACTGGCGGTATTCGACTGCGACGGCACGCTCGCCGATGGCGAGGCCAACATCTGTCGCGCCATGGAGGCGGCCTATGCCGGCGCGGGGCTGGTCCCGCCGCCCCGCGCGGCGATTCGCGGCATCGTCGGCCTGAGCCTGGTGGAAGCGGTGGCGGTGCTGGCCCCCGACGCGGAGAAGGAACTGCACCGCGCGCTGGCGGCGGATTACAAGGCCGCGTTCCACCGCATGCGCGTCGCCGGGGAGCTGGATGTCGAGCCGCTCTACGACGGCATGGTCGCGGTGCTGGAGGAGCTCGTGTCGCACGGCTGGCTGCTGGGCGTGGCGACCGGCAAGTCCGACCGCGGGCTGGCGCATCTGCTCGCGCATCATGGGCTGGGCGATCGCTTCGTCACGCTGCAGACCGCGGATCGTCATCCGTCGAAGCCGCATCCCGCGATGCTCGTCGCCGCCATGGCAGAGGCGGGCGCGGCGCCCCACATGACGGTCATGATCGGCGATACCAGCTACGATATGCAGATGGCCCGCGCGGCCGACGTCCGCGGCATCGGCGTCGGCTGGGGCTATCACGACGCGGCGACGCTGCGTGCGGCCGGCGCCGGGGTGGTGGTCGACGATGCCGCGGCGCTGCTCGCGCATCTGCTCGCCACGGTGCCGGCATGAGCGATCCCGCGCTGCCGCGCTGGGCCGCGATGATGGCGGTGCGCATCGCCGCGACGCTGGGCGCGGTGCTGGGCGTCGTCCTGCTCGGCCGCGCCGAGGATCTGCCGACCCGCCTGCTCGGCCTGGCGATCGTCGCCGCGGCGCTGTGGGTCGTCGCGATCGTCCCCAAGGCGCTGGCGCATCGCTGGCGGACCCCGCGATGAAGCGTTTCTGGAAAGAGGTCAGCGTCGATGCCGACCGTGTCGTACGCCTGGACGATCGCCCGGTCCGCACGCCCGGCCGTGCGCCGCTGGCGCTTCCCGGTGCGGCGCTCGCCGCGGCCGTCGAGGACGAATGGCGCGGCGTGGCGGAGACGATCGATCCCCGTGCGATGCCGCTGACCGGGCTCGCCAATGCCGCGATCGACCGCATCGCCGCCGATCCGGCGACGTTCGCCGCCGGGCTGGCGCGGTATGCGCAGAGCGACCTGCTCTGCTATCGCGCCGACGGGCCGCAGGAACTCGTCGCGCGTCAGGCGGAGACGTGGGATCCGTTGCTCGACTGGGCACGCACCCGCTACGATGTGCATTTCGAGATCGTGACCGGCGTCATGCACCGCGCACAGCCGCCCGCGACGCTGGCGCGCCTGTCGGACGCCGTCGCCAGTCGCGATCCCTTCCGCCTCGCCGCCATGTCGCCGATCGTCACCATCACCGGCACGCTGGTCGGCACGCTCGCGCTGGTCGAGGGCGCGGTCGATGCCGGCACGCTGTGGAGCGCGGCGATGGTGGACGAGGATTGGCAGGTCGAGCGCTGGGGCGAGGACGACCTCGCGACCCAGGCGCGCGACGCACGGCGGCGCGATTACGATGCCGCGGTACGGTTCCTGCGCTTACTGTAGCGCGGGCGGCGTCCGCAGCTTGCGGATGAACCCGATCAGCCCGGTCTGGCGCGAGCGCTTCAGCCGCTCCGCCGCCAGGATCGTCTTCACCTTTGCATAGCAGCTCTCGACGTCGTCGTTGACCAGGACATAATCATAGCCGTCCCAGTGGCTGACCTCCGCATCCGCGCGCGACATGCGCCGCTCGATGATGTCCTGCGCGTCGGTCGCGCGGCCCTCCAGCCGGCGCCGCAGCTCGGCCATCGACGGCGGCAGGATGAAGACGCGCACCACGTCGCCGCCCGCGATCTGGTGCAGCTGCTGCGCGCCCTGCCAGTCGATGTCGAACAGCACGTCCTTGCCCTGCGCCAGCATCTCGTCGACCGGCGCACGCGGCGTACCGTAGCGCTGGTCGAACACGTGCGCCCATTCCAGGAACGCGCGCTCCTCCACCATCTCGCGGAAACGCTCCAGCGACACGAAATGATAGTCGCGCCCGTCGACCTCGCCCTCGCGGATATCGCGCGTCGTGGCCGAGACGGACAGCGACAGTTCCGGCTCGCTGGCCAGCAACATGCGCGCGATCGTCGACTTTCCGGCCCCCGACGGCGAGGACAGGACGAACAGCACGCCGCGGCGCTTCATGTTGTGGGGGTCGGAATCCATGGCGGCTGATGCCCCGCCCCCGCCCGTTCCGTCAAGCGCGCAGGCGCGCCGCATGCCAGTCGAGATGGTCGCCCATGAAGGTCGAGATGAAATGGTAGCTATGGTCGTAGCCCGGCTGCATCCGCAGCGTCAGGTCGATCCCGGCGCGCTCGCACGCCGCCGCCAGAAGGTCCGGACGCAGCTGCTCGGCCAGGAAACCGTCCGCTTCCCCCTGATCCACCAGCAATTCCTTCACGCGCGCGCCGTCCTCGATCAACGCGACCGCGTCGTGCGCGCGTTTCGCCGCGGTATCGTCGCCCAGATAGCGGTCGAGCGCGGCGCCCCACGGCACCTGCATCGGCGCCGCGATCGGCGCGAAGGCGGAGACGGCGCGGAACCGATCCGGAAAGGTCAATCCGATCGTCAGCGCGCCGTGGCCGCCCATCGAATGCCCCATGATCGACTGGCGCGTCATGTCCGCCGGGAACGACTCGCCGATCAGCGCGGGCAGTTCCTGCGTGACGTAGCGCCACATGCGGTAGTTCGCGGACCACGGTTCCTGCGTCGCATCGACGTAGAAGCCCGCACCCTTGGCGAAATCCCACGCCTCCTCGTCCGGCACGTCGTCACCGCGCGGGCTGGTATCGGGCGCGACGAAGATCAGTCCCAGCCGCGCGCAATGCGCCCGAAACTCGCCCTTGTCGGTCACGTTGGCATGGGTGCAGGTCAGTCCGGAGAGATACCATACCACCGGCAGCCGCGCGTCCGGCGCATGATCGGGGACATAGACCGAGAAGGTCATGTCGGTGCCGGTCGCGGCCGAGGCATGGCGGTAGACGCCCTGCGTGCCCCCATGCGCGCGCGAGGTGGAGACGGTGTCCATCCGATGCCCTTCCATTGGCCTCGCCGCCACCCCGGCCTTGAGCGGGACCTTTGCAAAAAGCGGGTGCAACGACGCCGAGTCCACGCCGTGCTCCTGCGCAGGCAGGAGCCCAGGGCCAAGCAGAACAACGCCTTATGGGACCTGCAACTCTGGGCTCCTGCCTTCGCAGGAGCACGGAGTAGCCTTTTGCAAACATCTCGCCTTGATCCGGGATGACGATGTGAGCGCGGTTCGCCTTACGCCGCCTTCGGCATCCGGTGCAGCGCGCACAGCTTGTTGCCGTCCGGATCGCGCAGATAGGCGAGGTACAGGTTCATCCCGTTTCCGCTGCGCACGCCGGGCGCATCCTCGATCGCGGTGCCGCCGGCCTCGACCCCGGCCTTGTGCCAGGCGTCGGCCTGCTCCGGTCCGTCGACCGCAAACCCGATCGTGCCGCCATTGGCGTGCGTCGCCGGCTCGCCGTCGATCGGGCTTCCGACCAGGAACATGCTGCCGTTGTGGATGTAGATCAGCCGCCCCTTGTCATCCTGGATCGCAGGCTTGCCGCCGATCGACGCGAACAGCGAGTCGTAGAATTTCCTGGACCGGGCGAGGTCGTTCGAGCCGACCATCATGTGCGAAAACATAATTGCTCCTCTCCTTCTTCCTGTCGTCCCTCCCCGACAGGGAGGGGCGTCCGGTCAATATACCACGACGCTGCGGATGCTCTCGCCGGCATGCATCAGGTCGAAACCCTTGTTGATCTCCTCCAGCGTCAGCCGGTGGGTAATCATCGGGTCGATCTCGATCATGCCGTTCATGTACCAGTCGACGATCTTCGGCACGTCGGTGCGCCCCTTCGCGCCGCCGAATGCGGTGCCGCGCCAGTTGCGCCCGGTGACCAGCTGGAACGGGCGGGTCGAAATCTCCTTGCCGGCCTCCGCCACGCCGATGATGATCGACGTGCCCCAGCCGCGATGGCATGCCTCCAGTGCGGTGCGCATCACCTCGACGTTGCCGGTCGCGTCGAAGCTGTAGTCGGCGCCGCCGTCGGTGAGCTCGAGCACCTTCGCGATCGTCTCCTCGCGCGACAGGCCCTTGCCGTTGAGGAAATGTGTCATGCCGAAGCGGCGGCCCCATTCCTCCCGATCCGGGTTGATGTCGACGCCGATGATGCGCCCCGCCCCCGCCAGCTTCGCGCCCTGGATGACGTTCAGCCCGATCCCGCCCAGCCCGAAGACGACGATATTCTCGCCGGGCTGCACCTTGGCGGTGTTCACGACCGCGCCGACCCCGGTCGTCACCCCGCACCCGATGTAGCAGCTGGTATCGAACGGCGCATCCGCGCGGATCTTCGCCACCGCGATCTCGGGCAGGACGGTGAAATTGGAGAAGGTCGAGCAGCCCATATAGTGGAAGATCGGCTTCCCCCGGTAGCTGAACCGGGTGGTGCCGTCGGGCATCAACCCCTTCCCTTGCGTCGCGCGGATCGCGGTGCACAGGTTGGTCTTGCCCGACAGGCACGATTTGCACTGGCGGCATTCCGGGGTGTACAGCGGGATGACATGGTCGCCCGGCGCCACGCTGGTCACGCCCGCGCCCACCTCGCGCACCACGCCGCAGCCCTCATGCCCCAGGACGGAGGGGAAGATGCCCTCCGAATCGAACCCGTCGAGCGTGTAGGCGTCGGTATGGCAGATGCCGGTCGCCATGATCTCGACCAGCACCTCGCCCGCCTTCGGCCCCTCCAGGTCGAGCTCGACGATCTCCAACGGCTTCTTCGCCTCGAACGCGACGGCGGCGCGGGTCTTCATGGGGCAGGCCTTCTAGTTTGTCGTGTCGCCATGGTCCTTATGCGGGGTGGTGGAGGGCTTCAAGGATGGTTCACGCGAAGACGCGAAGACGCGAAGAGGCTGTAAGCGCGGCAGCTACGTGGCTAAACACATCCTGAGACCTGCTGCTGCGGCTCCGAACATTGCCGCAAGCGCTTCATCTCAGCGCCTTCGCGTCTTCGCGCGAACGAACTGGACAGCCCCCCACGGGCCAGGGCTAGAGAGGGACGATGACCGATACCCCGCCCCGCCCGCTCGCCGGCCTCCGCGTGCTCGAACTCGCCCGCATCCTGGCCGGTCCCTGGGCAGGGCAATTGCTCGCCGATCTGGGCGCCGACGTCATCAAGGTGGAGCGTCCCGGCGAGGGCGACGACACCCGTCACTGGGGCCCTCCCTTCATCACCGCGCTAGACGGCACCAACCTGTCGGCGGCCTATTATCACGCCTGCAACCGCGGGAAGCGCTCGGTCGCGATCGATATCGCCACGCCTGGGGGGCAGGCGCGGGTCCGCGATCTCGCCGCGGGCGCCGACGTCGTCATCGAGAATTACAAGGTCGGCGGCCTCGCCAAATACGGCCTCGACGCCGCGGCGCTGCGCGCGCTGAACCCGCGGCTCATCGTCTGCTCGGTCACCGGCTTCGGACAGACCGGGCCCTATGCGCACCGCGCCGGCTACGACTTCATCATCCAGGGGATGGGCGGGATCATGTCGATCACCGGGGAGCCGGACGGCCCGCCGCAAAAGGGCGGCGTGGCCAATGCCGACCTGTTCACCGGCGTCTATTGCGTGGTCGCCATTCTCGCCGCGCTCCAGGGCCGTCACCACAGCGGCCACGGCACGCACATCGACATGGCGCTGCTCGACACGCAGGTGGGCGTGCTCGGCAACCAGGCGCTGAACTGGATGGCGAGCGGGGTGGTGCCGCAGCGGATGGGCAACGGCCACGCGAACCTGACGCCGTATCAAAGCTTCCCGACGGCCGACGGCGACCTCATCATCGCGGTCGGCAACGACCGGCAGTTCGCGAAACTGTGCGACGTGCTCGGCCTCCCCGACATGGCGACCGACCCGCGCTTTGCGACGAACCCTGCGCGCGTCGCCAACCGGGCCGCGTTGCTGCCGCTGGTGACCGCCCGCACCGTGATGTGGAACAGCGCAGACCTGCTCGCCGTGCTGGAGGCGAGCGGCGTGCCGGTCGGCCCGGTCAACCGCATCGATCAGGTGTTCGCCGATCCACAGGTGATCGCCCGGGGCATGAGGCTCACGGTCGACGGCCTGCCCGGGCTGGCCGCACCGATCACCTATGACGGCGTACGCGTTCAGGCTCCCGCTGCGAGCCCGAGGCTGGGCGAGCATCAGGACGCCGACTGGCGCTGAAGGAGGTAATTCCGGCACATGCGGGACCCGTGCAAGACGCGTCAACAGCACCCAACCCACGCCGCGCTCCTGCGCAGGCAGGAGCACGGTGTAGCCTGTTGCAAAGGTCCCGCACAGGCCGGGGCTCCGTCACGAGCCGCACCCTCCGCCGGGCGTGGCAGGCGTCAGATACGCGTGCCTTGCCCCGCCTTCTCCAGCTTGCGCCGGTCATAGGCCTTCTTCGCGACATAGGCGCCGCCCACCGCCATGCCGAGCGGCCCCATGCGCGACACGGCGCGCGTCAGCAGCGCGCCCGTGACCGCGCCCTTCATGCCGGCGCCCTGCCGCTGGCCCAGTTCGCGCCCGAGCAGCGCACCGATGATCGTCCGAATCATGCCGAAACCTTTTTGGAAACCGTGTCGACGAGTACCGACAGCCCCTTCAGCACGCCCCAGCCGACCGCATAGGTGAGGGCCACCGGCAGGACGAGCTTCAGGACGTTGGCCGTGATCGCGCCATACAGCGCACCATCCGCAACGCCGTCGTCGCCGGACATCGCATCGACCGCGCCGCCGATCAGCGCGCCCATCGTGGTGGCACCCATGTCGTGAAGAACCTTCGTCGTTACGTCATCGCCAGAATGCCGCTGACGTAGATCAGTTCCCCCGGGATCAGTTCCCCAGCATCGCCTCCGGCCGGACCACCCGGTCGAACGTCTCCGCATCGACCAGCCCCAGCGCGAGCCCCGCCTCCTTCAGCGTCAGTCCCTCGGCATGCGCATGTTTGGCGATCTTCGCGGCATTGTCATAGCCGATCTCGGGCGCCAGCGCGGTCACCAGCATCAGCGAGCGGTCGAGCAGTTCCGCGATCCGCCCCTCGTTCGCCTCCAGCCCCTC
Source organism: Sphingomonas adhaesiva (assembly GCF_036946125.1). Lineage (NCBI taxonomy): Bacteria > Pseudomonadati > Pseudomonadota > Alphaproteobacteria > Sphingomonadales > Sphingomonadaceae > Sphingomonas > Sphingomonas adhaesiva. The sequence goes on from NZ_JAQIJT010000002.1 coordinate 1,299,909, forward strand.
GACGCAGCGTTCCGCGAAGCTCTCGCACCCGGTCGCCAGCAGGTCGATCGAGCGCAGCACCGCCGCCCCGATCATCGGCTTGAACACGTTGAGCTCCAGATGCCCCTGCGCGCCGCCCACCGTGATCGCGACGTGGTTGCCCATCACCTGTGCGGCGACCATCGTCAGCATCTCGCACTGCGTCGGGTTGACCTTGCCCGGCATGATCGAGCTGCCCGGTTCGTTGGCGGGCAGGTCCAGCTCCCCCAGCCCGCAGCGCGGCCCCGATCCCAGCAGACGGATGTCGTTGGCGATCTTCGTGACCGCCACCGCCAGCGTGTTGAGCACGCCCGACAGGTGAACCAGCGGGTCGTTGGACGCCAGCGCCTCGAAGAAATTGTCTGCGGGGCTGAACGCGATCCCGGTAATGGCGCGCACCTCCGCACAAAAATCGTCCGCGAAGCCGCCGGGCGCGTTCAATCCCGTGCCCACCGCGGTCCCGCCCTGCGCCAGCCGGTCGGTGCCCTGCTCCACCGCCGGCTCTACCCGCCGCAGACACCGCTCGATCTGGTGCGCATAGCCCGAAAATTCGTCGCCCAGCGTCAGCGGCGTCGCGTCCTGAAGGTGCGTTCGCCCGATCTTCACGATGCCGGACCATGCCTTGGCCTTCGCATTTAGTGCGTTGTGCAGCCGTTCGACCGCCGGGATCAGCCGCCGCCGCACCGCGATCGAGCACGCGATATGCAGCGCCGTCGGGAAGCTGTCGTTGCTCGACTGCCCGCGATTGACGTCGTCGTTGGGGTGCACCGGGCTCTTGCCGCCACGATTTCCCGTCAGGATCTCGTTCGCACGCCCCGCGATCACCTCGTTGACGTTCATGTTCGACTGCGTGCCGCTGCCGGTCTGCCAGATGACGAGCGGAAACTGATCGTCGAACGTGCCCGCGACCACCTCCTGCGCGGCTTCCTCGATCGCATCGGCCTTCTCGGTCGCCAATCCGTGCCGCCGATTGACCCGCGCCGCGGCCTGTTTGACGATCGCCAGCGCATGCACGATCTCGATCGGCATCCGCTCGCGCGCGCCGAACGGAAAGTTCTCCAGGCTACGCTCGGTCTGCGCCCCCCAATAGGCGCTCGCGGGGACTTCGATCGGGCCGATCGAGTCGGTTTCGGTGCGGGTATCGGTCATGCACTGCCTCCTGCTCGGTCGAGGAAGCGTGCCGTAGCGAAGGCAGTTCCGTTGCCCAAGCTATGCCGTGCTCCTGCGAAGGCGGAGCCCAGGATCACGCGCAATGACGTGAGTGGCTCGCCGCGACGTCATGGGAATGAATCCCATGACGTCGGACGCGGCCAAACGGCCGCGCCGGCCGGGCGGTTCGCGTCGCGCAGCAGGCGCGACCGCGGCGTAGCTGGCTACGCCGCTCGCTCCCTATTTCTTCCGCTTGAAATCCACCGCGACGACGTTCGAGCCGTCCTCGACCGGGGCCGCCACGGGACCGTCATTCTCCGCCGGATCGTGCCCGCCGGGGCCGTCGCCCGGCCCCTCCTGCGCCTGGAACCGCAGCTCGAAATTGACCGCCGGATCGTGGAAGCCGGTGATCGCGGAGTACGGAATCACCAGCTTCGACGGCACCTGGTTGAAGCTGAGCCCGACCGAGAAGCGCGTCTCATCGACCGTCAGGTCCCAGAAGCGGTTCTGCAGGACGATCGTCATCTCGTCCGGGAAGCGCTCGACCAGCCGCTGCGGGATGTCGACGCCGGGCGCCTGCGTCTTGAAGGTGATGTAGAAATGGTGCTCGCCCGGCAGCCCCTGCGACTCGGCGACGGTGCCCAGCACGCGGCCGACGACCGCGCGCAGCGCCTCCTGCACGATGTCGTCATAGGGGATCAGGCTGTCGGGCAGCATGTCGTTCATCCCTTATGGGTAGCGCGGTGGCGGACGAGGTCAAGCTTGCCCGGTGCGTCAGGGGCGCTATGGGATCGCCCCACGATGCGCACCGCCACCCTCACCCGCGACACCAGCGAGACCAAGGTCGCCGTCACCGTCGACCTCGACGGCACCGGCCGATATGACGTGAAGACCGGGGTCGGCTTCTTCGATCACATGCTGGAGCAGCTCTCGCGCCACTCGCTGATCGACATGACGATCCGCTGCGACGGCGACCTGCATATCGACGAGCATCACACGGTGGAGGACACCGCGCTCGCGCTGGGCAGTGCGGTGGCCCAGGCATTGGGCGACAAGCGCGGCATCCGCCGCTACGGCGACGCGCTGTCGCCGATGGACGAGACGCTGACCCGCGTCGCGCTCGACATTTCCGGCCGCCCCTGGCTGGTGTGGAAGGGCGCGTTCACGCAGGCGCGGCTGGGGACGATGGACACGGAGATGTTCCGGCACTTCTTCCACAGCTTCGCGCAGACCGCCGGCATCACGCTGCATATCGAGACGCTGTACGGCGACAACAACCATCACATCGCCGAGAGTGCGTTCAAGGGCGTGGCCCGCGCGCTGCGCACCGCGGTGGAGATCGACCCTCGCAAGGCCGATGCGATCCCGTCGACCAAGGGAACGCTGTGACAGGCCCCATGTCATGAACCTGGCCCTGATCGATTATCAGGCGGGCAACCTCCACTCGGTCGAAAATGCGTTGCGCGCGGCGGGCTGCGATGACCTGACCGTCACGTCCGATCCGGACGTCGTCGCGCGCGCCGATCGCATCGTGCTGCCCGGCGTCGGCGCGTTCGGTGCCTGTGCCGCGGCGCTGCGCGCGATCCCGGGGATGGAGGCCGCGATGCGCACCCGCGTGCTGGAGCAGGGCACGCCGTTTCTCGGCATCTGCGTCGGCATGCAGTTGCTGGCGGATACCGGCGAGGAGCTGGGCACCCACGCCGGGCTGGGCTGGATCGCCGGCACCGTGCGCCGGATCGAGGTGGGCAGCAGTGACGCCAAGGTCCCGCACATGGGCTGGAACGATGTCGTCCCCGTCGGCGGCCACCCGCTGATCGAGGCGGGCGAGGCGTATTTCCTCCACAGCTTCGCCTTCGACGGCGCGCATGTCGCCGCGACCACCGATCACGCCGGCCCCGTCACCGCCGCGATCGCGCGCGACACGGTGCTGGGCGTGCAATTCCATCCCGAAAAGAGCCAGCGCTATGGCCTGGCGCTGCTGGAAAGGTTCCTGACGTGGCGCCCCTGATCGTCTTCCCCGCGATCGACCTCAAGTCGGGACAGGTCGTGCGCCTGGCGGAGGGCGATATGGACCGCGCCACGGTGTACGGCGACGATCCCGCGCACCAGGCATCGCTGTTCGCGGAGGCGGGCGCCGGGCACCTCCACGTCGTCGATCTCGACGGTGCCTTCGCGGGCGAGAGCGTCAACGGCGACGCCGTGCGCGCGATCGTCGCCGCGTTTCCGGGGCATGTCCAGCTGGGCGGCGGCATCCGCACGCCCGCCGCGGTCGAGGCGTGGTTCCGCCTGGGCGTCGCCCGCGTCGTGATCGGCACCGCCGCGCTGGAACATCCGCAGTTCGTCCGCGACATGGCGTCGGCCTTTCCCGGCGGGATCGTGGTCGCGGTCGATGCGAAGGACGGCATGGTCGCGACCAAGGGCTGGGCCGATGTCTCCACCACCAGCGCGACCGATCTGGCGCGCCGGTTCGAGGATGCCGGGGTCGCCGCGGTGCTGTTCACCGACGTGGGACGCGACGGCCTGCTCAAGGGCTGTAACGTGGAAGCGACCGTCGATCTGGCGCGCGCGGTCGATATTCCAGTGATCGCCAGCGGCGGCGTCGCCGGGATCGGCGACATCCATGTCCTGGCGCTTCACGCGAAGGACGGGATCGAGGGCGTCATCACCGGCCGCGCGCTGTACGACGGTCGCCTGGACCTCGCGGGGGCGCTGAGCGTGGCCGAGGCGGCGGCGCGCTGATGTCGCCGTTCTTCGGCGGAGGCGGGACCTGCGCAAAGATGTCCACCGTGCTCCTGCGCAGGCAGGAGCCCGGGGTTATCGATCCCATAAGAGGTTGTTCTTAATGACTCTGGGCTCCTGCCTGCGCAGGAGCACGGCCGGTATGCGGCGCCGTTCCAGCCGTTCGCAAAGGTCCCGCGAGCCCGGCGAATAGCGGAATATCACCGCTGGAACCGCAGCCGGTTCTCGAACCCCTCGTTCGCCTTCGCCATCTTCGCGATCCGGCGCAGACAGCCGCGCACCTCGCGCTCGAACCGGCGATCGTCGTGGACGCCGGGGCGCACATATTCCTCCTGCGCCGTCAGCGCCCTGATCAGCGCCGCGAACCCCGCCTGCGTCGCCGCGGCATCGCCCATTGCCAGCGCCGCGCTGGCCCATTCCTCCGCCGCGGCCCGGTCGTAATCGTCCTCCGCCTCGCGCCCGCGGCGATCCGCTCGGTCCTGCTCCGCGCGCGCCGACGTCGCGCGATGCTCCAGCCAGGCGCGCACCAGCGCCTCGTCCCATTCACGGTCGCTCATGGCACGCGCCTAGCCGATCGTCTGCCCGGCGCGAACCCCACCCCGCACCCTTGCCCTGCCCCCCTGCTGCGGGCATGGCGCGCGCATGACCGTCAGAGCCCGCGTGATCCCCTGCCTCGATGTCGCCGACGGACGCGTGGTCAAGGGCGTGAACTTCGTCGACCTGATCGATGCCGGCGATCCGGTCGAACAGGCACGCGCCTATGACGCGGCGGGGGCGGACGAACTCTGCTTCCTCGACATCACCGCCAGTCACGAAGCGCGGGGCACGATCCTGGACGTGGTACGGCGCACCGCGGCGGTATGCTTCATGCCGCTGACGGTAGGGGGCGGCGTGCGCACCGCCGAGGACGCCCGCGCGCTCCTGCTGGCGGGGGCCGACAAGGTCGCGGTCAATTCCGCCGCCGTATCCCGGCCCGAGGTGGTCGGCGACATCGCCGAACGCTTCGGCAGCCAGTGCTGCGTCGCCAGCATCGACGCACGGCGCCGCGGCGACGGCTGGGAGGTGTTCACCCACGGCGGGCGACGCGCCACCGGGATCGACGCGGTCGCGCACGCGCTGCGACTGGCCGAGCTGGGCGCGGGCGAGCTGCTGGTGACATCGATGGACCGCGACGGCACGCGCGGCGGCTACGACCTCGACCTGATCCGCGCGATCGCCGACCGCACGCCAGTGCCGGTGGTCGCCTCCGGCGGGGTCGGCTCGCTGGACGATCTGGTGGCGGGCGTGACGCAGGGTCATGCGTCGGCGGTGCTCGCCGCCTCGATCTTCCACTTCGGACAGGCGACCGTGGCACAGGCGCATGCCGCGCTCGCCGCCGCCGGAGTGCCGGTCCGCGCGCATTGAGGCACGTCGTCGCCCTCGCCGCCGCCGCGCTGCTGGCCGGGTGCGGGGGCCGCTACGCGCCGGTCAGCGATACGCCGGTGCGGATCGGCAAGCCGTACAGCGTGCGCGGCATCACCTACATTCCCACGGCCGATCCGACCTACGACATGCTCGGCATGGCGAGCTGGTACGGCAGCGAATCGGGGGATCGCACCGCCAACGGCGAGCGCTTCCGCGCGAAGGCGATCGCGGGCGCCCACACCACGCTTCCGCTGCCGAGCTACGTCGAGGTCACCTCGCTCGATACCGGACGGGTGATCGTGCTGCGGGTCAACGACCGCGGCCCGTTCGCGGCGGGGCGGATCATCGACCTGTCGCGGGGTGCAGCGGACCTGCTCGGGATCCGCGCGCAGGGGCAGGCGGCGGTGCGCGTCCGGGTCGTCGATCCGCCGGAAGCGGACAAGGCCAGACTGCGTGCGGGGAAATCCCCGACACCGCGACCCGATGTCACCCCCGCGGTGCGCGCCAACCTGCGCGCGCAGTTGGAAAACGGGCTGCGGGCGATGGCGGAACAGCAAACGTCACCCCGGCCCTGAGCCACGCCGACGCGGTTACGTTGCCCCCGCCGCGTACAGCACCGCCGCGCGATCCTCGAACGCGCCGATCATCCGGCGCAATGCCACGCCGAACACCTGCCCGGCCAGCATCTCGAACATCCGGTTCTTGAAGGCGAAGTCGACCGTGAAATCGACCAGGCACCCGCCGTCCCCATCCGCGCGGAAGCGCCAGTCGTTGTGGAGATACTTGAGCGGCCCGTCGACATACTCGACCCGGATCGCCTCGGGCCGCGTCTTCGTCACCTTGGACGTGAACGTCTCGCGCAGCCCCTTGAAGCCGACGATCATGTCCGCGGTCGTCTCCGTCCCGCTATCCTGACGCACCCGCATCGCGGTCACCCACGGCAGAAACTCCGGGTAGCGGCGCACATCCGCGACCAGGTCGAACATCTGCTCCGGCGTGTACGGAAGGCGGCGCGTCTCAGCGTGCTTGGGCAAGCTTCGCCTCGCGTGCGGCCTTCATCTTCGCGAAGTCGTCGCCCGCATGGTAGCTCGACCGGGTCAGCGGGGACGAGGCGACCAGCAGGAACCCCTTCGCCCGCGCGATCGCGGCATAGGCGTCGAACGCCGCCGGGGTGACGAAGACCGCCACCTTCGCATGGCGCGGGGTCGGCTGCAGATACTGGCCCATCGTCAGGAAATCGATGTCGGCGGAGCGCATGTCGTCCATCACCTGATGCACCTCCAGCCGCTCCTCGCCGAGCCCCAGCATGATGCCGGACTTGGTGAAGATCGACGGGTCCAGCTTCTTCACGCTCTCCAGCAGCCGGATCGACGCGTAATAACGCGCACCGGGGCGGATCGTGGGGTACAGCCGGGGGACGGTTTCCAGATTGTGATTATATACGTCTGGACGCGCGGCGACGATGGCCTCCACCGCCGCTTCGTGCTTGTTGCGGAAGTCGGGCGTGAGGATCTCGATCGTGGTCGTCGGATTGGTCCGGCGGATCGCCTCGATCACCTTCACGAACTGCTTCGCCCCACCATCGGGCAGGTCATCGCGGTCAACGGAGGTCACGACGATATGCTGGAGCCCCATCTGCGCCGCCGCATCGGCGACGTTCTGCGGCTCTCGTGGGTCGACCGCGCGCGGCATGCCCGTCTTCACGTTGCAGAACGCGCAGGCGCGGGTGCACGTGTCGCCCAGGATCATCACCGTCGCGTGCTTCTTGGTCCAGCATTCCCCGATATTGGGGCATGCCGCCTCTTCGCACACGGTGGTCAGGCTCTTGGAGCGCATCAGCGCACGCGTGGCGGCGAAGCCCTCGCTCGTCGGGGCCTTGACGCGGATCCAGTCCGGCTTTCGCTGCCGGGCGGGAGCCTTGATCGGGGTTAGTTCGTTCATGGTGCGGAGATAGCGCCTGACGCTTCACGAAACAACGAAGGAGCATGTGCCATATGCGAAAGTTCAAGGATTTCATCGAGGGCTACTACCGCTTCCGCGGCAACGAGTGGATCGAGGAGCGCGAGCGCTGGACCGAGCTGGCCGGCGGCCAGACGCCCAAGACCATGGTCATCGCATGCTCCGACAGCCGCGTCGATCCCGCGACGATCTTCGGCACGCGTCCGGGCGAGGTGTTCGTGGTGCGCAACGTCGCCAACCTCGTCCCGCCGTTCGATCCCAGCGGCGGCCTGCACGGCGTCTCGGCCGCGATCGAGTTCGCGGTCACCAGCCTGAAGGTGGAGGAAATCCTGGTCCTCGGCCACGGCTCGTGCGGCGGCGTCAAGGCGGCGCTGTCGGGCGCGCTGAAGGATGCCGAGCCCGGCAAGGGCGGCTTCGTGGCGGAATGGATCAAGCTGCTGGACGACGCGCGCGAGCGCGTGATCGCCGAACACGGCGACGGTCCGGAGGGTCAGACGGCGCTCGAACAGGAGGGCGTCAAGACCTCGATCGAAAACCTCAAGACCTTCCCGTTCATTCAGGACGGCCTCGACGCGGGGACGCTGAGCCTCCACGGCGCGGTCTTCGCGATCGCCGATGGCAAGCTGAAGGTGCTGGATACCCAAACCGGCGAGTTCGAGGCGGCGTGATCGCCTGATCGTCATCCCCGCGAAGGCGGGGATCCGGACGCGCTGCCGGCTCGGCTCAAGCGAGTACAGCGCGTCTGGACTCCCGCCTTCGCGGGAGTGACGAAAGAAGTTACCCCGCGCTCGGCGCCACGGCCCCCGCCGCATCCTTCGGCAATTCCGCGGTCGACCGCAGGTTCAGCTCCTTGAGCTGCCGGGCGCTGACGAAGCTCGGCGCCCCCATCATCAGGTCCTCCGCCTTCTGCGTCATCGGGAAGACGATGACCTCGCGGATGTTCGGCTGATCCGCCAGCAGCATCACGATGCGGTCGATCCCCGGGGCCGACCCGCCGTGCGGTGGCGCGCCGAACTTGAACGCATTGATCATGCCCGCGAAATTCGTGTCGACGTCCTGCTGGCTGTAGCCCGCGATCTCGAACGCCTTGTACATGATCTCCGGGCGATGGTTCCGGATCGCGCCCGACGACAGCTCGATGCCGTTGCAGACGATGTCATACTGGTACGCGAGGATGTCGAGCGGGTCCTTCGTCTCCAGCGCCTCCAGCTCGCCCTGCGGCATGCTGAAGGGGTTGTGGCTGAAGTCGACCTTCTTCGCATCCTCGTCATATTCGAACATCGGAAAGTCGACGATCCAGCAGAATTCGAACCGCTTCTCGTCGATCAGCCCCAGCTGCTCGGCGACGCGGGTGCGCGCGAGGCCAGCGAGCTTCGCTGCCTGCGCTTCCTTGCCCGCGGCGAAGAACAGACCGTCGTCCGGGCCGAGGCCCAGCGCATCGGCCATCGCGGTCATCTTCTCCTCGCCGTGGTTCTTGGCGATCGGGCCACCCCATTCGCCGCCCTTGCGGGTCGCGTAACCAAGCCCCGCGAACCCCTCGGACTGCGCCCAGGCGTTCATGTCGTCGAAGAACTTGCGGCTCTTCTCCGCGGTGCCGGGCGCCGGGATCGCGCGCACCACGTCGCCCGCCTCGACGATCGCGGCGAAGCGGCCGAAGCCCGAGCCGACGAAGTGATCGGAGACGTCGCTGATGAGGATCGGGTTGCGCAGGTCGGGCTTGTCGTTGCCGTATTTCAGCATCGATTCGCGGTACGGAATCCGCTTGAACGGGAGCGGGGACACGGTGCGACCCTTCCCCTGCCAGTCGGCGAATTCCTCGAACACGCCGTGCAGCACCGGCTCGATCGCGGCGAAGACGTCGTCCTGCGTGACGAAGCTCATCTCGAAATCGAGCTGGTAGAATTCGCCCGGGCTGCGGTCGGCGCGCGCATCCTCGTCGCGGAAGCAGGGCGCGATCTGGAAATAGCGGTCGAACCCGGCGACCATCAGCAGCTGCTTGAACATCTGCGGCGCCTGCGGCAGCGCGTAGAACTTGCCCGGATGGACGCGGCTGGGGACCAGATAGTCGCGCGCGCCCTCGGGCGACGACGCGGTCAGGATCGGGGTCTGGAACTCGGTGAACCCCTGCCCCACCATCCGCTGGCGGATCGACGCGATCACGCTGGAGCGCAGCATGATATTGGCGTGCAGCTTCTCGCGACGCAGGTCGAGGAAGCGGTTCCGCAGGCGAATCTCCTCCGGATATTCCGCGTCGCCGAACACCGGCATCGGCAGCTCCGCGGCGACGCTCTGCACCGTCGCGGAGCGGGCATAGACCTCGATCTCGCCGGTCGGCAGGTTCGGGTTCACGGTCGCTTCCGACCGGCGCTTCACCTCGCCGTCGATCGTCACCACGGACTCGACGCGCAGCCCGTCCAGCAGCGCCAGCGCGGGCGAATCGCTGTCCGCCACGATCTGCGTGATGCCGTAATGGTCGCGCAGGTCGACGAAGAGGACGCCGCCATGGTCGCGCTTGCGGCGCACCCAGCCGGACAGGCGGACCGTATCGCCGGCATTGTCCGCGGTCAGCGCAGCGCAGGTGTGGGAGCGATAGGCGTGCATGAATTCCGCTTTCCTCGTCAGCCCGTCATGGGACCGGCGTGACGCAAATGATGATCGGGGCCGCTTCCCCGCCGATCCCCTCTTTGTCAACCCGCGCGCGCCGGTATAAGGGCGGCGGCTTATGCACGTTCACCCCCTCATCACCGACAGCGCGACGCTCGCCAACCTGTGTGCCCGCCTCGCCCAAGCTCCCTTCGTCACGGTCGATACCGAGTTCATGCGCGAGAGCACCTATTATCCGGAGCTCTGCCTGATCCAGATCGCGGATACCGAGGAGGCCGCCGCGATCGACCCGATGGCGCCGGGGCTGGACCTGACCCCGCTGCTGAACCTGCTGACCGACAACGACGACGTGCTGAAGGTCGTCCACGCCGGGGGACAGGATATCGAGATCATCTACAACCTGACCGGCAAGACCCCCCATCCGCTGTTCGATACGCAGGTGGCGGCGATGGCGCTGGGTCAGGGCGAGCAGATCGGCTATTCCAATCTGGTTGACAGCTGGCTGGGGGTGCAGATCGACAAGGGCGCGCGCTTCACCGACTGGGCGCGCCGCCCGCTGGATGCGCGCCAGATCGAATATGCGATCGGCGACGTCACGCATCTGTCGAGGATCTTCCCGAAGATGCTGGAGCGGCTGCGCAAGACCGGGCGCGGCGCGTGGCTGGATCAGGAGATGGAGCGGCTCGCCGATCCCGCCAATTACGCCAACGACCCCGATGTCGCGTGGAAGCGCGTCCGCGTCGCCAGCCGCAAGGCCGAGGTACTGGGGCGGCTGAAGGCGATCGCGCGCTGGCGCGAGCTGGAGGCGCAGGCTAAGGACCTGCCGCGCGGCCGCATCGTCAAGGACGAGACGATCGCCGACCTCGCCGGCCACCCCCCGCGCAAGCAGGCCGATCTCGCCAAGGTGCGTGGCCTGTCGCAGACCTGGGCCGGCAACGACATCGGCGCGCGGCTGATGGCGGCGATCGAGGGGGCGACGCCGCTGTCCGACGAGGAACTGCCGCCGCGCGACGACCGCAAGCCGGGGCTGGGCAAGGAAGGCGCGCTGGTCGCCGACCTGCTCAAGCTGCTGCTCAAGATCCGCGCGCGCGACATCGACGTGGCACCGCGGCTGCTCGCGCGGTCGGAGGAGCTCGAACTGCTCGCCGCGGGACAGCGCAAGGGCCTCCAGATCCTGGACGGCTGGCGCTTCGACCAGTTCGGCCGCGATGCGCTCGATCTGGTCGAGGGACGGCTGGCCTTTGCGGTGCTGGGCGGACGGCTGAAGATGACGCGGACCGAGGATGCGGCGGCATGAAGGCGATTGCGATCCTGACGAGCGCACTGGTGCTGACCGCCTGTGCCACCGCGCCAGCGCCGCAGGACGCGGCGGAGGATGCGTCCGCTGGAGTGCGGTGCAACGCGAATGCGGCCGAGGGCCTGATCGGTCGCCCTGCGGATGCCGCCGCGGCGCTGGCGCAGAAATCGTCGGGCGCGCGCACGGTCCGGCGCTACGTCACCGGCTCGCCCGTCACGATGGATTTCCGCCCGGATCGGTTGAACGTCGAGACCGATGCGGCGGGAACGATCGTCAAGCTGACCTGCGGGTAACGAACCCGCGCTATACTCCCCGTCACCCCGCCCTCACGGGACCTTTGCAAAAGTCTCCACCGTGCTCCTGCGAAGGCAGGAGCCCAGGGTTGCCGGTCGCTACAGGCGTGGTTCTGCCACTACCCTGGGCTCCTGCCTTCGCAGGAGCACGGCCGGTACGCGGCGCTGTTCCAATCATTGCGCAATGGTCCCGCCTTCGCCGGAGAGCAAGCAGCTGACTTTCGCGGGGGCTTCGAACAAGCCCGCGGTGACGAAGCCATCACCCCCCCGCCTCCACCCCCCCCGCCTCCAACCCCAGCGCCGCCGCCAGCGCGCGGTGCCGCTTCTGCACCGCCTCGCCGTACAGGCCCGCGTCGTCCGCGGCGAGGACGAGCCGCAGCGCGCCGCCCTCCACCACCAGCGACGACCGCTCCAGCGGCCCCGCGATCCCGCCGCTCAGCCGCTGGCCCAGCCGCATCGCCAGCCCCCATTGCATCGCGCGGCGCAGCCCCGCTTCGCCCGCCAGCCCCGTCAGCGGCGCAGGACTGGTCATCTCGCCACCCAGACTGGTCCACAAGGCCTGCGCCACCAGCCCGCGCCCGCGGCCGTCGATCCCGACCCAATTGCCGTGGAGCGCGATTTCCAGCCCGCGCTCGGCGCGAAACTCCGGGTTGGCGCGCCAGCCGACGTCGGCCAGCTGACACGCCGCGCCGCGCAGCCGCGCCTCGCTCGCCTTGTCGGTGAAGAGCGGCGCGATCCAGCGGTCGAGCAGGTCGCCGTGTTCCGGGAAGCGACCGCTGCGCCGCCCCTCGTCCCGCGTCGCCACGATCAGCGGATCCTGCGCGCGCACGTCCGCGGGCAGCGCACCGAACAGCAGCCCCTCGCGCAGCCCATAGGCCGAGACGATCGTGCCGTTGCTGCGCAGATGCTTCATCAGCACCGCGAGCAGGGCCGCCGCGCCCGACAGCGTCGGAATGCGCCCGCCCGACAGCCCCGGCACCGCCTTCAGCCGTGCCTTGCCGACATGCGCCAGCGTGCGCCGCAGCCGCGCGATCGTCGCGGGCGACATCGCATATTGGTGGATGACTGGGAGCGGATAACGCGTCGCCTCCATGTCGAGCCGGGCCAGCGCGCGCCACGATCCGCCCACCAGGTACAGCGGCAGCCCCTTGCCCGCGCCGGTCCAGCCACCGTCCGCCAGCAGCGTTGCGACACGCCGATCCAGCGTCCCCTTCTCGCGCATCGCCGCCAGCCGCAGCACGCCGAGCGGAAACGACGCACGCTCGTGCAATCGGCCCCCGCGCACGCGCACCAGTTCCAGGCTGCCGCCACCCAGATCGGCGACGATCCCGTCGGCCCCGGGAATGCCCGACAGCACCCCCAGACCCGCGGCGACCGCCTCTTCCTCGCCCGGCAGGATCTCGACCGTCAGCCCGGCGGCTTGCGCCAGCGCGATGAGCGCCCCACCGTTCCGCGCATCGCGCACCGCGGCGGTGGCGACGGTGCGCAGGCTCGCCACCCCCATCTCGCGCGTCAGCGCCGCGAAGCGCCGCAGCGCCGTCCCCGCCGCGGCCATCGCCTCGTCGTCGATCGCCCCCGACGCCGCCAGGCTGCGCCCCAGTCCGGCCAGCACCTTCTCGTTGAACAGGATCGCGGGCAGCCGCGGCGGCCCCTGATAGACGACCAGCCGGATCGAGTTCGACCCGATGTCGATGATCGCGGTGCGCGGTTCCTCGGTCGCCGCCGCACCGCGGCCCCGTAACGGCAACGTCATTTACGACGCCGCAGCGACAGTACCGGCACCTCGCCGCCCGCCTCCAGCGCCGCACCGCGCCCCGACAGCGACGGATTGACCATGAAATAGCGGTGCAGGTTGAACCCCTTGGCATCTCCCGGCGAGATGCGGGTGTAGCTGCCGTCCGGCTCCAGCTCCCAGCTTTGCTCGTTGTCGATCAGGTTGGCGACCATCACCTGATCCAGCACCTGATCGTGGACCGTCTCGTTCTCGATCGGCAGCATATATTCCACCCGCCGGTCGAAGTTGCGCGGCATCCAGTCGGCCGAGGAGATATAGACCAGCGCATCGTCGTTGGGCAGCGCCGCGCCGTTGCCGAACGCCGCGATCCGGCTGTGCTCCAGGAAGCGCCCCACGGTGGAGCGCACGCGGATGCGATCCGACAGTCCCGGCACCTTGGGCCGCAGGCAGCAGATGCCGCGCACGATCAGGTCGATCTCCACCCCGGCCGCGCTCGCCTCGTACAGTTTCTCGATGATCGCCGGATCGACCAGCGAGTTCATCTTGGCCCAGATCGCCGCCGGCCTCCCCGCGCGCGCGTTGCCGATCTCCGCATCGATGCACGCCATCAGCTTCTTGCGCAGCAGCCGCGGGCTGAGCACGACCAGCTCCATCCCCTCGGGCTCGACATAGCCGGTGATGTAATTGAACATCCGCGCCGCATCCCGCCCGACGCGCGGGTCCGCGGTGAAGAAGCTCAGGTCGGTGTAGATGCGCGCGGTGACCGGGTGGTAATTGCCGGTGCCGAAATGGCAGTACGTGCGGAAGATGTCGCCTTCGCGCCGCACCACCATCGCGACCTTGGCGTGCGTCTTCCAATCGATGAAGCCATAGACGACCTGTACGCCGGCACGCTCCAGCGCGCTTGCCCATTGCAGGTTCTGCTCCTCGTCGAACCGGGCCTTGAGCTCGACGACCGCGGTTACCGACTTGCCCGCCTCCGCCGCCGCGATCAGCGCGTTGATGACCGCCGATTGCTTTCCCGCGCGGTACAGCGTCTGCTTGATCGCGACCACGTCGGGGTCGTTCGCCGCCTGCTTCAGGAAGGCGAGCACGACGTCGAACGTCTCGTACGGGTGATGGACGACGATGTCCTTCGCGCGGATCGCGGCGAAGCAATCGCCGCCGAATTCGCGGATCCGCTCGGGAAAGCGCGGGGTGAAGGGTACGAATTTCAGGTCGGGGCGATCCTCGTCCGCCAGCGCCGACAGATCGTCGATCCCCAGCAGCGACCCCGTTTCCGTCACGATCGCGTCGGACCGGCCCAGCTCGTCGCGCAGCAGCCCCGCCAGCGCGTCGGGCATGCCGGTTTCCAGCTCCATCCGGATCACGCGCCCGCGCCGCCGCCGCTTGATCGCGTTCGCGAAGTAGCGGACCAGATCCTCCGCCTCTTCCTCGATCTCGATATCGCTGTCGCGCAGCACGCGAAATTCGGCCGCACCCAGTACGTCATATCCCGGAAACAACGCCTGGCTGAACCGCTTCAGCAGCGATTCGACCGCGATATAGCGCGCATTCTCCCCCGGCAGCCGCACGAACCGGGGCATTGCCGCGGGCAACATCACGAGCTCGCGGATCGGCTCGTTGTCCGACTGGCGGATCAGGTCGAACATCACCGCCATCCCCTTGTTGGGCATGAACGGGAACGGATGCGCGGGGTCGAGCGCCTGCGGCGTGATGACGGGGAACAGCTGCTCGCGGAAATGCGTCTCCAGCCAGGCGCGCTCGTCGTCGTTGATCGCGGCGTCGATCGCGCGATGGCTCAGCACCTGGATCCCCGCCTCCGCCAGCGCGCGACGGATGTCCTTCCACACCGCCTGCTGGCTCGCCATCAGCGCATCCGCCTCGGCCACGATCGCGCTCAGCTGCTGTCCCGGGGTCAACCCGTCGGTCGAGCGCGCCTCGACATCCTGCACCATCTGCCCCTTCAGCCCCGCGACGCGGACCATGAAGAATTCGTCCAGATTGCCGCCCGATATGGCCAGGAACCGCAGCCGTTCCAGCAGCGGATGCGCCGGGTTGCACGCCTCCTCCAGCACGCGGCGGTTGAACGCCAGCCACGACAGCTCGCGGTTGAAATAGCGTCCGCCGTCGCGATCCTGAAACGGATCCTCCAGCGCGTCATCGGTGTCGAGGCGCGCCATCTTCGGCGTTCTGGTCATGTGGTCTCGTCGCTCCGATCGGTGAACGCCGCCGCGTCCGTCAGGGTTTCGCGTGCCAGCGGGATCGACAGGCGACGTCGCCCGGCAAGCGCGGCCCGGTCGAGCCTATCGATCGTTTCCATGACGGATCGGTGACTCCGCTCCACCCGTGCGCTCAGCCACGCGATCAGATCCGCCCGCGCATCGACATGCCGCCGGGCGAAACCATGTTCGAACAGCGCTCGTATCAGCGCGTCGTCCGGCGGGCCGATGGTGGCGGCCGGGCTGGCCGCCAGCCGCGAACGCAGGTCGGGCAGCGCCACCTGCCACACCGGCGGCAGGTCGCGCACGATCAGCAGCAGGGGGCGACGCTCGTCCTGCGCGCGGTTCCACGCATGGAACAGCGCCTCCTCCGGCTCCGCATCGGCATCGTCGATCACGACACCGTGCGAGCGCGCGGCGAAGATGCGCCCCAGCAGCGAGCGGCCCGACTGCGGCGGCCCCGCCAGGAGAGCGGTGCGTACCGGCCATGCCGCCCAGCGATCCAGCATCCGGACTGCGGCGGCATTGGAGGGGCCGACGACGAACTCGCCGTCACGCGCATCGGCGGACCAGGCCAGCGGGAGCGCGATCTGGTCGGTCATCCCGCCCCCGTCATCCCGTGGGTGTCGCCCCGCCCGCCCCGCGCAGGTCGGGCGGCAACAGCTGCGGAGCGCGCCGGATACGGATCGTGGTGCCGTTGCCGAACACCTGCCAGCCGCGCGCCTCCAGCGCCGCGCGGAACGCCTCGGGCGTGCCGGCAT
The DNA here is from genome assembly GCF_036946125.1 of Sphingomonas adhaesiva. Lineage (NCBI taxonomy): Bacteria > Pseudomonadati > Pseudomonadota > Alphaproteobacteria > Sphingomonadales > Sphingomonadaceae > Sphingomonas > Sphingomonas adhaesiva. The sequence continues at coordinate 1,316,090 of NZ_JAQIJT010000002.1, forward strand.
AGCTGACGGTCATCAGCGAGACGCCGCCCAGCGCCAGGCTGGTGGTGGCGGCGGCGGAGACGCCGGGCACGCCGCGCATCCCCGCCTCCGTCCCCGTCACCGCACCGGCGTCCGCGGTGTCGAACTGCACCGTGATCGCATTCGCCGCCGTCGGCAGCAGGCCGGGATCCTCGATCAGCGCGCCGACGTCGTCGGCCGGCGTCGCCGCGGTGTCGGGCATGACCGGGTTCAGCCCCGGATCGGCGGTCAGGTAACCGCCGCTCAACCCCTCCTGATAGGCCGAATCCAGCCGCCGCACCGCCTCGTCCAGCAACGCCGGCACCCCGCCGGCAGCGCCGACGCGCAGCGTGAAGCGCCGCAGCACGCGATTGTCGGGACCATAGCGCGCCTCGAACACGCCGATCACGGGCCCGCCGGGCCATTGCCGGTACAGCCGGACGGTCGGCATCAGCACGTCGTTGCCGCCATATTGGTCGAGCACCGCACGCCACCACGCACGATCCGGCCGCTGCATCTGGCCGACGTTCAGCAGCAGCGGGTCGGGCCCGTTGCCCGCGGGGCGAATGTAGTCGATCGTACTGCCGCCGGTACGATAGCGCGCCCACGCCTCCTGCCAGACGGTTCGCTGCTCGAACACGGTACCGACCCCGGTCGACCATTGCACCGGCAGCACGACGAACGGCGGCGATCGTGTGACATAGGACGACACGCCCAGCAGCGCCGACGTGCGCGCGCGGTCGAACAGCACGCCCAGCTTCGCGACATAGCGCTGCGGGCCGATCTCCTCGTCGTCGACTACGATCGCCGACACGATCGAATCGAGCGTCCCATCGGGCACCAGCCCGCCGCCCGCGCCCAGCCGCTGCGACAATTGCACGAACGCCTTGCGCTGCGCCTCGCGCCAGCCCGCCAGCCGCGCCGCGTCCGCATCCTTGCCGCCGGTGTCGACGCGAACGCCGGACACCTCGAAATCGTTGGAGCTGTCGACCGCCGCCACGCCGCGATCCCCGCCCTCGATCTGCGCCACCACGGTAGCGGTGCCGAGGGTCGCGAGCGCGACAGCCGCGAGAAGGACGGAAGGACGGCGACGCATGTCGTGAGCCTTTTGGCGAAGCAGGCGTGGAAATCCAAGCGCGATGTGGCTATCGGCGCGCCATGAGCTACACCTATGAGAGCGCCGGCGTATCGATCGCCGCAGGCAATGCGCTGGTCCGCGCCATCGCACCGCTCGCGCGTGCGACGCGGCGGCCGGGTGCCGACGCGGACCTGGGCGGGTTCGGCGGCTTCTTCGACCTGAAGGCGGCGGGCTTCACCGATCCCCTGCTCGTCGCCGCCAACGACGGCGTCGGTACGAAGCTGAAGCTTGCGATCGAATGGGACCGCCACGCCGGGGTCGGCGTCGACCTCGTCGCGATGTGTGCCAACGACCTGATCGTGCAGGGCGCGGAGCCGCTCTTCTTCCTCGACTATTACGCCACCGGGAAGCTCGACAATGCGGTGGCGGAAAGCGTCGTCGCCTCGATCGCGGAGGGGTGCCGCATCGCGGGCTGCGCGCTGATCGGCGGCGAGACCGCGGAAATGCCCGGCATGTATGCCGATGGCGACTATGACCTCGCCGGCTTCTGCGTCGGCGCCGTCGAGCGCGGCGATGTGCTGACCGGCCGGGACATTGCGGACGGCGACGTCATCCTCGGCCTCGCCTCGTCGGGCGTCCATTCCAACGGCTTCTCGCTGGTCCGCCGTCTCGCTGCGGACAAGGGGTGGAAGCTCGACCGGCCGGCGCTGTTCGATGCCGACCGGCTGCTGATCGATCATCTGATGGCCCCGACGCGCATCTATGTCGCCAGCCTGCTGCCGCTGCTGAAGGCGCATCGTATCAAGGGGCTGGCGCATATCACCGGCGGCGGCCTGCTGGAGAACATCCCGCGCGTCCTCCCCGCCGGGACGCACGCGCATGTCGATGCCGACGCATGGGAGCAGCCGCGCCTGATGGCGTTCCTCCAGGCGCAGGGCGGTATCGAGCCGGAGGAGATGGCGCGCACCTTCAATTGCGGCATCGGCATGGCGGTCGTCGTCGCCGCCGATCAGGCCGAAGGCGTCGCGGCGAACCTGACCGCCGCCGGCGAGACGGTCTTCGCGATCGGCCGCATCGCCGGCGGCGAGCGCGGCTGCACAGTGACCGGCGGCGAGGAGACGTGGAGCGCGCGGGCCGCCTGGACCGCCACGCACACCGCATGACCGTCCCCGCCAGGGTCGCGGTCCTGATCTCCGGTCGCGGCTCCAACATGCAGACGCTCGCCGCGCATCAGGGCGACGCGTATGAGATCGTCGTCGTCGCCTCCGACAAGCCCGCCGCACCGGGGCTGTCCTGGGCGATCGCCAACGGGCTGCCCGTCTTCGCGCTCTCGCCCAAGGACGTCGGCAAGCCCGCCTACGAGGCCGCGCTCGACGCGGCGTTGCGCGCCGCGGGGGCGGAATGGATCGCGCTGGCGGGCTATATGCGACTGCTCTCCGACGACTTCGTCGCCCGGTGGCGCGGGCGGATCGTCAATATCCACCCCTCGCTGCTGCCCAAGTACAAGGGGCTCGACACCCACGCGCGCGCCATCGCCGCAGGCGATACGGTCGCGGGATGCTCGGTCCATCTCGTTACCGAGGAACTCGACGGCGGCGAAGTGCTTGGACAGGCGGAGGTGCCGGTGCTCGCCGACGACACGCCCGAGACGCTCGCCGCGCGGGTGCTGGAGGCGGAGCACCGGCTCTATCCGCGGGTATTGAAAGAGGTGGTACGACGATGACCGATGGGCTGGACCGGGTGCGCGAGATCGCGATGCTGCTCCCCGAGGCGGAGGAGCGCACCAGCCACGGTCAGCCCACCTTCTTCGTCGCGGGCAAGCAGTTCGCGCAATTCCGCGCCGATCATCACGGCGATGCGCTGACCGTGGTGTGCGTGCGCACCAGCGGTGCCGACGAACAGGCGATGCTGCTCGATGCGGCACCCGACGTCTATCGCAAGCCGGCGTATCTCGGTCCGTCGGGCTGGGTCAGCATCGACCTGTCCGGCAGCGACGTCGACTGGACCCTGGTCGAGGATCGCATCGCGCGCAGCTGGGAGCTGGCCGCCCCGCGTCGCCTGCTGGAGGCCGGCGGGCGCTAACCGCGCCGCGGCGCCAGCCGCGCCAGCACGCCCGCCAGTTCGTGTACCGTCCCCGCGGCGTCGAGCGACAGGGCGCGCGCCGCCGCGGCGATGCCGCGTGCCTCGTCGAAGGCATCGAGGGCGATGCGCAATTCCTCGCCGTGGCGCATCGTCGCCAGTCGCGCGATGACGGTCGGCACGCGATCGAGAAACGCCTCGTAGCGCGGTTGCGCCGCCTTCGGCGACAGGGCGCGGGCCAGCGCGGCGCGGTGCGTCAGCGCAGGGTCGCCATCGCGCCCGATCGCCTCCAGCGCGCTGTCGATCGTGCCCAGGTCGAGCCCGGCATAGCCGAGCGCCCGCCCCGGGGAGCCGTCCCCGGCACGAACCAGCGCGGCGATCTCGTCCGCATCCGCCTCGGGCAGCTCTTCGCCCAGCACGACAGTCATGTCCTGCGCGCCCAGCTCCTCGAACCTCAGCACGCGGCAGCGCGACCGGATCGTCGGCAGCAGCCGGCCGGGCGCATGGCTCACCAGCAGGAATATTGTTCCCGCCGGCGGCTCTTCCAGGCTCTTCAGCAAGGCGTTGGATGCGCCGGGGCGCTCCAGGTCGTCCGCCGCATCGATCACGATCACGCGGCGCGGCGACAGCGACGGCATCGTTCCCAGAAAGGGCCCGAGCGCGCGCACCTGATCGACCGTGATGCTGCGGGCGAGTTCGTCGTCCGCCTTCGCGTCCTTCCTGGGCAGGCGGCGCAGCTCGCGATAGTCGGGATGCGATCCCGCCGCGAACAACGACGCCGCCTGGTGCGTCGGCGGCACGTCGAGCCCCGCCGGCAGCGCGCCCGGCGTCATCCCCTCCGCCAGCAGGCGCAGCGCCGCGGCGCGGGCGAAGAGCGCCTTGCCCACGCCCTTCGGCCCGGCGAGCAACCAGGCGTGGTGCATCGCGCCCCCGGCCGCCGCGGCCAGGAACGCCTCGGTCGCCGCCCGTTGCCCGCGCAGCCGCGTCACGCCAGCCATCCCTCCAGATCGGCGAGGATCGCCCGCGTCACGTCTTCCGCCGGACGCGCGGCATCGATCCGGCGAAAGCGGGCCGGCTCCCGCGCCGCGATCCGGTCGAAGGCGCCGGCGACCGCGTCGTGGAACGCCACGTCGCGCGCCGCGAAGCGATCCGCCGCCACGCCGTCGCGCTCCGTCGCCCGCGCCGCGCCCGCCGCCACCGGCAGTTCGAGCAGATAGGTCCGGTCCGGCAGCAACCCGCCGCTGCCGAAATCGTGCAGCGACAGGATCGCGGCATCGTCCATCCCGCCCGCCACGCCCTGATAGGCGCGCGTCGAATCGACGTAACGGTCGCAGATGACCCACTGCCCCGCCGCGATCGCGGGCCGGATGACCTTTTCGACATGGTCGGCGCGCGCCGCGGCGAACAGCAGCGCCTCGGTCGCCGCGCTCCAGCGGGCGGCATCGCCCTGCATCAGCAGCGCACGGATCGCCTCCGCCCCTTCGCTGCCGCCGGGTTCGCGCGTGACGATCGCGGATCGCCCGCGCGCTTCCAGCGCCGCGGCGAGCGCGCGCGCCTGCGTCGACTTGCCCGCTCCTTCCCCGCCCTCCAGGCTGAGGAAGCGCCCGTTCGTCATCCGAACAGGCCGGTCAGGCCCGCCCAGGCACGCCCGAAGAACCCGGCCTCGCCCACATCGGCGCCGGCGACCAGCGGCATCGTCTGATCGGGCAGCCCGGGCGAGGACACGACGAGGTCGGCGACATGCGCGCCCTTCGCGATCGGCGCCTTCAGCGGCCCCTGATAGACGATCTTGCCCGACAGCGGCGGGCGGTCGCCCGACGGCACGGTGACCGCCAGGTCACGCGGCGCGACCAGATCGACGCTCGACGCGCCGCCCATCTGCACCTGCGCCTGACCGACCGTACGCCCCGCCTTCACCACCGGGCGCGCCTGCCACGCGCGAAAGCCCCATTCCATGAAGCGCACCGATTCCGACGCACGCTGGTTGAAGCTGGTCAGCCCGGCCAGCACCATCACCAGCCGCCGCCCGTTCTGCTCGGCCGATCCGGTGAAGCCATAGCCCGCCTCTTCGGTATGCCCGGTCTTCAGCCCGTCCGCCCCGGCGACGCGGCCCAGCAGCGGGTCACGGTTCGCCTGCGTGATCGCCTGACCGCCGCCCAGCGTCTTCCCCCAGGTGAAATCGCGGCGCGAATAGAATTGCTTGTACAGCCTGGGATGCTGCTGGATCGTCGCCGCCGCCAGCTTCGCCAGATCGCGCGCGGTGACATAGGTGACGCCATTGTCGGGCCAGCCGTTCGACGTGCCGAAGTGGCTGTTGGTCAGCCCGAGCTTGCGCGCATTGTCGTTCATCCGCTCGACGAACGCCGACTCGGTGCCCGAAATGCCCTCCGCCAGCACGACGCAGGCGTCGTTGCCGGACAGCGTGACGATCCCGTAGAGCAGGTTGGCGACCGACACGCGCTCGCCCGCGGACAGGAACATGGTCGATCCGGCAGCGGGGCCGTGCCAGCGCTGCCACGTCTCGGGGCGCACCTCGAACTCGGTATCCAGTTTCAGGTCGCCGGCCTTTATCATCTGGAAGGCGGTGTAGACCGTCATCATCTTCGCCATCGACGCGGGTGGCATGCGGCGGTCGGCATCCTTGGCGAACAGGATCGCGCCCGAGGACAGATCCTCCATGAACGCGACCGGCGCGGGCGTTTCGAAACGCGGGGCGGCCGCGATCGCGGGATAGGCGACGGCGACGATCGCGGCGGGAAAGGCGAGAGCGGTCAGCAGCTTGGTCATGGGTTCTTCCGAATGAATCTATCGTGCGCCGGACGGCTGAAGCAGGATCGAAGCGTCGCCATAGCCGCGCGCGACCGCGGCGTCACGCGTGCGTTGCGCCTCCGCCAGTGTCGCGAACGGCCCGACGCGGACGCGCCAGATCGCACCGGCCGGCTCCACTTCCCCGCCGAAACTGCGCGCCACCTCGATCGCGCGCGGTTCGCTGGAGAAAGCGGCGACCTGTACCAGCAGCCCCTGCCCGGGGCGCGGCGAGGGAGCCGCCATCGGCGTCGCGCGCGGCGGGGGCGGGCGGGTCGCGGGCGTGACCGCCGGCAGTTGCCGTCGCAACGCGCGCAATACCGCGTCGGGCGTATCGAGACGGGGCGACGCCGCCTCTCCCCGGTCGAGCGCCGCCGCATCCGCCAGCGAGGGCGTCATGCTGCGCACCCTCACCGCGGCGAGCGGCCGGTCCGCGACCCCCAGCAGCCGCGCCGCGCCGGTCGACAGGTCGATCTCGCGCCCCGCCACCGCCGGCCCACGATCGGTGATCCGCACCAGGATCGTCCGCCCGGTATCGAGCGACGTGACCTCCGCATGCGATCCGAGCGGCAGGGCGCGGTGCGCCGCGGTGATCCGCGCATTCGCGAACGGTGCGCCCGACGCGGTCGGCTGCCCCTCCAGCCCGTCGCCATACCAGGACGCATAGCCGACCGCGTCGTAGCTCGCGATCGTCCCTGCCCCCGCCCCTGCCACCGCCCCCGCCCCGGCCGTCGCGGACGGCCCGGTCGGCGTCCCCGCTTCGGGCGGCAGCGGCGTCGGCGCGCGCAGCGTCACCGCCGGCACGTCGTCGACCACCTGCGGCTGCGCGGCGACCGGCGCGCTGCCCGACAGCGCCAGCGCGGCGATCAGGCTAACGTGCGATGGCATCGGCAAGCAGCCCGACCGACAGCGCGTAGAAGTTCGAGCAATTGTAATCCAGGATCACACGGTAATTGCTGGTCAGCAGATAGGCGGTGTTGCCCACGCCGTCCGGCTCGATCAGCACCGCCTGCACGGCATCACCGGGCCAGCGACCGTCCTGCGGCACCACGCCCAGCGCCCGCCATTCCGCCATCGTCCGCCATCCGCTGTGCCGCTCGAACACGCGCGGGCAGCGCGGCGAGACCAGCCGGTTGCGCACGCCGTCGCGCGAAAAGCCCGCGGGCACGTTCACCGCGACCCCCCACGGCTCGCCCGCGCGCCATCCCGCCATCGCGAAATAATTGCCGATCGATGCCAGCGTATCCGCCGGGCTGGTCCAGATGTCGGCGCGCCCGTCGCCATCCCCGTCGCGCGCGAGGCGCAGATAGACCGAGGGGAGGAATTGCGGATTGCCCGTCGCCCCCGCCCAGCTTCCGACCAGGCGCGCGCGCGGCACGCCACGATCGATCATCTTCAGCGCGGCGATGAACTCGCCCTCGAACAGCGAGCGCCGCCGCCCTTCATAGGCCAGGCTGGCGAGGCTGCGCAGCAGGTCGAAATTGCCGGTATAGGCGCCGTAATTGGTCTCATGCCCCCAGATCGCGACCATGATCTGCTCTGGCACGCCGGTTTCCGCCTCGACGCGCGCCAGCCGCGCGCGCTGCGCGACGAAGTTCGTTCGCCCGCGCGAAATCCGCGCGGCGTCGACGTGCGTGGTGCGATAGGGGGCGAACATCGAGATCGGCGCGTTGGGCGCGGTTTCCGGCTGCTGCCGGTCGAGCGCGACGACCCGCGGGTTGAAGGTGAGCGTAGGCAGCACGCCGTCCACCGTCGCCGGCTGCACGCCCGCCGCGATGGCGCGCGCGCGCACCTGCGCCAGATAGGCCGAGAAGCCCGCGCTTTCCGCATCCTGGGCGCTCGCCGAGGCGCCGGAGAGCAGGCATGCGAGCACGACCGTCCCGGTGCGGCCATGCCGCCGGATCGCCGCCAGCGCCTTCTTCGCTCTCGTCATCATCGCGCCCGTTCTGGCACAGCGTGCCGAAGCGCGGAACCGCAAATCACCGCCGGACTTGCACAGCCGGGCGCGTCGGGCCAAAGCGCCCGCGTCCGCCTCGCGCGCGGACCTGCGGAAGCGTGGCCGAGTGGTTGATGGCTCCGGTCTTGAAAACCGGCATACGGGAAACCGTATCGTGGGTTCGAATCCCACCGCTTCCGCCACCGACATCCGTTCGACCGCTGCGCTGGTGATGGGGCGTTGTGCGCGCCTGCGGTGCGATCCCGGGTACGGCTGTTCCGTTTCTGCACACACCGTCGAACCGTTAATCACGATCAACCTTTTACGGGATCATCGCGGGACGATATCGCTCCCCCATCAAGCCTGCGAGGGGCAGGCGTACGAAAGGGAACTCATCATGGCGACGGTTGACGGGAAGACGACGGCTCCGGATTCGCGCAATATCGTGCAGGGCGACGGCGGCGACGTCGACAAGATCGCGGGCGGCAGCGGCAACGACATCATGCAGGGCAACGCCGAGTTCAACCAATATTACGGCGGCGCCGGCAACGACACGTTCAAGATCATGGCGCATGTCGCTCAGTCGCAGGGCACCCATGTCGGCCAGTCGACGCTCTTCGCGGACCAGTTCGCCTATATCACCGACTTCCAGGGTGCGGGCGTCGCCGGCGGCGATTTCGTCGCATTCGACGGCTTCGACGGCAACACGCTGACGATGGAGCACAAGGGTGTGAGCGGCACCTCGGGCGCGACGCTGTATTATTATTCGGTCGAGGACTTCCAGGGCCACACCTACAATTTCATCATCAATTCGCTCAACGGCAAGGAGCTCGGCAAGGGCGACTTCGGCTTCTACAACGTGCCCAGCTTCATGCCGGTCTGATCGGCCTGGCACCGCGCAAACGAACGACGGCGGTCGAGGCAGATGCCTCGGCCGCCGCTTTCGTCTGGCCGTGTCCGGGGCGGCAGGCGGTGGTGCGCCCGCCTGCCGCGCCGCTCACTTCTTGCCGGACGCGTCGGTCACGGCCTCGCCGGCGGACTTCATGTCCTTGCCGGCACCGCTGACCGTGTTGCACGCCGACAAGGCGAGCATGACGCCCAGTCCGGCGGTCAGCATGATCCTGTTCTTCATGGCCATCTCCTCGATGAAAAAGGGGTGCGGCGGGCCGGATACGCTGGCCCGCCGCGGGCACTCAGCGCAGCCGGCGACGGGTCGCCGTCGACGCGCCAAAGGCGGACGCACCGGCGCCGACCAGCAGCGCGAGCACGAGAATGAACGAGGTGCTGGCCGCAGCGCCGGCGGCCTTGTCGGTCGCGGACTTCGCGGTGGCGATCGTGTCCTGCTTGGCGGCCTGGAAATCGGCCTTCGCGCGGGTCACCTGCGCCTGCGCCTCGGGACGGCTGATCTTGCGCTGCGCCGCGACCACGTCGACGATCCGGCTCTCGGCGCGGGCACCGGCCTCGCCGCCCCGCGCGAGCGCGGGCAGCTGGCGCGCGATCTCGCTCTGCGCCTGCTCCGGCGTCATCTGCGCCGGGTCCTGCGGCGCGTCGGACAGATAGGCGGCGGCCTCGCGGCGCACGTCGCCGGCATCGACGCCCGCGACCTGCGCGACCTGCGGCGCGGCGGCGCCGACGGTTGAACCGGCCGCACTCGCCACCGCACCCACGGTACGGAACGCGCCGCCGATGATCCCGCCCACCGCCGACGTCAGCAGGTACAGGGTCAGCATCAGCGTGACGCCCCACACCACCAGCCCGTGGACCAATGCGTCGAAGCGGTCGGTCACGCCCGACACGCGCGCCGCGGTATAGCCGCCCGCCCCCAGCGCCACGATCGTGGTGATGAGCCAGTAGATGCCCGCCCCGATCCCGAATCCGGCTGCGCCCGGCGTCGTCCCCTCGACCGGATCGACCATCGACAGGCCGATGCCCGTGCCCAGGATCCCCATCAGCAGCTGGACCGCCACCGCGATCACCACGCCGGCAAAGATCGCGCCCCACGACACGCGCTTCCCTGCGCGAACGATCACGCCATCCTCCACCGGCATCGTGCCGGCATGTAAGCTCGTCGCCATATTCACTCCTGTTTTTTGATGTTGCGGGATGGGTCGTCCCGGTCGGCCGCACGCTGCGCGCGTCGGCCGGCGTCCACCGCCGCGTCGTCGCCGATCAGCTTCCCGATCGTCTCGTACGCGGCCCCCTTCGCCCGGCGCTTCCCGGCGTCGGAATCCTTGCCCTGGCGCTTCGTCATGCCGGTACCGTCCGTTGAGCGATCGCCACCCCTTCGCCATCGAACCCGCGTGCGCGCGCCCAGGCGGCGGCGGCGGTGCGCCGGTTCACGCCGATCTTCGAATAGATCCGCGCGACATGGTTGCGCACGGTATTGCCCGACACGCCCAGCGCCCGCGCGATGCTCTTGTCGTCCAGCCCGCGGCAGATCAGCCCCAGCACCTCGCGCTCGCGCGCGGTCAGGTCGTCGAGGCCCGGCCCGCCATCGTCCGGCTGCGGCGCGCGCAGCCGCGCCAGCTTGTCCATGATCGACCGGCTGAACCAGCTGGTGTCCTTCATCACCGCCTCGATCGCCTCGACCAGTTCCAGCTCGGTCGACTTGCGCTGCGTGATGTCCTGCCATGCCCACAGCACGCAGGTGTCCTCCCCGAGCATGATCGACTCGGTGGAGACGAGGCAGTCGACCATGGCGCCCTCCTTGGTCTTCAGCCGCGCCTCGAACGCGCGCAGGTCATGTCCCTGTTCGATCGCGCGCTCGATCTCGGCGCGGACCGTATCGTCCGCCCACAGCGCCACGTCCTCCAGCGAGCGTCCGATGATCTCGGTCGACCGATAGCCGGTCAGCTGGGCGAAGCTGGCGTTGACGTCGCACAGCAGATGCCCGTCGCGCGCACCGATCGCCATCGGCACCGGCGCCATGCGGAAGGTACGGGTGAACCGCTCCTCGCTATGGCGCAGCGCCGCCTCCGCCTTCCGCCGCGGCTCCAGATCGGCGAAGGTGAACAGGATGCACGCCTGATCGCCCAGCTCGATCGGCTGGCCCGCGACGATCACCAGCTTGGTGCCGCCGTCCGGCAGCTCCAGCTCGGCCTCCATCTGCGGGATCGTCCGGCCCTCGGCCAGCCGCTCCTTCGCCAGCTCGCGCCGTTCGGCCTGGCGCAGGACGTCGACGTCGTACACCGTCTTGCACAATATCTGATCGCGGGCGTGCCCGGTCATGTCGAGAAAGCCCTGATTGACCTTCACGAACCGCAGGTCGGACAGGCGACAGATGACCGCCGGCGCCGGATTGGCGTTGAACGACTGTTCGAACCGCTCCTCCGCCTGATAGCGCGCGGTGACGTCCTGGATGACGAGGACGACGCACGAGGGCGCGTCCTCGTCCCCGTCGTTCAGCACCAGACTGCGAACCTGATGGACCCAGCGCGGCTCGACCTCGCCCGCCAGCGTGACCTCGACGACCACCTCCGAAAACGCGTCACCCGCGACGACGCGTTCGATCGGATAATCGTCCGCCTCCAGCCGGTGGTTGTTGCGATACCGCAGCTGGAAGCGCGCACGATAATCGTCGACCGTCGCCCCCAGTGCCTCCAGCCGGTCCACCCCGTGCATCGCGAGCGCGGCGTCGTTCGCCCAGAGCAGGCTCTGGTCAGGGTCGATCAGGATGACGCCCTCGTCCAGCCCGGCAACGATCTGTTGCAGGTGGCGCAGGTCGGCGGTTTCCCGCAGGGTTTTCAGCGAGGTGGCCACGCCGGGTCCGTTCAGCCGCGGCGCCCGTGGATCAGCCACCCGATCGCATAGCCCACGATCGCAGCGCCCACGGCCATGACCACCCCTTCGTTGCCGCGTACCGCCTCACGCGCGTCGCGTGCGACATCGGCGGAGCGATCCGCCGCCTTCGATGCGGTACGGGCGGTGCGCTCGCGCGCTTCCTCGATCAGGCTGGGGGTCGCATCGGCGACGTCGCCCGCGATCGACTGCGCCCGACCGAACAGGTTCTCCGCGCCGCCCGCGACCTGATCGACGACACCGGCGACCTGCCAGTCGCGGCTGTCGACCAAGTCGCCGACCGCCTTCTCGACCTTGCCGCCGACGTAGCGCGCGCCACCATGCAGCTCATGCTTGTTCATGCTGTCCTCCGAAACTGCCGGGAGCACCGCCGCGACGACGGCGACCGCCGACCGGCCACCGCGCCGCTCGGACGGACCGGACACCGGACGTGCCTCCCATTCGACCGATCGCGCCATGCGACCGGCTCGGCGACAAGAACCTGCGGTAGATTAGGTGGTTCCTGGTATCTTTGCCGGACCTGCTAGTCCCGATCTACCAGGGCGCGTGCGGCCTTGGCCGCGTACAGCTGCGCGAAGCGCGTGTGGATCACGCGTTGCGGCTCGTTCTCGGCCCGGAGCGCCTGCTGCGTATGCGACGCGGCGCGGGCGCTGAAATACGCTTGTTCGTCCTCCGACGAACGGTCGATCGGCTCGTCCATCCCGCACGGCTACGCCGCGCGCGGCGCGGGCGATATGGTGCAGATGCACCGGGCAGCGGGTACAAATGAAAAGGGGCGGCTTGCGCCGCCCCTCGTTTTCCACTCATTCTCCGCAGCGGAGAATGGCGCGCCCGGAACGATTCGAACGTCCGACCCTCAGATTCGTAGTCTGATGCTCTATCCAGCTGAGCTACGGGCGCCCTGTGGAGCGGCGCTGTTAGACGGCGAATCGCAGGGGCGCAAGAGCGTTGCGTCGATTTTTTACGCGGCCTACGAAAACGGCATGACGCGCCGTTCGCTCCCCCTCGCCGCCCTGACCGTGATGCTTGCCGGATGCTCGGCGGACACGACCGGCTATCCTTCGCTGGCCCCGCGCCCGGCGGAAACGATCGGGTTCGAGGAACCCTCGACCCCGCCACCTGCGCCGCCACGCGCCGATCCGGCGCTGGATGCGCGGATCGCCTCGGCGACGACGGCGCAGGCATCGGCCGCGCGCGCGTTCGATGCGGGCGCCACGCGGGCGGAGGCGCTCGCGACGGCGGCGCGCGGCGTCGCGGTGGGCAGCGACCGCTGGCTCGACGCGCAGGCCGCGCTCGCGGAGCTGGATTCGCTGCGCGCCGCATACGGCGACACGATCGCCCCGCTGGAGGATCTGGCGGCCGAGCGCGCCGCCGCGCTGCAGCCCGCCTATCCTGCGCTGGACCAGGCGCTGGAGGCGGCCCGCGCTACCTCGGCCGCGCAGACGCGACGGATCGATGCGATCGCCGCGATGCTGAAACCGGCCTGAGCGATCAGAACCGCAGCAGCGGCAGGATCGTCGCGGCGTCGTCGGTCCACGGCGCGAACCCCGCTCGCCCGCGCAGCGGCTTCCATTTGCCGCCGTCCAGCGCGATCAGCGCATAGCTTTCGGGATCGCGCGTCATCACGATCCACAGTGACGGCGAGGCCGATTCGTCGAGGGTCGAGGGCCGGTGGTTGAGCACCATCGCCTGCCACCCCCCTGCCTTCGCCGCGGCGGCGACCACGGGGCGCAGGTCGATGAAGCGGTTCGAGATGTGCACCGCCAATACGCCGCGCGGCGACAGCACGCGGGCGTAGCCGGCGAACGCCTCGCGCGTCAGCAGGTGCATCGGCACCGCGTCGGAGGAAAAGGCGTCGAGCGCGAGCACGTCGAGGCTTCCCGGAGCATGCCGGTCGAGCGACAGCCGCGCATCGCCCAGCACGACCCGCGCATCCGGCGCGCAGCGCGACAGGAAGGTGAAGCGCCGCTCGCGCGACAGCGTCGCCATCGCGGGATCGATCTCGTAGAAGGTCCAGCGCTGCCCGGGCTGTGCATAGCAGGCCAGCGTCCCCGTCCCCAGCCCGACGACGCCGATCCGCGCCTGCGCGCCGAACAGCGCCGGCGCCGCCAGCATCGCGCGCCCCACCCCGGAGCCGGGCGTGTAATAGGTCGTGGGCGTCCGCTCGCGCGCCGCGCTGCCGGTCAGCTGCACGCCGTGCAAAGTGGTCCCGTGGATGAGCGTGCGCCGCGCCGGCTCGTCCACGAGCGTATAGACGCCGAAATAGCTGCGCAGCCGTGCGCCCGGCTCCATCGACAGCGACAGCGAGCGCGCGCCGCCGAACAACAGCAGCGCGCTTCCCAGCACCAGCATGTACGGCAGCCGCGCGCCCAGCGTCGCCAGCCCCAGCACCGCCAGGATCACGAAGGTCGCGGTCGTATGCCGCACGATCCGCAACCCGCCCGGCTCCGCGGCATAGATCGCCAGCGTCACCGCCAGCGCCAGCACCGTCACCGCGACCGCCGCCGCCCTCGTCCCCGGGCGATGCCACCACGCGCGCAGCCCCGCGGTCAAATAGGTCTGCGGCACCAGCAGGCCCGCGCCCAGCACCAGCAGCGGATATTCCCACGTCCAGTCGAACAGCGCCGGTGCGATCAGCCCCGCGAACACCCCGCCCAGCGCGCCGCCCGTCGACATCGCGAGATAGAAGCCGGTCAGCCGCGCCGGCTCCGGGCGCAGCCGGTACAGCCGCGTATGGAGCGCGACGGACACCATGAACAGCAGCACCAGCGACATGACCACGGTCAGCGTCGGCGTCTCGGTGAAGCCGCCCATCATGATCCCGCCGAACAGCAGGATCGTGACCGGCGCGGCGGTGGTCAGCGTATCCGCCAGCGCGCGGCGCGCGGCGAACGCGATCGAGAAGCTGAGCAGATACAGCGCGAGCGGGATCACCCACAGCAGCGGCATCGCGACCAGGTCGGTACTGATGAAGGTCGACGTCGCCAGCATCAGTCCGGACGGCACCAGCCCCAGCGCGATCCACAGCCCCACGCGCCCGCGTGTCGGCGCCGGCTCGCGCGCCTGCTCCTTCGTCGGGACCGCGCCGCCCGGCAGCAGCAGCACGGCGAGCGCGGTCAGGACGACCAGCAGCAGATAGCCCGCGCTCCACAGCCAGCGCTGCTGCGGCACCGCCAGCGATGGCTCGACCAGCAGCGGAAAGGCGATGAGCCCGGCGAAGCTCCCCAGATTGGACGCGGCATACAGCGGATAGGGGTCGCCCCCGGGGCGGACGACCGCGAACCAGCGCTGCACCAGCGGTGCCTGCGCCGATACGGCGAAGAACAGCGGTCCGATCGACAGCGCGAACAGCCACGGGACCCACAGCGCGGGCTCGGCCTCCGGCGGCAGCGCCCGATCGCTCAGCCCGATCGGCAGGAACGCGCAGGCGAGGAGCAGCAGCGCGACATGGACCTGCCCCTGCCACCGCGGCGGCAACCGGCCCAGCGCATGGGCATAGGCATAGCCCCCCAGCAACAGCGCCTGATAGACCAGCATCGCGGAGTTCCACACCGCGGGCGCGCCGCCCAGCCGCGGCAGCGCGATGCGCGCGATCATCGGCTGGACCAGGAAGAGCAGGAACGATCCCGCCAGGATCGTCAGCACGAACAGCGGCCGTACCGCGCGCCCCTCAGACATGCGCCGGCCGCGCGATGGCGTAGCGGATCTGATGGTGCAGCGGATGGCCCGCCGCGTGATCGGGATGCCCGAAGTCGCCGCCGCGCAACCGCTCCATGCCCAGCCGCTCCATCAGCGCGCGACTGCGGCGATTGGCGGGAACCGTGACCGCGACGATAGCGGGGACGGAGAGATGCTCCCACGCCCATTTCAGCGTGGCGCGCGCCGCCTCGCCCGCCAGCCCCTGCCCCCAGGCGCCGCGCGCGAGGCGCCAGCCCACCTCCACCTGTCCGTCGATCGGGGGCGTCCCCGGCATCAGCCCGCAAAAGCCGATGAAGGCGTTATCCGCCCGCCGCTCCAGCGCCCAGAAGGAATGGCCGCGATTCCCGTGGATCGCGTTCATGCGCCGTCGCACGCGGACACATTCCTCGATCGACATCGGCGGGCCGAGGTAGCGCATGACCTCTTGGTCCTGCCCCATCGCGTGAAAGGGCAGGATGTCGTCGCGGCGCCAGCGGCGCAGGACGAGGCGGTCGGTGACGATCACGCCGGACGATCGATCGTATAGACGATCATCGCGCCGATCGGATCGTCCGCGGCGAAGCTCGGGTGGGTGAAGCCCAGCTCCGGCCGGTGCCGCATCCCCAGCCGCTCCATCAGCCCCCAGGAGCGCGTGTTGCCGCGGTTGGTCCACGCCGCGATCCGCCGCCGCGCCGTATGCGCCCAGCCCCAGGCGATGCTCGCCTCCGCCGCCTCACGCGCGATTCCCTGCCCCCACCAGCGCTCGCCGATGCGCCAGCCGATCTCCAGCTCATCGGGCACCGGGGTTCCGGCGTGCCCGCCGATCCGCAGGCCGCAAATGCCCGCCAGCGCGCCGCCGCGGGCCTCGACCGCCCACATGCAATGGCCGTCGCGCGCCTGGTTCGCCATCTGCGCGTCGATCAGCGCCGCGACCGCCGGCGCCTCGGCGACGCCGCCGAAATGCTCCATCATCGCGGGCGTGTTGACGAGCGCGACGAACGCCGGCTTGTCCGCCTCCACCCAGGGGCGAAGGATCAGCCGTTCCGTCTCGATCATCGCGCCGCCAGCAGCCGCGCGGCATGAGCCGCATGATAGGTCAGCACGCCCGAACAGCCCGCGCGCTTGAATGCCAGCAGCGTTTCCAGAACCATCGCGTCGCGGTCCGCCGCGCCCGCCGCCACCGCCGCCTCGATCATCGCATATTCGCCCGACACCTGATAAGCGAAGACAGGTACTTCGAAGCGATCCTTCACGCGCCGCACGATGTCGAGATACGGCAGCCCCGGCTTCACCATCACGCTGTCCGCCCCCTCCGCCAGGTCCAGCGCGACCTCGCGCAGCGCTTCCTCGGCATTGGCCGGGTCCATCTGATACGTCGTCTTGTCGCCCTTCAGCAGCCCGCGGCTGCCGACCGCGTCGCGGAAGGGACCATAGAAGGCGCTGGCGTACTTCGCGGCATAGGACATGATCTGGACATTGGCATGGCCATCGCGTTCGAGTGCCGTGCGGATCAACCCGACGCGCCCGTCCATCATGTCGCTGGGGGCGATGATGTCCGCCCCCGCGCGCGCCTGGTTCAGGCTCTGCTCGATCAGCACCGCGACCGTGGCGTCGTTCATCACATAGCCAGCGGCATCGATCAGCCCGTCGTGCCCGTGCGCGGTATAGGGATCGAGCGCGACGTCGGTCAGCACGCCGATCTCCGGTACCGCCGCCTTGATCGCGCGGATCGCGCGGCACATCAGATTGTCGGGGTTCAGCGCCTCCGCGCCGTCGTCGCTGCGCCGCTCGCGCTGGGTATTGGGGAACAGCGCCAGACAGGCGATGCCCAGTGCGTGCGCCTCGCGCGCGCGCGCCACGACCAGATCGACCGACCAGCGCGAGACGCCGGGCAAGGTCGCGATCGGCTCCTCCACGCCCTCGCCCTCGGTCACGAACAACGGCCAGATCAGGTCCGCCGCGGTCAGCACGTTCTCTGCGTGCAGGCGGCGGCTCCAGCCGTGCGCGCGGGTACGGCGCAGGCGCAATGCGGGGTAAGCGGCGGTCATGCCACGGCGTGTCCCGCATCGCGCCGCGGCATGCAAGCATTACGACCAAGCGTTACGGCAGCGGAACGCAACCTCGTGCGTTCAGCGTGCATGACCGAGATCACCCGCGCCGCCATGATCGTGAACGCCAGGTCGCGAAAGGGGCGCAAGCTGTTCCGCCGTGCCTGCCAGCGGCTGCGCGACCTGCCGTTCAAGGTCGATGCCTATGCGGTGAAGAACCCCGCGCACCTCGACCGGACCGTGCGCAAGGCGCTGGAGAAGGGGCCGCAGCTGGTGATCCTGGGCGGCGGCGACGGCACGATCAGCGGGCTGGTCGACCTGCTGGTCGGGCATGACGTCATCCTGGGCGTGCTGCCGCTGGGCACCGCGAACAGCTTCGCGCGCACGCTCGGCCTGCCGCTCGACGTCGACGGCGCGATCGACGTGTTCGCGACCGGCGAGCCCAAGCGGATCGATCTGGGCATGATCGACGAGGATTATTTCGCCAATTGCGCCGCCATGGGGCTCAGCCCGCAGATCGCGGAGACCGTACCCCACCGGCTGAAGAAGGTGCTGGGGCGCGTCGGCTATCTCGGCTGGGCGGGGTATCAGCTGGGCCGGTTCAAGCCGTTCACGCTCTTCGTCGACGATGGCACCGGCGAAAAGAAGCTGCGCGTGGTGGAGGTCCGCATCTCCAACGGGCCGTATCATGGCGGCACCTGGCTGGTCGACGACGCATCGGTCACCTCCGGCAGGATCGTGGTGCAGGCGGTGCGCGGCCATTACAAGCGGCGGCTGGTGAAGAACTGGTTCTTCAGCTTCCTGGGTCGCGACGAGCGCCATCACGACACGGTCAGCTTCTCCGGCACGTCGATCAGGGTCCGCACCGACCCGCCCCTCCCGATCTCGATCGACGGCGAGGTTCTGGCGCACACCCCGGTCACCGCCCATGTCGCCGCCGGCGTGATCGAGGTGATGGTCCCGCGGGGCACCTAGTTCCGCCTCTTTTACCCCGCCGGCTTCACCGTGCCGGCCGGCTCGATATCGGCATGACTGCGCTCCTCGCACTCATGCCCCCGGGGCACTACCAGCGCGCCCCGCCGCCAGCCGCCGTGCGCGTAATAGAGCGCCGCCAGCGTCACCGTCGTCGCGGAGCCCGCGGGAAAGCTCCACCACAGCGCATCCACCCCCAGCATCGGCCGAAGCAGCACCGCGATCCCCAGCCGCACCGGGAACATCGACAGGAACAGGATCGCCAGCGGCCCCCACACCGCGCCGTTCGCGCGTACCGTGCCGAACAGCACCATCGTCGCACCGAACAGCACGAAGCCCCATGTCGCGATGACGTTGATATGCTGCGCGATCGGCAGCACCGCGCTGCTTTCCGGCACGAACAGCATCAGCAGCGGCCGGTCGAAGATCAGCGCGACGGCGATCACCGACCCGGTGATGACGACGTTGAACAGGATGCCCGACCGCGTGATCGCGCTCACCCGGTCCCAGCGGCGCGCGCCGATATTCTGCGCCGCCATCGCGCTGACCGCCGCGCCGATCGCCATCGCCGGCATCTGGACATAGGTCCACAATTGCTGCGTGATGCCATAGGCGGCGGTCACGTCGACGCCGTTGCGGTTGACCAGCCCCACCATCGCCAGCCCGGCGCCAGAAATGACGAGCATCTGCGCCCCGATCGGCAGCCCCTTGGCCAGGATCGTTCCCACCAGCGCGCGATCGGGAACGATGTAGCCGATCTCGCGCCCCGCCAGTCGCAGCGGCAGGTCGCGCCAGCGGATGTAGAGGACCAGCGCCCCGCAGGCGACGACATTGGCGATCAGCGTCGCCAGTGCGGACCCGGCGATGCCCAGTTCCGGCGTCGGGCCGACGCCTGCGATCAGGATCGGGTTCAGCCCCGCGTCCAGCACCACCGACACGCCCATGAACCACAGCGGCGTCAGCGAATCGCCGATCCCGCGCAGCCCCATGAACATCAGCACCAGCAGCATCGACGCCGGCAGCCCCAGGAAGATGACGCGCAGATACGTCAGCGCCTCGTCATACGCCCGCCCGGGGGTGGCCAGAGCGGTGAGGATCTGCGGCGCGAAGACGTATCCGAGCACCGCGGTCAGCGCCGATCCGATCAGCACCAGCCCGATCGCGGAGCCGAACGCGCGCTTGGCGCCGTCGTGATCGTGCCGCCCCCAGCTCTGCCCGACCAGGATCGTCGCCGCCATGCCGAAGCCGAAGACCATGCCGAACATCAGGAACATGATGATGTTGGCGTTGCTGGTCGCCGCCAGCGCATCCTCCCCCAGGAAACGCCCGACCCAGATCGTGTTGATCGACCCGTTGAGCGACTGGAGGATGTTCGACCCCAGCGTCGGCAGCGCGAAGGCGAGCAGCGTGGGACCGATCGGCCCCACCGTCAGGTCGCGCTGGCCGCGATGCTGCGGCGGGGCGGCGGAGGCCACTTCATCGGACATGCGCGCTTCATCCCCCCGGCGGCCGGTTTGTTCCCGATGTGACGGAAGATGCGCGCGAGGGACAGCCCCCTACCCTCATGCTGTTACCAGTTCCCCGGCGAAGGCCGGGACCTTCGAAGCAGTCTCCACCGTGCTCCTGCGCAGGCAGGAGCACGGGGTTGCAGGTCCCACAAGGCGTTGTTCTGCCTGGCTCTGGGCTCCTGCCTGCGCAGGAGCACGGCAACCCTCGAAGGGGTCCAGCCTCCGCAAAGAAACGGGCGAAACACCCTCACCCCAGCCGCGCCAGCGCCGCCGCGAACCGTTCCGCATCCGCCGCCTTTTCGGCGTGATCCGCGCGCGCCTTCTCGACCGCCTCGGGCTTCGCGCGCTCGACGAAGCTCGCATTGCCCAACCGCCCGGCCAGCGCATCGCGCTCCTTCTGCGCCGCCGCCAGCGACTTCGTCAGCCGCGCGCGCTCGGCGTCGAGGTCGATCACCCCGTCCAGCGCCAGCGCGAACGTCTCCGCGCCCCACAGGATCGGTGCGCGCGCGCCGTTGGCCTCGCCCGGCGTCAGCGTGACGCGCGCGAGCCGCTCGACGTAGGAGGCCACCGCCTCCGGCACCGCGCCCGCGCCGGTGTGCAGCGCGATCTTCGCGCCAGGCGGCACGTTCAGCTCCGCGCGGGCGGCGCGCACCGCCTCGACCAGCTCGATCAGCCGCTCGACCTCGCGCGTCGCCGCCGGATCGAGCGCGCGCGCGTCCGGCATCGGCCACTGCCCGACGATCAGGTCGTGGCTCCGCGGCGCGAGGGCATGCCACAATTCCTCGGTGATGAAGGGCATGAACGGATGCAGCAGCACCAGGATCTGGTCGAGCACCCAGCCCGCCACCGCCTTCGTCTCGGCGTCGATATTCCCCTTGATGAGCTCCAGATACCAGTCGCAGAACCGGCTCCACACGAACTGGTAGATCGCGTTCGCCGCCGCATCGAAGCGATAGTCGGCCAGCGCCAGGTCGACGGCCTGCACCGTCGCCACCGTCTCCGCGACGATCCACTTGTTGACCGACAGCGTCGCGGCGGGCGGCTCCAGCGTATCCGACCCGCCGATGCCGTTGGCCTGCGCGAAGCGGCTGGCGTTCCACAGCTTCGTCGCGAAGTTACGATAGCCCTCGACCCGCCTCTCATCCATCTTGATGTCGCGGCCCTGGCTTTCCATCGCCGCCATGAAGAAGCGCAGCGCGTCCGCGCCATATTGGTCGATCAGCCCCAGCGGATCGACCGTATTGCCCTTGGACTTGGACATCTTCGCCCCGTCCGCCGCGCGCACCAGCCCGTGCAGGTAGAGCGTGCGGAACGGCACGTCCTTCATGAAGTGCAGCCCCTGCATCATCATCCGCGCATCCCAGAAAAACAGGATGTCGAACCCGGAGATGAGCACGTCGTTGGGATAGCGCCCGCCCAGCGTCGGGTCGCCGTTCTCCGGCCAGCCCATCGTAGCGAACGGCCACAAGGCGCTGGAAAACCAGGTATCGAGCACGTCGGGGTCCTGCGTCAGCGTGACGCCCTCGCCCGCCAGTTCCTGCGCTTCCTCCGCCGTCTCCGCGACGAACACGCTGCCGTCCTCGGCGAACCACGCCGGTATGCGGTGCCCCCACCAAAGCTGCCGTGACACGCACCACGGCTGGATGTTCTCCATCCAGTTGAAATACGTCTTCTCCCACGTCTTCGGCACGACCTGCACCGCGCCGGAGCGCACCGCCTCGATCGCTGGCTTCGCCAGCGTCGCGGCATCGACATACCATTGGTCGGTCAGCCACGGCTCGATCACCACGCCGGATCGGTCGCCGTACGGCGTCTGGATCGTGCGCGGCTCGGCATCATGCTCGACGCCGTCCGTGTCGACATGCGGGATCAGCACGCCGTCGCGCTTGAGCCGGGCGACCACCGCCTTGCGCGCCTCCGCGACGGGCAGGGCGAGGAGATCGTCGGGGATCAGCCCGTCCGCGGTCTGGACCACCTGCGCCTTGGCATCGAGCATGTTGAGCATGTCGGCGGCCTTGAACCCGGCGCGCTTGCCGACCTCGAAGTCGTTGAAGTCGTGCCCCGGCGTGATCTTCACCGCGCCGCTGCCCAGTTCCGGGTCGGCATGCTCGTCCGCGACGATCGGGATCAGCCGCCCGGTGATCGGCAGCCGCACGTTCCTGCCCACCAGATCGGTGTAGCGCGCGTCCGTCGGATGGACCGCGACCGCCATGTCCGCCAGCATCGTCTCCGGCCGCGTGGTCGCCACCTCGATGAAGCCGCTGCCGTCCTCCAAGGGATAGCGCAGCCGCCAGAAGCTGCCGCGCACCTCCCTGGTCTCCACCTCCAGGTCGCTGATCGCGGTGCCCAGCCCGGGGTCCCAGTTGACCAGCCGCTTGTCGCGGTACAGCAGCCCCTGGTTGTAGAGCTCGACGAACACCTTCAGCACCGCCTTGCTGAAGCCCTCGTCCATCGTGAACCGCTCGTTGGCCCAGTCCATCGAGCAGCCCAGCCGCCGCAGCTGGCGCGTGATCTGCCCGCCGCTCTCCGCCTTCCACTCCCACACCTTCGCGACGAATTCGTCACGGGTGAAGTCGGTTCGCTTCTGCTGCCGGAGCGCCATCTGCCGCTCGACCACCATCTGCGTCGCGATTCCGGCGTGGTCGGTGCCGACCACCCACAGTGCATCCTTGCCCTTCAGCCGCGCATGCCGCGTCAGGATGTCCTGCAACGTGTTGTCCAGCGCATGACCTATGTGGAGCGAGCCGGTGACGTTGGGCGGCGGATTGACGATCGTCCACGGCTCCGCACCGGCGCGCTCGGGGTGGAACAGGCCGTTCTCCTCCCAATGGGCGTACCATTTGGTTTCGATCGCGGCGGGGTCGAAGGTCTTGGCGAGTTCGGTCATGCGGCTGCGCATAAGCGAGGCGCCCGGCGGTTCCAACCTCCGTTCGTGCTGAGCGATGTCGAAGCACATGCGGCGACGGTGCCGCGTGCCCTTCGACTTCGCTCAGGGTGAACGGAGGTGGGGATCAGTTGGTGGGCGTCCCCTTCGTCCAGCGATCCATCCAGCCGATCACCTCGCCATACCATTGCCGCGAGTTCTTGGGCTTGAGCACCCAGTGGTTCTCGTTCGGGAACACCAGCAGCCGCGACGGAATGTCGCGCCGTTGCAGCGCGGTGAACGCCGCCAGCCCCTGCGTATAGGGGATGCGGAAGTCCTTCTCGCCGGTGATGACCAGCATCGGGGTCTTCCACTTGTCGACGTAATTCACCGGGTTCCACTTCTCGAACGCGGCGGGGTCCTCGAAATAGGCCTTTCCGCCATGCTCCCATTCGTCGAACCACAGCTCCTCGGTCTCGTATGCCATGGCGCGCGCGTCGAACACGCCGTCATGCTGGACGATGCACCTGAAGCGATCGGGCCAGCGCCCCTCGAACCAGTTCATCATATAGCCGCCGTAGCTCGCGCCCAGCGCACAGGCACGGTCCGGATCGAGCCAGTCGAACTTCGTCGTCGCCGCGGCCAGCCCCTTCTGGAGGTCCTCCAGCGGCCACCCGCCCCAATTGTTGCGGATCGCGTCGGTGAACGCCTGCCCGTAACCCGTCGACCCGTGGAAATCGACCGCGACCAGCGCATAGCCCGCGCCCGCGAACACCGCCGGGTTCCAGCGATACGACCAGCTGTTGTTGCTCGATCCCTGCGGCCCGCCGTGCACCATATAGGCGATCGGCAGCTTGCCCGCGACACCCACGGGGCGCACCGCATAGCCCCAGACGGTGTCGTTATTCGCGCCCCTGAAGCTGAACCGCTCGACCGTCGGCATCTCGACGCCGGCCAGCCTCGCCGCATTGACGCTGGTCAGCCGCACCGGCGTGCCGGCGCCGGCGACGCGATAGAAATCACCGGGCGCGGTCAGGCTGTCCATCGCCACCACGACCCCCTTCGGCCCGACCGCGACGGCGGACACATGGCCCTCCTGCGTCAGCCGGGACACCTGTCCCGTCGTCGCATCGACACGGAACAGCGGCACCTCCTGCATGTCCTCCGCGGTGACGTACAGCGAGCGCGAATCCGGCGCCCAGTTGATCGAGCCCACCGAACGGTCCCAGCGCTCGGTCAGCGACGTCAGCTTCCCCGTCGCCAGATCGCGGATGGTCAGGACGTAGCGGTCCGCCTCGTATCCGGCGCGCCGCATCGCGAGATAGGCGAGCTTGCGCCCGTCCGGCGACACCGCCGGTTGCGTATCGGTCGCCTGATTGGGCGCGGTCAGATCGACCGGCGGCGCGCTGCCGTCCGCGGGCACGGCGAAGATGTCGAGGTTGGTCGACAGCGGCTCGATCCGGCCCGCCTCGCGCAGCGCGAAATAGATCGTGCGCCCGTCCGGGCTCCACGACACTTCCTCGGCACCGCCGAACGGCTTGGACGGCGTGTCGCCGATCAGCGCGCCGACCACCGCCGTGCCGTTGCCGCGCGCACCGGAGGCGGTCAGCGGCAGCACGAACAGCTGCGATCGGTTGCCGTCGGCCCACGTATCCCAATGCCGCACGAACAGCTGGTCGTACGTCCGCCCCACGCCGGCATCCGCCGCCTTCTTCTCCATCGCCGGCTCAAGCGACGGCGCGCCCGGCTTGCGATCCGCCCAGACGACGACGCGGTCCCCGGTCGGCGACACCTTGAAGCCGTTGAACCCACCCTTGAAATCGGTCAGCCGCCGCGGCGTCCCGCCGGTGACGGGAACGGACCAGATCGCATCATCGGCGGAGAAATAGACCGTCGTGCCGACGATCTGCGGATCGTTCTCGTCCAGCGTCGCATCCGCCGCCAGCTTCGCCGGCCGCGCATTCGGCACGGTCAGGTCGAGCCGCCACAGGTCGTACCGACCGCGATCGGCGGCCAGGTCGGTCTCGCGCTGCGCCCAGACCAGCCATCGCCCGTCGCCCGACATGGTCGGCGTGCCGACGCGACTGAGCATCGTGACATCGGCGATCGTGAGCTGACGGGCCATCGCAGGGGTCGCGACGGCGGCGGAAAGCGCGAGCAGACTCGCAGCGAACATCCTCTTCATGCGCGCAGATACAGCAGATCGTCGCGACTGAAACAATCATGCGCGTTGACGAAAACTCCGCACGGCCATAGCGTGATATATAGCACGTTATGGGGCCGCGCATGCAACCGGACATCCTGCGCCAGTCGGGGCGCATCTTCCTGGGGAGCCGGCTCAAGCGGCTCGGCGAACGGATGCAGGCTGGGGCGGCGCGCGTCATCGCCGAGGCCGGTCTGCCGGTCCAGCCGACCCACATGCCGTTGCTGGCCGCGCTGGAGGCATGCCCGCTGACGATCGGTCAGCTGGTCCAGTCGGTCGGCATCAGCCAGCCCGGCGTCACCCGTGCGATCGGACAGCTCGTCGCGCTCGACCTCGTCCGCTCCGACACGGGCACCGATCAGCGCCGGCGCACCGTCTCGCTCACCGATGCCGGGCGCGCGGTCATGGCCCGCGCCCGCCTGCTCGTCTGGCCGCGCATAGAAGGCGCGGTCGATACCCTGTGCGACGGTGACGCGGCGTCGCTTCTCGCCCGCATCGCCGCGCTCGAGGAGGCGCTGGCGAGCCTCCCGCTCGATGTCCGTGCCGCCGCGGTGACGCCGCAGCCATTGCGCATCCGCGACTTCAGCGACGGTCTGGCCCACCACTTCACCGCGATCGGCACCGAATGGCTGACCGAAATGTTCCGGCTGGAGGCCACCGATCGGCAGGTTCTGGACGACCCGCGCGGCACGATCATCCGGGGCGGCGGCGCGATCCTGTTCGTCGAGGCGGAGGGACTGGGCATCGTCGGCACCTGCGCGCTGCAGCGCAGCGGCGGCGATGCGATCGAGCTGACCAAGATGGGCGTCCGCGCCAGCGCGCGCGGGTTGAAGGCGGGCGAATTCCTGCTCCACGCGACGATCGCGCGCGCGCGCGAAATGGGCGCGGACCCGCTTTACCTGCTGACCAATGCGCGCTGCGCCGCGGCGATCCACCTCTATGAAAAGGCAGGATTCCGCCACGACGCCGACATCATGGCGACCTATGGCGCGCGCTATGCGCGGTGCGATGTCGCGATGCGCCATGTCGGTGCGGGGGATGCGGGATGAAGACGATCGGGCTGATCGGGGGAATGAGCTGGGAAAGCTCGGCCGAATATTACCGCCTGCTCAATCAGGGTGTGCGTGACCGCCGGGGACCGACCGCATCGGCGCGCTGCCTTCTCTGGTCGTTCGACTTTTCCGAGATCGAGCGTCTCCAGCATGATGGCGACTGGGACGGGCTGACCGCGCGGATGGTCGATGCCGCGCGCAGGCTGGAGGGGGCCGGCGCCGATGTCCTGCTGATCTGCACGAACACGATGCACCGCATGGCGCCCGCGATCGAGGCCGCCGTCGCGGTCCCGCTGCTCCACATCGCCGACCCTACCGCCGCCGCGATCAAGGCCGCCGGGCTGACGACGGTCGGGCTGCTCGGCACCGCCTTCACGATGGAACAGGATTTCTACCGCGGGCGCCTGACCGAGCGCCACGGGCTGGAGGTCGTCATCCCGGAGGCGGCCGACCGCGCCACCGTTCACCGGATCATCTATGACGAACTGGTCGCCGGGATCGTCTCGCCGACCTCGCGCGCGGCGTATCGCGGCGTGATCGCGCGCCTGGTTGCGGCGGGCGCGCAGGCCATCATCCTGGGCTGTACCGAGATCATGCTGCTGGTTCGCGCAGAGGACAGCGCGGTCCCGCTGTTCGACACCACCGCGCTCCACGCGCAGGCCGCTGTCATCGCCGCGCTCGACTGACCGCCGCGGTCAGCCCCGTTTCAACCCTGCCCGCGCGTGATCTTCGCGATCTCGCGCGCGACCATCTGCTCGACCAGACGCGGCAGGTTGCGGTCCAGCCACTCGCCCACCATCGGGCGCAGCATCTCGCGCACCAGCCCCTCCAGCGTGCCGTCGCCGTCCGGATCGGGCTTCACCACCAGCCGCGACAGCGCACCCAGCGCATCGCGCGTCGCCTCCACCGTCCGCGGCGACACGGGAATGTCCTCCTCCGGCTCCGCGGGTGCCGCTACGCGCGGCTCTTCCGTCATCGCTGCGGCCGGGGGCGGCGCGACCGGGGCGAACGCCTCCGGCGCGGGCGGCGGCGGGGCCGGGACGGGCGGCGGGGTCGGCGCGTGAAGCGCGTCGTTCAGTTCCAGCACCGCGTCGCGGTCGCGATCGGGGAAGCGCTCGGGCGCACGTTCCGGCGCTCGCTCGGGGACCTGGCCGACGGCGGCGGCGCCATGGCCATCCCCCGCTCCACCGTGCCCGCCCAGCGGACGCGGCGCGGCCCGGCGGCCAGGCGCCTCGCCTTCCTTGATGACGCGCTTGATGGAGGCGAGGATGTCCTCCATCGACGGTTCGGCGCTCATATCCCCCATCGCGGCGGTTCCTGTGACGGCATCGCGGCCGTCACGGCCGCGGTCGATCCACACCTGTCGTCAATGCGGGCGTCCTGTCAACATTGCTGTCGAGCAACGGATCGAGCGGGCGCGTCACCGTCGCGTCCTGTGCCGGCGTGGTCGCGGTGCCCGGGGCGACCGCCGTGGCGGCCCTTCCCCCGTCGAAGTCGGTGATCCGCCCCCGTACCTCGCGGTAATGGATCGTCGGGTCGTACAGCGCCCCGCCGTCCAGCCCCAAATCCTGCGCCTGCGCATGACCCATCGCCGCCAGCAGCGCGAAGCCGGCGACATAGGCGTCGCGCCGCGCCGTCACCAGCGTCACCTGGCTGTTGAGCAGTTCCTGCTCGGCGTTCAGGATGTCCAGGATGGTGCGCGTGCCGACGCTGTTCTCCGCTCGCACGCCCTCCAGGCTCAGCTTGTTGGCGTTCACCGCCGCCTCCGCCGAGGCGATCACCTCCTGAGAGGATCGCCAGATGGCATAGGCCGAGCGCGACGACGCGACCACCTGCCGCTCGGTCGCGGTCGCCTGCTCGATCGCCTGCCCGCGCAACTCCTGCGCCTGGCGGATCCGCGCCGAGGGAAGGCCACCCTGGAACAGCGGCAGGTTCAGCTGCAGGCCGATCCCGGTCGACGTCCCCGTCTGCCCCACGCCCAGCCCCGTCCCCGACCCCAGGCTGCCGAGATAATTGACGTAATTCTGCCCGACCGTGACGCCTACCTGCGGCAGGCGCCCGGCGCGCGCGGCGCGCACGTCGTAATCGCTCGCCAGCCGCGCCCGCTGCGCCGCCAGCAGCGTCGGATTGTCGCGCAGCGCGATCTCCACTGCGGCATCGGGCGAGGCGGGCAGCGGCGGCAGCGCGGGCGGCGGCTCCAGCGTCCCCGGCGCGGAGCCGACCAGCCGCACGTAATTCTCGCGGCTCGCGATCAGCGTCGCCTGTACCGATTGCAGCTGTGCCCGCGCCAGGCTCAGCCGCGCCTCGGACTGCGCGACATCGGTACGGGTCAGGTCGCCGACCTCGAAACGGTCGCGGCTGGCACGCAGGTTGGTGTCCAGCACGCGTACGTTCTGCGCGTTCAGCGCTACGATCGCCTCGTCGCGCAGCACGTTGTTGTACGCCGCGACCACATCCGTGAAGGTCGTCGCCTCCACCCCGCGCAGGTTCGCCTGTCCCGCCTCGACGCGGATCTCCGCTGCGCGCACGCCGTTGCTGACGCGGCCACCCTGATAGATCGGCACGGTCACGCCGATATTGCCCTGCAACAGCCGCTCGGGCGTGGTGAAGCTGTTGCCGCTGCGGATCAGGTTCTCGGTCACGCCGGTGGAGGTGGACACCACCGGCAGCCCCGCCGATCGCGCGATCGGCACGTTTTCGTCATTGGCGCGCTGCGCCGCGCGCTGCGCGGTCAGCGTGGGATTGTTGGCATAGGCCTTGGCGAGCGCATCCCGCAGCGTTTCGGCGGACAGGGGCGTCGCCACGATCGCGGCGACGCAGGTCAACAACGGCAGACGCGAACGCAAGGTGGAACGACCCTTTAGAAAGTGAAGCGGCGTGGCCGCGCGAAGCCGGGAAGCGGCACGGAATCGACGTCGACGAACGGGGTGAGCGCGAACGCCGCCCCGCGGCGCGCACCGGCGGCGAGGCGGTACACGCCATTCTCGATCAGGCCGGAGACGATCCGTCCGCCATCGACCAGCTGGGTGACCAGCGTCATCGGCACTTCCTCGACCGCGCCGTCGACGATCAGCACGTCATAGGGCGACTCGGCGGGGTGCCCATGCTCCAGCGCGCCCTCCACCAACGTGACGTTGGCAGTGCCCGACAGCGCCTCGCGCGCGGCACCGGCCAGCGCCGGAAGCGATTCGACCGCGACGACCTCCGCCACCAGCCCCGCGAGCAGCGCCGCGGTATAGCCCCCGGCCGCCCCGATCAGCAGCACGCTGTCGCTCGGCTGCAACCGCGCCTCCACCAGCAACCGCGCGGTCGCCAGCGGGGTATTCATCCGCCGCCCCTGCCCCAGGTCGATCGCGGTATCGCGGTACGCCATCGCCTGCGACGCGGCGGGGACGAAATTCTCGCGCGGCACCTGCGCCATCGCCGCGACGACGCGCGGATCGGTGACGGCGACGGTGCGCAGCTGGCTGGCCACCATCGCCTGACGCATGGCGGCGTAATCGTCGTGTCGCACGGCGGTGGCGGTCGTGTTCATCGTCATTCCTGTGGCATAGCTGTTATAGGGATGCAACACACGTTGTGCGCGGCCAGCGTCCGTCTATCGCGAAGCGGCGGTTCGGCCAACCGTGCAGTGCGCGCTTGCCCGGAGCCCGGCGAGGCGCTTTCCGCCGCGGCGGGGTTGACGCGCGCGCCAAACCCCGACATTGCCCGCGCCTCACCGCATCGAGGCGCGATGGCGGAGTGGTGACGCAGAGGACTGCAAATCCTTGCACCCGGGTTCGATTCCCGGTCGCGCCTCCAAAGCGGGGCGAGATGTAGCAGCGGGCCCGGTCCTACCGCCCCCGCTGCTACATCTCGCCCCGCGCACGGCGGATCGCGTACCATTTCTTCACATTGGCGTTATGCTCGACCAGCGTGTTGGCGAACACGTGCCCGCCTGTCCCGTCCGCGACGAAGTACAGCGCCTTCGACGGCGCCGGGTCGAGCACCGCGTCGATCGACAGCCGCCCCGGATTCGCGATCGGCCCCACCGGCAACCCGGCGCTGGCATAGGTATTGTAGCCGTTCTTCGCGCGCAGTTCCGACTGGCGGATGCGACGCCCCAGCGGACGCCCCCTGGTGATCGGATAGATGACCGTCGGGTCCGCCTGGAGCGGCATCCCCAGCCGCAGGCGGTTGGAATAGACCGCCGCCACGGTGCGGCGCTCGGCCGGCTTGCCCGTCTCCTTCTCCACGATCGAGGCGAGGATGATCGCCTGTTCGGGCGACGCGACCACGGAGGCGGGCTTGCGCGCCTTCCACGCCCCGGCGAGGTAGCGGGTCATCGCCGCCTGCATCCGCGCCAGCACCGCCGCGCGCGTGTCCCCGCGCTCGTAGGAATAGCCGTCGGGCAGCACCGATCCTTCCTTCGGGGTCGCCACCTCGCCGGTCAGTTCGTCCGCCTTCATCAGCGTGTCCCGCACCATCACCGAGGGCAACCCCTCGGGGATCACGACGACCCGCTGGAGCGCCTTGCCCGATTGCAGGATGCTCAGGATCTGCGACGCGCTCGCGCCGGCGGGGATCTCATACTCCCCCGCCTTGATCGATCCGCCGCCGCCGAACACGCGCGCCTGGAGCCGGAACCGCGTGGCGGAGGCGATCGCCCCCGCCTTCTCCAGCCGCGCCGCGGCGGAGGCGAGCGTCGCGCCCTGCGGCACGGTGAAGGCGATCGGCCGCGCCGCCGGCCCCTCGCCCTTCCACCCGTGCGCGACCCACAGGCCGACCGCGACGAGCAGCGCTGCGATGATACCGAGACAGCCGATCTTGCGCATGAACCTGTTCCCCGGCGCAGGCCGGGGTCCACTTACGGCCGGCCCGATACTGGCCCCCGGCCTGCGCCGGGGACCACCCTTAGACCGCCTTCATCACCAGCGAGGCGTTGGTGCCACCGAAGCCGAAGCTGTTGTTCAGCACCGCGCGCACCTCGCGCTTCTTCGCGGTCAGCGGGACCAGATCGACGCCCTCGGTCCCCTCGTCCGGATTGTGGAGGTTCAGCGTCGGCGGCACGACCTGATCGCGCAGCGCCAGGATGCAGAAGATGCTCTCCACCGCGCCCGCGCCACCCAGCAGGTGGCCGATCGCCGACTTCGTGCTCGACATCGACGCCCCCGACAGATCGTCGCCGAACACGCGCTTCGCCGCGGCGAGTTCGATCGTGTCGGCCATGGTCGAGGTGCCGTGCGCGTTGATATAGTCGATATCCGACGGCTCCATCCCCGCCTTGCGCAGCGCCATCCGCATCGCCAGCTCCGCGCCCTTGCCCTCGGGGTGCGGCGCGGTCACGTGGTACGCGTCGCCCGACAGGCCGTAACCGACCACCTCGGCATAGATCTTCGCGCCGCGCGCCCTGGCGTGCTCATATTCCTCCAGCACGACGACGCCCGCGCCCTCGCCCATCACGAAGCCGTCGCGGTCCTTGTCATAGGGGCGGCTCGCCTCGGTCGGACGGTCGTTCATGCTCATGTTGAGCGCGCGCGCCTGCGCGAAGCCCGCGACGCCCAGCGGGTTGACCGTGCTCTCCGCACCGCCCGCCAGCATGATGTCGGCATCGTCGTCGCGGATCATCCGCGCCGCATCGCCGATCGAATGCGCGCCGGTCGAGCAGGCGGTCACGACCGCGTGGTTGGGCCCCATCAGGCCGTATTTGATCGACACCTGACCGCTGATGAGGTTGATGAGCCGCCCGTGGACGAAATGCGGGCTGACGCGGCCGGGGCCGCGCTCGGCGAGGTTGACCGACTCGATCTCTATCCCCGGCAGCCCGCCGATACCCGAGCCGATCGAGACGCCGGTGCGCAGCTTCGTCGCCTCGTCCATGTCGGCCAGCCCGGCATCCTCCAGCGCCTGCCCCGCCGCATCGATGCCATAGACGATGAACGGATCGACCTGACGCTGCACCTTGTGGTCGACGCGCTTGTCCGGGTCGAAGCCATATTCGTGATCCTTGGGCTTCACCTCGCACGCGATGGTGCACTTCTGGCCCGTGGTATCGAAGCGCGTGATCGTCCCCGCCCCCGATTTGCCCGCGATCAGATTGGCCCAGACGGTTTCCACGTCCGCTCCCAACGGAGTGACGAGACCCAGACCCGTGACGACGACGCGACGCATAGGCTTTCCTTCTTCACCGCTGCCGTGTCTCTCCTCACGGCCGGTCTTCGACAATGGTTCGGCGTTCAAAACGAAACGGCTCCCCGCCCTCTGGCCGAGGAAGGGGAGCCGCTCTGCATCGGGCTCGCGACCGCGCGGGCGGGCGGATCGCCCGTCCGCGCGTACCGCAGCTCAGCCCTTGTGCTCGTCGATGTAGGTGATCGCGTCCTTCACGGTCGAGATCTTCTCGGCGGCGTCGTCCGGGATCTCCACCCCGAACTCTTCCTCGAACGCCATCACCAGCTCGACGATGTCGAGGCTGTCCGCGCCCAGATCGTCGATGAAGCTGGCGTCCTCGGTCACCTTTTCGGCCTCGACGCCGAGATGCTCGACGACGATCTTCTTCACGCGGTCGGCGGTCTCGCTCATAACTTTCCCTCTTTCACATTGGGGGGTAGAATTCGAATTGCTGAACGCAGGTAGAACGGGGTTGGTCGCCTGACAAGTCCAACCGTTAACCCGAATGATCCAGGTCAAACCCGCTCCGGCGTCAAACCATCGCCATGCCGCCGTTGACGTGGATCGTCTGGCCGGTGACGTATCCCGCCTCCCGGCTGGCGAGATAGGCGACCGCCGCGGCGATGTCCTCGCCCGTGCCCAGGTCGCCCGCCGGGATGCGCTGCGTCAGCGCGGCCTTCTGCACCTCGGGCAGCACGTCGGTCATCGCCGAGCGGATGAAGCCCGGCGCGACGCAATTGACGGTGATGTTGCGCGTGGCCAGTTCCTGCGCCAGCGCCTTGGACATGCCGACCAGCCCCGCCTTGGACGCGGCATAGTTCGCCTGCCCCGGATTGCCGGTCTGCCCCACGACCGAGGTGATCGAGATGACGCGCCCGAACCGCGCCTTCATCATCGGCTTCGCCGCGGCGCGGATCAGCCGGAACGCGGCCTCCAGGTTGACGCGGATCACCTGATCCCATTCGTCGTCCTTCATCCGCATCGCGAGGTTGTCGCGCGTGACGCCGGCATTGTTGACCAGGATGTCGATCTTCCCCAGCGCCTCGACCGTGCGTGGCACCAGCCCGTCGACCGCCGCGGCGTCCGACAGGTCGCACGCTAGCGCGACATGATCGCCGCCCAGCCCGCTGCGGAACGCCTCCAGCTTGTCGACATTGGACCCGGACACCGCCAACCGCGCCCCCTGCGCCGCCAGCCCCTTGGCGATCGCCGACCCGATCCCGCCCGAAGCGCCCGTCACCAGCGCGGTCATCCCTGTGAGGTCGAACATGTCATTCTCCGTTGATCTGGTTCACGCGAAGACGCGAAGACGCAAAGGTGTTGTGGCCGTTCACGACACGCCGCAGTCCCTCTTTCAACGTCGCGCCACCGAAATTGATGAGAAGCCCGAGCGGTTGCTTTGTCAGCCTGAGATATGTCAGCAGTTGCTTGGCATGAGCGGCATTCAGCCGCTCGACTGACTTGATCTCTACAAGGAGGCAGCCGCCAACGAGAATGTCGATCCGAAACGCCGCTTCGAACGAGAGTCCCTCGAAGTCGAAGGACACCGGCGCCTGCCGCTGAACCTCGTATCCCAGCCGCGCCAGCTTTGCCGCCAGCACAGTTTCATAGACGCTCTCCAGCAGACCGGGCCCTAAGTCACGATGCAGCCGAAAGGCGACGTCGATGACATCCGAAGCGGCTGCCTCAATGTCCATCATCTTTGCGTCTTCGCGGCTTCGCGTGAACATCACATCCTTTTAAGCAGCGCCTCGATGTCGTCCATCGTCACCACGCTGATCGCCTCCGCGTCCGGGACGATGCGCTTGACCATCGGCGACAATACCTTGCCGCCGAACTCGACGAACTCCGTCACCCCCGCCGCCGCCATCGCCAGCACCGATTCGCGCCACCGCACGCGCCCGGTCACCTGCTCCACCAGCAGCCGCCGGATCGCGCCCGCGTCGGCCACCGCCGCCGCGTCGACGTTCGCGAACACCGGCACCAGCGGCGCGCGCAGGTCCGCGTCGGCCAGCGCCGCCTCCATCGCGGTCGCGGCATCCTCCATCAGCGCGCAGTGGAACGGCGCCGACACCGGCAGCAGCACCGCGCGCCTGGCGCCCATTTCCTTCGCCAGCGCGACCGCGCGCTCCACCGCGACGCGGTGGCCGGAGATCACCACCTGCGACGGATCGTTGTCGTTGGCGACGGTGCAGACCAGCTCCTCGCCGCCCTCCGCCAGGATCGAATCGATCGCGGCGCCCGCGATCACCTGCGCCTTCTCGACGTCGGCTCCCAGCAGCGCCGCCATCGCGCCCTCGCCCACCGGCACCGCCGCCTGCATCGCGCGCCCGCGCAGCTTCAGCAGCCGGGCGGTGGTCGACAGGTCCAGCGCCTCCGCCGCGCACAGCGCACTATATTCGCCCAGCGAATGGCCCGCGACATAGTCCGCCTTGTCGGTTAGCGTCACATGGCCCTCGCGTACCAGCACGCGCAGCGTCGCGATCGCGTTCGCCATGATCGCGGGCTGCGCATTCTCGGTCAGCGTCAGCGCGTCCGCGGGCCCCTCCGCCATCAGGCGGCGCAGGTTCTGGCCCAGCGCCTCGTCCACCTCGCCGAAGACCTCGCGCGCGACCGGGCTGGCGTCGAACAGCGCCTGCCCCATGCCGACCGCCTGGCTGCCCTGACCGGGAAAGATGAACGCGCGCATGAGGCCTCTCCTTGATACGAAGGGCTGCGCTGCTAGGCGGGGGCGGCGGGTGCGGTCAACCGTGGCGGCGATCCGGCTTGCTTTTCGGCACGACTTGCGCCAAGGGCTCATCCGCACCGGGCGGGATGGCCATGCCTCCCCGCCCGTTTGCTGTTTGTGAACGACAGCCGGAGGGGCGTGACGCATGGGGCGCACGTCAGCGATCGGCCAACATAGAAGGTACGTGCATGGCTCTGTACGAGCACGTGTTCCTTGCGCGCCAGGATCTGGCACAGGCGCAGGTGGACGCGCTGGCGGAAACCGCCACGAAGATCGTCGCCGACCACGGCGGCAAGGTCGTCAAGACCGAGACCTGGGGTCTGCGGTCGCTCGCCTATCGCATCGCGAAGAACCGCAAGGCGCATTACGTGATGCTCGAGATCGACGCACCGGGCGACACCGTCGCCGAGCTGGAGCGTCAGACCGGCATCAACGAGGACATCATCCGCTACATGACCGTCCGCGTCGACGGCCACGAAGCCGGCCCGACGGTGATGATGCGCAAGCAGGAGCGCGACCGCGAGCGTCGCAGCGATCGTGAAGGCGGGCGCGAGGGTGGCCGTGGCGAGCGCGGCGATCGTGGTGACCGTGGCCCCCGTCGTGACCGTGAAGAGGAGGCCGCATAATGGCGCGTCCGTTTTTCCGCCGCCGCAAGTCGTGCCCGTTCAGCGCCAAGGATGCGCCCCGGATCGACTATAAGGACGTGCGCCTGCTCCAGGGCTTCGTGTCCGAGCGTGGCAAGATCGTCCCGTCGCGCATCACCTCGGTGAGCGCCAAGAAGCAGCGCGAGCTGGCGCAGGCGATCAAGCGCGCCCGCCACCTGGGCCTGCTGCCCTACGTCGTGAAGTAAGGAGAAGAGCAGATGGACGTCATTCTGCTTGAGCGCGTCGAGAAGCTCGGCGGCATCGGCGACGTGGTGAAGGTGAAGGACGGGTTCGCCCGCAACTTCCTCCTGCCGCGCAAGAAGGCGCTGCGCGCCAACGAAGCCAACCGCAAGGTCTTCGAGGCGAACCGCGCCCGCATCGAGAGCGAGAACGCGAACCGCCGCGGCGAAGCGGAGAAGGAAGCCGGCTCGTTCAAGGACGCGCAGGTCACGCTGATCCGCCAGTCGTCGAACACCGGCCAGCTGTACGGCTCGGTCGCGGTGCGCGATCTGGTCGATGCGCTGGTGGCCGATGGTCACAAGGTGACCAAGAGCCAGGTCGTGCTGGACCGCCCGATCAAGTCGATCGGCCTGTACGACGTGCGCGTGCAGCTTCATCCCGAAGTCGCCGTGACCGTGAAGGTCAACGTGGCGCGCTCGCCCGAGGAGGCCGAGATGCAGGCTGCGGGTGTCGACGTCATGCAGCAGGTCTTCGAGGAAGGCCGCGACCAGGGCGGCTTCACCGAGGACTACGATCCCAATGCGGAGCCCGGCGCCACCGCCGAGGTCCAGTCGGACGACGCGCAGGGCTGAGGCTCCGCGCTTCCCCCAGCGCTTCCTTCGTCGAGGGATGCAAAAAGGCCCGCCCGGAGCGATCCGGGCGGGCCTTTCCGTTGGGCGCCGCTGTTCGGGGGGGTGGGGGCGCGACGCCCGGGGGGCTCGTGTTCAGGGCACCGCCACGCACGCACCGACCACGGCGGCGAGCGGGACCAGGGCCAACATCAGCGGAAAAAAGTGTTTCATCGTCGACCCTTGCGGTGATCCGGGCTTCGAGATGCTGAATGCGCAGCCGCGCCGAAGGTTGCGCGGGCATGAACGCAAACCGCCACGTCCGCCCCGGCGGCCGGTTCACCGATCTTGCGCCATGAGTGCGGCGGGATCGCGCGCAACATCGAAGACCGGCGTCCGGTAGGGGCGCGCGGGTGCCGCACACCCGTCACCGCCGCCCGAACAGCTTCTCGATATCCCCATGCGCCAGCTTCACCCACGTCGGGCGGCCATGATTGCACTGGCCCGAACGCGGCGTCGCCTCCATCTCGCGCAGCAGCGCGTTCATCTCGGTGACCGACAGCACCCGCCCGGCGCGGACCGAGCCGTGGCACGCCATCGTCCCCGCGACCGCGTCCAGCCGCTCGCGCAGCGACAGCGCCTCGTCATAGGCGGCGAGCTCGTCGGCCAGATCGGTGACCAACCCCCTCGGATCGCCCTGCCCCAGCAGCGCGGGCGTCGCGCGAACCAGCATCGCGCGCGCGCCGAACCGCTCCAGTTCCAGCCCGAAGTCCGCCAGTTCCCCGCTGCGCGCCTCCAGCCGGTCGCAGGCGGGCTCGTCCAGTTCGACGACCTCGGGCAGCAGCAGCGCCTGGCTCGCGACGCGCCCGCCCGACAGCGCGGCGCGCATCCGCTCCAGCACCAGCCGCTCGTGCGCGGCGTGCTGGTCGACCAGGACGAGCCCGTCCTCCGCCTCGGCGACGATATAGGTCTTCGCCACCTGCCCGCGCGCCACGCCCAGCGGGAAGTCGGTCGTCGCGGGCGGCGGCGCCCATGCCGCCTCGGCCCGCGCCGCGGGGGGCGGGGCGAAGAAGGTCGGGCGACGGTCGTGCAGCCTCAGCCCCTCCCCTTCGGAGGAGGGATTGGGGGTGGGGGATATCTCACCGAGACCGGCATAGGCGGAACTGTCCCACCCCAACCCCTCCCCCGCGGGGGAGGGGCCGGAAGACCACAGCGCCATCACGTCCGCCGGCGCGCTATGCGCCACGCGGTGCCCGGCGGCATCCAGCGCGCGCCGCAGCCCCGAGACGATCATCCCGCGCACCAGCGCGGGATCGCGAAAGCGCACCTCGGTCTTGGCCGGGTGGACGTTCACGTCCACCTCGCTCGGCGGCACGTCGAGGAACAGCGCCACCACCGCATGGCGGTCGCGCGGCATCATCTCGGCATAGGCGCCGCGGATCGCGCCGATCAGCAGGCGGTCCTTCACCGGCCGCCCGTTGACGAAGAGATACTGGTGATCCGCGACCCCGCGGTGGAAGGTGGGCAACCCCGCGACCCCGCCCAGCACATGGCCGTCGCGCGTCAGGTCGATCGCGACCGAATTGTCCGCCAGCGCGCGGTCGGTCAGCGCCGCGACGCGCGCCGGCCGCCCCTCCGCCGCGGCGACCGACAGCACGCGGCGCGCATCATGCTCGACCGAAAAGGCGATATCCGGTCGCGCCATCGCCAGCCGGCGCACGACGTCCATGCACGCCGCATATTCCGCCCGCGGCGAGCGCAGGAACTTGCGCCGCGCCGGCACCCGCGCGAACAGCCCCTCCACCACCACGCGCGTGCCCGGCGGCAGCGCCGCGGGGCCGTCGCGCTCCACCGTACCGTTGTCGACCGTCCGCGCCCAGCCCTCGCTTCCCCCCCGCTCCTTGGGCGGCCGGCTCTCGATCGTCAGCCGCGCGACCGACGCGATCGAGGGCAGCGCCTCGCCGCGGAAGCCGAGCGTCTCGACCCGGTCGATATCCTCGTCCGGCAGCTTCGACGTGGCGTGCCGCTCCAGCGCCAGCGCGATCTCGGGCGGCGACATGCCGCAGCCGTCGTCAGCCACCTCGATCCGCTCGACCCCGCCCGCCGACAGCACCACCGCGATCCGCGTGGCGCCGGAGTCGATGGCGTTCTCGACCAGTTCCTTCAACGCGCTGGCCGGTCTTTCCACCACTTCACCGGCGGCGATGCGGTTGACCAGATGCGACGGGAGACGGCGTATTGACACAGGGCAGTCCCTAGCCCAATCGGCCCTCTCCCGCGACCCCGCAGATGCCGTGTTTTCCATGACAGCCGCGGGCTGCGCGACAGGTGACCATCGCGCCGGGCACCGTCCGGCGACCAATGCAACGGACCGCACTCCCAATGGTATTCTCGCGCTTGTTCAAGATGACCTCGCACGACATGGCGATCGACCTCGGCACCGCCAACACCGTCGTCTATGTGCGCGGCCGCGGCATCGTCCTGAACGAGCCGTCGGTGGTCGCGGTGGAGACGATCAACGGGCAGAAGCGCGTCAAGGCCGTCGGCGACGATGCGAAGCTGATGATGGGCAAAACCCCCGGCACGATCGAGGCGATCCGCCCCTTGCGCGACGGCGTCATCGCCGACATCGACGTCGCCGAGCAGATGATAAAGTATTTCATCGAGAAGGTGCACGGGCGCCGGCGCTTCATGCGCTGGCCGGAGATCGTGATCTGCGTCCCCTCGGGCTCGACCAAGGTGGAGCGCCGCGCGATCCGCGACGCGGCGCAGAACGCGGGCGCCAGCGCGGTCTATCTGATCGAGGAGCCGATGGCCGCCGCGATCGGCGCCGACATGCCGGTGACGGAGCCGATCGGCAGCATGGTCGTCGACATCGGCGGCGGCACGACGGAGGTCGCGGTGCTGTCGCTGCGCGGCCTCGCCTATACCACGTCGGTGCGCGTCGGCGGCGACAAGATGGACGAGGCGATCGTCAGCTATGTGCGCCGCAACCACAACCTCCTGATCGGCGAGGCCACCGCCGAGCGGATCAAGCAGGAGCTGGGCTGCGCCAAGCCGCCGGTCGACGGCATCGGCAAGACCGTCCACATCAAGGGCCGCGACCTCGTCAACGGCGTGCCCAAGGAAATCCAGATCAACCAGGCGCAGATCGCCGAGGCGGTCAGCGAGCCGGTCGCCGCGATCGTCGACGGCGTGCGCATCGCGCTGGAGAATACCGCGCCGGAACTGGCCGCGGACATCGTCGACCAGGGCATCGTCCTGACCGGCGGCGGCGCGCTGCTCCAGGGGCTGGACGAGGTGCTGCGCGACGAGACCGGGCTGCCGGTGACGATCGCCGACGAGCCGCTGATCTGCGTCGCGATCGGCACCGGCCGCGCGCTCGAGGATCCGCTGTTCCGCACCGTGCTACAGAACGGATAACCTCAGGGGCGGGAGAAGGCGGCAATGGCGCCGTCGCGGGATCGGCGCCCGGGCTTCTCGCGGCGCGCACAATATGGGCTGTTCTTCACCTACATCCTCGGCATTGCGCTGGCCGTGGTGGGGGCGGCGTTGCTCGCGCTCTCGACGTTCAATCCCGCCGCCTTCGCCATGGCGCGCGCCGGCGTCGCCGAACTGACCGCGCCGGTGTCCGCCGTGCTGGGCGCGGGCGTCCGCGCGGTGGCCAGCGTGCCGGAGACGATCGGCACCTATTTCCGCGTCCATGACGAGAACGAGCGGCTGCGCGCACGGCTGGACCGCGCGCGCGGCGCGCTGATCGCGGGGCGGCGTGCCCAGTTGGAGAACGCACGGCTGCGCGCGCTGCTGCGGCTGCGCGACCGCTTGCCCGATGTGGTGACGACCGCGCGAATCGTCAGCACCACCGCGTCCAGCACGCGCCGCTACGGCCTGCTCAATGCCGGAGCGTGGCAGGGCGTGGCCGAGGGGCAGCCCGTCAGTGGTCCGGAGGGGCTCATCGGGCGCATCCTCTATACCGGCCCCAACACCGCGCGCGTCCTCCTCATCACCGACGCGGAAAGCGTCGTGCCCGTGGTCCGCGTCCGCGACGGTCGCCCCGCGCTGGCGGCGGGGCGCGGCGACGGGCTGATCGACATCCGCACCATCGACACCGCGGACGGACGGTTCCGGCCCGGCGACATCTTCGTCACCTCGGGCACCGGCGGCATCTTCGTCCCCGGCGTGCCGGTCGCGCGCGTGCTCCAGGCAGGGAGCGAGAATGCGCCCGCGCGCCCGTTCGCGCGCGCCGACGTGCTGGACATCGCGATCGTGCATCCTGCGTTCATGCCGCCCCCGCCACCAGCCCCCGCACCCGTGCCCTCCCCCGCCCCCTCGCCCTCCGCCACCGATTCGTGAGCCGCGCTCCCCGCCGCCCGTTCGAGGAACCGCTGCCGCGCCACGGCGCGCGGCTGCTGCCGTGGACCAGCGTGATGGCCGGATCGCTGGTGACGGTGCTTCCCTGGGGCGCGACGCTGCCGCTGCTCCCGCCGTTCGGCCTCCTGATGATGCTGTCGTGGCGGCTGCTCGCGCCGCTGTCGCTGCGTATCTGGGCGCCCGCCTTGCTGGGGCTGTTCGACGACCTCGTCTCCGGCCAGCCGGTCGGCAGCGCGATGCTGTTGTGGATGCTCGCCTATTTCCTGGTCGAGGCGATGGACGCACGGTCGGGCGTGCGCGACTTCGTGCAAAGCTGGGCGATCGCCGCGGTCGCGATCGCGCTGTGCCTGGGCGGCGGACGATTGGTCGCGACACCGCTCGGCGCGCATGTCGATAGCGTGCTATTGCTCCAGATCGTGATCTCGATCCTCATCTTCCCGGCGACCGCGCGCATGGTGGCGTGGATCGACCTCAAGCGGGCGCTGTAGATGGCGCGCGCGCCCAAGGTGATGACGCAGGCGACGCAGGCGTACAGCTTCTCGCGCCGCGCCTGGCTGCTCGGTGCGGGTCAGGCGGGGGTCGGCGCGCTGCTGATCGGGCGGATGGGCTGGCTCGCGATCGCGCAGAACGAACGCTACAGCCTGCTCTCCGAGAGCAATCGCGTGAACATGACGATGATTCCGCCGCGCCGCGGCTGGATCGTCGACCGCCATGGTCAGCCCATCGCGAGCAACCGCACCGACTTCCGCGTCGACGTGATCCCCGACCGGCTGGAGGACAAGGATCGCGTGCTCGCGCAGCTGCGCCGGCTGCTGTCGCTGACCGACGAGGATATGGCGCGGATCGACGCCGATCTGGAAAAGGCGGTCGGCTTCCAGCCGGTCGAGATCGCCGAGAATATCGACTGGGACCGTTTCGCCGCGATCCAGGTGCGCCAGCCCGAGCTGCCCGGCGTCGCCCCCACCCGCGGCTTCGCGCGGCTCTACCCCGCAGGCGCGGCGGTGGCGCATCTGACCGGCTATGTCGGCGCGGCGACGGCGGAGCAGTATAAGAAGACGCGCGATCCGCTCTACGTCACACCCGGCTTCAAGCTTGGCAAGGACGGGCTTGAAAAGACGATGGAACCCGTGCTCCGCGGCACCGCCGGTGCCAAGCGGGTGGAGGTCACCGCCCGCGGCAAGCTGGTCAAGGAACTCGCCACCCGCCCCGACAAGCCCGGGCGCACGCTCCACCTGACGATCGACGCCGGTTTGCAGGAATATGCCGCGCGTCGGCTGGGCACCAATTCCGGCTCCGCGGTCGTCTTCGACTGCCGGACTGGCGAGATGCTGGCGATGGTCAGCATGCCCGCCTACGATCCGAACAGCTTCTCCGAGGGGATCAGCCACCTCGAATGGAAGATGCTGAGCGCGGACGATCACGTGCCGCTCATGAACAAGGTCACGCAGGGGCTGTACCCGCCCGGCTCGACCGTGAAGCCGATGAACGGCCTCGCGCTGCTGGCGGCGGGCGTGTCGCCGGAGGAGCGCGTGTTCTGCTCGGGCGCGATGCGGGTCGGGACCGGCGTCTTCCACTGCCACAAGCGCCGCGGTCACGGCCCGCTCAACCTCAAACAGGCGATCGAGCAGAGCTGCGACATCTATTTCTACGAGATGGTGCGCCGCGCGGGCTACGACCGGATCGCCCCGGTCGCGCGCGCGCTGGGACTGGGACAGAAATTCCATTTGCCGTTCGCCACCCAGCGTTACGGCACGGTGCCAGATAGCGCGTGGAAGCGACGGAAATATCACGCCGATTGGACCGTCGCCGATTCGCTCAACGCCTCGATCGGCCAGGGCTATGTGCTCGCCAACCCGCTCCAGCTCGCGGTCATGTCGGCACGCATCGCCTCGGGCCGCGACCTGCAGCCGACGATCATCCGCGACCTCTACAAGCCGCAGGCGCAACCGCTCGCGATCGATCCCGAGCATTTCCGGATCATCCGCGAGGCAATGAACGGCGTCGTCAACGGCGGCGGCACCGGCGGCGCGGCGCGGATGCAGGTGCCCGGCATCGGCCTCGCCGCGAAGACCGGCACCGCGCAGGTCCGCCGCATCACCATGGCGGAGCGGCGCGCGGGCGTGCTGTCGAACGGGCAATTGCC
Organism: Sphingomonas adhaesiva; assembly: GCF_036946125.1. Taxonomy (NCBI): domain Bacteria; kingdom Pseudomonadati; phylum Pseudomonadota; class Alphaproteobacteria; order Sphingomonadales; family Sphingomonadaceae; genus Sphingomonas; species Sphingomonas adhaesiva. The sequence goes on from NZ_JAQIJT010000002.1 coordinate 1,358,928, forward strand.
CTTCAAGCTGCGCGACCACGCCTTGTTCGTCTGCTTCGCTCCCTACGACGACCCGCGCTACGCCGCCGCGATCGTGCTGGAGCACAACGGCCATACGGTCCGCAACCTCGACACGCCGATGATCGGACGCGACATCATGACCTATCTCTTCGACCGCGAGCGCGCGCTGAAGAGCCTGGCGGAGGTCGAGCCGACCTGGGGCGGCGACATCCGCACCCGCATGGCCGCGCAGGCGGCCGCCTATCGCGCCGCGAACGCCGCGCCCGCCGCCGTCGGCGAGGAGGCGGAGGACAAGCCGGCGACGGACGCCCGCGCGGTGGAGGCCGCGACCGACGCCTCCAACGCGTCGGCCGAGGCGATGGCGCGCGACATCGCAAACGGCGCGGGCCCTGCCCGCACCGGCTCCCCCGAGCCGGAAACCGAGGCGGAACGCCGCGCCGCACCGCTCGACCGCGAGGCTTCTGCGCCGCAGGAACCGCGATGAACGGGATCGTGGTCCCCGCCACGCTCGCGCGGCTGCCGTGGCGCGTGCTGCTGCTGGTGCTGGCGATCGGCAGTTTCGGGCTCGTCGTGCTCTATTCGGCCGCCGGCGGCAGCATCCGGCCCTGGGTCCTGCCGCAGGGGATCCGCTTCGGCGTCTTCCTGATCGGCGCGGTGGCGCTGTCGCGCGTACCAACCGAGTTCTGGAAGAAATACGCCTTCTGGATCTATGGCTTGTTTCTGGTTCTTCTGGTTCTGGTCGAGCTGCTCGGCGCGGTACGCGGGGGTAGCCAGCGCTGGCTCGGCTTCGGCCCGATCCGCATTCAGCCCTCGGAAATGATGAAGCTTGCCATCGTGCTCGCGATGGCGCGGTTCTACGACATGCTCCCCGCGGCGGAGACGCGGCGCTTCCAGGCGGTATGGCCGGCCTGCGTGCTGATCGGCCTGCCCGCCGCCTTCGTCATGCTCCAGCCCGATCTCGGCACCGGCCTGATGATCTGCGCGGGCGGCGCGACGGTCATGTTCCTCGCCGGCATCCCGCTACGCCTGTTCATCGGCGGCGCGGTCGGCGCCGCGCTCGCCATCCCGCTCGCGGTCAATTACGTTCTTCACGACTATCAGCGCCACCGCGTGCTGATCTTCATGGACCCGGAAAGCGATCCGCTCGGCACCGGCTACCACATCAGCCAGTCGAAGATCGCGATCGGCTCGGGCGGGCTGTTCGGCAAGGGGTTCCTCAACGGCACCCAGAGCCATCTCGACTATCTTCCCGAGGGCCATACCGATTTCGTGTTCGCCACCATGGCGGAGGAATGGGGACTGATGGGTGGAGCGTTCCTCATCATCGCCTTCCTTCTGGTCATCCGCTGGGGCGTGAACGTCGGCGTGCGGGCGGAGGATCGCTTCGCGAAGCTGGCCGCGGCGGGGCTGGCGACGACGATCTTCTTCTACCTCGCGATCAATCTGATGATGGTGATGGGCCTCGCCCCCGTCGTCGGCATCCCGCTGCCGCTCGTCAGCTTCGGCGGCTCGGCGCAGATGACGGTCCTGATCTCGCTCGGCATCCTGATGGGCATCGATCGCTCGATCGGAAAGCGCTCGCGCTGGTGATGGGCGAAAAACGCAAATTAGGTGTTGCCGACCACGAAAGGCGTTGCTAGAGGCGCGCTTCCCGACGCGGACGGCTCCTGACGGACCCGCCCGCTCCCGGAAAAATGGACGCATAGCTCAGTTGGTAGAGCAGCTGACTCTTAATCAGCGGGTCCTTGGTTCGAGCCCAAGTGCGTCCACCATTTTTCAACGACTTAGCGGGCGCCGAGTGGCGCTCGCGCGAGGCCAAGTAGCAAATAGGTAGCTCGGCGTTTCAGCTCGGAAGGGTAACACACTTTTTGCGCGCCAGCGTCCGGTCCTAATGCGATAGCCCCCTCCCCGGTCCAATTCCATTTTTCGCGTTTTCGGAACGGCCGGGCTGCCGTGACGAGGGCAGCGCGTCGAGCGGGCAATGGAACCTCGCCCGCTTGTCATATCTCAGCGGGGAACGGCTCAAGCGCGGCGTCCACGTTCTCAAGCGCCTGTCGGCGGCGGTGCAGGGTTTCGCGGTATTCCTGAGCCTCTACGTCCTTGAAGAAGGGGGCGTCAGGTGCGAGCCGCTGAACGGCTGCCTCAACTTCGTCCAGCGACGCGCGGAAGAACTCCTTGCGGTAGTTCTGCGCGTTGACGCGCGTCGGCTCAAACTCGGCATGGAGCGCGCGTTCCAACGATGGAGCGTCATCGCTGTAGATGATGGCGTGCGTGTCGAAAATGAACGGGACGCTGGCGTCGCCCAGCTCTCGAACGCGGTCCAACGGGTCGAGCCTTCGCGTGAGGCCGATTTTCACGACGCCTTCGCCGAACGAGCCGATGTTGCTTATGATGTAAACGTACCCGGAGCGGGTCCGCTCGGCCATAGCTTGCGCGCGTGCCACCTTGGCGCGGGCTTCGGCAAGATCGCGTTCAAGCACCTCAATCTGGTCGGCGAAGGCGTCCAGCTTCGGACCCACGATGTTCGCCGCTTCGGCCTTGGCCTTGTCGAGCAAACGGGCGTAGTACTCCTCTTGCTCTTGAGCTTCTTCCATGTCGCGCAAGAGCTTCTGTTCCTCGCGTGCCAGCCGCACGGCTTCCGCCCGCTCATCCCGTTCGGCTTTCACCTTCTCCCGGTATTCATGCGTGAGGTAAAGTTCTTCCAGTTTCAGCTTCAAAAATTCGGAGCTAACAAATATTGCATTGGACGCGTTCAGCTTTTCAATCTGTTCTTTAGCGCGAAGGATGCGCTTCTCCATCGCATTTACATTGTTCCAGCGAGTATTAGCAATGGCAGCGTCGCATTCGTTATTGAACGCACGAAGCGTCAGGCGGATGTTCCGGTTTGTCATCGACTTTCCCTTGGATGCGCTGCCGTCAACGCTCCAAGTCGTCGTGCAATAGACCGCGGTTTTGTCCGAGATCATCCGCTTCTGATTGTCGCGGACGTTGGTGATTGCCGACTTGTATGCCTCACTGTCGGAGAACTCGAAGTGCGGCTCATAGACGCCCATTTCCGCGAAAGATAACCGCTCATCGAAGATCGCAATCTCGTGCGTGAGCCGGTCGTAAACTGCGCGCTTCTCGCCGTAGCTGGTTTGCAGATCGGTGATTGCTGTTCGCGCTGCCACCAACTCGGCATTCACCTTGGCCTTTTCGTCGTCCAAGTCGACGATACCCGCGAAGCGCTCCCGTGTCTCTCCAAGCTGTTCTTCCGCCGCGCGTGCGCGCTTCGTCGCCTTTCGCCAGAGGATCAGAACGGCAATCAGCGCGAGCGGCGATAGCAACAGAAGGACTGCAATAACCGTCCCGGCAGCATCCATGAGCGTCTCCCCTTTTCGCAACACTCGCCAGCGCCTTCCCCGATGTCAAACGCTCGCGTGAGTGCGCTTGCTTCCCCGCTGCCAGCGGCCGGGCGGATGCTGTTGGGCGTGCGTTAGGCGACGCTCGCCTGAGAACAGGGCGTAGGCCGTTCCCTTGCCCTGTAGCACGTTGCGTACCGTGCCGGGCGAACAGCGGAACGCGGCGGCAATCTCGTGGCGGGAGAAGCCCCGCTTTCGATACTCACCTATCGCCAGCCGCGACCACGCAGAAAGCTGAGCGCCGCCCCTGAGGCGCGCCATTTGCAGCCCGTGTTCGGCTCGCATCGCCCAGATAGCGGCGTCAACGGCTGCCATGATCGCCGGGTCAGATTGTGCCGCGTTAATCGCTGCTGCCCGGTAGGTCGCAACCGATGAACGGGAGCGATCAAGCGCTGCCGCATAGAATGACAGGGACAGGCCGGGCAGGAGCATGAAGGCGTGGAACGCTGTCCGGTCCTGCCCTCGCTTAGGCGGGTAAACCGGCTGCCACGGTTCTCCTTCGACCCTCAGCGCTCGTTCTGAGTGAGAACTGGTCATCGAAACCGCGTTGCCACGGTGGCACGCCTCTCACTCTCATTTTTCTGAAACTGTGACAGTGTGACAGTTGGGACAGTTGACCTATTAAGTGCCGGGAAAATCAGCGGTAGGGCAGCTTCATGAGTAACGGTCCCAAACTGTCCCAACCGTCCCAACCCGTTCATGCGGCGGCGGCGAAGCTGAGATAGCGCGGGTAGAGCCGGAGCGGATCGGCGGTCTCGCTTGGCATCGGCAGCGCCAGCAACGCAGCACGGCGGTTCTGTCGCATGAACACCAGCGGGTCGAAAGGGTTGAACAGCATCAACCGGCCGTTCTTGCGTTCAAGATTGCCGATCGCGGTAACGTCGCCTGCCAGCGCCTTCGCGTTCACGGCTTCGACCCATCGGTCCACATCGGGCATGGGCCAGGCGGAAACCGCGATGCGGGCTTCATCGAAGCGCCAGTCGCTCATGCTCACCCGCATGGGAACGGAGCCGAGCGGCGCATCGAACAGAACGGACGTGCGCGGCTCGATCGGATTGCGGTTTGGCGCGGCCGGGTCGAAGCGGCCGGTTCGGATGCCCTCATTCGCGGCATGGGCGAGCAGGGCAAGGAAGGCGTGGGAGCGTAGATTCATGGCGTTCTCTCCTAAAGGCCAACGCGGAGCTTCAAGCCGACGCGGTATTTCGCGCCGCCGCCGCGCTTCTCAGTCGGGAACCCGCGCGCGCTGAGCGCCCGTCCGAACATGGTAAGGCTGACAGGCGAGCGACCGTTGTCGTTGGAATGGTGGCGATAGCGCTCATAGAGCGATGATGCCGACACGGCTGCGTCGGCTGCCACGTCGCATCGTTCCTCGATGAACTGCCCAACGGAGTCCATCTCCGAGCGGTATTCCGCGTTCGCGTCCTTCACGGCAGCGGGCGTCGGTAACCCGTTCCGATACCAGCTTGCCGCGCCGCTCACGATCCACGCGAGGATGCCAGCCTGTTCTGCTGCCAGCTTGTCGCCAAGCTCCCGGTCCTGTTCCTCAGGCGTAAAGACGCGGGTGAACGGAATCGTGCGGATGCGTCGCCAGATCGCCGGGTCGTTGCCGTTGACCTGAGGCAGCTGGTTCGTGGCGAGGAACAACTTGAACGTCGGGTGGAAGGAGATGAACTCCTTGAACAGGAACCGCGCGACAATCGGCTCATCGCCGGTGACTTGCTTTAGCAGCGCATCGGCGAGCCGCTGGTCGGCGTTCGCCTCAGAGGCGGTCACGAACCGTGTGCCAGCAAGCCGAGCCAGATCATTAGATGCGCCGCCCGCCTTGGCGACCAGTGTGTCAGTCGGCGTATGCTTGGCGTAGGAGCCGAGCACGGAGCGGACGGCGTTCAGGGCCGTGCTCTTGCCGTTCGCCCCTTCGCCGTGAAGCACGAAGAAACATTGCTCCCGCGTTTCGCCGGTAGCTGCATAGCCAATCGCACGCTGAACGTATTCGACCAGCTCGGCGTCATGTGCCAGCACGTCGGCAATGAACCGCTCGAACACGGGACAGGCAGCGGCCGGGTCATAATCAATGTCGATGATGTGGGTAGCGAAAGTGTTGCGGTCGTGCGGCAACAGCTCCCCCGTCCGCAGGTCAACCATCCCGTTCGCCACGTTCAGGAGGTGCGGCTGGCGATCGAAGGCGTCGAAGGCGATGGGCACGCCCGGTTCCGTTTTCGCCAGCTCCACCATACCCGCGATGCGGGCGGCCGATTGCGACTTGTGGGCGAAGGCGACACGGCGCTTGAGAGTTTCGGGATCATTGACCAGCTTTGCGGCGGATAGCAGCCCGTCCACCACGCGCTTGCCCAAGCGGGTAACTTGGCCTTCTTCATCACGCCCCCAGCGGCGGCCGTCCCAGACGAACCAGTCGCGCGAAGCTGGTTCATATCGCACGCTGCCGTCCATCAGCTCGACCAGCCGACGGGCATTGCCCAGCTCGGTTTCAGCGTGATCGGAACCCGGTTCGTAACGCATGGCGCTGTTGACGATGCGCTCGACTTCATCGGCGCCGAGCGGCGGCACGCAACACGCTTCGTTCTCCGCTGTTACGGCGGCACGGATCGCCTCAGGGGAAAGCCCACGCGCCCGCAACCCGCTCGCCATGCGGAACAGCGTGTCATTGCGCCCGCCCTCAGCGATTGAACCGCTGGACGCCGACGCGGCCGGTTTGATGCGCTTGCCGCCGCGTGCAAGGTCAATCAGCCAATCGGGCGCGTTGGCAATCGGCGCGTCGCTCTCCCAAGCATAGGGGTTGCCGGACTCATGGATGCTGGGAGCAGCGACAACATACCCGCCCGCCTTCACGTCAACGCCCCGGTAGCTCGCCACGTTGGGCCGATCACTCAGCCCGTCCGTCCCGGCCGGAACGCGGAAATACAGATGCCGCCCGCCGCCGCCCGTCTTGGCGCGCATGGTGTCGGGCAGCTTGCCATAGGTGCGTTCCAGCCGATCGAAACCGGCGTCGCCGTCATTGCGCGGGTCAATATCGACCACGATCAGCCGCGACTGTTCGCCGGTCACGATGCCGACGTTACGGTCGGTGTCAGGCGGGAACCAGCTCGCCACCTGTCCCGCATCAGCCGTGGCGTCATTCTTCCCGTGCCGGGTGGCAGGATGCTTGCTCCTCGACTTCAACGGCAGCACGGGGAAGCCACGCGCGGCATAGTCGGCGGCGGCGGAAGAAACCGCGTTCATCGTGCAACCGCCGCGCCGGAGATATACAAGTCGAGTTCTTCGACTGAATAGCGCACGGCCGAGCCGAGTTTATGAAATGAAGGACCTTTTCCAGCCCACCGCCACCGCGCCAGGGTCTTAGGAGCAAGGCCGAGATAATCGGCGGCATCTGTCTCACGGAGCAAACGGGCGGTTGTCATTTGGCGTAATCCTTGTGCGACTGGTTACGCACGGCACTGACAATCGCCGCTGCCCGCCGCTACTGGTTGTTGGGCAACCACCCTGCCGTTGAGTCGAACCGTTGCGCTCCATCGATAAGCCGAGTCGGAGGCGTGTTGTCCGCCGCGTTGCGCGGCATCGTTGGACGTGCGACTAAGAACGCGCGCTTGGTATGTCCTGAGCGTGGGGGCTGGTAATCCCCAGACGAACGTGGGCCGGTCACAGCTTCTGTGGCCGGGCGGCGGGCGCGCATGTCCAAGGTTTCGGCCCAAAGGCGTCCGCGCCTTGTGCCATGTGCAGGGATTACCACGCCCGGCTTCAGCCGGGCAGCGCTCCCGAAAAAGGGGAGAAGCACATGAGAACTGAAGGTAGAAGGCGGTTAGTCCGGGCGAGGGTTGCAGCCGTCGCAATCCTATTAACCAGCTACGCTGTACAAGCCGCTCCAACCGGTCAGAAAGGCAGCGCCTCTCGGCGGCACGATACGGTCGATGTAGCCGAAGCGAAAAGTATTATCCGTGCATCTTTAATTGATCCGGCGTCGGCTCAATTCGAGGTCGGTCAAACTCGATCCGCGCTGGCAGAGGACGGGACGAAGACGCCGCTGATCTGTGGATCATATAACGCCAAGAACCGGTTTGGCGGCTATGTAGGCAAAGCGTTCTTCGCATACTCAAAGTCCGCTCGCGCTGTCTTCACGTCAAATGTTGCAAGGCTTGATGCTAACGGTGGTTCTGTATCGCTTGCTGCCTTGGGCAATTCGCTGCGGGGAACGCCTTCGATGGATCAGATCAACGCAGTGCAGACACAAGGAACCGAACTGCAAAAACAGGTCAAGTTTTGGCTTGGGCAATGTGAGGGCTAGATGGGAGCTTGATCGCTTGCAACGGCAAGCCGCATCAGTTCAGCGCCGATCGCGTCGGCGGCGGTTCGCACGGGGTCCTGTGCAAGATGTGCATAGCGGCTGGTCGTTGCGGCTTGCGTGTGCCCGAGCAACCGCCCGAGCATGTGGAGCGACATGCCCATGCCCGCGCCGATGCTGGCGAACGTATGGCGTAGGTCGTGAATGCGAACGTCGTCCAGCCCTGCCAGCGCTCGAAGGGCTCGCCACGGCTTTTGCAGGTTGACCAGCGACGCGCCTTTGCGTTGCCCAGCAATGACGTAGGTGTCATCGCGGCCGCTTGCTTTCAGCTCGGTAAGCACGGCAACGGCTGCGTCGCCGAGCGATACCAGCAACGCCCCGTTCTTCGTGTCCGGCAGCCGCAACACCTTGGCATCTAGGTCGACCCACGCCCATTTCAGCCCAAGCACCTCGTTCAAGCGCCGCCCGGTGAGCATCAACAGCTTGATCGCGGCAATCGCGGCTGGCGACGCCTTCGCGGCGGCGGCATCGGAGTTCAGCACCTGCCAGAGCCGGGCAACCTCAGCGCTGGTCAGATAGCGTTCCCGCTTTTCCTCCCGGTAGCGGTCGATGTTCTTCGCGGGATTGGAGTTATCCGGGCGCAAGCCCCAGCGCTCGGCAAGACTGAACATCTTGCTCGCCATTGCCAGCATCCGGTTCGCTTCATATGGCGTGGCGCGGAGCGCATGGTGAAGCCCGGCAACGTCGGCACGGGTGACGGAAGCCACCTTCTTCGTCCCGATCGCCGGCAGGACATGGACGTCAATCAACCGCCGATCGTTGCGGATGGAGCTGTCCTTCTTCCGGGTTTCCGCGTGTTCCGCCATGTAGCGCGCGCATAGCTCCCGCACGGTCGGCGCGGCGCGGTCCTGTGTCCGCGCGTGTGACGGGTCTTTCCCTTGTGCTACGTCCGCAAGCCAGCGGCGCGCAATCTCCCGTGCCGCCTCCGGCCGCATCGGGCCATGCACGCCGATCGTGGGCCTACGCTGCTGCCCCTCCTTGGTGCGGTAATAGAGGAAGTAGGAGCGCTTGCCCTTGGGCGTCACCTTGCAGCCGAACCCGACAAGCTCGCTGTCCCAGACGATTACGTCAGTCGCACCCGGCTTGATCGCTTCGACCCCCCGAACCGTCAGCTTTGCTTTCATGCTACCCACTCCGTTCCAAGTAGCGAACAGGTAGCAGATTGCAGCGAATCACGGCAATGCCTAGCGTAGGCAACCGCAGTGCAATCCAGGCAATTACATGGTGTTAGCCAGTCTCAGCGTAGCTCGTCGCAATCGAGCGCACAACTGGTTTTAAGACTCTTAATCAGCGGGTCCTTGGTTCGAGCCCAAGTGCGTCCACCACCCTCCATCGCAGAAAACAGCCGTTTCCGGCGATGGCAGAGGTGTGCCTAGTCGACATGTTCCGACAGGCTTTCCGGCAAAACTGCCCCGATCCTCACGCCGTCGTTCCAGCGGACCGGCCTCTCGCGCTTGAAAATGGGGCGTGACCGGGAGGCCCCTGCCCGATCCGACCTCCCCCCCGGCAGTCGATCGGCACGCCGCCGGCGGAGAGATCGAGCACATGGCAGCGACGATCCGCGCCAAGGCTCCGGATCGAGGCGGCGGACAAAGGCGTCACGTGACGGCGCGCGCCGGCCGTTACCCGCGGATGCCCTTCAGCAGGTCCTGCAGCTTCTTCGCCGCCTCCTCCGCCTGCTTGCCGGTATCCTTGACGACCTGGTCGGCTGCCTGCACGACGTTTTTCAGCAGATTGTCGGCCTGCGCCTTGGCTTCGGCGGCGGCCTTTTCCTGTTCGAGCGCCGCGGCCTTCGCGGCCTTTGCGGCGGCGTCCTCCGCGTCCCGCGCCGCCTTCTCGGCCGCGGCGGCGGCGGCATCCTTCCTCGCCTTCTCCGCCGCTCTGGTTGCCTGCGCCGCCTCTTCGGCCGCCACCAGCGCCGCCTGGTCGCGCGCCGCCTTCTCGGCCTCACGCGCGGCCTGATCCGCCGCGACCCGCTCGGCATCCTTCGCGGCCTTCTCCGCGGCCTTGGCGGCGTCGGCGGCAGCCTTGGCCACGCGCTTGGCCTCCTCCGCCGCGTCGCGGGCCGCCTTGTCGGAGGCTTCCTTGGCGGCGCGCTCGCTCGCGCGCGCCGCCGCCGCGGCCTCGTCGGCGGCGGCCTTGGCGGCATCGCGCGCCGCCTTGTCGCTGGCGGCACGCTCCGCCGCCTCCGCGGCGCGCCGCGATCCCTCGGCAGCGGTCGCGGCCTGGCGCGCGGCGAGATCCGCCGCCTCGCGCGTCGCCGCGTCGTTCGCGCGTGCCGCGGCCTCGGCCGCCTGCGCGGCGATGTCGGCGGCCTGGCGCGCGGCTTCCTGCGCGGCGATGCGCGACGCCTCCTGACGCACGCGCTCCGCCTCGGCGGCAGCCGCTTCGGCGGCGACGCGCTGCGCCTCCGCCACGCGCGCCGCCGCGGCGGCTTCCGCCTGCCGCGCCTGCTCGGCCTGCTGCGCCGCCAGCGCGGCCGCGGTCCGGTTGCGATCCTCCGCCTCGCGCGCCGCAACGGCGGCATCCGCCTCGGCCCTGGCCTGCGCAGCGGCCGAGGCGAGACGCTCCGCCTGGGCGCGCTCCGCCGCGGCTGCCGCATCGGCGGCGTTCTTCGCCGCCTCGGCCGCTGCCGCCGCGCTGGCCGCCCTGGCCGCGTCGCTCCGCTCCTGCGCGGCGCGCGCGCTCGCGGCCTCCTCTTCCGCCTTGGCCGACGCCGCAGCGGCTTCGGCCGCCTGGCGTTCGGCGTCCGCCTTGGCCTTGCCGGCGGCCTGAGCCGCCGCGTCGGACGTCGCCGCGCCCTGCTCCGCCGCCGCCGACGCGGATCGCGCCTCGACGATCCGCGCCGCCGCCTCGACGATCCGCGTCGCCGATCCCGCCGCCTCGGCTGCGTTGCGGGTCGCCGCGCCCACCGCCGCGATCTCGCCGCCCACCGTGCCCGTGACCAGACCGTCGGTCGTCGTGGCGAGGGACACGGCCGGCGCATAGACCGCCTCCGTCACCGCCGGTGCCGGAAGCTCCACCGCCGACGACACGACCGGCGTGACCGGCGCGGGGGCGGCCGATGCCGGCGCGTCGGGGGATTCGATCACCCGCGATCGTCCATTGTCCTCGATCGTCATGCGCAGCCGGTCGACAGCGGACACCATCGCGATCGCGCCGGGCGTGACCAGGTCGTGCGCGCCGCCGTCCAGCGTGGCGACGTCGACCGCGCCCTCCAGCACCTGGACCGACGTGCCCTCGGCGCTCACCCCGACGGAGAAGGTCGTACCCTTCACCACCGCCGCCAAATAAGGTGTCTTTACCTCGAAATGCGGGGTCATCTTCTTCTTGATCATGAAGACGACGTTGCCGAATTCCTCGACCACGCGGGTCACGCCGCTGGCCTGTTCCTCCGCGGGCAGCCGCAATTGCGACGCGGGCGCGACCATCATCACCTCGGTCCCGCGCACCAGCACGGCGCGCCCGCCGCGTCCGGTGGTGACGACGTCACCGGCCCCGACCGCGGCACCGCGCGTCGCCACGCGGCCGATGCCGGCGCGGGCGATCGTCACCGGGCCGCTCGCCTCGCTGACGGTCCAGCCCGGTGGGCCGGCGAGGGCGGCGGTCGAGCAACCGGCCGCGAGAAGGGCGAGGAAGGGGCGGCGCATCGAAGTCTCCCGTGACCGACAGCATGCCCTGCCCGGCCGTTCTCCCCCGCATCGGCGCGCCGGTCTTGAGATCGCGTTCGTCTTGATGGTGAAGCGGCGTTAGCCACGTTTTTCGCCGCTCTAACGAAATCACAAGACATTGCGCGGCAGGACCGCAAGCCATAGCGCTTGGGGTTGATCGAATATGCGTCGCGTACTGCCGTGGGTCGTGGCTCTGACGATCGCGATCATTCCTGCCACGGGATCGGCGCAGACCGCGCTCGATCGCGCCGATCCGACGCTGATCGAGCGCACCCTCCCCGCGCCGGTCGCTCCGGCGGAGGCACCGACGCCCCCGCCCGCCGCGGATCTGCCCGTCGCCCGTTCGGACTCCGCCACGACCGGCGTCGTGCGCGCCATCGTCGTGGAGGGGCAGGACCGCCTTTCCCCCGCGCTGTTCGCCGATGTCATCGCATCGTCGCTGGGCCAGGCGATGAGCCGCGCCGACCTGTCCCGCCTCGCCGGCCGCATCGCCGACGTGGCGCGCGCGCGCGGCTATCCCTTCGCCACCGCGATCGTCCCGCCGCAGGCGATGGCGGACGGCGTCCTGCGCGTCCGGCTCGAGCTGGGCCGCGTCGACGCGGTGCGGGTGGTCGGCGTCCGTAGCATCGCTGCCGACCGTATCCTGTCCCGCGCGCTGGCGACCGGACGCCCGGTGCGGCGGGACGAACTGGAGCGTGCGCTGCTGCTCGTGGGCGACCTGCCGGGGATACGCATCACCGGCAGCCGGCTGACCCGGCAGGACGGCTTCGGCATCCTGCTGGTGACCGCGCAGCAGGACCGCTTCTCGGCCTACGCACAAATCGACAACCGCGGCAGCCGGGAGGTCGGCCCGGTCCGGTCGACGCTGATGGGCGTGGTGCGCGATACCCTTCACTCGGGCGACGAGCTGACGCTGATCGCCTCGCAGACGCCGCTGCAACCGACCGAATTCGCCTTCCTGCGCGCGCGTTACGCGACCAACGTCGGGACGTCGGGCAGCGTGCTGTCGCTGTCCGGCTCGGTCGCCCGGTCGCAGCCCGGCGGCGCGATCAAGGCCTTCGATATCGAGGGGCGCAGCCGCGACCTCGCGATCACGTGGCAATATCCCGTCGTGCGCACCCGCGCGCGCAGCCTGTGGGCCGGGGTCGAGCTGCGCACGCTCGGCACCGATCAGACGATTGCGGGGCAGCAGTTGCGCCGCGACCGGCTGACCACGCTGTCCGGCACGCTGAACGGTGCGGCGCTGCTGGGCGGCGGTACGCTGCGTGGCGAGCTCGCCGGTATCGCCGGCCTGCCGGTGTCGGGCGCGACCAGGGCCGGCTCGGTGCTGGCGTCCCGCTTCGACGGCGACGCGCGCTACGTCGCTGCCAATTTTGTCGCGGACTGGACGCGCCCGCTGGGCGGTCCCTTCAGCCTCGTCGTCGCCGGCGCCGGGCAGGTCGCGTCGCGGCCGCTGCTCGCGACCGCGGAGATCGGGCTCGGCGGCCCGGCCTTCGTGCGCGGCTACGACTATGCCGAGCGGACGGGCGACAAGGGCATCATGGCCTCGGCCGAGGTGCGCGCGACCATCGGCGGCATCGAGGGCAGCGTGGTCGACCGGCTGCAGCTGTACGGCTTCGCCGATGGCGGCACGGTCGGCAACCTGCGCGGCGGCTCGGGCGGCGGGACGCTGGCGTCGACCGGCGTCGGCGCCCGCATCGGCACCGGGCGGTTCGACTGGATGGTGGAGATGGCACTGCCGCTCAACGCCGATCGCTTCGACACCGGCGACCGCCGGCCGCGCATTTCGCTGCGCCTGTCGCGGGCGTTCTGATGCGGCGCGCCGGCACCTGGGCGATCCTCGCCGCGGTCGCGCTGCCGGGGCTGCTGACGCTCCTGCCCGCCATCGGCGGCCCGCTCGACCGCGCGCTCGACCCGCTGCGCTACGGCGTGCGCCAGCATGCCGCGAGCGGCGAGGTCGTCCTGGTCGAGATGGACGCGCGCAGCGTCGCGGAGATCCGGCGCTGGCCCTGGCCGCGCGGCCATTATGCGAGCGTCGTCGACCGCCTGCACGCCGCCGGCGCCGCGACGATCGCGTTCGACGTCGACTTCTCGACCCCGTCGGAGCCGGCGGAGGACGCGAAACTCGCCGCCGCTTTGGCGCGGGCGGAGGGGCGGATCACGCTGCCGACCTTCGCCCAGGTCGCGGGCGCGGGCGACCGGCGCAATCTGGACGCGCTGCCGCTTCCCGCCTTCCGGGCGTCCAGCAGCCTCACCTCGGTCAGCATCGCGCCCGATGCGGACGGCCTGGTCCGCGCGATGCCCTTCGCCACCATCACCGCCGGCACGCCGCGTCCGTCGCTGTCGGCCTATGTCGCCTCCCGCGCCGGCACCGCCGACACCACCTTTCCCATCGACGTCGCGATCGAGCCGACCACCATTCCCCGGCTCAGCTTCGTCGCCGTCGAACGCGGCGCGTTCGATCCCACGGCGGTGCGCGGGCGCCACGTCGTCATCGGCGCGACCGCGATCGAGATGGGCGACCGCTATCCCGTCCCGCTGTGGGGCGTGCTGCCCGGGGTCACGATCCAGGCGCTCGCGACCGAGACGCTGCTCGCGGGCATACCCGTGCGCGGCAGCGGGCTGATCCCCATCGGCATCGCGCTGCTGCTCGCCCTCGCCACGATCCGTGCACGCCGCAACACGCGGGTCGCCGTCGCCTTCGTCGTCGCGACCGCGGCGCAAGCGGCGCTCGTGCTGGCGGCGCAGCACCAGGCCGACCTGATCCTGCCGCTTGCCCCCGGCTTGGTCACGCTGGTCGCCGCCGCGATCCTCGCTGCGACCCGCAACGTCATGCGCGAGATGCACGCCGCGCGCCTCACCGACGAGGCGACCGGCCTGCCCAACCGCCGCGCCTTCCCCGCCACGACCCGCCCGGTCGCGGTCGCGCAGATCACGAACCTCGACGCGCTGGGCGCGGTCCTCGGCAGCGATCTGGTCGCGCAGGCGATCGTCCGCACCGCGGAGCGGATGCGGCTGGGCGCGGCCGACAACGCCGCCTTTCGCATCGGCAGCGATCAGCTCGCCTTCGCGCTGTCCGACGATCAGCCGGTCGAGGACAGCATCGCCGCGCTGCGCGCCATCCTGCTCGAGCCGGTCGAGGTCGCGGGACGCAAGGTCGACGTGGCCGTGGCGATCGGCGTCGCCGAACAGGGCGACCTCGCCGCCGCGGCGCTCGCGGCCGGCACCGCCGCCGGCGAGGGGCGCTTCTGGATGCTCTCCGCGATCGATCGCACCAGCCTGGAGCGCGACATTTCGCTGATGGGCGAGCTGGACCGCGCGATCGGCGCCGGGGAGATACTGGTCCATTACCAGCCCAAGCTCGCGCTCGCGACCGGCCGCATCGCCAGTGTCGAGGCGCTGGTGCGGTGGCGCCATCCCGTCCGCGGGCTGGTCCGCCCCGACCTGTTCATCCCGCTCGCCGAGCAGACCGATCGCATCGCGCCGCTGACGCTCCACGTGCTGGAAACCGTGATCCGCGACGTGCGCCACTGGCGCGACGCGGGCGAGACGATGACCGCGGCGATCAACATCTCGGCCCGGCTGCTGACGTCCGCTGCGTTCGCCGCCGCGGTCGACCGGCTGCTGGACGCGGCCGTCGTCCCCCCCGACGCGCTCATCTTCGAAGTGACCGAGTCCGCCGCCATGGCCGACACCGATGCCGCGGTCGCGACCCTCCACCATTTCCGCGACCGCGGCATCGCCATCTCGATGGACGATTACGGCACCGGCCAGTCGACGCTCAGCTACCTGCGCGAGCTGCCGCTCAGCGAGGTCAAGATCGATCGCAAGTTCGTGCAGTTCGCGCACGTCCGCGGCGACGACGCGGCGATGGTCCGCTCGACGATCGACCTCGCCCACACGCTCGGCCTGCGCGTCGTGGCGGAGGGGATCGAGGATGCCGCCAACCTGGCCTTCCTGAAGGACGCCGGCTGCGATTACGCGCAGGGCTATTTCGTCGCGCGTCCGATGGGCTTCGACGATCTGCTGCGCTTCGTCGGCACCGCCCCCGCCCGCGACGTCGCCTGACGTGGCGCCCCGTTGACGCACCGCAGCGACTGCGCCTAAGGGCGCGCCTGCGACAGGTTCCCCGCCGGGGATCAAAAGGGAACGGGGTCGAAGCCCCGGCTGCCCCTGCAACTGTGAACGGCGAGCCATCGCGCCACATGCCATTGGGACCGATCCGGTCCTGAGAAGGCGGCGCGATCCGGCATCGACCCGTAAGCCAGGAGACCTGCCCGTCGCGGTCGTTCTTCGACCGGCCAGGGTGCGCCGGACGGACGGGGGTGAACCCGCGAAACGACGAGGCCATCGACCTCCCCCGCATGTCCGGGTGGGGGCGTCGCGACGTGGGGGACTGAATGAAGAACCATCGACTGCTCAACGGGATCGCATCGATCCTGCCGGCCCTGCTGCCCGCCGCTGCGGTCGCGCAGGCGAATATCACCGCCAGCGCGCCCGATGCCGCGGCGGCGCCCGTCGTCGACACGGCGGAGGACGCCCCCGCCGGCGCGATCGTCGTCACCGCGGCGACGCGTACCCCGACCAGCATCGACCGCGTACCCGCCTCGATCACCGTGCTCGACAAGGCGACGATCGATCGCATGGGCGACCTGTCGGTGGCCGACCTGCTGGTGCGGACCCCCGGCGTCTCGCTGTCGCGCAACGGCGGCTACGGCACCGCGACACAGGTCCGCATCCGCGGTGCCGAGGCCGACGAGACCGTGGTCGTCATCGACGGCGTGAAGCTCAACGATCCCTCCGCGATCGGCGGCGCGTACAATTTCGCCAACCTGCTGACCGGCGACGCCAGCCGGATCGAGGTTCTGCGCGGCGTGCAGTCGACGCTCTGGGGCAGCCAGGCGATCGGCGGCGTCGTCAACGTCGTCACCCCGCTGCCGGAGCGCGCGCTGGAGGGCAGCGTCGACCTGGAGGGCGGCAGCCGCGATACCGTCAGCGCGCGCGCCGCGGCCGGCGGGCGCACCGGGCCGCTGGCATGGCGCGTCGGCGGACAGACGTTCTACACCCGCGGCATCTCCGCCATCGCGCCGGCCTATGGCGGACGGGAGCTCGACGGCTACCGCAACCAGTCGGTGGCGGGGCGCGCGGTGCTGGACCTCGCCTCCGGGGTCAGCGCCGACGTGCGCGGCTATTATTCGAACGGCCGCACCGATACCGACGGCTTCGGCGGCGATACGCTCGACTATGCGCTCAACCGCGAATTCGTCGGCTATGCCGGGCTGAACGTGGCGCTGCTCGACGGGCGGTTCCGCAATCGCTTCGCCTATACCTATACCAATACCGATCGCGACGATATCGACCCGACGCGTGCGCGTCCGCAGACCTTCGACGGCATCGGCCGCAATCATCGGCTGGAATATCAGGGCACGTTCGCCGTCGCCCGCGGCATCGACGCGGTCTTCGGCGTGGAGAACGAGGTCAGCCGCTTCCGCACCGTATCGCCCCCCGCCAGCCTGTCGCAGCCCGTTCCCGCCCCCGATCGGGGTCGCGCGGAAATCACCAGCGTCTACGGACAGCTCAACGCGCAGGTGCTGACCGGGCTGACGCTGACCGGGGGCGTCCGCTACGACGACAACGACCGCTTCGGCGGGCAGACGTTGTTCTCCGGCGGCGGCGTCTGGGCGCTCCCCACCGGCACCGTCATCCGGGCCAGCTATTCCGAGGGGTTCAAGGCGCCGACCCTGTATCAGCTGCTCTCGATCTACGGGAATCAGGCGCTGCGCCCCGAACGGGCCAAGGGCTGGGAGGCGGGCGTCGAGCAGCGCTTCCTCGACGGCGCCGTCACCATCGGCGGCACCTATTTCGAGCGCCGCACGCGCGACCGCATCGACTTCGCCTATTGCCCGGCGGCCGACCCGTCGCTGTGCGTGATCCCCGGCACCACGACGCCGCGTTTCGGCTATTATGCCAATGTCGTCCGTGCCTTCGCCAAGGGTGTTGAGGCGGTGGGTCACGTCGCGCTCGGCGAGCGCCTGTCGCTCGACGCCAATTACAGCTGGATCGCATCGGAGGATCGCTCGCCTGGCGCGATACCGCAGCAGCTGCTCCGCCGCCCGCGCAACACCGCCAATGCCAGCGCGAACTACAGCTTCCCCGATGCCGGGCCGTCATTCGGGGCGGCGGTGCGCTGGTCGGGGGAAACGTTCGACTTCAACAACACCGACTTTTCGCGCACCCGCCTGTCGCCCTACACGCTGGTCGACCTGCGCGCGGAATATCCGCTGTCGCGCGACGTGCGCGTCTTCATCCGCGGAGAGAACGTGCTCGACGAATCGTACCGCACGATCTTCGAATACGGGACGCTGGGCCGCAGCATCTACGCCGGGCTGCGCGGTCGCTTCTGACCGGACGGACGCCGGCGGGCGGCAATGCGTCGCCCGCCGGTCAGACCCCTTCGCGCGCGATCGCGACGATCGCGTCGATGTCCAGATGCGCTTCCAGCCCCGCCGCCAGCTCGTCGAGTGCGGCATCGACCGCCGCCGCATGGTCCGGCCCCTGCGCGTCGGCCCCGATCCGCGCCAGCCAGGCGGCGCGCTGCGTGGCCTTGCACAGCAGCCCGTGGATATAGCTGCCCGCGACCAGCCCGTCCGCGCTCATCGCCCCGTCGCGCCGGCCGTCGTCCAGCCGCGCCACGGCCCGGGCGGTATCGGGGCCGTCGGTGCGCCCGACATGGATCTCATACCCGCCGAAGCGGGCGCCGAGCGCCTCGCCCGCGACCTGCGTCACTCTCTTGTCGCCGGTCAGCACGGTATCGACCTGCAACAACCCCAGCCCCACGCTGTCGCCGGGCTCTCCCTCCACGCCGTCCGGATCGGCGATCCGCCGCCCCAGCATCTGATAGCCGCCGCACAGCCCCAGCACCGGCCGCCCGCGCCGCACGTGCGCGCGAATGTCGACGTCCCACCCCTGCGCGCGCACGAAATTCAGGTCGGCACGCGTCGCTTTCGATCCCGCCAGCACGATCATCGCCGCCTCCGGGATCACCTGTCCCGGCGGCACCATCACCAGATCGACCGACGGCTCCAGCTTCAGCGGGTCGAGATCGTCGAAATTGGCGATCCGCGGCGTGATCGGACAGGCGATCACCCGCCGTCCGTGCGACGCGGGCGCGGCGCGCTCCAGCACCACCGCATCCTCGCTCGGCAGGCGCCGCGCCGCCGCCAGCCATGGCACGATCCCCAGCGGGCGCCAGCCGGTGCGCGCCGCGATCGCCTCCATCCCTTCGCGGAACAACGCAGGATCACCGCGGAACTTGTTGACAAGAAAGCCACGGATCATCGCCGCATCGGCCGGGTCGATGACCGCATGCGTTCCCACCAGCGAGGCGATCACCCCGCCGCGATCGATATCTCCCGCCAGCACCACCGGCACGCCGGTCGCGCGCGCGAAGCCCATGTTGGCGATGTCGCCGTCGCGCAGATTGGTTTCCGCGGGCGAACCCGCCCCCTCCACGACGACGACGTCCGCGTCCCGCTCCAGCCGGCGAAAGCTCCCGATCACCTCGGGCAGCAGCCCGTCGCGCCCGCTGCGCCACGCCGCGGCGTGGAGCACACCGCGCACCCGCCCCCGCACCACCATCTGCGAGGTACGGTCCCCCTGCGGCTTGAGCAGCACCGGGTTCATGTCCACGCTGGCGGGGGTGCGGCATGCGATCGCCTGCGTCGCCTGCGCGCGCCCGATCTCGCCGCCGTCCGCGGTCACCGCGGCGTTGTTGCTCATGTTCTGAGGCTTGAATGGCCGGACCCGCATCCCGCGGTTGGCAAGCGCGCGACACAGCCCCGCGACCAGAACCGACTTGCCCACGTCGGATCCGGTTCCCTGGATCATCACCGCGACCATGCGACCACCCCCGCCAGTACCACCAGCAACACGCACGCCCGGCGATAGACCGCCAGCGCCCGCCACAGGTCGCCCGTCGCGGCCGCGCGCCCCCCATCACCGATCCACGCCTTGTCGTGCGCCACCCCGTCATAGGCCACCGGCCCCGCCAGCGCGATGCCCAGCACCCCCGCCATCGCCGCCTCCGGCCAGCCTGCATTGGGGGAGGCATGACGCCGCGCATCGCGCACCATCACGCGCCACCCGCCGCCGCCCGCCATACAGACGAGCGCGCCCGCCAGCCGCGCGGGGACGAGGTTCGCGCCGTCATCGATGCGCGCCGCGGCCCAGCCGAACGCGCGCCAGCGTTCCTCGCGGTGCCCGATCAGGCTGTCCGCGGTGTTGATCGCCTTGTACGCCCACACCCCCGGCAGTCCCGCGACGACCAGCCAGAACAGCGGCGCCACGACCCCGTCGCAGAAGCTCTCCGCCAGGCTTTCGATCGCCGCGCGGGCGACCCCGCCCTCGTCGAGCGCCGCGGTGTCGCGCCCGACGATCATCGCCACCGCCCGCCGCGCCGCGGGAAGGTCTGCGTCCGTCAACGCGCGCGCGACCGGCACGACATGGTCGTAGAGGCTCCGTACCGCGAGCGCCGGCCAGGCGAGCACGGCCACCGCGACCCACGCATATCCCCCGAGCAACTCCCGCGCCGCCAGTTCCGCCGCCCAGCCCGCGACGATCACGCCACCGATCAGCAGCACCATCGTCACCAGCCCCAGCCGCCGCCGAGCGGCCTCGGATCGCGTCGCACGGTTCCAGCGCCGCTCCGCCATCCCGATCGCGCGCGCGAACGCGCCGACCGGATGCCCGACGCGCGCATACAGCCACGCCGGCCATCCGCACGCGGCATCGATCAGCAACGCCGCGACGGCGACGGGATCAGCCATCCGCCAGCGCCCGGTCGAGCCGCGCGAACTCCGCATCGTCCGCGGGCAGACCGAACCGCAGCCAGTCCGCCCGGCCGGCAAACGGCCGCGTCAGCACCCCGGCCTGCGCCAGACGCCCGAAGATGGCGCGCGCATCGTCGTGAACGACCAGTCGAAACAATGGGCTGGAACCCACAGCTGCCAGACCATGCGAAGCGAGCAGCGCATCCAGCCGCCTCGCCCGAGATGCGAGCGTTTCTCGTGTCCGCGCGATCCATGCCATGTCGGCATAGGCCGCCGCCCCCCACGCGATCGCCTGCGCCGACACCGGCCAGTCGCCCAGCAACCCGCGCAGCCGTGCGAGGATCGCGGCCGGCGCCACCACGAAACCCAGCCGCACACCCGCCAGCCCGAAGAACTTCCCGAACGAGCGCAGCACCACCACCGGCGCCGCCTCGTCCACCAGCGGCAGCACGCTCGCCTCCGGCTGCGCATCGACGAACGCCTCGTCCACCACCAGCCAGCGCCCTTCCCCCATCGCCAGCAGGCCCGCAGGCGGGATCAGTCGACCATCGGGGTTGTTGGGATTGGCGAGCAGCAGCGTTCCCCCCGCACCCTCCTGCGCATCCGCCACGTCGCGGTGCGTCGCATAGCCCGCGCCCGGCGCCACGATCGGCCGCGGCAGCCCCATCGCCGCCAGCAGGCGAAGCGCGATCTCGCTTCCCGGTACCGCCGCGACGCGCTCCGCCGCGACGCCGAACGTCCGCGCCGCGCTCGCCTCCAGCGCCGCCAGCGCCGCACGGGAGGGGAGCGGGGCCGCGTCGACCGTCAGGCCCGCGGGCGGTGCCCATGGCTGCGGATTGATCCCCGTCGACAGGTCGAGCCACGGCCGCGGTGCCTCCGGCCACGCGCGCATCGCCGCGTCGATCCGCCCGCCATGTCCAAGGAAATCCGCGATCATCGCCGCGGCCATCGCCGCTCACGGCCACGACCGCAAGAGACCAGTCTCGTGGAACAAGGGGTTCGGTTCCTTACCGTCACCCCGGGCTTGACCCGGGGTCCCGCTCCTCCCGCACGGTAGCCGAAGAAAAAGCGGGATCCCGGGTCAAGCCCGGGATGACGGCATCCATGAACCGAACGCCGGATTCGGGGGATTAGCCGAACATCCGCGCCAGGCTGCGCTCCAGCATCACGAACTGCCACAAGGTGCGCCCGTGATCCTCGCGCCCGCTGCGATGCGCCTCCGCCAGCCGCGACAGCCGGTCCAGGTCGAACCACCCCGTCTCCGCCAGCAGCCGCGACCGCCCCAGCGCCGCGCCCTCCTCCGCCAGCGCGGCGCGGAACCATACCGACACCGGCGTCACGAACCCCATCTTCGTGCGGTGCAGGATCGTATCGGGCAAATGCCGCCGCATCGCGCGCTTCATCAGCCACTTGCCCCGCCCGCCGCGCAACCGCATCGCCGCCGGCAGCCGCGCCGCGAACTCGACCAGCCGATGATCCAGCAGCGGCTCGCGCGCCTCCAGCCCCACCGCCATGCTGGTGCGATCGGTCTTGGTCAGGATGTCGCCGGGCAGCCAGACCGTCAGGTCGGCATATTGTGCGCGGTCCAGCGCCTCGCGCGCGGGCGCCGCCCGCATCGCGGCGACATAGCGATCCTCCGCGCGGTGCCCCGCCAGCGCACGCCGCGCCTCGTCCGAGAACAACTGCCCGCGCAGCGCAGGCGACGTTACCCCGACCGCGCGCGCATAGGCTTCGTCCCCGTCCCCTGCCAATGCCAGCAGCGTCGTCTTCGCGCGCAGGGGCCGCGGCGCCCAGTCCGCCTTCGGCCACAGCGTGCCCAGCCCGCCGAACACCGCCGCACGCCACCCGCCCGGCATCCATGCGCGCACCCGTTCCTCGGCGTCATGGAAGCGATGCCGGCGATACCCCGCAAACGCCTCGTCCGCGCCGTCGCCGGACAGCGCGACCGTCACATGCTCGCGCGCCAGCGCCGCCGCCTGATAGGTCGCCAGCGCGGACGCATCCGCGAACGGTTCGTCGAAAGCTGCTACAAGTATAGGTAAAGTCGCGATATTGTCCGGTCTCACCACCCGCTCGTGATGATCGGTCGCGAAGCGCCGCGCCACTTCCGCTGCGAACGCGCGCTCGTCGTGCCCCGCCGCATCGAACCCGATCGTACAGGTGACGACCGCCTGCCGGCTCGCCTCCGCCATCAGCGCGACGACGGTCGAGCTGTCGACCCCGCCGGACAGGAACGCCCCCAGCGGCACGTCCGCCACCATCCGCGACTGCACCGCCTCGCGCAGCAGCGCCAGCCCCTCCTCTTCCAGCGCCGCGGCCGATCCGCTCGCCCGCTCGGCGAAGGAAACCTGCCACCACCGCCGCGGCGCCGGCACCGGCTTTCCGCGCTCCACCAGCAGGAAATGCCCCGCCGCCAGCTTGCGCACCCCCGCCAGCAGACAGGCGTCGTCGGGCACATATCCATAGGCGAGGTAATCCTCCACCGCGCGCACGTCGGGCACCCGCCGCAGCAGCGGATGCACCATCAGCCCCTTCAGCTCGGACGCGAAGGCCAATGCTCCGTCCGCCAACTCGACATAATGGAGTGGCTTCACCCCCAGCCGGTCGCGCGCCAGGAACAACGTCCGCGTCGCCGCGTCGTGGATCGCGAAGGCGAACATCCCCACCAGCCGGTCGAGCAGCGCCGGCCCCCAGGCGGCATAGCCCTGCAACAGCACCTCGGTATCGCCATCGGTCGCAAAGACATGACCCCGCGCGATCAATTCGTGTCGCAACGATCTGAAATTGTAGATTTCCCCGTTGAACACGATCGTGAAGCGCGCCTCCGCGCTCGCCATCGGCTGCGGCGATCCGGCGGGGTCGATCACCGCCAGCCGGCGATGCGCCAGCCCGACGCCGGGTGCGGTCCACACGCCCGCGCCGTCGGGGCCGCGATGCGCCATGGCGTCGGCCATCGCGCGCACGCGCGCCGGGTCCACCGGCTTCGGAGTGGCGGGGTAGAACAGCCCCGCGATACCGCACATGCGTCAGTAGCCCTGCGCCACGATCCCGTCGATCGCGCGATCCGGCGGCCCCAGCGCGGCGCGGAACCGCCGGATCGCCGCCACCGCATCCCGCCCCGGCGCGACCGGCGCGGACAGATACAGCGCGACCGCGGTCTGCGTGCCGCCGGCCAGCCGGTCCTTCATCGTCGCGAATTTCACAGCGGCATCGTCCCCGGTCAGCGTGTCGCCGACGCGATACCATGTCACGACCACGCGCTCCACGGTCGTGCCGTCCTTCTCCTGCGCGACGATCCGCATCGCGCGGCCGCCGTCGATCGCGGGCAGGTCGGCGACGCGGATCCACCGATCCGCCTCGCGCAAGGGGCCGGTGCCGAACGCCGCCAGCTTGCGCCCCTCGCCCTGCCCGGCAAAGGCGGCCAGCGCCATATCCACGGCGTCGCCCCGCGCATCGGTATAGCGTCCGAACAGATGATGGTCCGCGCCGGGATGCCACGGCGCCCACGCCCCGCGCGTCGCCACCGCCACCCGCTGCCACCCCGCCACCACGGGCAGCGCGATCGCGTGCGGCAGGGGCCGCGCCCGCGCCGCGATCGCCCCGCTCCATGCCGGCGCGATCGCCGCCGCCGTCACCGCCAGCACCCCCGCCGCCAGCGGCGCGAGCGTCCAGCGCGGGGCCGTCCGGAGCCGTGCGGGATCGAAGGCCTCGGCATCGGGCGCGCGATCGAACCACCGCCACGCCGCCGCCATCAGCGCCGCCATCACGACCGCGAAGAACACCCAGCCATAGACGATATGGTCGAGCCCGGTCGCCGCCTCCACACTGGTCAGATGCGCGGCATAGATCGTTGCGAAGGCGCGGATACCGTTGGCGATCACCGGCACGACCAGCGCCGCCGCCATGAAGATCGCGCGCCGCCGCCAGCTCCGAAAGCACAGATGCGCCACCAGCACGCCGTAAGCGAGCATCGCCAGCACGAACTTCGCGCCCGAACACGCCTCCGCGACCTCGAAATAATAGCGACCGGCGTGGATCAGCACCCCGTCGACGCTCGCCGGCACCCCCGCCACGTGCAGCAGCGGCATCACCATCGCCACGGTCACCTGTTGCAGCGGCGGCTCCAGCTCGGCCCCGAACGGCACCGCGAACCACGCATAGGCCAGCGGAAACAGCAATCCGCGCACGACGTTCGGCCCCAGCGTGGCGGCGACGGCCCCTTCCAGCATCGCGACCAGCGCCCATTGCCGCACCAGCGCCACCTCGCCCGCATCGCCCAGCAGCCACGCGAACGCCCCCGCCGCGACCAGCAGCACGCCCGGCGCCCATCCGGCCGACGTCAGCCGCGCCAGCGCACGTCGCCGGGTCCACACCAGCCACGCGACGACCGGCAGGATGAAGAGGCAATGGCCATAGGTCGTGCTGGTCCACCACAGCCCCGCCACCGCCGCGACGTCGCTGCGGAACAGCAGCAACAGCGCCGACCACGTCCCCGCCAGCGCGATCAGCGCCGCCGGCCATGCTCCGGCCTGCCCCCGACGCAGCGCCAGCGCCGTCATGCCGCCGCCCGTTCGTCTGTTGACATGCCGATCAGCGCATCGAGCGGCGCCAGACAGGCATCCCAGTCGTAGCGCGCCAGCACCCGCGCCCGCGCCGCCTGCCCCAGCCGCGCCGCGCCGTCGCGATCCGACAGCAGGTCGACGACCGCCGCCGCGCCCCCAGCCGCGCCCTCCGCCACGCCAATCGTCCCGGCATGGTCTATCCCTTGCGCCGCAGCCGGCGAGGCGACGACGGGGCGCGCCATCGCCATCGCCTCCAGCACCTTGTTCTGTACCCCGCGCGCCAGCATCAGCGGCGCCACCGCCACCGCCGCCGCCGCCAGCCAGCCGCGCACGTCGGGCACCTCGCCCGTCACCAGCACCGCCTCGGATGCCAGCGCCCGCACCGCCGCCGTCGGCGCGCGCCCCACGATCGCGAAGCGTACATCCGGATGCACCGCGCGCACCTGCGGCAGGATATCCCGTGCGAACGCCACCACCGCCTCGACATTCGGGCGATAATCCATCTGCCCGGTGAAGACGATCAGCCGCCCCTGCCCCACCACCGGCACGAAGACCGCCGCGGGATCGAACCGCCGCGCGTCGATCCCGTTCTCCAGCACGCGCGCGCCCGGCACCAGCGCGGCCTCTGCCGCGCTCACGAACAGGCTGGCGTCGACCCGCGCGGTCACCTCCCGCTCCCAGCGCGCCAGCAACCGCGCCTCCCGCGCCATCATCCAGCGCATCGGCCCGCGCGCCTTCGCGGCATAGGCCGCGAACTTGGCCGAATCCGCGTCGACGAAGTCCATGACGCGGCGCACGCCCGCCGGCAGATACTGCGCCATCTGCCCCGAAAAGGCGTAGGCGACCGCCACGGGGTGCCGTGCCATGACGTCGCGTACCGCCGCGTGCACCCGCGCGTCGTCGAACGCCGCCAGCGACACCGCGCGACCCTGCGCCAGCGCCTCGATCGCGGCGCGCGCGGGGCTCTTCCCGCGCGGCACGATCGTGCACGACGCCAGCATCCCCGCGAACGCCGGCGGCACCTGCGCGTCGCGCGGATCGTCCGCGAACGCGACCAGATGCACCCGCGCGCGCCGCGCCAGATGCGACAGCACGTGGAAACTGCGGATCCTGTCGCCGCGATCGGGCGGGAACGGCGCACGATGCGCCAGGAACAGGATGTCCCTCACCCCAGCCCCCCTCACTCCAGCCCCCTCACCCCAACCCACGACTGATCCACGGCCCCAGCGTATTCGCCACCGGCAGCGGGAGCCGCCGCCACGCCGCCACCATCCGCGCATAGCGCGGGTCGAGCGGGTTCACGACGCGCGGCGCGCCCGCGTTCCACATCGCATAGCGCAGCGGCTCGCCCGCAAAGCCCCAGTTCTTCTTGAACGCCGCCGGCCCCGTCCCCGCCTTCGACCGTCCGAAGTCGAACCGCGTGCATCCGACCGCGCGCGCATGCCGCATCAGCGCGAAATACATCAGCTCGTTGGCGCGCAGCCGCCGCGCCGCCGCCGTGCCGCCCCCCCAGAAGGGATAGACGGTGCCGCCGTGATACAGGCTCAGCACGCTCGCCACCGCCTGCCCGCGATGCCGCACCGTCAGCACGTCCGCGTCCATCGTCTCCAGCACCTCGCGCATCAGCGCGCGCGGAAAGACCGGCGTACCCAGGTTGCGCACCGACTCGGCATAGACCGCATAATGCTCCTCCGCCGCGCGCCGGCACCGCCCGGTCACGACCTCCAGCCCGTCCATTGCCAGCGCCTTGCGCACCTCGGCGCGCTGCTTGCGCGGGATCGCCTGCAACTGCGCGGCATCGTCCGCCGCCAGATCGCGCGCGAAGCCCAGATAGGTCGTGTCGTCGATCGTCCACCCGCCCAGCGACGGCCCGCCGCGCAGCTCGACCGTCGGCACGCGCAGCCGGATCGCCAGCCCGATCGCCGCCGCCGACAGCGACGCCGCCCCCTCGCCCAGCACCCCGCCGCCGACCGCGAACCCCGCGGACACCAGCGCGCGCCCGAACAGCGGAGAGCGCATCTGCGTCAGCGGCAGCACGCCCGCGATCGCCCCGCCGCGATCCTCCGCCAGCAACCAGTGCGCGCGCTGCCCGCAGGCCCGCTCCACCGCCGCGCTCCACGCCGGCAGGTGGAACGGCGTGGCATCGTCGCGCCGGCGCACGAAGGCCGCGATCGCGGCGGCATCGCCACGCGTCGCCTCGCGTACCGTGCGCGCGGACGTCATGGCGTCAGCCCCGCGACCACCGCGTCGGTCCGCCCCCAGCGGTATCGCGCCAGCAGGGCCGCCAGCCGCGGCGCCATCGCATCGATCCGGCTGTAATGGCGCAGGCGCGAGCGCAGCGGCGCCCGTGCCACGCGCGGCTGGCCGGGGTCGACCTCCCACGGGTGGAAGTAGAACACGCCCGGCTGCCCCGCCGCATGCGCCTGCCGCAGCGCGACATCGGTCAATGCCGCCGGCAGCAGGCGGAAGAAGCCGCCCCCCGTCGCGACATGCCTCCCTACGATCCGGGCGACGCTGACCGGCAGCTCGACCAGCGCCGCGTCGTGCCGCGGCCGCCACGCAAAGCGCGGCGCGTGCCGCCAGCCGTAATGATCGTGCCGCACCGGCGCCACGCTGGAGGAATAGGCATAGCCCTCCTCCGCCAGCACGTCGTGCGCCCAGGGCGTGCGCGCATCGATCGAGAAGCTGGGTGCGCGATAGCCGCCGACCGCCACCCCGCCCGCATCCTCCAGCGCGACGCGCGCGCGCGCCAGGTCGGCGCGGAACGCCTCCGCGGTCATCGTGAAGACCCGCTGATGGTCCCAGCCGTGGCTCGCCAGTTCGTGCCCCTCCGCGACGATGCGCCGGATCAGCCGCGGCTGACGCTGCGCCACCCATCCCAGCGTGAAGAAGGTGGCGCGCACCCCCGCCGCCGCGAACAGGTCGAGCACGCGCGCCGTATTGTCGGCGACGCGCGACTCCAGCGTGCCCCAGTCACCCTTGTCGATCGTGCGTTCGAACGCGCCGACCTGAAACCATTCCTCCACGTCCACCGACATCGCGTTGACGATGGGGGCATTGACGATGGGAGCATTGACGATGGCGGCATCGGGGACGGGCAGTTCGGTGGCCGTACCGACGGCGATCGGGGCGTGGAACATCAGGCGGCGCCCTTCAGCGCCTCCAGCCGTTCGGCGTCGCCCTCCACCCAGTCGACCAGCAGCGTCAGCACACGGCGCAGCGCCGCATCCTGCTCGGCGATCCGCGCCTCAAGCTGCGCCACGCGCGCGACCAGCGCCTCGTCGGGCTTTTCCGCGGCGGGGGGCACGATCGACATCACCGGCGTCGCCCGGGGCGGCGCGACCGGCTCCGACTGGGACAGGGGCTCCAATTGGGGCTCGGATACGGGCTCGGGCACCTCCTGCGCCACTGCCGGCGCGACCGTCACCGGCCCGCTCAGGTCCCGGTCGCGGTCCGCCTCGACCGCCGCGACCAGCGCCGCATCGATCCGCTCCGCCCCGCTCATCGACGCGTGCAGCAGCACCCGCGTCATCAGCTGGTTCAGCCGCCGCGGTACGCCGTCGCTCGCGGCATGCAGCGCGGGAAAGGCATCGTCGGCGAACGCCGGCCGCCCGGTCCACCCCGCCACCATCAGGCGATGCCCGACATAGGCGTCGACCTCGTCCGCGCCCATCGGCTCCAGATGGTGGACCGCGATCACGCGCTGGCGCAGCTGCTCCAGCCGGTCCGATCCGTTCAGCCGCTCGCGAAACTCCGGCTGCCCCAGCAGGAAGATCTGGAGCATGGCATGCCCGCCCGCCTGGAAGTTGGAGAGCATTCGCAGCTCCTCCAGCGCGGAATGCGGCAGCGCCTGCGCCTCGTCGACGATCAGCAGCGTGCGCCGCCCGCTGCGCGCGACCGCGTGCAGCCCGCGCTCGATCAGCAGCAGCAGCTCCGCCTTGGTCTTGCCCGAGGCGTCGACGCCCAGCCCGGAGGCGACGATCCGCAACAGGTCGTCATGTCCGACCTGCGTCGACACGATCGTGATGACGTTCAGCCCGGCGGGGTCGATCTGCGCGGTCAGGTGCCCCATCAGCGTCGTCTTGCCCGCGCCGATCTCGCCGGTCACGACGATGAAGCCCTCGCCCTGCGCCAGTCCATAGCCCAGATACGCCATCGCCTTGCGATGCGTGGCGGTATCGAACCAGAAGCGCGGGTCAGGCGTCAGCTGGAACGGTCGGTCGGTCAGCCCGAAGTGAGCGTCGTACATCGAAGGGTTCCCGTCAGAAATCGTAGCGCGCGCCGAGCAGCGCCTGCGCCGACCATTGCGTGTCCAGCCCCGGCTGATCGAAGCCGTAGACGCCGATCGACGCCAGCGTGCCCAGCCGCCCGAAGCGGTGCGAATAGGTGCCGTTCGCGCCCCAGCCCCATACGTCGCCGCCGCTGCCGGGGTTCAGCCCCGACACGCCGCTGGCATACCAGTTGCCGAAGAGGCTGGCGTCGATCGCCGAGGCGCGCGACAGATCGCGCGACCAGAAGGCCTGCGCATAGGCGCTCTGGTCCTCTACCCCCGTCACCGTCACGCCCGGCCGCGCGCGCACGCCGTACAGGCGGCGGTTGGCATAGCCCGCGCCGATGCCGTAGCGCGTCCGCCCGCGCCCGACGCTCAGCACCGCGTCGACACCGCGCGCACGGTAGCTGGCGGTGGAGATCGACTGGAAGACGTCGTTCAGGCACCCGCCCGCGCCGCCTCCGGTGCTCGCATCCTGCCCCGGCCGCGCGCCGAAGACGCAGCCGGCGAACTGCTGCCCGAACGGATCGGGGCGCGTATCGAACGCGGTCGGCAGATCGCCGAGCCCGTCGCGCAGCTGTCGCCCGAACGTCTCGACGCCGTCATACACGACGACGCCCAGCGCCGCCTCGCGCGACATCGCCCAGTGGAGCGAGCCGAAATAGGTCTGCCCGCCATAGCGCCACCCGGCGCTCGCCTGCAGCTCCAGCCGCGGGGACGGGCGCCAGATCACACCCGCATCGTAGATCAGCCCGTCGGTCCGATAGGCGATCCGCGCCGGGCTCGCCGGATCGGTGACGAACCGCCCGTTCCCGTCGCGCACCGGCACGCCGGTGGCATCGGTCAGCGGATCGCGCTGCTTCACCGCGATCGTCTCATACCCTGCGCCGGCCCGCACCGCGACGGTGCGCGACAGCGGCATGGTGACGTCGCCGCGCGCATATCTGCCGTCGTACGTCTGGTCGAGCTGGCCGGCGTCCTCGCGCTCCCACGCCCCGCTGAGCGTCACCCCGAACGGCGCGACGCGCCCCACCGGCACGCCGATGCTGGCGGTCGCCAGATGGCTGCGCGACGTGTCGAAATAGTCGAGCGGGGGCTGCCCCGGCACGGCCGAGGGCACGTCCGGCACCTCCACCTTGGTATAGCCGAAGCGATAGGCGCCGCCGATGTCCAGCATCCCGGCGCGCGTCGCGACCGTCGGCCCGGCGAACAGCGAATAGACCTGCGCCACGTTGGCGACATTGCCGACCAGATTGCCCGGCGCCGCGCCGCGGATGTCGCTGCGCGTCCGCGTCGCCATCGCGCCTGCATCCAGCGTCAGCGCCGGCGTCACCTGCACCGAGGCGAGCGCAAGGCCGCTATGGACGTCCTGATCCGCCACCGGCTGCTGCCAGTCGATACGACGTTCGTAGCGATAGCTGACCTGCGCCTGGGCGCGGCGCGTGCTGACGCCCGCATCCACCCCGACCGCGGCCTGGGTATAGGTCAGCACGTCGCCGCCGTTCGTCAGGTCCGCCGCGACCGCCTGGCTCAGCTCGATATAGGGCTGGACGTAGCGCTGCGGTTCCGCGGCCGCGGGGATCGCGGCCAGGGCCAGCATCGATGCCGCCAGAAGCCGCGCGCGCCTCATTCGCCCTGCCCGTAATAGCTGCCGAAACGTCCCCGCCCGGGTTCGTAGGCGACCGCGTTCAGCACCAGATGGATTTCGTCGCACCCGTCGAGCAGCTGCACCGCGGCATGGACGTCCGCCTCGGTCGTACGGTCCGCGCGCACCACCAGCATGACCTGCCCCACCAGCAGTGCCAGCACGCTGGCGGGCGAGGCGGCGAGCGCGGGCGGCGTGTCGAAGACGATGATCCGCGCCGGATTGGCCTCCAGCAGCCGGTCGAGCACGCGCGCGGTCCGGGCCGATGCCAGCAATTCGGTATC
Source organism: Sphingomonas adhaesiva (assembly GCF_036946125.1). Taxonomy (NCBI): domain Bacteria; kingdom Pseudomonadati; phylum Pseudomonadota; class Alphaproteobacteria; order Sphingomonadales; family Sphingomonadaceae; genus Sphingomonas; species Sphingomonas adhaesiva. The sequence goes on from NZ_JAQIJT010000002.1 coordinate 1,389,943, forward strand.
CGAATGGCTGCGTTTGCCCGCCGGCAGCAGCGACAGCTGCGGCACGTCGGTGCGGATGATGCACATCTCGGGGTCGATACCGGGATCGGCCAGCACGTCGAGCAGCCCGGGCGAATCCTCGGGCGTGTGCGCCAGCCCCAGCGACGCCATGACGTCGGGCTTGGCGAAGTCCGCGTCGACCAGCACGATCTCCACGTCGCGCTCCGCCGCCAGGCTGATCGCGAGGTTGATCGCGCAGAAGGTCTTGCCCTCGCCCGGCTTGCCCGATCCGACCAGGATCGTGCGCGCGCGCCGCTGCGTATCCGCGGGCCTGTCGGCGCCGGGCAGGCCGTCCGCGATGTCGCGCGCGGTCAGCAGCAGCTGCCGCTTCACCAGCCGGAATTCCTCCGCCAGCGCCCCCACCGGCGCGCCGGGGACCAGCATCCCCTTCTCCGCCAGCATCGTGCGGTCGATGGCCGCGACGCCCGCGTCCGGCCCCTCCCACGGCTCCATGCCGTCGTCATCGGTGTCGGACAGGAACTCGGCCGGGATGGCGGACAGCGTATCGTCCCAGCCGCCATCGCGCTTCTGCGCAGGCAGGAGCCCAGGGTTGTCGTCCACCACGACCGTTGCTGCGGTTGGCGCCGTCTTCTCCCACGGCAGCACCGCAGGCGCGACCACCTCGCGCGCGCGCAGGTGCGCGCCGAAGTCGTACACCCGCGCCGCGCGCTCGATCAGCGATTCCTGCACCGTCATGCCGCCAGCCCCCGCTGAAGCATCTCCACCCCCAGCAGCGCGACATAGGCGACCACCAGCCCGCCGACCCCGCCCGCAAACCACTTCAGCCGCCGGGCGCGGAGCTCTTCCTGATGCCGCGTCACCATCTCGCCGATCGATCCGATCACGCTGATCCCGGCGACCTTCTCCAGCCGCTGCGCGGTGGCGAAGGTCGACTGCACCTGTCCCATCGCGAACGCCGCCCCCACGCCCGCCATCAGACCCGCGACCAGCACCCCGGTCAGCAGCAGCGGGCGATTGGGCGCGGTCGGCGTGCGCGGCAGCGTCGGCGGATCGATCACGCTGAACTTCACCGCATCGGTCTGCGTCTGCGCGCTGCTGCGCAGCTTCACCTGTTCGCGCTGTGCCAGCAGCTGGTCGTACTGCCCCTTCAGGACATCGTAGTTGCGGTCGATCTCGCCCTGTTCGGCGGCGACCGCGGGATCCTCGGTCAGCTTGGAATTGAGCAGGTCCAGGTCGCCTTGCAGCTGCCGCTTGCGCATCTGGAGCGCGGCGACGTTCGCCTGCTTGTCCGCCGCCATCGCCTGCAACGACAGATAGGTCGGGTTGGGCACCGCATCCGCGCCGGCGGCCCCGACCGGCTCGCCCCGCGCCGCCGCCTGCGCCGCCGCCAGCTGCTGCTTCAGCGCCACCACGTCGGGGTGGCTTTCGGTGAAGCCGCGCCCGCGCGCATCCGCCAGCTGGCCCTGGATCGCCGCCAGCCGCGCGCGCGCAGGGCCGACGCCCGGCGCGATCCCGCCGCCGCCCGCGACCGTCCGCGGCGTCCCCGCCATCTGCCCCGCGACCGCCGCCAGCCCGGACTGCGCCGCGGCGAGGTCGCCGTCGACCTGGCTCATCTGCGCCCTCGCCGCGCCGATCCGGTCGCTGACCGTGCCGGTGCCGGGCAACGCGCCCAGGTAACGGTTCTGGAAATCGGCGCGCTTGCCCTCGGCATCCTGCAACTTGCGCCCCAGATCCTCCAGCTGCCCGTCCAGGAAGGTGAGCGTCTGGCTGTTCTGCGTGCGGTCGTCGGACAGGTTGGTCTCGACGAAGATGTCGATCAGCTTCTGCGTGATCGCCGCGGCCAGCTTCGGCGTCGCGGCGGTCGTCGTGATCTCGAACAGATTGTCCTGCTGCGCGACGATCTTGATCGCCTGCTGCAACCCCGCGATCCGGTCCGCCACGTCGCGGTCGCTCGCGATCGTCTGCGCCAGGTCGGTGCCGCGCACCACCTTCTCCAGATTGACCGCACTGGTCAGCGTCTGGCGCACCGTGTCGACATCGCGCGCATTGTCGTTGACCGCATTGGGATCGGTCGCGGTCGGCAGCACCGTGCGCATCTGGACGAAGACGCGGGCGCGCGAATCATATTTGCTCGGCACCTGGCTGACGACCAGCCAGCCGAGCAGGCACACCCCCCACGCCACCGCCAGCCCCAGCCAGCGGCGCGTCCAGATCGTGTGCAGCGCGATCCGCGCTTCTTCCCATAGCCCGTTCACGGCCTAGAACATGCTTTCGGGGATGATGATGACGTCGCCCGGCTCCAGCCGGACGTTGGCGGACGGATCGCCGTCCTTCAGCAGCCTGTTCAGCCGCAGCCCGTATTCGCGCTGCTTGCCCGTCGCACGGTCGTAGCGGATCAGCCGCGCCTTGTTGCCCGCGGCATATTCGCCCAGGCCACCCACCGCGATCATCGCATCCAGCAGCGTCATGTTGGCGCGGTACGGCAGGCTCGCCGGCTTCTGCGTCGCCCCCACGATGCGGACCTGCTGGCTGTAGGTGCCGCTGAACCCGTCGACGATGACGGAGACGATCGGGTCCTTGATATATTCGCCCAGCGCCAGCTTCATGTCGGCGGCCAGCATCGCTGGCGTCTTGCCCACCGCGGGCATGTCCGCGACCAGCGGTGTCGTGATGCGGCCGTCGGGGCGCACCTGCACCTTCGCCGACAGCTCCGGATTGCGCCAGACGAAGATCTGGAGCTGATCGAGCGGGCCGATGACATATTCCTCGCCCGGCGTCTCGCGCGTCGCGACGAAGGTCGCCGGCGGCAACTCGGGCCGCCCGCCGGAGGAGGCGCAGGCACTCAGCGTGGTCGACGCCATCAGCGCCACGATCAACGCCTTGGAAACCCTCGCGATCCGCATTCCCACCTCCGCACGTTCACGCTCGGCTATGCGGCGAAGAGGTGAAGATTGCGTTTAGGGTTCGGCCTCGTGCTCCTGCGCGCGCGCCCCGCCGTCATCCCCGCGAAGGCGGGGATCCCGACGCGCAGGTGGCGCGATGGAAGAGGAACGTCGGCGTATCTTGATTCCCGCCTGCGCGGGAATGACGGGCGCGGATCAGCCCAGCACCACCTCCGCCGGCACCGGATGCCCCAGGAACGCCGCCGGACTCGCGCTCAAACCATAGGCCCCGGCGATGAACACCGCGATCACCTCGCCCTCCGCCACCGGGGGCAGCGCCACGCGGTCCGCCAGCCGGTCCAGCGGCGTGCACAGGCACCCGACGACCGACGCTTCGCCCCCATCCCCGTCGCCGCCCGCCTCCCCCATCCGCCCCGCCACCGCGACCGGATAGTTCCGCCGCACGACGGTCCCGAAATTGCCGCTCGCCGCCAGCTGATGGTGCAGCCCGCCATCGACCACGACGAAGGTTTCGCCACGGCTTTCCTTGCGATCGACGACGCGGGTCAGATAGACCCCCGCCTCGCCCACCAGCCACCGCCCCAGCTCGATCGCATAGGCCGTCCCCGCCGCGGTCAGCGCGCTCGCCGCCAGCGCCTCACCCAGTGCCGCGCCGATTCGCTCGACGTCCAGCGCGCGGTCGCCCGCGAAATGCGGGATGCCGAACCCGCCGCCCAGGTTGACCTTGGGCGGCAGGTGCCCGCTGTCCTCCGCGAGCCGTGCCGCGAGCGCCAGCGTCGCTCCCTGCGTCTCCACCAGCGCCCCGGCATCCAGCGCCTGCGACCCGGCGAAGATATGGAACCCGCGCCAGTCCGCGCCTGCGCCGACGATGGTGCGCACCAGTTCGGGCACCCGCTCCGCATCGACCCCGAACGGCGAGGCGCGGCCGCCCATCTTCATCCCCGAACCCCGCAGTTCCAGATCGGGGTTCACCCGCACCGCCAGCCGGGGCACGACGCCCAGCCGCTCTCCCATCGCCAGCGCGCGCCGTACCTCGCCCGCGGATTCGGCATTCAGCGTCGCCCCCGCGGCGATCGCCGCCTCCAGTTCCGCGTCGCGCTTGCCCGGCCCAGCGAAGCTGATCGCCCCCGCCGGCTTCACCGCCAGCGCCTTCGCCAGCTCTCCGGCGGACGCGACGTCCAGACCATCGACCAGCGACGCCATGCCCGCGATCACCGCCGGGTGCGGGTTCGCCTTCACCGCATAATGCAGCGCCACCGCCGCCGGCATCGCGTCACGGAACCGCGCGATCCGCGCCCGCACGACCCCCATGTCATAGACGAACAGCGGCGATCCGTGCGCGGCCACCAGCGCGTCCGCGCGCTCGCCGCCGATCGTCAGCATCCCCGACTGGACGGCAAACTCCGGCGGGATCGGTCCGATCGGCTTCATGCCTGCTGCTCCTTCACCGATGCCGCCACGCGCGCGCGGTCCAGCTTGCCGTTGGCGTTGCGCGGCAGTTCCGCCCGCCACTCGATCCGCACCGGCTGCATATAGGCCGGCAGCTCGCGCTTCAGCCGCTCGCGCAGCGCCGGCTCGTCGGCGGCATCCCCGCGCGCCACCAGCACGATCGCCTGCCCCAGCCGCGCATCGGGCACCCCCAGCGCCACCGCCTCGCGCGCTTCCGCGCCGGCGGTGGCGGCTTCCTCCACCTCCTGCGGGCTGATGCGGTGGCCGGCGCTCTTTATCATCTCGTCGTCGCGCCCGACGAACCGCAACAATCCCGCGTCATCGGCGACCACCGTATCGCCCGACCACACCGCCGTCCCGCCATGGCGGGAGAAGGGCGGTGCCGTGCGGAACCGCAGCGCGGTCCGCGCCGCATCCCGCCAATAGCCCTGCGCCACAAGCGGCCCCGCATGGACCAGTTCCCCCGGCTCTCCGGCCGCGGCCTGCGTGCCGTTGGGGCGTACCACCAGCACCTCGGCGAAGGGGATCGCGCGCCCGATCGACTCGGGGTGCGCATCGACCAGCTCGGGCGGCAGATAGGTCGAGCGGAACGCCTCGGTCAGCCCGTACATCGCGAACAGCCGCGCCTGCGGGAAGCGCGTGCGCAGCGCCCGCACCATCGCCGGCGTCAGCGCCCCGCCCGAATTGGTCAGCCGCCGCAGCCGCGCCGCGGCCTTCGCCGGCCATTCCGCCTCCAGCAGCTGCGTCCACAGCGGCGGTACCCCCGCCAACGTCGTCGCGTCGACGCGTTCCACCGCCTTGATGACGTCGCGCGGCGTCAGATAATCGAGCGGCGCGACGCCCGCCCCCGCATACCAGGTCGAGAAAAGCTGGTTCTGCCCATAGTCGAACCCCAGCGGCAGGACGCCCAGCACGCGGTCGTCGGGCGCGATCGCCAGATAATGCGCCACGCTGACCGCCCCCAGCCACAGGTTCGCGTGGCTCAGCATCACCCCCTTGGGCCGCCCGGTGGAGCCGGAGGTGTAGAGGATCGCCGCCAAAGCAGCCGGATCGGCGTGCGACCGCGGCAACGAATCGCCCGCCCCCGCTTCCACAGCGACCTCGCACCCCGCCGGGACGTCGCCGTCCTCCAGCGTCGCGGCCCGCGCGCCCTGCGTCAGCAGCAGCGACGCCCCGCTATCGGCGAGGATGTGCGCCACCTGCGCCCGCTTCAGCACCGGGTTGACCGGCACATGGACCAGCCCGGCGCGCGCCGCCGCCAGCGGCATCAGGCTGGCGACCCGAGTCTTCGGCAGCCAGGTCGCCACCCGCGCCCCCGCCGCGAACCGTTTCGTCGCCAGCCATCCCGCCAGCCGGGCCACATCCTGCTCCACCCGGGCGAATGTCGCGACGCCCTCACGCAGGATCAGCGCGGGCGCACCGGGATCGCCGCGCAGGACGTGATCGATCGGGAAAGGCTGCGGGTCGAGCATGATATCCGCCATAGCGCCAAGCCGTTGCGCATTTCATCCCCCCAGCCTAGGCCGTTCGCACCTGCGAGATAGAACATTGGGAGGAAGCGTGATTCCTGAGCGGATGGGCGAGGTGGAGGACACGGTACGCGCGGTGCTGCGCGACGTGCTGGGGCTGTCCGACGATCGCGTCGCGGCCTTTCGCGCCGATACCGAACTGTTCGGCGCGCTGCCCGAGCTCGATTCGATGGCGGTCGCGGGGGTCCTGACCGAGCTGGAGGACCGCCTGGGCATCGTCATCGAGGACGACGAGGTGGACGGCGAGATGCTGGAGACGTTCGGCGCGCTCTGCCGCTTCGCCGCCGAACGCGCGCTGGTCTGACCACGCGCGTCCTTCGCCTCCCCGACGGCGAGGCGATGCTGCGGCTCGGCTCCGATACTGGTCCCTCCGTGCTCGCGGTACCGGCCTTGTTCGAGGAGGCGAACCGCACCCGCACGCTGCTGGTGATGACGCTGCGGCTGCTGGCCGACCGCGGCATCGCCGGCGCGCTGCCCGACCTGCCGGGGCAGAACGACAGCCTGCTGCCGACGATCGATGCGCGGCTGTCCGCGTGGCGCGGCGCCCTGGCGGCTGCCGCGCGCTGCCTTCCCGGCCCCGTCCACGTCGTCGCGATCCGTGGCGGCGCGCTCCTCGATGCGGCGGTGGACGCCGCCTCCCGCTGGTATCTCGCCCCCCTGAGCGGTGAAGCGCAGGTCCGCGAACTCGACCGCCTGCGCCGCACGGGCGGGGGGCAGGACTATGCCGGCAACGATCTCCATCCCGACCTGCTGACCGCGCTCGTCGCCGCCGAACCTATTACCGCCGGCCCGCTGCGCGTGGTCCGGATGGAGGGCGATCCCCGCCCGGCCGACCGCATCCTCGCCGCCGCGCCGCCATGGCGCGCCAGCGAGCCGCGCGCCGACCCCGCGCTCGCCGCGATGCTGGCCGACGATATCGCCGGCTGGATCGAATGACCCGCCGCGTCGTCCGTTTCCTCTGCGAGGGCGCCACGCTGCTGGGTACGCTGGACGAGGGCAGCGGCGCGACCGGCGTGCTCATCGTCTCCGGCGGCAACGAGATCCGCGCCGGCGCGCACCGCGGCATGGCGATGCTCGCGGCGCGGCTGGCGGCATCCGGCACGCCCGTGTTTCGCTACGACCGCCGCGGCATCGGCGATTCGGAAGGGGCGAACGGCGGCTATGCCGGCGCCGCGCCCGATCTTGCCGCCGCCGCGGCGACCTTCCGCGCGGAGGCGGGCGTCACGCGGATCATCGGCTTCGGCAATTGCGACGCCGCGACGCTGCTCGCGCTCGAAGGACCCGCGCTCGGCATCGACCCGCTGGTGCTCGCCAACCCCTGGACCGGCGACGAGCCCGACGCCTTCCCCCCCGCCGCCGCGATCCGCGCGACCTATGCCGCGCGGCTGCGCGATCCCGCGCAATGGCGGCGACTGCTGCGCGGCGGGGTCGACCTAGGCAAGCTGGCGGGCGGGCTGGCGAAGCTGCTGCGTTCCCGAACCGCCCCCCCGCCCCTCGCGGAGCGCCTCGTCCGGGCAATCGAGCAGAGCCGCGCCACCGTCATCGCGGCCGATGGCGACGCCACCGCGCTCGCCTTCGCCGACGCCGCGCGTCGCCTCGACGCGCGGATCGAGCTGGTGAGGATCGCCACCGACTCGCACGGTTTCGCGCGTGCGGGCGATCTGGATGCGGTGGAGAAGGTCATTCGCACGCACCTAAGCGGCGAAAACGGGAGCGCGGTGCCGGGACGATCGTAACCGGATCGCCCGTTTTCCCGACGTCCGCCTTACTCCGCCGCCTCGCGCACCTCGGCGAACTCCGCCGCCGCCAGGAACCGCTCCGCGTCCAGCGCCGCCATGCACCCCGTCCCCGCCGCGGTCACCGCCTGGCGATAGACCTTGTCCATCACGTCGCCGCACGCGAATACGCCCGGCACGCTGGTGCGCGACGACCCCGGCTGCACCGCGACATAGCCGTCCCCGTCCAGCTCCAGATGCCCGCGCAGCAGCTCGGTCGCGGGATGATGCCCGATCGCGACGAAGCCACCGTCGACCTCCAGCCGCGAATGTTCGCCGGTGACCGTGTCCTCCAGCTCGAGCGCGACCAGCCCGACATTCCCGCCGCCGTCGACGAACTCGCGCACTTCCTTGTTCCACAGCACCGTGATGTGCGGATGCGCGAACAGCCGCTCCTGCAGGATCCGCTCGGCGCGCAGCGAATCGCGGCGGTGGATCAGCGTCACGTCGCTGGAATGGTTGGTCAGGTACAGCGCTTCCTCGACCGCGGTATTGCCGCCGCCGATCACCGCCACCTTCTTGCCGCGATAGAAGAAGCCGTCGCAGGTCGCGCAGGCGCTGACGCCCTTGCCCTTCATCGCGTCCTCGCTGTCCAGCCCCAGCCACTTGGCCTGCGCGCCGGTCGCGATCACCAGAACCTCGCCCTCGTACACGTCGCCGCCGTCGCCGGTCAGCCGGAACGGCCGCCGCGTCAGGTCGACGCCGACGATCGTGTCCCACATCAGCCGCGTACCGACATGCTCGGCCTGCTTCTGCATCTGCTCCATCAGCCAGGGACCCTGGATCACATCGGCGAAGCCGGGATAATTCTCCACGTCGGTGGTGGTGGTCAGCTGGCCGCCGGGCTGGATGCCCTGGACGACGATCGGGTTCATGCCCGCGCGCGCGCCATAGATGGCGGCGGAAAGGCCGGCCGGGCCGGAGCCCAGGATCAACATGCGAGTCGAATGCGTGGTCATGCGCGCGGATGTAGGATGCGCGCCGGCCGATGGGAACCGTACGTTGCGCGTGGTCCCAAGTCCTGCTTTGGTCATCCCATGACCGACTTTGCCGCCCTGCTTCAGCCCGACCGGGGCCAGCCCGCCCGCGACATCCACGTCGTCCACCCCGACGCCTACGCGGCATGGCTCGCCGTCCAGCCGGCGCGCGTCCGCGCGGCGGTCGCCGCGAACAAGGTGACCGGCAAGCCCGGCAACCGTGCGATCCTGCCCGGCGAAGGCGCGGACGACTGGGCCATGCTGCTGGTCTGCGACGAGCCGCTCGCATCGCCGTGGCGGATCGCCTCGCTGGGCGACGGCCTGCCGGAGGGCAGCTATCGCCTCGCCGATGGCGCACCGCTCGGGGCCGCCGGGCTGGGCTGGTGCCTCGCCCAGCATCGCTTCACGCGCTACCGCAAGCCCGACGTCACGGGACCGCGCGTGCTGCTGACCGGCGACGTCGCGGGGATCGAGGAGGCGACGCGCCTCGCCGCCACGACCGCGCACCTGCGCGATCTGGTCGATACCGGCGCCTCCGACCTGGGCCCGGCGGAGCTGGAGGCGGAGGCCGATGCGCTGGCGCGGCTGCACGGCGCGACCGTCACCGTGACGCGCGGCGATGCGCTCGCGACCGGCTATCCGATGATCCACGCCGTCGGGCAGGCCGCATCCAAGGACCGCGCGCCCCGGCTGATCGAGCTGGAATGGGGCGACGTGGCGCATCCGCGCGTCGCGATCGTCGGCAAGGGCGTCTGCTTCGATTCGGGCGGGCTCGACATCAAGCCGTCCGCGGGGATGCGCCTGATGAAGAAGGACATGGGCGGTGCCGCGCACGCGCTGGCGCTCGCGGCGCTGGTGATGCAGGCGCGGCTCAAGCTGCGGCTCCACCTGCTGATCCCCGCGGTCGAGAATGCGATCGCCGGCAATGCCTTCCGCCCCGGCGACGTGCTGGCGACGCGCAAGGGACTGACGGTCGAGAACACAAATACCGACGCGGAAGGCCGCCTGATCCTGGGCGACGCGCTGACGAAGGCGGCAGAGGGGACGCCCGATCTGATCCTCGACTTCGCCACCCTGACCGGCGCGGCGCGCGTCGCGCTCGGCCCCGATCTGCCCGCGACCTTCGTCCAGGACGAGGCGCTTGCCGCCGACCTGCTCGCCGCCGCCGATGCGGCGCGCGATCCGCTGTGGCGGATGCCGCTGTGGGATGGCTATGACGACATGCTGAAGTCGGACGTGGCCGACATGGTCAACGCACCCGACGGCGGCTTCGCGGGCGCGATCACCGCCGCGCTGTTCCTCCGCCGCTTCGTCCCCGCCGGCACGCCCTGGGCGCATCTCGACACCTTCGCATGGCGCCCGACGGCGCGGCCGGGACGCCCCAAGGGCGGCGACGCCTACGGCCTGCGCGCGGCCTATGCGCTGCTGAAGCAGCGCTTCAGTTGACCCCTGCCCCGCCGTCATCCCCGCGGAGGCGGGGATCCAGACGCGCAGGTCGTCGCAGGGGTCGCAACGGCAGCGTCCATGGATTCCCGCCTTCGCGGGAATGACGGGGTCGGGATCGGAAAGCGCTTAATTCCCCGCCGCTGCCGCGACGATCGGCACGAACTTCGCCGCGGTCAGGCTCGCTCCGCCGACCAGCGCGCCGTCCACGTCGCTGGCGTGGAGCAGCGCCGGCGCATTTTCCGCGGTCACCGACCCGCCGTACAGCAGCCGGATCGCGTCGCCGCCCTCGCCCACCAGATCGCGCAGCTTCGCGCGGATCGCGCCGTGCATCGCCGCGACATCCTCGATCGTCGGGGTGCGCCCCGTGCCGATCGCCCACACCGGCTCATAGGCGATCGCGCACCAGTCCGCCGCGGCACCATCGGGCAGCGATCCCTCCAGCTGCTGCGTCACGACGCGCTCCGCCTCGCCCGCGTCGCGCTGCTCCAGCGTTTCGCCGACGCACACGATCGCCTGCATCCCCGCACGGTGCAGCGCCTCCGCCTTGGCCTTCACCAGCACGTCGCTTTCCTTCTGATCGGCGCGGCGCTCCGAATGGCCGACGATCGAGAAGCGCGCGCCCGCCTCCTTCGCCATGTTCGCGGAAATGCAGCCGGTGAACGCGCCCTTGTCCGCGGCATGGACGTCCTGCGCGCCGATCGCCAGTGCCGGCACGCGTTCCGCCCCGGCCGCGATCAGCGTCGCCGGCAGCGCGATCGCGACGTCGATCGCGGGGTGCGCGGCCGCCGCGGCGGCGATGCCGTCCAGCTCGGCCAGCGCGGCGCGATCGCCGTTCATCTTCCAATTGCCCGCTACCAGTTTGCGTCGCGTCATCATCGTCTCCCTGTATGTCCCTGCGATAGCCACCACCGCCGCTTGATGCCACCGCGCACGCGCCGTAAAGCACCGGCCTTCGCATCAAAGACCGGGTTCCCCGCCTCCATGCTCAGTTCCATTCGCCGCATCATCTATTCGCGTGTCGGCGTGATCGTCACCTTCGGCATCCTGATCGTCATCGCGATCGCCTTCGCGGCGGGCGACGTGACCGGGATGGCGTCCTCCGGGGGCGGGCTGTTCGGCAAGCCGCTGGCCAGCGTCGACGGCCAGAGCATCACCGCGGAGGAGCTGCGCAAGCGGGCGCAGGACGAGCTGCGGGCCGCCCGGCAGCGGCAGCCCGACATCGACATGGCGCAGTTCGTGGCGCAGGGCGGGGTGGAGTCGCTCGTGACCCGCGCGCTCAGCGGGCTCTCGCTCGACACCTTCGGGCAGGATCAGGGGATGCGCGTCAGCCGCGCGCTGGTGGGCAGCGAGCTGCGCAACATCCCGGCCTTCGCCGGCCCGACCGGACAGTTCGACCAGCGCGCCTATGAGCAGTTGCTCGCGCAGCAGGGACTCACCGATGCGCAGGTGCAGGCCGATATCGCGCGCGAGACGATGGCGCAGTTCCTGATGGTCCCCACCGTCGGTGCGGGCCAGGTACCGCAGCAGGTCGCCCTGCCCTACGCCTCGCTGCTGCTGGAGCGCCGCGCGGGGCAGGTCGCGCTGATCCCCTATGCCGCGATGGCGGGCGGTGCGGCGCCGAGCGATGCGGAAATCCGGCAATTCTACCAGAAGAACGTGGCGCGCTACACGATCCCGGAGCGGCGCGTGATGCGCTACGCGATCGTCGGCCCGCAGCAGGTCGCCGCGAGCGTCGCGCCGAGCGATGCGGAGATCGCGCAGGCCTATAACGCCGCCAGGGCCACCTATGCCGCGCGCGAGCAGCGCGACGTCGCGGTCGTCACCGTCCTCGACCAGAAGGCGGCGCAGGCGCTGGCCGACAAGGTCAAGGCCGGAACCCCGATCGCCGCCGCCGCCAGGGCCGCGGGGCTGAAGGCGCGCACCATCGCCAGGGCGGAGCGCGCCGCGCTCGCCGCGCAGGCCTCGCCCGCGGTCGCCGATGCGCTGTTCGCCGCGCCCAAGGGGGGCGTGGTCGGGCCCGTGCGCGGCGCGATCGGCTTCGTCGTCGGCAAGGTCGACGGCGTGACGCAGGTGCCCGGCAAGACGCTGGCGCAGGCGCGGGACGAGATCGCCGCTACGCTGCGCACGCAGAAGGCGAACGACGCGATCGGCCGCATCCGCGACAAGGTCGACGATTCGCTCGCCGACAACGCGAACATCAACGAGGTCGTCGCCGATCAGAAGCTGACCGCGCAGACTACCGCGCCGTTGCTCGCGACCGGCGTGGATCCCTCCAGGCCCGCGGCGCAGCCCGACCCGGCGCTCGCACCGATCGTCCAGGCCGGTTTCGCGGCCGAGGAGGGCGACACCCCCACCACCGTCCCGCTCGGCAACGACGGCAGCTTCGCGATCGTCGGGCTCGACCGCATCGTCCGCGCCGCGCCCATTCCGCTGGCGCAGGTGCGCGACAAGGTCGTCGCCGACTGGCGCACCGATCGCGCGCGCACCGCCGTCCGCGCCGCGGCCCGCACGATCGTCGCGAAGGTCAATGCCGGCACGCCGCTGGCCGCCGCGCTGGCGCAGTCCGGCGTGAAGGGTCCGCCGGTGCAGACCGTCGACGCCACCCGTTCGCAGATCGATCCGCAGCGTCCCAATCCGGTGCTGGCGCTGCTGTTCGCGATGAGGCCGGGCACCGCGCGCATGCTCGAATCGCCCGAGGCGCAGGGCATGCTGATCGCCCGGCTGGAGCGGGTGACCCCCGGCGATGCCGCGAAGCAACCCGCCGCGGTCGCCGCCACGCGCGCCGATCTGGGTCGCGTCGTCGGTCGCGAATATGCCGAGCAGTTCGCCCGCGCCATCACCGCCTTCCAGGGCGCCAGGCGCAACCAGGGCGCGATCGATCAGCTGAAGAAGGACCTGGTCGGTGGCGGAGCGCAATAACGCCGACGCGATCACCGCGCTCGACGCCGGTCGGCCGGCGCTCGTCTGGCGCCGGCGCATCGCCGATACGGAAACGCCGGTCGCCGCCGCCCTCAAGCTCATCGAACCGGGCCGCGGCGATTTCCTGCTGGAATCGGTGGAGGGCGGCGCGGTCCGCGGGCGGCACAGCCTGATCGGCCTCGCCCCCGATCTGGTGCTCCGCGCCAACGGCAACCGGGCCGAGATCAACACCCGCTGGCTCGACGATCGCGACGCCTTCGTCCCCGCCACGTCCCCGACGCTCGACGCGCTGCGCGATCTGGTCGCGTCGTGCCGGATGGACGTCGCCCCCGAGTTGCCGCGCGCGCTGGCGTGCCTCGTCGGCTATTTCGGGTACGAGACGATCGGGCTGGTCGAGAAGCTGCCGCAACCCGCGACCGACGCGCTCGGGCTGCCGGACATGATGTTCGTCCGGCCCACCGTCATCCTCGTCTTCGACCGGCTGGCCGACGCGCTGTTCCTCGTCGCGCCGGTGTGGCCCGACGCGGCCCGCTCGGCCGCGGCGATCGTCGCCGCGGCAGAGGAACGGCTCGACACCGTCGAGGCGCGTCTGACCTCCGCTGCGCTGCCGCCGCGCGCGCGGATGGATGCAACCACCGACCTGGCGCTCGCTCCCGTCCTGCCGGCGGGCCGCTACGGCGAAATGGTCGCGGCGGCAAAGGAATATATCGCGGCGGGCGACATCTTTCAGGTCGTGCTGGCGCAGCGCTTCACCGCACCCTTCCCGCTCCCGGCGTTCGAGCTGTACCGCGCGCTGCGGCGGATCAACCCGTCGCCGTTCCTCTACCATCTCGACCTCCCCGGCTTCGCGCTGACCGGCTCCAGCCCGGAAATCCTGGTCCGCGCGCGCGACGGCGAGGTGACGATCCGACCGATCGCCGGCACCCGCCCGCGCGGACGCAATGCGGTGGAGGATGCGGCCAACCGCGATTCGCTGCTCGCCGATCCGAAGGAGCGCGCCGAGCACCTGATGCTGCTCGACCTCGGCCGCAACGACGTCGGCCGCGTCGCCGCAGCCGGCACGGTGCAGGTCACCGACAGCTACACGATCGAATTCTACAGCCACGTCATGCACATCGTGTCGAACGTCGTGGGCCGGCTCGACCCGAGGCACGACGCGATCGACGCGCTGTTCGCGGGCTTCCCCGCCGGCACCGTCAGCGGCGCGCCGAAGGTCCGCGCGTGCCAGATCATCGCCGAGTTGGAGCCGGAAAAGCGCGGCGCCTACGCCGGCTGCGTCGGCTATTTCTCGCCCGACGGGTCGATGGATTCCTGCATCGTCCTGCGCACCGCGGTGGTGAAGGACGGTCGAATCCACGTCCAGGCCGGCGCCGGCATCGTCGCCGACAGCGATCCGGCATCGGAACAGCGCGAGTGCGAGGCGAAGTCCGGCGCGCTCCAGGCCGCCGCGCGCGAGGCGATCGTGCAGGCCAGCGCCGCGGGTTTCGGTCAGTAACGGACCGTCGTTGCGAGCGTCGCGAAGCAATCCAGGGCGTCCTGATCCGGCGCCGGATCGCTTCGCTACGCTCGCGATGACTCAATCACCGCATCGACGCGATCACCGCATCCGCCGCCCGAGCAGCACCATCAGCAATCCGGCGACCGCCAGCGCGGCGCCGTAATCCGCCCATACCCGCTGGTCGAGCATGAAGCTCGATTGGGGCCAGTGGACATACCCCAGCCCCTGCCCGATCCACAGCAACCCGGTGAGCGTCAGCATGACGCCCACCGCGATCAGGATCGGGCGGAGCCGCCGCACGCCTCAGCGCTGCGCGACGGGGACGTAGGGGCGCTGCGTCGGGCCGGTGTACAGCTGACGCGGACGGCCGATCTTCTGGTCGGGATCGGTAATCATCTCGTTCCACTGCGCCACCCAGCCGACCGTGCGCGCCAGCGCGAACAGCACGGTGAACATGCTGGTCGGGAAGCCGATTGCCGACAGGATCACGCCGGAATAGAAATCGACGTTCGGGAACAGCTTCTTCTCGACGAAATATTCGTCATTCAGCGCGATCTCTTCCAGTCGCAGCGCCGTCTCGAACAGCGGATCCTGCACGTTCAGCGCCTCGAACACCTCGCGCACCGTCTTCTGCATCACGGTCGCGCGCGGATCGTAGTTCTTGTAGACGCGGTGTCCGAAGCCCATCAGGCGGAACGGGTCGTTCTTGTCCTTGGCGCGCGCGATATATTCCGGGATCTTGTCCGGCGTGCCGATCTCGCGCAGCATGTTGAGCGCCGCCTCGTTCGCGCCGCCATGCGCCGGTCCCCACAGGCACGCGATGCCGGCCGCGATGCACGCGAACGGATTGGCGCCCGACGAACCCGCCAGACGCACGGTCGAGGTCGACGCATTCTGCTCGTGATCGGCGTGCAGGATGAAGATGCGATCCATCGCCCGCTCGACCGCCGGATTCACCTCGTACGGCTCGGCGGGAACCCCGAACGTCATGCGCAGGAAATTGCCGGTGTAGCTGAGCGAATTGTCCGGATACAGGAACGGCTGCCCGACACTGTACTTGTACGCCATCGCCGCGATCGTCGGCATCTTCGCGATCAGCCGGTGCGACGCGATCATGCGCTGCTGCGGGTCGTGGATGTCGGTCGAATCGTGATAGAAGGCCGACAGCGCGCCGACGACGCCGCACATGATCGCCATCGGGTGCGCGTCGCGGCGGAAGCCGCGGAAGAACTGCGCCAGCTGCTCGTGCACCATCGTATGGCGGCTGATCGTCCAGCTGAACTTGTCGAGCTCGTCCTTCGTCGGCAGCTCGCCGTTCAGCAGCAGGTAGCATACCTCCATGAAGCTGGACTGCTCGGCCAGCTCGCCGATCGGATAGCCGCGGTGCAGGAGAACGCCCTCGTCGCCGTCGATATAGGTCAGCGTCGACTGGCACGACGCGGTCGAGGTGAAGCCGGGGTCGTAGGTGAACGCACCCGTCTGCGCATACAGCTTGCGGATGTCGACCACGTCGGGCCCGACCGAACCGGACAGCACCGGATAGTCGTGCTCCTTGCCCGAAAGCGAGAACTTGGCGGCTTCGGTCATGTCGTCTCCTGTCATTCCCCGCGGGGCATATGGTCGGCGATCCGTGCCAGGCTTTCCTCGCGCCCTAGAAGGACGAGTACGTCGAAGATGCCGGGCGACGTCTTGCGTCCGGTGAGGGCGACGCGGAGCGGCTGGGCGACCTGACCGAGCTTGACGCCCGCATCCTCCGCCACCTGCCGCACCGCAGCTTCGGTGCTCTCCGTATCCCAGTTGTGCACCGCGTCAAGCGCGCTGTGCAGCCGTACGAGCAAGGCGGGCGCCGCACCCGCCAGCAGCGGTGCCGCCGCCTCGTCGATCGCGAGCGGGCGCGATGCGAAGAGGAAGGCGGCGCCATCGGCCAGTTCGTTCAGATTGGCGGCGCGCGGCTTCAGCGCGGGCATCGCCGCGCGCAGGATCGAACGCCGGGTATCGTCGGAGGCGAACTCCAGGCGCGCCGCCACCAGATCCGCCAGCCGCGCATCGTCGCTGGCGCGGATATAGTGGCCGTTCAGGTTCTCCAGCTTCTTGATGTCGAACCGGCTCGGCGACTTGCCGACCGAATCGAGCTCGAACCAGCGGATCGCCTCCTCGCGCGCGATGATCTCGTCGTCGCCATGCCCCCAGCCCAGCCGCAGCAGGTAATTGCCCAGCGCCTCGGGCAGGATGCCCATCTCGTCGCGATACGCCTCGATCCCGACCGCGCCGTGCCGCTTCGACAGCTTGGCGCCGTCCGGCCCGTGGATCAGCGGGATGTGCGCATAGACCGGCTCGGGCCAGCCGTTCGCGCGATAGATCGGCAATTGCCGGAATGCGTTGTTCAGATGGTCGTCGCCGCGGATGACGTGGGTCACCCCCATGTCATGGTCGTCGACCACCACCGCGAGCATATAGGTGGGCGTGCCGTCGGAACGCAGCAGGACCAGGTCGTCCAGCTCCGCATTCTGCACCGTCACCTCGCCCTGGACGCGGTCGTGGATCGTCGTCGCGCCCTCGCTAGGCGCGCGCAGCCGCACGACATAGGGCTTGTCCGCCGGCCAGTCGGTCCGCTCCCTCCACGGCGAGCGGATGCGCAACGGCTTCTTCGCCGCCTGCGCTTCCTCGCGCATCGCGGCCAGCTCCTCGTTCGTCAGGTAGCAGCGATAGGCGTGCCCGCCCTCCACCATCGCGCGCGCCACCTCGGCATGCCGCTCCGCGCGCGCGAACTGGTAGACCTCCTCGCCGTCCCAATCGAGGCCCAGCCAGCGCATCCCCTCCAGGATCGCGTCGATCGCAGGCTGGGTCGAGCGCGCGCGATCGGTATCCTCGATCCGCAGCAGGAACGTGCCGCCGTGATGGCGCGCGAACAGCAGGTTGAACAGCGCGGTGCGCGCGCCGCCGATGTGCAGGAAGCCGGTGGGCGACGGCGCGAAGCGCGTCACGACGCGGCCGGTCTTGGGGGCCGTTGCGGTCGAAGGATTATCGGTTGCGCTCACGCGCGCATGCTCCCAGTCTGGAAAAACGCCATGGCCAGTATCGCCGCGCCCGCCCCTAGCAAAGCCGCGCGCGTGCGACAAACGGTGCGCGTCGCGCGCGATCGCTGCGAGCGCTGGCTGGAGGCGGAACGCGACCAGCTGGTGCTGTGGCTGCCCGTGATGCTCGGCGCGGGGGCGGCGGCGTGGTTCGTCCTTCCGCAGACGCGTGACTGGATCGTGGCGCTGCTGTGCGCGGCAGCGGTCGCGGCGGGGGCGATGGCGGCCGGACGCGGCGGTCGCGCCGCGGTGGCCGTGGCGACGGCGGCGGCGATGGTCGCGCTGGGCCTGACGCTCGCCTGGACCCGCGCCGAGCGTGTCGCCGCGCCCGTTCTCGCTCGGCCGGTGGTGGCGACGCTGTCGGGCCGTGTCGTTCGCATCGAGCCGTTGCCCGCCCGCGAGCTGACGCGCGTCACGCTCGACCGGCTGCGCTGGCAGGAGGCGCCCGATCCCGCCCCGGTCCGTATCCGCGTGAACCTGCCGAGCGATGTCACTCCCGCCGGGCTGACCGCGGGGGCGACGCTCGGCCTTCGCGCCCGCCTGATGCCGCCGCCCGCGCCCGCCGTGCCCGGCGCCTATGACTTCGCCCGCGTCGCGTGGTTCGACGGCATCGGCGCGACCGGGCGCGGCTTCGCCCCGATCGCGATCGTGTCGCCGGGCGCAAGCGACTCCGGCGTGCGGCAGCGGTTGACCACGCACATCCAGTCGCGCTTGCCCGGCAGCGCGGGCGGGATCGCCGCCGCGCTCGCCACCGGCGACACCGGCGCCATTGCCGAGGACGATGCGGAGGCGATGCGCCGCGCCGGCCTCGCGCACCTGCTGTCGGTCAGCGGGCTGCACATCACCGCCGCGGTCGGGATCGTCATGTGGCTCGCGATGCGGTTGCTGGCATTGTGGCCGCGGCTTGCGCTCACGGGACGCATTCCCCTGCTCGCCGCCGCGCTCGGGGCGCTCGCCGCGATCGGCTACACCTGGATCACGGGCGCACAGGTACCGACGATCCGCAGCTGCGTCGCGGCGCTGATGGTTCTGACCGCGCTGGCGCTGGGGCGCGAGGCGGTGACGCTGCGGCTGGTGGCGGTGGGCGCGCTGGTCGTGCTGCTGGTCTGGCCGGAGGCGATCGTCAGCCCCAGCTTCCAGCTGTCGTTCGCCGCGGTCACCGCGATCATCGCCCTCCACGAGCATCCGCGGGTCCGCGCGACGCTCCTCCCACGTGACGAGGGGTGGGCGCGAAAGCTCGCGCGGCACCTCGCCGCGCTGCTGCTGACGGGGGTCGTCGTCGAGGTCGCGCTGATGCCGATCGCGGCCTATCATTTTCACAAGGCGGGACTGTTCGGCGCGCTGGCCAATATCGTCGCGATCCCGCTGACGACGTTCGTCGTGATGCCCGCCGAAGCGATCGCGCTCCTGCTCGACGCCGTCGGGCTCGGCTGGCCGGCGTGGCGCGTGACCGAGGCCGCGACGAACCTGCTGCTGTGGATCGCGCGGACGGTCGCGGCCTTGCCCGGCGCGGTGACCGCGCTGCCGCAGATGCCGCCGGCGGCGTTCGGCCTGATGGTCGCGGGCGGTCTGTGGATTGCGCTGTGGCGCACGCGGTGGCGCCGCGCGGGGATCGTCCCGCTGGCCGCGGGGGCTGCCTGGGCCTTGCTGATCCCCGCCCCCGACCTGATCGTCAGCGGCGACGGGCGTCATCTGGCGTGGCGCGACGCCGCCGGGGGCCTCTCGATCCTGCGCGATCGCACCGGCGACTATATGCGCGACACGCTGGCGCAGGGTGCGGGCCTGGACGGCGAGCCGGCGCTGCTGTCCGACACGCCGGGCGCGCGCTGCAACCGCGACCTCTGCTCGATGGAGCGCGTCGCCGGCGACCGGCGCTGGCGGGTTCTGGCGACCCGCAGCGGCTATCTGATCCCGACGATGCTGCTGATCCCCCGATGTGCCGCCGCGGACGTGGTGGTCAGCGACCGGCGCCTGCCCCGCCGTTGTCGGGCGCGCTGGCTGACGCTCGATCGCACCGCACTGACGCGCACCGGAGGGATCGCGATCACCTTCGCCACCGCACGCGCGACGACCGTCAACACGGCCGGCGACGAACATCCGTGGCGACGCACGGAGATCGACTATCGCCCGTCGTCACCACGGCAAACGCCCGGCATCACGGCATCCCGCGCCGCTTCATCGCGGCATCCCGCTGGTGTGGCGCGTCCCCCCTCGCCCCCTCAATCGTAGCGACGCAGCAGACCCGCCAGCTTGCCCTGGACCCGCACCTGCGCGGGCGCGTAGCGTTGCGGATCGTAGGAGCGGTTCGCCGGGTCGAGCCGCACCATCGCGCCCTCCCGACGGAAATATTTGAGCGTGGCCTCGCTCTCCTCGATCAGTGCGACCACGATCTCCCCGTCGTGCGCCACGTCCTGCCGCCGGATCAGCGCATAGTCGCCGTCGAAGATTCCCGCCTCGACCATCGAATCGCCCGATACCTCCAGCGCGAAATGCTCGCCGCTGCCCAGCAGCGCCGCCGGTACCGGCAGGGTGGTCGACCCCTCGAACGCCTCGATCGGGACACCCGCGGCGATGCGGCCGTGGAGCGGGATTTCGATCACGTCGTTCGCGGGCTCGGGAACCGCGCGCCGGGGCGACGCCGCGACCGGCGCGCGCTTCGCATCGGCGCGCTCGGGCGACTTCAGCACCTCCAGCGCACGCGCGCGGTTCGGCAGGCGGCGCAGATACCCCCGCTCCTCCAGCGCGCTGATGAGGCGGTGGACACCGGACTTGCTCTTCAGCTCGAGCGCGTCCTTCATCTCCTCGAACGACGGCGAGACGCCGCTTTCGTTCAAGCGGTCCTGAATGAAGCAGATCAGCTCGTGCTGCTTTCGCGTCAGCATGTGCCTGTTCCCCTGAAGGTGCGAACGGATTGCGAACCTTTAAGGAACGATTGTGGTTGCGTCAAGCAAGCATCAGCACTTCCGCCGAGTCGCCAGCGCGCGCCGGCGCGGCTCCGGCGGGGCGCACGATCAGGCACGACGCGCGCGACAGCGTGCGCAGCATCGAACTGTCTTGAATCGCAGAGGCATAGGCGCGCCCGTCGCGCAGGACCGCGCGCAGATAGTCGGTACGCTCGTTGTTGGCGGGCAGATCCTCCCCCAGCACCGCGCGCGTCGTCACCGGATACGGATCGCGCGCGCCCGCCAGATGCGCCACCAGCGGCCGCACGAAGAGCAGCGCGGTGACGAACGCCGACACCGGATTGCCCGGCAGCCCGACCACCGCCATCCCGTCCGCGCGGCGACCCGCGAGCATCGGCTTGCCCGGGCGCAGCGCGATCCGCCAGAAGTCGAGCGTCACCCCCGCCCCCTCCAGCGCCGGCCGCACCAGATCATGGTCGCCCACCGACGCCCCGCCCGTCGTCACCAGCACGTCCGCCGCGACATCGGCGAAGGCGCGCGTCAGCACGTCCAGCCGGTCGGGCAATATTCCCAGATCGACGATCTCGACCGGCAGGGCCGCGAGCAGCGCGCGCAGCAGCAGCCGGTTCGACTCGGGCAGCGCATCCCCCGCCTCCCCGCCCGGCTCGACCAGCTCGTCCCCGGTCGCCGCCAGCGCGACGCGCACGCGGCGCGCGACCGTCACCCGCCCCGCCCCGCCGGTCGCCGCCACGGCCAGCCGCGCCGCGGTCAGCCGCTCGCCGGCCTCGACCAGCACGTCGCCCTGCGTGAAATCCAGCCCGCGCCGCCGCACGTTGCGCCCCGCATGCGCCGGCCCCTCCCCGTCCAGCGCCAGCAGGTCGCCGTCCCGACGCGCCTCCTCCTGCACCAGCACCGTATCCGCCCCGGCGGGCATCGCCGCGCCGGTGAAGATCCGCACCGCCTCACCCGCCGACACCGTGCCCGCGAACGCCGCGCCCGCGGCGCTTTCCCCGATCACTCGCAGCGATCCGCCGAGGTCCGCGAACCGCAGCGCATAGCCGTCCATCGCCGACAGATCGCACGACGGCTGCGTCCGCCGTGCCACGACCGGCACCAGCGACCAGCGCCCGATCGCCTCGATCAGCGACACCGTCTCCGCCGCCACGGGCGTCCCGAGCGCGAGGACGCGGGCCTGGGCCTCGGCAACGGGTAGAAGGGACATGGCGGGTCGATCGATCGTGGACGGGGTCCCGCCTTGCGGCGCGGCGCGTGGCGGATCAAGAGGCATGGATGGATCGCACGGGGAACACCATCATGGGATCGAAGGACAGCGCCTATACCCGCGCCCGGGTGCTCCGGCTCATCTACGCGCTGTGCCTCGCGGGCGCGACGTACAATCATGCGGCCGCGATCTACCGGCATGGCTGGCTGTGGGATTACGGCGGCTATCCGCGCGTCAGCACCACCTTCTGGACCGCGCTGGGCGTGCTCGATCCGCTGGCGATCGTCCTGCTGTTCGTCCGGCCGCGCTGGGGCGTGGCGATGACGGTCGCGATCATCGTCGCGGACGTGGCGCACAATCTGGTCATCGCGCACCTCTATTTCCCGCCGCTGCTGCGCGCGCTCGCGACGGTGCCCAGCCCCGCGATGCAGGTCGCCTTCATGATCTTCGTGCTGTTCACCTGCCGGATGGCGGCGCTGGTCCGCCCGCGCCGGGCGACCTAGTTCTCCGCGCGCCAGTCGCCCGAGCGCCCGCCGCGCTTTTCCAGCAGGCGCACCGCGGTGATCGTCATCGCCTTGTCGATCGCCTTGGCCATGTCGTAGATCGTGAGCAGCGCCACCGTCACCGCGGTCAGCGCCTCCATCTCGACCCCGGTCTTGCCGTCGGTCGCCGCCAGCGCCGTGACGGTGACGCCGTCCTCCTCGATCGTCAGGTCGAGCGACACGCGCGTCAGCGGCAGCGGATGACACAGCGGGATCAGGTCGCTGGTCCGCTTGGCCCCCATGATCCCGGCGATCCGCGCGATCGCGATCACGTCGCCCTTCTTCACCGCGCCGTCGCGGATCGCCGCCACCGCCGCGGCCGACATCAGGATACGCCCGGTCGCCACGCCCTCGCGCCGCGTCACCGCCTTGTCGCCGACGTCGACCATATGCGCCGCGCCTGCGGCATCCAGGTGGGTCAGCCCGGCCACGTCACCCCACCATCGCGCGCGTGGCGGCGGCGACATCCGCCTGCCGCATCAACGCCTCGCCGATCAGGAAGCAATGCACGCCGTGCGCCGCCAGTTCGTCCAGGTCAGCGCGCGACGACAGGCCGCTTTCCGCGACGAAGGTACATCCCGCGGGCGCATGGCGCATCAGGTCGTAGGTGCGGCGAAAGTCGACCTCGAACGTCTTCAGGTCGCGGTTGTTGACCCCGATCAGCCGCGACGAAAGCCGCCCCGCGCGCTCCATCTCCGCCTCGTCGTGCACCTCGATCAGCACGTCGAGCCCCTGCTCGATCGCCGCCGCCTCGCACTCGGCGAGGCGCCCGTCGTCCAGCGCCGAGA
Source organism: Sphingomonas adhaesiva (assembly GCF_036946125.1). NCBI lineage: Bacteria > Pseudomonadati > Pseudomonadota > Alphaproteobacteria > Sphingomonadales > Sphingomonadaceae > Sphingomonas > Sphingomonas adhaesiva. Next base: position 1,412,968 of record NZ_JAQIJT010000002.1, read on the forward strand.
CGATCAGCAGGATCGCGTCCGCCCCGATGCTGCGCGCCTCCAGCATCTGCCACGGGTCGACCGTGAAGTCCTTGCGCAGCACCGGCAGGTCGCAGGCCGCGCGCGCCGCGATCAGATACGCCTCGTCCCCCTGGAAATAGGGCGCGTCGGTCAGCACCGACAGGCACGTCGCCCCGCCCGCGGCATAAGCGCGCGCGTGCGCGGGCGGATCGAAATCCTCACGGATCAGTCCCTTGGACGGACTGGCCTTCTTGATCTCCGCGATCAGCGCGTGGCGCCCCGCCGCCGCGGTGCGGTCCAGCGCGGCGCGAAAGCCGCGCGGCGGCGTCTGCGCGGCGGCACGCGCGGTCAGCTCCGCAATCGAAACCGCGGCACGGCGCGCCGCCACCTCGTCGCGCTTGGTGGCGCAGATCGTGTCGAGAATGGTCATGAATATGCGATCCAGCGGTCGAGCAGCCGGTCGGCCGCGCCATTGTCGAGCACCTCGCCGGCGCGCGCCGCGGCGTCGGCCAATGCCGTGTCCGTCCCTGCCAGCACCAGCGCCGCCGCCGCGTTGAGCATCACCGCATCGCGATAAGCCCCCCGCTCGCCGCGCAGCAGCCGCCGGAGCGCCGCCGCGTTGTACGCGGGGTCGCCGCCCCGGATCGCCAGCGTCGGGTGGCGCGCGACCCCGGCATCCTCGGGCGCGATCCGCTCCGCCATCGCCACCGCGCCGATCGCGACGACCCGGGTCGGCCCGGCGCCGGAGATTTCGTCCAGCCCCTCCTCCCCCGCGACGACCAGCGCCGCCTCGGTGCCGAGCTGCGCCAGCGCATCGGCATAGACCGGCGCATAGTCCGGCCGGGCGATCCCGATCAGCTGGCGCGTGACATGCGCCGGATTGGCGAGCGGTCCCATCAGGTTGAAGATCGTGCGCCGCCCGATATGACGGCGGATCGGCGTGATCCGCTTCATGACGGGGTGATGATTCGCCGCGAACAGGAAGCCGATGCCCAGGTCGCGCAGGGTCGCCTCCGCCAGCGCCCCGGCGCGGTCCATATCCAGCCCCAGCGCCTCCAGCGTATCCGCGGCGCCTGCCTTGGACGAGGCGGCGCGGTTGCCATGCTTGGCGACCGGCACGCCACAGGCGGCGACCACCAGGCTGACCGCGGTCGAGACGTTGAGCGTATGCTGCCCGTCGCCCCCGGTGCCACAGACGTCGATCGCGCCGGCAGGGGCGCTGACCGGGATCAGCCGCTCGCGCATCGCGCGCGCCGCCTCGGCGATCTCGGTGCTGCTCTCGCCGCGCTCGGACAGCGCGATCAGGAAATCGGCGACCGCCGCCTCGCTGGTGCGCGCGTCGAGCAGGTCGGCGAACGCCTGCGCCGCAACCTCGCGCGACAGCGGCGTGCGGGCGTCGGGCAGCGCGACATGCGCGGTCACGTCAGGACCTTGTGCGTCACGCCGGCGATGGAGAGGAAATTGGCGATCAGGTCGTGGCCATGTTCGGTGGCGATGCTCTCGGGATGGAATTGCACGCCGTGGATCGGCAGCTCGCGGTGACGCAGGCCCATGACGGAGGCATCGCCCGCGCTTGCGTTCACCGCCAGCATGTCGGGCACGTCGGTGACGATCAGCGAATGGTAGCGCGTCGCGGTGAAGGGGGACGGCAGGCCCGAGAACACCCCGGTCCCGTCATGCTCGACCGGGCAGGTCTTGCCGTGCATCAGCCCGCCGCGCACCACCTTGCCGCCGAAATGCTGACCGATCGCCTGATGCCCCAGACACACGCCGAACAGCGGGCGGCGCGCCTCCGCGCAGGCCGCGACCAGGTCCAGGCTGATGCCCGCCTCCGTCGGGGTGCAGGGACCGGGCGAGATCAGGATCGCCTCCGCCCCGCTCGCCAGCGCCTCCGCCGCCGTCAGCGCATCGTTGCGCACCACACGCACCTCGGCCCCCAGCTCCATCACGTAATGGACCAGGTTCCAGGTGAAGCTGTCGTAATTGTCGACCACCAGGATCATGCCGCCCGCCATAGCCGATGCGCCCTTCATCGCAACCATTACCGTCCGGCAATGAATCGTCATCCGCGCGATACGCGAATGGGGGGATAAAAGCGCCACGGTGCGCGTTCGCGTGGGTAAGGAGAAAGTCGATGTTGCGTACGGCGCTTACGGTCGTTCTGTTGCTGTCCCCCGCGATCGCCACGGCGCAGACGGCGCCGGTCGGCGACACCGGCCGCCCGCCGCAGCGGGTCCGCAACATACAGCTTCAGGGCAGCGAGGCGTGCCCGAAGGCGCAGGGTGACGAGATCGTGGTGTGCAGCCGCATCAACCCTGAGGAGCAGTTCCGCATCCCCAAGGAATTGCGCAACACCGCCGAGCCCGCGGCGAAGAACCAGGCGTGGACCAATCGCGTCGCGGTCGCCGATCGCGCGAGCCGCGTCGGCGCCGGCATCCCCGACACCTGTTCGCCGGTCGGCACCGGCGGCCAGACGGGCTGCGCGCTGGCGATCAATCAGGCGTTCGCCGCGGAGAAGCGCGCGGCGGAGAAGAACGACTCGATGATCCCCGGTGGCCGTCAGCCCTGACCCGCGGGCAGTGACAGGATGAACCGCGCGCCCATCCCCGGCGCGCTGTCCACGGTCAGGTCGCCGCCCATCGCGCGCGCCAGCTTGCGCGCGATATACAGGCCCAGCCCGCTGCCCCCCTGTTCGCTGGGATCGACGCGTTCGAACTTCTCGAAGATGCGCGCCTGATCCTCGATCGCGATGCCCTTGCCCTGATCCGCGACGATCGCCACCACGCGGTCGCCGTCGCGCTGGAGGTGAAGCCACACCGTCGCCCCGCGCGGCGAATAGCGCACCGCGTTGCCGATCAGGTTGACCAGGATCTGCAGCGTGCGCCGGAACTCGCCGATCGCGGGCATGGGCCGGTCGCATTCCGATCGATCGATCGTCACGCCATTGTCCGCCGCGCGCACCGCCAGCAGTCCGGCCGCGCGCCGCATCAGGTCGGCGAGGTCGATCGCGTCGCGTTCCGTCGTGAAATCGTCGCGCTCGATCGCCTCCATATCGACCAGATCGTCGACCAGACCGATCAGATGCCGCCCCGCACTCGCGATGTCCGCCGCATAATCGGTGTAATGCGCGTCGAGCGGCCCCTCCGACCCGGCGTTGATGCTGTCCGCATTCGCCACGATCCGCCCCAGCGGCCCGCGCAGCATCCGGTCCAGCCGCGCATGGAACGCCGCGCTCAGCCCCGATTCGCGTGCGGGCGCGGCCGCCACGACCTTCTCCGCGGCGAACGTGCCCCCGACGAACCCCGCGAAACTGCCCCCCGCATCGACGCGGACGGCCCCGGCCAGCATCACCCGGGTGGCGTTGGCGCGAAGGGTCGCGGGTTGCCCGTCGAAATCGCGGCGTTCCGCCATCGCATCCAGCAGCGGCATGGCGCCCGATGCGTCCGGCTCCAGCGCGAACAGCCGCGTCAGCGGAGACGCCAGCGCGACCGTCGCGTCGAATCCCGCGCGCGCGCCGTCCTCCGGCGCGATCCGCGTGACGCGCAGCTCGGCATCGACCTCCCACGTCCACTCCGCGCCGGGCGGCGGCGGTACCTCCGCCGCCGCCGCGGGCGCGCGCCACGCCGGCCGCTCGCGCATCAGCGACACCGCCAGCGCCACGCCGTGCTCGCGCGGCGCCGCCTTCACCCAGCAATCCAGGTCGACGTCCCCATCCGCGATCGTCACCGCGCGCTCGATCGGGATGCCCAGCCGCCGCGCCAGCCGGGCCAGCGCCGCGAACTGCGGCACCGCCACCGCTGCGCCCACGCGCCCGCCGGCCCGGTCGTTGATCGCCGCGAAGGTCGCATCGGCCTCGCGCAGCCGGTCGTCGCCGTCGAGCGCCGCCGTCAGGATCACCACGTCGCTCACGGCTGCACCCGCGCCAGCGCCCGGATCGCCGCGCGATAGTCCGCATCCAGCGTCAGCGGCGCGACAACCTGCGCCGCCGCCTCGCTCTCCAGCGCCCCCACCGGCCCCAGCATGTCCGCCAGCGTCTCCGCGTCGCGCCACGCATCGGCCTCGCACAGCAGCCACCCGATCCGTGCGATGTCCGCGCGCGCCAGCCCGACGCCGCGCAGCGCGAGCCACAGTCGCTCGCTGTCGACGTCCAGCACCAGCCCGCGCGCCTCCGCCGGATCGACGCCCGCCGCCTGCGCCAGCAGCGCCACGAACAGCGCCAGCTTCCCCTCGACCAGCGCATCGACCATCAGGGGCGGCAGATCGGTCACCTCCGGCGCGATCGCGGCGGCCAGACTCGCGGCGAGCATCGCGATGCGATCGCCCTCCTCGTGCACCGACAGGCTGCGCTGCGTCGCCTCCACCAGCGCGCGGTCGATCGCAGGGTCCGCGAACGCGTCCAGCTGCTCGCGCAGGGCCGCCGCGATCCACCACGCCAGCCGCCGGTGCAACGCCACCGGCAGGTCCGCGCGCCGCGCCGCGTTCGGCATCCGCCGTCGGCTGTCCGCCACCATATAGGTCACCGCACGGCTGCGGATCACGCCGTCCCGACTCTCCGCCAGCCGCGTCAACAGCGTCGCGCGGCTGCCGGGCGCGCGGTTGGCGATCAGCGCCGCGTCGATCAGGTCGATCCGCGCCTGCGCGATCAGCTCCGCCATCAGGTCCGCGTCGCGCAACAGCCCGGATGCCGCCAGCCGCGGCAGCGCCAGCGAATGGTTCGCGTTCAGGCGCTGTGCCGCCTCGCCCGCGCCGCGGGTGGCCAGCAACCGCGCGGCATGCCCTGCGATCTCGCGCTCGGCCGCCGCGACCGTCGCCTCCAGCAGCGCGGCGACCGTGGCGCGGGTGCGCTCGTCCAGCCGGTCGCGCTCGGGCAGGAAAATGTCCGCGATCGCGGTCGCCAGCCGCGCATCGACGCGCCGATCCGCGGTCGCGGCGCGCGCCAGAACGTCGGTCACGGGAAGGGGCGATGCGGACATGGCGCCGGCTGTAGCGCGACGTTCGTTAATCCGGCACTAAGCGTGGCGCCGCAGCGCCTCGACCGCGGCCGCCAGCGTGACCGTCGCATAGGACGCGATCAGCCCCAGCCCCAGCGTCGGCCAGCCGATCAGCGTGAAGAACGCGAGCACCGCCAGATACGCCGGCGCGGTCCCCCACCAGCTGCGGCGCTGCACCGCGCTCGCCGCACGCTCGCCCACACCGCCTGCCGCGATCGCGCTCAGCGCCAGCAGCCGCGCGGTGGTCGTCGCGCCCTGCGCATCGACGTCGTGCCCCAGCAGGAGCGCCGCGATCGCCGGCAGCACCAGCACCGCCGCCCGGCTGCCCCGCATCAGCGCCGGCTCGTCCCGGAACAGCGCCAGCGCGCCCGCGATCTCCGCGATCATCGCCCCCAGCAGCAGCGCCATCATGCCGGTCGCGGGCGCGTCGAGCAGCATCGCCACCACGCCGGCGACCGCCGCCGCTGCGGCGGCGCCCGCGACCGCGACGGTGGAGATGGCGCGCCGCGCGATCGGCGGGATCGCCAGCTTGGCGAGCGGACGCAGCACCAGTCGCTCGAACCAGCCGGGCCTGACCGCCATCGAGGCGGAGAGCACCGCACGCCCGCGATCCTCCAGCGCCGCCGCCCGGCGCTCGATCCCGTGGCCAAGCTCCATATCGCCCAGCCGCAGCGTGACATGCCGTGCGCCGGCCTGTTCGGCGGCATGGAGCAGCGTGGATTGCAGGTCGTAATCCTCCGGCATCTGCGCCGCATCGCCCAGCCGCCGCGCGTCGATCCGCGCCACCCCGGCCCAGGCCGATCCGCCGCCCACCCGCTCGAAATCGGTCGAGGCCTGTGCGCCCGGCACCACCAGCAGCGCATCGCCGCCCTCGCCCGCCAGCGCGCTGACGACGCCCTCGGTCGTCACCAGCCCGTCGGCCAGCATGACGATCCGCGCCAGCGGGTGCAGCTTCGCCAGCGCCTCGCCCGCGCTGCGCACCGTATCCACCGCCACGCCGCGGCGCGCGATCCGCGCCACGGCGCCGATCAGCTCGGGAGTCAGCCGCTGCACGACGATCACGATCTGTGCCGCATCGCACGCCAGCAGCAGCCGCGCCTGATATTCGATCAGCGTCGCGGCGGCGAAGGGCAGCGTCGCCGCTAGGGTACCGGGGCGGTCGTCCGCCTCGTGCGTTGCGAAGAGTAGCCCGGCCAGCATCGTGTGGCGGCTGTTAGGCAATGCCCCCCGGGCGGGCAATACGGCCTTTATGCGATCAAGCGATGACGACGCGCCGGGAAACGACTTTCGCCATCCGACAAAAGTGTTAAACCGCCGCCATGAACGGGGGGCCGTCGATCATTGGCATTCATGCGGTGGACGCCGACACGAACCCGCACGCCCTTCCTCCAGCGTTGGAAAGCGACCTTCCGTCGACCATGACCGACCGGCCCGATACCGACGACTCCATCTACCAGCTGTCCCGTGACGAGTTCGAGACCAACCCCGCCCGCCCGCCGGTACTGGGCTGGATCGCGCTCGTCGTCGCGGTCGCCTGGGTCGGCCTGCTCGTCTGGCTGGCGCGCGATTCGCTGGCGACGATGCCGGCGCTCGCGCTGGCGCAGTTCGGTGCCGCGGCCGCTACCGTACCTGCGCTTGCCGGTATCGTCTGGCTGGTGACGCTGCGCACCAGCCGCGCCGAGGCGCAGCGCTTCGGCGCCACCGCGCGCGACATGCGGGCGGAGGCGGAATCGCTCGGCCGCACCGTCACGGCGCTCGGCACCGCGATCGAGGAACGCCGCGTCGCGCTGGCCGAGCAGGTCCGCCTGCTGACCGCCCTGGGCGACGCCGCGACCGCGCGGCTGGCCTCGATCGGGCGCGGGCTGTCGGAGGAAATCGATCAGGCCGACGTCCATGCCCGCGCGCTCACCCATTCGGCCGAGACGGCGCGTGCGCACCTGACGAACCTGCTCTCCACCCTGCCGCGCGCGCAGGAGGAAACGCACGAACTGACGCTGTCGATCGATCAGGCGGCGATCGTCGCCAGCGAGCATACCGCCGCGCTCGACGCGCAGGTCGCCGCCCTGACCGCACGCGGTCGCGAGGCGGAGACGGTGACCAGCGGCGCCGCGGAGAAGCTCGCCGCCTATATGCAGCGGATGGAGGTTACTAGCGAGACCGCCGGCGCGCGCCTCGAATCGGTCACGTCCAACGCCGCGGCGGCGGTGGATGCGCTGCTCGACCGCACCGCCGCCGCGATCGACGAATCGCGCAAGGGGATCGCGGCGCAGGGCGATGCGATGCTCGCCATGGTCAGCGCCAACCAGACCGCGCTCGACCAGTCCGCTCACGAGAGTGCGGCGGCGCTGGCCGAGCGGATCTCGCTGATCGAGATCGTGATCGAACGGATCGCAAGCCGCCTCGATGCGCAGCAAGCGTCCGGGCGCACCTTGTTCTCGCAGCTGGAGGACGGCCTCAACCGCGCCGATTCCCGCTTCGAGGCGCTGCACGTCAACGGTACCGAGCGCAGCCAGCAACTTGCCGCTACCGTCAGCGCGCTTCAGGTCACGACCGAGGCGCTGACCCGCGCGATGGACATGGGCAACGATACCGCCGAGCGGACCATCGCCACGACCGAGAACCTGCTCGTCGCGCTCGACGCCGCCGCGCGCGAGATGGACGAGACGATGCCCGAGGCGATCGCCCGGCTCGAATCCCGCGTCGCCGCCACCAAGCAGGTCGTCGTCGCCGCGAAGCCCGAACTGCTCGCGCTCGTCACGGCCGCCGAAAGCACGCATGACGCGATCGAAGCGGTCGCGCAGGTCGTCGCCGATCAGCGCCACACGGTCGAGGCGCTGACGGTCAAGCTCAACGAGGTGCTCGACAAGGGCCGCGGGCAGGCCGACCTGATCGGCAATGCGGTCGAACAGGCTGCCCGCCGCGCCGACGACCTGACCGAGGAAGCCGCCCCGCGTCTGCTCGAGGCGCTGCTGCGGGTCCGCGAAACCGCTGCGACCGCTGCGGAACATGCGCGCGAAGCGCTGTCGCGGGTCATTCCCGAGGCCGCGAACGCGATGGAGATCGCCGGCGTCGCCGCGCTGGAGCGTGCCGTGGAGAGCGGCGTCGCCAATCAGGTCCAGCAGGTGGCACAGGTCGCCGAAGCCGCGGTCGCTGCGGCCGGCCGGGCCGGCGAGCGGCTGGAACAGCAGTTGCAGGGGATCGAGGCGACGATCGCCTTGGTCGACCAGCGGCTCGAGGAAGCGCGGGCCGCTGCGGAGGAAAGCGAGCACGAGAGCTTCGCGCGGCGTGCATCGCTGCTGATCGAGGCGCTCAACTCGGCCTCGATCGACCTCACCCGCACCTTCGCGCCGGAAATCTCCGACAGCGCCTGGGCCGCCTATCTCAAGGGCGATCGCGGCGTCTTCACCCGCCGCGCCGTGCGTCTGCTCGACGGCAGCGAGCAGCGCGACGTGGCGCGGCTGTACGACGACAATCCCCATTTCCGCGAGCAGGTGAACCGCTACATCCACGATTTCGAAGCGATGCTGCGCACGATCCTGGCGCAACGCGACGGCTCGCCGCTGGGCGTGACGCTGCTGTCGTCGGACATGGGCAAGCTCTACGTCGCGCTGGCACAGGCGATCGAGCGCCTGCGCTGACGCGGTCGCCGCCCCGCAGGTGGGGGATCGGCCGGAAATGACCCGCGCCCTACGCCGCCATCATGGCGCGGGGGCGCGTCGTGGCGGCCTTGGTGTCGCTCGCCGGCTTCTTCACCTCTCCCGCCACCACCGCAAAGCCGCATCCCGCAGGACCGGCGCGTGCTGCCTTGCGATCGCCCGATCGCCTGCCGCATCGGATCGTCACGCATGAAGGGCGCCCCTGGAACTGAGGCCGCCCTACATGCCGCGAAATGAACTTCGTAATAAATGGCGATTATGTAGATTGCAAACCCACTTGCGAACAGCGCCGCTAGCGCGCAGCATCCCCCTTCACAGGAACCGAGTCGCGAGGGCGGAATGGCTAGGGGAAAAGGTGCAAGCGAGTACGATCTAGCGTTAGGGAGCCTTGAATATCTAAGTGCTCGTCCAGGTGGATCGGCCTCTATTGACGAGCTTGTTGCCGAGCTTCCTAACCATGTCGCATTGTCCGATGACGATAAAGCTCCATCACCAACGCGACCTCGCGAGGCTGTTTGGGAGCAACGCGTCCGGAACATCGTCAGCCACAAAGAGAGCGCCACAAACTTCGTGAAGCTTGGCTACCTGAACGCTGAGAACGGTACGCTTACTATTACCCCCGAGGGGCGGGACTACCTCAAGCGCGAACTTGGCTGAGCGTATCGTGCTTTGTACCCCGGCTTGAACCATTTAAGTTCAGTCGGGGTCGGGTTTGCAATGTCCCACACAAACCACGCGTATGCGGTCGTGCCGGTGCCTTTTTGAACAGCGCCTGCCGGGTAAAAGGTGATCCGTTCGCTGAACACCCAAACGCGTGACGGAGGGGCGGCGGTGAAGATCGTGCGCTGGCGGTTCGCGCCTTCGAGGAAAGCAAGGCGCAACAGAAGCGCGAACTTGCGATCAGCCTTGCGTAGCCCCGCCTCAACAAAGCCTTCGGCAGCGTTGTATGGTGGGTTCGTCACGATATTCGCCGCGCGCCGGTTGCTCTTGAGGAAGTCGATGCCCCCTTCGCCGTAGCCGCGATCGTGGAGGTCGGTGCTGACTACTGGCTGTCCGGTGAGTGCGAGGACATCGGACATCGCGCCGTTGCCACAGGCGCACTCCCAAATCTCATCCTCGAACTGCTCATTGTCGATCAGCGCGTGAGTCGCCCACGCCGGAGTTGGGAAGAAGTCCGGGCCGTCCAGATCGGCAAACCGCTTGAGGGTCGGCTTGAACCCGCCGTTCAGGTTGTATGTCGCGTCCATGCGGAAAGTATCGCAGAATCAGCGGCTTACGCAACCCGAGCTAAGCGACTCAAAAGACTCGGTTTACCTGTTTTCAGGTTCATCGCTGCCTTCCGGGGATCGGTGCTTCACCAGTTTCCCCACCCGCTCCTTGAAGCGCTCCGGGTCGTCGTCCGTTTCAAGCTGGCGCGCGGCTTCTTTGAACTTGTCGAGCTGGGTGGGTTTGTCCTCATTCATCGCCGCTGGCCTTAAAGCTCTGATTTTCCGCCGACACCTGCTCAATGGTCATATCGAGCAGTTCCTTGAGAGCGGCAATCTTCTTCTCCAAAGCAGCTAGTCCCGCACGATCAAGCAGGCCCTCAAGATGCACCTTGTCACCTCGGATGTTCATGTTGATCTTGTTTAATCCTCCGGCTGGCTCGGTATTCGCGAACGCACCGGGGCTGGCGGTCGCCATAGTCGCCATAAGGCGCTGTGGGGGGGCTTCGGGAATCTGTTCCATGCTTTGCTCTTGCGGTTGGTCCTCGTTGGTAGGTGGACCTGCCGGAACGCCTTCACCATGACTTTCGCTGGCGCTCTCTTCCTCGATGAAGAGTAATGTCTGGCGATATGCCTTCGCCGCGGGGCGGACTGCGGATTGATTGAAACCCTTGCGGTTGAGATACATCACCACCCCGTCCTCAGGCGGGATCATGTTAGGCCAGCGCTCCTGCAACTCCCGGAATAGCTGAGGCTCAAAGGCAGCCGCCTGAAGCTCTTGCCGCTTCTCCTCGGCATCATCCGTGTAGAGCAGCGCGCGAGCGCGATCCGTCACGCGCATTTCTCCCTTCCCGGCGCGCTCGACCAACCCAAACTGCGCCAACGCGGCGAGAGCTTTGTTGGCAGGGCCGCTAAGCCCGGAGTAGCCAATCAATTTCGCCGCAATCTCACGATCCACCTTCGACCGGCGATACTGTGCCTCGATCTTTCGAACGGCAGTAATCGCTTCAGACAGCGGCCAGACGGGATACGAAGGGCTGCGAACGGGTGTTTCCGGTCCGTTACTCATGGTGGGGCTCCTGGTGCGTTTGGCTTTCCATATCGCTGTTCTCCGCTATAAGCAAGAAAGTGACTGCGATGTCTTGCATGGCTCGAAGCCATGGCCTACAGGACGAGTCGCAGCACAATCGTCGGGAGGCGAAAGATGATCGTCAGGAGGGTTGCTCTAGCCGTCGTCACGCTCACGGACGCGGCGCGGGCTAAGTAGAGAAGCCGCCAAACCCCTGGCAGGGTCGGCGGCTTCGAGGTGGGCCAAAAATCGGATCGAACCAACTGGCGGCGGTGTGCATAGCACCGCCGCCTTTCTTTGTGAATCCCTCGCGTAGCGACGGTGCGGCTTCGTATTCCACCGCGAGCGCTGCCGTCCGGTTTGTGGTGCCGCTACCCCCTTAGGCGTCGAGGTCAGGCCTTGCGTAAGTAAGACGCTTGCCGGTGATGCCCGTCAGCGCCTCGCGTCCCCGCTGGCGATCGTCAAAGCCGTTCGCGATACGATGATTGTACCGGAACTCGAACTCCGCGAGGTAGCGGTGTAGGTGCTGCTCGCCGCAATGCTGATAGACGCCCTTCATGCCGCGCTTGAAGATGCTGAAATAGCCCTCGACCGTGTTCGTGTGGATCGTCGGGTTGGCGTAGTCCACGTACTGACCCGCACCGTGCGCGGTGAAGCCATGGCCCGCGAAGTGATCGCCCAGCTTGCGATAAGCGTTAGCCTCGTCCGTCATCACAGTAGCTTCGCGAGCAACGTTCGCCTGTACGATGGGCAACAGCGTTGCGGCGCTCACATTGTCGACAACCATCGTGCGAGCGCGACCGGTCTCGCGATCGACCAGCGCCAGAACCTTCATCTTGTGGTGGAACGCGCGCTTGACCGGGGCACCCTTGATGCGGCCGATGAAGGTCTCGTCGACTTCGACAGCGCCACCATTGCCGCCGAAGGGCGCCAGATCGCCGGAACGCATTGCCTCGCGAATGCGGTGAGCGAGGAACCACGCGCTCTTGTACTGCACCTCTAGCACCCGGCTAAGCTGGTGAGCGCTGATGCCCTTCTTGCTCGACACCATCAGGTGGACGGCCTGGAGCATCTTGTGGAGCGGCATGCGGGCATGCTCGAATACGGTTCCGACCTTCACCGTGAACTGCTTACGGCACTCGCCGCACTTCTTCAGACCATGACGGACCGCGCCTTCGGGCGACTTCGCGCTCGGCTTACCGCGCACTCCAGCGAGGTCGTAAACCTTGCCACCCACGACACCACAGTGCGGGCACGTCACGCCGTTCGCCCACACGATGCTTTCAAGGAAGCGGAACGCTTCCGTCTCATCGTGAAAGTGGGGGCTGGACAGAACGGACATGACGGCTTGCTCCTTGCCGTCCGTCCTACTCAATCAGGCTGGGTTTGTAAAGTGCATAATCGCCTAATAAATATCAAGGTCGTAGAAGAATCAGACGGCGGTCTTGCCATATTCCTGGCGGGTGACCGGATGGCTCGACGACAAGCCGCCGTCGACCGCCAGCGCCTGTCCGTTGACATAGCTGGCATCGTCGCTGGCGAGGAACAGCGCAACCTTCGCCAATTCATCCGGTTGCGCCCCGCGGCGCAGCGGATTGAGCCGCCCGACCTTGTCCATCTTGCCCGCATCGCGCGCATAGTCGAACGTGGGCTTGGTCATGCCCGTCTCGGTCAGACCGGGGCACAGCGCGTTGACGCGGACGTTGCTCCCCGCCAGCTGCTGCGCCGAGGTCATCGCCAGGTTGATGACCCCCGCCTTCGACGCTGAATACGCCGGCGATCCCGCGCCCGAGCGGATACCCGCGACGCTGGCGGTCAGCACGATCGCGCCGCCGCCACGCTCGGCGATGCGCGGGGCGGCATGCTTCACCGCTAGATAGGGACCGATCAGGTTGACGCGCAGCACTTCGGTGATGAGCGATACGTCGGTGTCGAAGATGTTCGCCATCCCGCCCGAGATGCCGGCGTTGGCGAACATCACGTCCAGCCCGCCGAACGTCTCGACCGCCAGCGCGACCGCCCTCACCACATCCTCTTCCTTCCCCGCGTCGATCCGGATCGCCTCCGCGGTGCCGCCGGCGTCCCGGATCGCCTGCGCGGTCGCATCGGCCGTCTCGTTGATGTCGGCGACGACCACCTTGCCGCCCTCGCGCGCGAATAGCGTCGCCGCGGCACGTCCGATGCCCGAGCCGGCCCCGGTGACGATGATCGATTTGTCCTGAAAGCGCATGCCAGTCTCCCTTCGCCGGGCCGTACGCTCCGGCACGGAATTCGATACGAAGCACCCGCCGCACGGTGAACCCCGGCACGGGGCCGGCGTGGCGGGCGCGGCGGTTCAGATCGTCACGCCCCCGTCGATCACCATCGTCTGCCCGGTCATGAAACCGCTCGCGCGGCTGGCGAGATAGACGACCGCACCCGCGATCTCTTCCGGCTCGCCGATGCGGCGCAGCGGCGTGGTGCGGTTGCGCTCGGCGACCGCCGCCTCGTCCTCCCACAGCGCCTTGGCGAAATCGGTCTTGATGAGGCCGGGTGCGATGCAGTTCACGCGGATGCCGTGCTTGCCATATTCGTGCGCCAGATTGCGCGCGAGCTGCATGTCGGCGGCCTTGCTGATGCAATAGGCGCCGATCACGGTCGACCCGCGCAGGCCCCCGATCGAGGAGACGATCACGATCGATCCGTCTCCGCGCTCCTTCATCTCGGGGGCGACCATCTGCACCAGCCAGTGGTTGGAGATGATGTTGTTGTCGAGGATCTTGCGGAACTGCTCGTCCGCGATCCCCTCCTGCGGCCCGTAATAGGGGTTCGATGCGGCATTGCAGACCAGCACGTCGATCCGCCCGAACGCCGCGCGCGCCGCATCGACCAGCGCCTGAAGCCCTGCCTTGTCGGAGATATTGGCGGCGACCGCGATCGCGGTGCCGTCACCGAAGCGCGCGTTGATCTCCTCCGCGACCGCGTCGCAGGCATCCTGCTTGCGGCTGGAGATGACGATCTTCGCTCCCTGCTCGGCACAGGCGATCGCGGATGCCTTGCCGATCCCGCGCGAGGACCCGGTGATGAGCACGACCTTTCCGGTCAGATCGAACAGCGACATGTCATTCCCTCTCCCGTCATTCCCGCGAAGGCGGGAATCCAGAGGCGCTGCCGTGGCGCCTCCATCGATACCTCACGCGTCTGGATCCCCGCCTGCGCGGGGATGACGAAGCGCCGTTACGCCCCCGCCTTCTGCGCGAAGCCCCAGGCCGCATCCGCCAGCATCGGCACCCGCTTGGCGGTCTCCTCCGCCTTGGCGTTGCTCGCGGTGCCGATCAGGAAGCGCTTCTTGATCCCCTGCACGATGCTGGCGAGGCGGAAGAGGTTGAACGCGAAATACCAGTCGAGCTGGGGCAGCCCGTCACGCCCGGTCCGCGCGCAATAACGCGCGACCATTTCCTCCAGCGGCGGGATGCCCGTCTCCGGCCCCGTCAGCCCCATCACGCCGGATCGCCCCTCCGGCTCGGTCACCCAGCTCATCAGATAATAGGTCAGGTCCGCGGTCGGATCGCCCAGCGTGCACAGCTCCCAGTCGAGCACCGCCGCCACGCGCGGCTCGGTGCCGGGCGCGAACTTCATATTGTCGACGCGGTAGTCGCCGTGGACGATCGAGGTCCGCGTCTGCTCGGGCAGGGTGCGCGGTAGCCACTCGATCAGCGATTCCATCGCCGGCATATGCTCGGTCTCGGCACCGCGATACTGTTTGGTCCAGCGGCTGACCTGGCGCTCGAAGTAATTGCCCGGTCGCCCGAAATCGCCCAGCCCGATGCTCTCGTGATCGGTGTTGTGCAGGTCGGCCAGCACGTCGATCATCGCATGATAATGGTCGCGCCGCTGCTCGGGCGTCAGCTCGGGCATCGCGCCGTCCCAGATCGTGCGGCCGTCGACCATCTCCATCACGTAGAAGGCGGAGCCGATGACGCCGTCGTCCTCGCACAACCCATATTGCCGCGGCACCGGAAAGCCGGTCGGATGCAGCGCCGCCATCACGCGATATTCGCGATCGACCTGATGCGCCGACGGCAACAGCTCGCCCATCGGCTTGCGCCGCAGGACGTAATTGGTGCCCGGCGTCATCAGCTTGTACGTCGGGTTCGACTGGCCGCCCGCGAACTTGGCGTAGGTCAGCGGCCCGTCGAACCCCGGCACGCGCTCGCGCATCCATGCCGCAAGCCGGTCGGTGTCGAGCCGATCGCGCTCGGCGATCTCTTCCTGGAGGCTGGCGTCGGTCATTGGTCGAACGTAATCACGCTGCGCGTCGCGTCGCCCTTGCGGAGCTCGTCGAACGCATGGTTGATCCGGTCGAGCGGCAGCCGCTCGGCGATGATGGTATCCAGGTCGAGCATCCCGCGCTGATAGAAATCGACCAGCCGGGGAATGTCGACCGGGAAGCGGTTCGATCCCATCAATCCGCCCTGCAGCCGCTTGCCCGACAGCAGGTCCATCGCCGACAGCCCGACCTTCTCGCCGAGCGGCATCATGCCCAGGATCGTCGCGGTACCGCCGCGCCGCAGCACGGACACGGTCGTCGCCGCCGACTGCGGGCGCCCGACCGCCTCGATCGCGTGATGGACGCCGCCCCTCGACAGTTCGACCACCTCGGCGACGACATCGTCCGCCATCGCGTCGAACGTATGCGTCGCGCCCAGCTTCTCCGCGATCGCGCGCTTCTCGGGCACCGGATCGAGCGCGATGATCTTGCCCGCCCCCGCGATCTTCGCGGCGTTGACCGCAGCCAGGCCGATCCCGCCGCAGCCGACCACGCACACCGTCTCGCCCGGCGACACGTCGTTGGTGTTGAATACCGCGCCCGCGCCCGTCGTCACCGCGCAGCCGATCAGCGCGGCACGGTCGAGCGGCATGTCGCGGTCGATCGCGACGCACGCATGCTCGTGGACCAGCATCATCTCGGCATAGGCGCTGAGGTTCAGCATCTGGTTGACCGCACCGCCGTCCGCCAGCGTGAGCCGCGGCGCGTCGTTCTTGCCCCGCCGCGTCTCGGCGCTGACGCACAGGAACATCCGCCCGGTGATGCAGAATTCGCAATGCCCGCAAAAGGCGGAGAGACAGGTGACGACATGGTCGCCCACCTTCACGGTGCGCACCTCGCTGCCCACCGCCTCCACCACGCCGGCGGCCTCGTGACCGGGGATCGCGGGCAGCGGATGCGGATAGGCACCGTCGACGAAATGCAGGTCGGACCGGCACACGCCGACCGCGACGGTGCGGATCAGCACCTCGTGCGGACCCGGATTGGCGACGAGAACGTCGGCCACCTCCAGCGGCTTCTTGGTTTCGAACAGGACGGCGGCTTTCACGATTCCGGTTCCTCCCCCTCTTGCGGGATATCTGATGCGGTTAGCGGCTGACCCCGATGTCGGCGCTCGACACCTCGACCGCCGGTCCGCGGTCGTTCGACGGGCGCTCCGCCTTCCAGTCGGCATATTTGCCGAATTCGTTGCGCGCGATCGCGCGGTTGTGGACCTCGTCCGGACCATCGGCCAGCCGCAGCGTGCGCATCGCGGCCCAGGCGTGCGCCAGACCGAAGTCCTCCGCCACGCCGCCGCCGCCATGCGCCTGCACCGCGTCGTCGAGGATCTTGAGCGCCATCATCGGCGCCTGGACCTTGATCATCGCGATCTCCTGCTGCGCCGCCTTGTTGCCGGCGCGATCCATCAGGTCGGCCGCCTTCAGGCAGAGCAGGCGCGTCATCTCGATGTCGATCCGCGCGCGCGCGATCCGCTCTTCCCACACGCTATGGTCGGCGACGCGCTTGCCGAAGGCGATGCGGCTGACGAGGCGCTTGGCCATCTTCTCGATCGCGACCTCTGCGACGCCGATCGTGCGCATGCAGTGATGGATGCGCCCCGGCCCCAGGCGCCCCTGCGCGATCTCGAACCCGCGGCCCTCGCCCAGGATCACGTTCTCCACCGGCACGCGGACGTCGGTGAAGGTCACGTCGCCGTGCCCGTGCGGCGCATGGTCATAGCCATAGACCGACAGCATCCGCTCGATCTTCACACCCGGCGTGTCCATCGGCACCAGCACCTGGCTCTGCTGGCTGTGGCGCGAGCCCTCGAAGCTGGTCTTGCCCATCAGGATGCCGATCTTGCAGCGCGGATCACCGACGCCCGACGACCACCATTTACGGCCGTTGATGACGTAATGATCGCCGTCACGCTCGATCCGCGTCTCGATATTGGTCGCGTCCGAGCTCGCCACCGCCGGCTCGGTCATCAGGAAGACCGAGCGGATCTCCCCGTTCATCAGCGGGCGCAACCAGCGCTCCTTCTGCTCCAGCGTACCGTAGCGGTGGAGCACCTCCATATTGCCGGTGTCCGGGGCGGAGCAGTTGAAGCACTCGCTGGCCCAGCCCACGCGCCCCATTTCCTCGGCGCACAACGCATATTCCAGGTTGGTCAGCTGCGTGCCCTCGAACACGAACGTCTCGTCGACATGGTGCTGGCCCGAATGCGGCGGCATGAAGAAGTTCCAGAGGCCCGCCTCCTTCGCCAGCGCCTTCACCTCCTCGATGACGGGGAGCACCTTCCATGGCTCGCCCTCATGATGCTGGCGATCGTATTCGGCCTGTCGCGGCGTGATGTTCTGGGCAATGAAGTCGCGCACGCGATCGCGGAAATAGGTCTCGCGCTCGTTCAGCGTGAAGTCCATCGCAGCTCTCCTGAAATCCGTTTCGCACCGACGCTTAGGCCATACCGCTTATTCGGTAAAGCACCTGTTTGGGGCACAATCCCCAACGGCGCGGCGGGTCGCTGGCCATATGCAAAAGGGACTGTACCTTCGAAACGCGCATGCTAACGTGACTCGGATGGGGGACGCACGGACCGAAGAAACCACCAGCACGCGGCGCTTTCGCGAAAAGCGCGAGGCCATCCTCGCCGCCGCGGCCGAGGCGATCAACGAACAGAGTGCGAAGGGGATGACCTTCGCCGACGTGGCGCGACGCGTCGGGCTCAACACCACCAGCGTCACTTACTATTTCAAACGCAAGGAGGATCTGGCCGCCGCCGCGTTCGAGCACACGCTCGACTACCTGCTGGCGATGCTGGAGGAGGCCGCGACCGAAGCCACGCCGGTCGAGCGCGTCGAACGACTGGTGACGATCAACATGGCGCGGCTGATGCGGATCGACCGCGGCGAGGAGCGCCCGATCGCGGTCCTCTCCGACCTTCGCGCGATGGACGAGCCCGTGCGCGGCCCGTTGATGGCCCGCTGGCGCGAGGTCTTCCGCCGCACCCGCGCCTTGTGGGGCGACGGTCGCGGGCGCGCCGCCACCGACCTCGCCGGCGCGCGCGCGCACGTGCTGCTGGAAAACCTGTTCTGGCTCCCGGTCTGGCTGCCCCGCTACGAGGCCGATCAGCATCCCCGCGTGATGGAGCGGCTGATCGACATCTTCCGCCACGGCGTCGCGGGGCCGGGCGCGACCTGGACACCGCGCGCGATCGCGGTGCCGCACGACGATGCCGTGCCGGGGCGCGAGGCGTTCCTGCTGGCGGCCACCCGCCTCATCAACGAACTCGGCTATCGCGGCGCCTCGGTGCAGCGGATCGCGTCCGAACTGAACGTCACCAAGGGCAGCTTCTACCACCATCTCGATGCCAAGGACGACCTCGTCGCCGCCTGCTACCGTCGCAGCTTCGACACGATCGCCGCGACGCAGCAGGCCGCGGATGCGCGCGGTGGCAGCTACTGGCAGCGGCTGTCGGATACGATCGCGGCGCTGCTGGAGGTGCAATTCTCCGAGCGCGAGTCGCTGCTGCGCACCACCGCGCTCAGCGGGCTGCCGGCGGGCGAGCGGCACCTGATGGTCGATCGCTCCAACCGCATCGCGCGCCGCTTCGCGGGCACGATGATGGACGGCATCGCGGAAGGCACGATGCGCCCCGTCGACAGTCTGGTCGCCAGCCAGGCGATGATGGCCTTCCTCAACGCCGCGTTCGACATGCGCAAATGGGCGTGGTCGATGCCGCGGGAACGGGCGGTGGCCTATTACGCCTCCGCGCTGATGTTCGGCATGTTCGACGATCGCGCGCTCGAGATCTGAGGCGGCGTGCGGTCACGGGCCAATGCCGCGGTTCGACGGCATGGCGAACCGAGACCACGCACACCTCGCCGGACGGCGGCGCCCTACACCGGCGAGCCCAGCGCCTCCTCGCGCGCGGTGAACGCCAGTTGATTGAGCGGCCCGCGCCGCCGCTGGAAGTCCCTTACCGAACACCCCAGGAACAGGTGGCTGTCGCGCAGGAAGTGCGAACGGTCCCAATAGCCCGTCGCGTCCAGTACCTCGCTGCCGCGCGCCGGGTCGATCAGCACCCCGCTCAGCGCGCGCATGAAGCGCGTGCGCCGGAGCAGCAGCTTGGGCGTGAAACCGAAGTTGAACCGCGTCATCGCCGCCAGCCCGCGCTGGGTGACCTGCAACGCGTCCGCCATCATCTCGATACGCGTCGTCGCCGGATCCTCCAGCAGCGCGCTCAGTTGTTCGATACGGGGATCGGCCGGCGGGCGGCGGTGCAGCCGCGCGGTAAGCCAGCGGGTGAACGCCTCCTGCGGCGGCTCGCCCGCCTCCAGCGCCTCGCGCAGGGTGCTGCCCCCTGCGTCCACCTCCGCCAGCGGGACGATGCGGTTGGCGTAGCGCGCGATGTCGCCGCCGAACAATTGCGCCCAGCCGAGCGGCAACAGCCCCACCCCCACGACGGTGCCGCCATAGGTGGTGAGATAGGAGGCGCTGCTGCTCGGCCCGAAAAAGGCATCGCGTGGTACCGGATCGAAGGTGCGGTTCCCCAACCGCACGCTCCAGTCGCGATCGTGCTCCAGCGTCAGGCGGATCGACGCCCCGCCGGGAAAGAACGCGTCGCGATAGCCGCCCGCCATGCTGGGCGCGCTAAACCGATGAAAACCCGTGACATAGCGCGCCAATTCGTCGCCGGGCGCCCAATAGACGATCGGCGTCGTCGCTTCCCCCATGCGCCTTCCCCCCAAAGGCTGACCGTAGATGCTTCCCTTATCGCGCGTTAACCAGATAACAAGCTTCTGTCCCGAAATGGATCAATCTACGCGCGCCATCCGCTTCATCAGCACGCCGGCGCGCCAGTAGAAGAGGATCGGCAAGGGCGTGATCATCGCCACCGCCAGCATCGCATAGCGCAGCGACTCCTCGCCATAGGCGGGCGCGAGCGCGTCGCTCAGCTGACCCACCGCGAGCGGCCCGATGCCGAGCCCGATCAGGTTCACCGTCAGCAGCGTCAGCGCCGCCCACATCGCGCGCAGCCGCAGCGGCGCCAGATGCTGGATCAGCGCATAGGTCGGCCCGATATAGACGCCCGCGAAGATCAGCGAGACGAAATAGGCGGTCAGCGCCACCGGCTTGCTGTCGAAGAAGAAGAACGACACCGCGAAGGGAAAGGCGATCAGCTTCATCATGCTGATGACCCAGGCCTGCGTGTGGATGCCGTATTGCTTCGCCATGCGGTCCGCCAGCATCCCGCCCAGCAGCGCCGAGCCGCCCCCGACGAACGCCGCGGGCAGCGCGATATAGTTGGCGACCTCCAGCATCGTCATGTCGAGCGAGCGCTGCATGTAGCTCGGCCCCCATCCCGTCAGCGCATAGCCGACCAGCGACGTCAGCGTCATTGCCGCGACCAGATAGACCGCCGCCCGGTTGCGCAGCATCGCCAGGAAGCCCTGCCACATGCCGGGCATCGCCGCGTCGTGCTCCTGCTCCGCGACCCGCTGCACATCGGACAGGCCGCGCCGCGGCTCGGCGACGAACATCCACACGATCAGCGCCAGGATCACGCCCGGGATGCCGACGACCATCATCGCCGCGCGCCAGCCATAGGCGTGCGCGACGTTCCCGCCGATCATGATCCCCAGCCCGCCGCCCAGCAGCACGCCCAGCGAATAGATCGCCATCGCGCTGGCGCGCTTTTCGGGCGGGTAGAGATCGGCGATGATCGACTGGCTCGGCGGTCCCGACCCCGCCTCCCCCACGCCGACGCCGATCCGCGCCAGCAGCAGGTGCGTGAAGTTCTGCGCCACGCCGCACAGGGCGGTCATCACGCTCCAGATCGCGAGACTGGCGGCGATGATCTTCTTGCGGCTGGTGCGATCCGCCAGCCGCGCGATCGGCAGCCCCAGCGTGGCATAGAAGATCGCGAAGACGAGACCGGAGAGCAGCCCGAGCTGCGTGTCCGTCAGCTGCAGGTCCGCCTTGATCGGCTCCAGCAGAATGGCCAGGATCTGGCGATCCATGAAGCTGAAGAAATAGGTCAGCGTCAGCAGCCCCAGCGTCAGCCCGCGGCGTTTCAGCACGAGCGTATCGGCGATCTCCGGCCGGTCGGAGAGCGTGGCACCCATCCGCTCCATCTCCTTATATTATTGCTTTTGCCACCGTAGGTTAGCTGGCTTCCACGGGTAGCGCCATAACAGGACTTACGCTAGCCATCTTTCGTCACGAACGGCGCGCCCGGACGCGACGAACCTCCGCCCGCCGGGAGGCGGACGGAGGTTCGTTGTCATCGCGACGGGATCAGAAACGTCCGCGCAGCGTGATGCCGTAGGTACGCGGCTCGGCCAGGAAGTTGGAGAAGATCTGGCGGCCGCCGGGATATTGCGGATCCTGGAACGCCGAGGACACGGCGCCTTCCTGGAACGGCGAGTTGAACGCGACCTGCGCATAATCGACGTTGAAGACGTTCTGCGCCCAGAACTCGACCGCCCAGCGCTGGCTCGGCCCACGCAGGCCGACGCGGGCATTGACCAGCACGAAGCTGTCCTGCGTCTTCTGCGGGAACAGGTCGGAGCCGGTGTTATAGTCGCCGGTCAGACGGGTATCGACATAGAACAGCGCCGACAGCCCGCTGCTGCCGAGGTCCGGGGTGAACGCCGCCGACCCGGTCACCGTGATCGGCGAGGCGAGCGACAGCTGCTGCCCCGGGATCTTGCGCAGCGCCGGGCTGAGCGGGGCACCGCTGGCGCGACCGACCAGATTGTCGCGGAACTTGGTGTCGGAATAGGTCATGCCGGCCGTGATGCGGAAGTCACGGATCGGCACCAGCGTCGCCTCCAGCTCGACACCCTGCGATCGCACGCCGTGGCCGACGTCGCCGCTCGGGCACGCGCCCGTCGTCGCCGCACCCGCATTGTAATTGGGCGCCCCGGTGAACTTGCTCTGATCGCGGTCGCCGCCGTTCAGGCTCGACGAGCAGCCGTTGACGTTCTCGACGATGAACACCGTGCCGTCGAAGGTATTGAGCTGGAAGTTGCTGAAGTCCTGGCGGAACGCGGCGGCCGACAGGCTGAACGGGCCGGTCGCGTACTTGAAGCCCAGCTCGAACGCATTGACCGTCTCGGCATCGAACTGAAGGTTGCGGACCAGCGCCTGCGCACCGGCCTGCGCGTTGCCGCTGCCGAAGTTGGCGAAGGGCAGCGTCGGCGCCTTCAACGCGGACCGATCGAAGTTGAACCCGCCCGCCTTATAGCCACGCGAGTAGCTGGCATACACCAGCAGGTCGTCGATCGGCTTCCACGACAGGATGCCGGTGCCGGTGAAACGGTCCTCGTCGCGCTGGTCGGCGATGCTCACGCCGTTGAGTTCGGCGGTCGAATTGCCCTGGCACGACAGGCCGATGATCCCGCCCGCCACGGCGGCGAGGGCGGCGTTGCCGAGGAAGGGGGTCAGCGCGGCCTGGTTCTGGGTACAGGCGACGTTGTCGTTGCCGAACGTCGCGGAGAACTTCTTCTTTTCCTTGGTATAGCGCACGCCCAGCGTCAGATCGACGGTGTCGGTGACGTGGATGATGTTGTGCGTGAACGCCGCGAAGCTGGTCGCATCCTGGTTGTAGCGATCGATCGTCGACCCACGGTCGTTGAGCCCGTCGAGGCGCAGCAGCGACGCCAGGACGGTCGGGCCGGCCGCGCCGAAGGCCCCCGAGAACGCCGCCTCGCTGGCGATACAGCCGGCCGCCGCGGGATTGTACAGCGCGGCCAGACCGCCGCCACTGACGAGGCGGCAGGTCGCGAACCGACCGTATTGATTGCCGAAGCGCAGGTTGTTGCGGCCACGAAACTTCTCATCCATGTAGAAGCCGCCGACCAGCCAGTCGACGCGGTCGTCGAACAGCGTGCCGTTCAGGCGCAGCTCCTGGGTGAAGGTGCGGAACCCGCGACGGTTGTTGCCGTCGTCGGCATTGTACAGGATGTCGACGGTGCCGTAATCGACGTCGCCCGCCTGCGTGTTGTAATAGTCGCGATAGGCGGTGATCGACGTCAGCTTGACCCCGCCGAAGTCCCAGTCGAGCTGCCCCGACACGCCCCAGTCCTGCATGTCGCCGCCATAGGTACGGCCCGGCGTGACCGAGATGTCGCGGCTGAAATTCTGGTTGAACGCACCCAGATTCTGGCCGAGATCGCGCAGCACGTTGATGATGTTGTTGCCATTCGATCCCGCCGCGACGCCGGCATTCACCGATGCGACGGGGTTCAGCAGATTGCCGATCTGCTCGTTCATCGTCTGGCTGACATAGGTCGCCGCGCAGCACGTTTCCTTGCGCTTCGTATAGTCGCCGATCAGGCGGAAGCTGATCGCGTCGGTGGGCTCGTAAACCAGCTGCGCACGGCCGAAGAAGCGATCGCGGTCGTTGACGGTCGTATTGTTCGCGCGGTCGTTGTAGAAACCGTCGCGCTTCACGTAGACGCCGTCGAGGCGGAAGGCGAGCGTCTCGCTGATCGGGCCGGTGATGCCGCCGGCGAACCGCCAGAAGTCGTAATTGCCGTAGGTGATCTCGGCATTGCCGCCGAAGGTGAACGACGGCCGCTTGCTGACGATCGAGATGAGGCCCGCGGACGAGTTGCGTCCGCCTAGCGTCCCCTGCGGCCCGCGCAGCACCTCGACGCGGTCGATCTCGCCGAGTTCGTTGAGGCCGATGCCGGCGCGCGAGCGATAGACGCCGTCGATCAGGACGACGACCGAGCTTTCGAGGCCGGGGTTGTCGCCGACGGTGCCGATACCGCGGATACGCGGCGATCCGTTCGCCTCTGACCCCGTCGAGGTGACGAGCAGCGACGGCGCCACCTGGTTCAGCTGGCGGATGTCGTTCGCGCCGGAATTCTGCAGCGTCTCGGCGCTGACCGCGGACACCGCGACCGGCACGTCCGCCAGCACCTGGGCACGACCCTGCGCGGTCACGACGATGTCGGACGAATCGACGTCGGCATTCCGCGACGCATTGGTGGGCGATGTCGGCGTGGTGGTGTCGGTCGCCTGCGCCTGCGCGCCGCCGTTGATGATGAAACAGGCCGCGGCGCACGCGGTCATCAGCATGGATTTGGTCATCGCTCTCCCCTGCGGCCGGGCCATGGGCTCCGCCCGTACCGCGGGTTCGATGAGACTATGCACGCCACCGGATTGCAAGACGGAAAGCCTGTGATAATTCCGTTTCCGGACCAAACCGTGCTTTCCATGTCACGCCCGGAGCGCCGCCCCCTCGAACGACGACGGCGCCGCCCCGGCTACCTGCGGGACGTTTGCAAACAGGTGCAACGGCATCGCGTCCACGCCGTGCTCCTGCGCAGGCAAAAGCCCAGGGCCCAGCACATCAACGCCTTATGAGACCTGCTACCCTGGGCTCCTGCCGACGCAGGAGCACGGTATAGCCATTTGCAAAGGTCCCGCTACCTGCCGAAGCGACGCCGCCCGATCGTTCGCGTATGGAGGATCAGTAGCCGTTGAGCCGCGCGAAGCGATCGCGGTGCCACGCGCTGTTGCCCCACATCACTTCCAGCACGGTCGCGCGCTTGAGGTACAGGCCGGCGTCATATTCGTCGGTCATGCCGACGCCGCCGTGCAGCTGCACCATCTCGCGGCTGACGAGGCGCAGCGTCTCGCCCGCGGTCGCCTTGGCGAGGCTCACCGCCTGATCCACGTCGGAGCGGCCGGCGTCGATCGCCTCCAGCGCACCTTCGACCGCGGAGCGCATCAGCTGCAACTCCGTGAACTGCTTGGCCATGCGATGCTGGAGCGCCTGGAAGGTGGAGAGCACCTGCCCGAACTGCACGCGCTGCTTCAGATAGTCGTTGGTCTGCGCGAACGCGCTTTCCGCCATGCCCAGCATCTCGGCGCAGGTGATCGCCGCCGCGCGGTCCAGCACCGCCGCGGTCAGCTCCGGCCCGCCCAGCTTTTCTGCGGGAGCGTCCTGGAACGCGACATGCGCATGGCTGCGCTCGTCCGCCATCGATCGGTGGCTGACGGTGACGCCCTCGCCCCTGGCGACCAGATACAGCCCATCCTCCGCCGCGACGACGAACACGTCCGCCGAATCTCCCTCCGCGACGAACGGCTTGGTGCCGGTCAGCTTGCCGTTGCCGACCTTCGTGGTGGTGAAGTTACGGTCGTGGTTCGGCCCTTCGTCGACCGCCAGCGTCGCGATCGCCTCGCCGCCGGCCAGCTTCGCCAGCCAGTCCGTCTTGGCCTTGTCCGAAGACCCCATCACGATCGCGCTGGCCGCGACCGCGGTCGACGAAAGCGGCGATGCGGACAGGTTGCGGCCCAGCTGCTCGACCACCAGCCCCAGCGACAGATAGCCGAACGCCGATCCGCCGAATTCCTCCGGGATGACCACCCCGGCCCAGCCCATCTGACCGATCGCGCCCCATGCGTCGCGATCGAACCCTTCCGCCGGCGCCGCGGCGCGCAGCTTGCGAAAGGCGGCGACCGGGCTCTCGTTGTCGGCCCATTCGCGCGCCATGTCGCGCAGCATCACCTGTTCGTCGTTCAGTACCGCCATGACCGTCCCTCTCATGCTCGCAGGTTCGCCGGGGAGGAGGAGGACACGCCCCTTCTCGACCCGGCCCTCTCCTGACGCGGCGATCCGTCGCCGCCGCGCCTAGCCCTCAATCAATCACTGATGATCCAGCATCCCCAGGATGCGCTTGGCGATGACGTTGTTCTGGATCTCGGTCGAGCCGCCGTAGATCGACACCGCCTTGCCCCACAGCCAGCTGCGCGTCTGCGCCAGTTCGGCCTCGGTGAAGCCCTCGCCTTCCCAGCCCAGGCCCTGCATCCCCATGATCTCGATGTTCAGCTCGGCGCGATCCTGCGTGATGCGCGCGCCGACGTTCTTCATGATGCTGGTCGCCGCGGACGGCCCGGCATTGCCCTTCGCCTCCAGCGCCGCGCGACGCAGCGTCAGCGCGAAGGCGCGCTGGTCCATCTCGTGCTTGATGATCCGCGTGCGCAGGTCGGCATCGGCGATGCGACCCTCGGCATCGGTGCCGCGATACTTCTTCGCGATCTCCGGCACGGTCGTGCCCGCATTCATCCGCCCAGCGGAGCCGCCGCCGCCCGACAGCGAGTTGCGCTCGTGCTGGAGCAGGCGCGTGCCGATCTCCCAGCCCTGCCCCTCGCGCCCGACGAGATTCTCCTTGGGCACCTTCACGTTGGTGAAGAACGTCTCGCAGAACGGCGACTGGCCGCTGATGAGGCGGATCGGGCGCGTCTCGACGCCTTCGGCATCCATGTCGATCAGCAGGAAGCTGATGCCGGCGTGCTTCTGCGACTTGTCGGTGCGCACCAGCGCGAAACACTTGTCCGCCCACTGCCCGCCCGAGGTCCAGGTCTTCTGCCCGTTGACCAGATAGTGATCGCCCTTGTCCTCGGCGAAGGTCTGCAAGGAAGCGAGGTCGGACCCCGCGCCCGGCTCGGAATAGCCCTGGCACCAGCGCACCTCACCGCGGACGATGCCGGGGATATGCTGCTGCTTCTGCGCGTCGTTGCCATATTCCAGCAGCGTCGGGCCGAACATCATCACGCCCATGCCGCCGATCGGGTTCCACGCGCCGATCCGCGCCATCTCCTCCTGCAGGATGCGCGCCTGCGTGCGGTCGAGCCCGCCGCCGCCGAGCTCCTTGGGCCAGGTGGGAACGCCCCAGCCCTTCTCGCCCATCGCCTCGCGCCACTTCTTCTGCTCGGGCGTCTCCTCGGTCGGGCCGTCGACCGCGGACATCGCATTGTCCTTGCCGCGTAGCGAGGGATCGAAGTTCGCCTCCAGCCAGGTGCGGGCCTCCTGACGGAACGGGTGGTCGAGTTCTGCGGCGGCGGTCGCCATGCGCTATTCTCCGCGTAAATGTTTTTCCGAAGATCGGGTATGCCGGCATCTCATCGCACACCTTTCCCCCGATGCAAAGGGACAAGCGCGCGGCGATCCGCTAGATCGTGGTGGAAGGGGGAGTCATCATGCGGTTCGATCATCGCGCGGTGCCGATCGTGTTGGCGGCGGTGGTCGTCGACGTCATCGGCTTCGGCATCGTCATGCCGGTGCTGCCGGGGCTGATCGTCCAGCTCGGCGCGCCGGACCTGCCCGCGGCGACCCGCATCGCCGGGTGGATGCTCGCCGCCTTCGCGATCGCGCAATTCTTCGCTGGCCCGGTGCTGGGCAATCTGGGCGATCGCTTCGGGCGGCGTCCCGTCCTGGTCGTCGCGATGGTCGCCTATGCGATCGACTATGCGCTGATGGCGGGCGCGCCGACGCTCGCGTGGCTGTTCGTCGGGCGCATCGTCGCCGGCGTCGCGGGCGCCAGCTTCGGCCCCGCGGGCGCGGTGATCGCGGATGTCACCCCGCCCGACCGCCGCGCCGCCAGCTTCGGCCTGCTGGGTGCGGCGTTCGGCATCGGCTTCATCATCGGCCCCGCGATCGGCGGGCTGGTGGCCGGCTGGGGACCGCGCGCGCCCTTCGTCGTCGCCGCGGCACTGGCGGCGGGCAACGCGCTGGCGATGCTCCTTTTCCTGCCCGAGACGCTGAAACCGGAGAACCGCCGCGCCTTCCGCTGGCGCGACGCGCACGTCATCGGCGCGTTCAAGCCGCTGTTCGCCGCAGGCAACGCCAGCACGCTCCTGATCGCCTGGTTCCTGTGGCAGCTCGCAGGCGTGGTCTATCCCACCGTCTGGAGCTTCTGGGCGACGATCCGCTTCCACTGGTCCGCGCGCGAGATCGGGTTCAGCCTCGCCTGGGTGGGGCTGCTCCAGCTGCTGGTGCAGCTGTTCCTGACCGCGCGCACCGTCAGACGGCTGGGGGAGCGCGCGACCGCGGTCATCGGCCTGACGTGCGGCGCGGCCACGCTGATCGCCTATGCCTTCACGACGCAGCCGTGGCAGGTCTACGTCTTCTTCCTGGTCGGCGCGTTCGGCGCGCTGGCGTGGCCGGCGATGCAGGGACTGCTGACGCAGCTGGTCGACGCCACGCGACAGGGCGCGCTGCAGGGGGGACTGGGCAGCATGAACTCGGTGGCGGCCGTCATCGGCCCGCTGATCGCATCGCAGTCGCTGGCCTGGGGCGCGGCACGCGGCGTGGACGGCCTCGCCTTCGCGATCGCCGGCGCGCTGATGGCGACCGCTGCGCTGATCGTCGCGATCCTCGTCCCCCCGCTGGTCGCGCCGGGCGAGAGCGTCGCGGGCTAGACGGACGCCTACCCCTCGCGCCCCGGACGGCGGCTGAGGCCGATGTCGAGGTGCCCGCCCGCGTCGAGCAGCAGCACCTCGCCCGTCATCACGCGGCTGGCGGGGTCGAGCAGCATCTCGATCGGCCCGGCGATATCGTCCGGCCCCGCCGCCATCGCCATCGGCGTCGCGCCTGCGATCTTCGCATTCAGCTTTGCAAAACCCTCTTCGCCGAGGCGCTTTTCGAACCAGCCGGTGCCGACATAGCCCGGCGCCACCGCGTTGATGCGGATGGCGGGCGCCAGCACGCGCGCCAGGCTCTTGGTCATTGTGATGAGCGCACCCTTGGAGGCGGCATAGGCGACCGACGACCCGATCCCGAACACGCCCGCCACGCTGGCGACGTTCACCACCGCGCCCATGTCGCTGCGGCGCAGATGCGGCGCACAGGCGCGCACCATCTGGAAGGGCGCGATCGTGTTCAGGCGATAGATGTGGACGAAATCCTCCGCCTCCAGCGCCTCCAGGTCCTCGTGCGCGGCGAATTTGGTGCGGCCCGCATTGTTCACCAGAAAGTCGATCCGGCCGAACGCGTCCACCGCCGCCTGCGCCAGCGCGCGGCATTGCGAATCCTCGGCGATGTCCGCCTGCACCGCGATCGCGCCGCCGCCGACCTCCGCCGCCAGCGCCTCCGCATCGTCGCGGCTGGACGCGTAGTTGATGACGCAGCGCACCCCGCGCGCCGCCAGCCGCCGCACCACCGCCGCGCCGATCCCGGTGCCGCCGCCCGTGACGATCGCTACGCCGTCCTTCATCGTCCGCTCTCCCGATTTCACGTTTTCGAAGATCGCGTATGGCATTCGCGATCCGCTTCGCCTAGCCGTAGCCGCCATGACCACGACGACGTCACCGCACCCCAGCGACCCGTTCGGCACGCTGCCCGACCTCATCCGCGCGCATGCGGGGCGCGATCCGCGCGCACTGGCGGTGGCGGATGACGAGGTGCGGGTCGATTACGGCACGCTGAACCGCCTGATGGACCGCGTCGCAGCGGCGTTGCAGCGCGACGGAACGCGGCAAGGGCAGGCGGTGGCGTCGGTATCCTACCCCTGCGTGGCACAGGCGGTGACGTTTCTGGGCACGTTGCGCGCGGGATCGGTCGCCGCGCCGATCCAGCCGTCGGCCACCCCGGCGCAGATCGCGGGGATGATCGCGGACAGCGGCGCCGACATCGTCTTCCTGGATGCCGCCAATGCCGAGGCGCTGCGCGGGCAGGACATCGCCGCGCGCGTCATCATGCTGGAGGAGCTGGAGGCCTGGCTTGCCCCGGAGGACGCCACCCCCGCCCCGGTCGACATCGCGCCCGAGGACGGCTTCAACATCATCTATTCCTCCGGCACCACCGGCGTGCCCAAGGGGATCGTGCAGAGCCATGCGATGCGCTGGCAGCATCTGTCGCGCAATGCCGCCGCCGGGTTCGACACCGCCGTCACCCTGCTGGCGACGCCGCTCTATTCGAACACCACATTGGTCAGCTTCCTGCCCACGCTCGCCTGGGGCGGGGCGGTGGTGCTGATGAAGAAATTCGACGCGCGCCGCTATCTGGAGCTCGCCGAGAGGTACCGCGCCACCCACACCATGCTGGTCCCGGTACAATATCAGCGGATCATGGCGCTTCCCGATTTCGACCGCTTCGACCTGTCGGCGTTCCGCTTCAAGACCTGCACCTCCGCCCCGTTCAAGCCCGCGCTGAAGGCCGACGTGGTCGCGCGCTGGCCGGGGCTGCTGCTCGAATATTACGGCATGACCGAAGGCGGCGGCAGCTGCGCGCTCAATGCCACGGAATTCCCCGACAAGCTCCACACCGTCGGCCGTCCCCTGCCCGACCATGACATCCGCCTGATCGACGACGACGGCCACGAGGTGGCGCCCGGCGAGACCGGCGAGATCGTCGGGCGATCGGCGGCGATGATGAACGGCTATCACGGCCGCGCGCAGGCGACCGCGGACGCCACCTGGTATTCGCCCGCGGGCGAGCGCTTCATCCGCCACGGCGACGTCGGCCGCTTCGATGCGGACGGCTTCCTGATCCTGATGGATCGCAAGAAGGACATGATTATCTCCGGCGGGTTCAACATCTACCCGTCCGATCTGGAGGCGGTGCTGGCGCAGCACGCGGACGTCGCCGATTGCACCGTCGTGGGCGTCGCCAGCGAGGAATGGGGCGAGACGCCGGTCGGCTTCTACGTCCCGCGCGCCGGTGCCACCGCCGACGCGGAGGCGATCCGCGCGGAGACGAACGCGAAACTGGGCAAGACGCAGCGCCTGTCCGCGCTGTACCTCGCCGAGGAGCTGCCGCGCAGCGCGATCGGCAAGGTATTGAAGCGGGAATTGCGCGACCGGCTTGCAGCCGGGGAATTTGCGTAATTCCTCGCCCCCCCCGGACTTGATCCGGGGTCCCGCTCACTGTTCTCCCGCGCGATTCTAAGCGGGACCCCGGCTCAGGGCCGGGGTGACGATGACTATCAAAGGGGCCAAGATGACATCCAGCCTGAAGGACATACTCGACGGACTGACGCCGAACGACGGCGGCGAATGGTCCGGCCATATCCCCGACGACTGGCTGCAGGGGCGCACCTCCTACGGCGGGCTGTCTGCCGCGATCGCGCTCCATGCCGCCATGCACTCGGAGCCCGACCTGCCGCCGCTGCGCTCCGCCCAGGTCAGCTTCGTCGGACCGCTCGCCGGCCCGGTGACGGTACGGACCGAGCGGCTGCGGCGCGGCAAGAACGCCGCCTTCATCCACGCCGACGTCATCGGCGAGAACGGGCTGGGCACGCGCGCCACGTTCGTCTTCATGCGCGCGATCGACAGCGAGATCGACCGCGAGGACACACCCGCCCCCGACTTCGCGAAGCCCGGTCCGGACGACAAGACCTTCCTCGGCAACCCGCACGTCGCCTTCACGCAGCGGTTCGAATTCCTCGACCGGCGCGAGGGGCCGAACCTGAAACCGGCCGAGTGGCTGCGCTGGACCCGCCTCAACGAGCGCGACGGGCTGGACCCGATGGTCGAGCTGGTCGCGGTCGCCGATTGCCTGCCGCCTGCCGCGCTGCGCATCCTGGGGCGCAACGTGCCGATGAGTTCGCTGACGTGGATCCTCAACGTCCTCGGGCCGCAGCCCACGACGACGGACGGCTGGTGGCTGCTCCGCTCCGACGCGGACTATGCGCGCGCGGGCAGCTCGTCGCAGGTGATGGGGGTGTGGAACGCCGATGGCGTGAAGGTCGCCGAGCAGATGCAGTCGGTCGCGATCTTCGGCTGATACGTTTCGCGACAATTGCGCGCGCGGGCCGACACACGTCCGCGACAGGCGGTCCCTAGATGGCGGGTCATGCGGCGGGAACGCCCCGCCGCCCCCACCACGAAGGACCGTCGCCCATGAAGACCCCGATCATCCTCGCCTCGCTCGCCGCCACCTTGCTGTCGGGCGCGGCGGCCGCGCAGACCCCGCCCCCGTCACGTGACGACGCCGATCGCGTCGTCACGCGACAGGACGCCGCGGCGCAGGCCGACCGCCGCTTCGCCGCGATGGACACCAACCGCGACGGCAAGATCTCGCCCGACGAGCGCCGCGCCTTCCACGAGGCGCGCCGTGCCGAGCGTGAGGCGAAGCGCGGGGCCCACCGCGGCGGCAAGGATCGCGAGTGGACGCAGGCGCAGTTCCGCGAGCGGGCGCTGAAGCGCTTCGACCGGATCGACACCAACCACGACGGTCGCATCGACCCGCAGGAGCGCGAGGCCGCGCGGATGCTGATGCGCGCGCGCCGGGTCGGCCATAACGGCGACCGCCCGATGGCGCCGGTGCCCCCCGCCGCGGACGCGAATCGGTAAGGCGCCCCTCGTCACCCCGGCCTTGTTCGAGACCTCTATGAAACCCGGTTCCTCGTTCCCCGGCGGAGGCCGGGGCGCAGCTGGGGGACGGTGGTAACGAACGGAGAAGCCACGCCAACTGGACCCCGGCCTTCGCGGGACCTTTGCAAAAGGCTACACCGTGCTCCTGCGAAGGCAGGAGCCAGGAGTTGCAGGTCCCATAAGGCGTTGCTCTGCCTGGCCCTGGGCTCCTGCCTGCGCAGGAGCACGGCGTGGGCTGGGTGCCGTTGCACCTGTTTTGCAAAGGTCCCGCCTTCGCCGGGAAACGGCGAAATTATCGGGCGATCCACGACTTTCGCAGAGGACTCGACTTGTTCCGGGGTCCCGCTACCGTCGCAGCAAAGCGGGATCCCGGCGCAGGGTCGACATGCCGCTAGCGCGCCCCCGCCCCTTCACCACAGGTCGAAGCTATGCCAAGCCCCGACGATATGGGCGATATTCCGCATCTCCTGCTGGTCGACGACGAACGCTCGATCCGCGAACCGCTCGCCGCCTATCTCACGCGGCAGGGCTTCCGCGTGACGCAGGCCGCCGATGCCGAGTCGGCGCGTACCCGGATGGCGGCCTATGCCATCGACCTCGTCGTGCTCGACATCATGATGCCGGGCGAGGACGGCCTGTCGCTGTGCCGCCACATCCGCGCGCATGGCGACACGCCCGTCATCCTGCTCACCGCCCGGGCGGAGGAGACCGATCGCATCGTCGGGCTGGAAATGGGCGCGGACGATTATGTCGTGAAGCCCTTCTCCCCGCGCGAGCTGTCGGCGCGGATCAAGACCGTGCTCCGCCGCGTCGCCGGCCCCGGCGGGGTGCGTCAGCACGCACCGGAGGCAAGCGCCTACGCCTTCGCCGGCTGGGTGCTGAAGACCGGCGAACGCGCGCTGGTCGACCGCGAGGGCGTGTCCGTCGCGCTGTCGACCGGCGAATACAATCTGCTGCTCGCGCTGGTGCAGCGCCCGCGACAGGTGCTGACCCGCGACCAGTTGCTCGACCTGACGCAGGGGCGCGAGGCCGCGGCCTTCGACCGCGCGATCGACAATCAGGTCAGCCGCCTTCGCCGCAAGATCGAGGCCGATCCCAAGGCGCCCGAGATCATCAAGACCGTGTGGGGCGGCGGCTACGCCTTCTCCACCGACGTCACCCGGCTGTGAGGATGCCGCGGCCATGGCCGCGCAGCCTGGCCGGTCAGATGGCGTTGCTGGTCGCGCTGGCGCTGTTCGCGGCGCAGGCGATCAATCTCGCGCTGATCCTGCGCGACCGCGCCGCCTTTCGTCTGGCGCAGGCGACGCGCCCGGCCGCGGTGCGGATCGCCGATTCGCTCGATCGCGAGACCGCCGGACGACCGCTGCGGCCCGATCGCGGCCGCGTGCGTGCGATGGCGACCAGTCCGATCACGCCCGCCATGCAATCGCGCGACGATCTCGCCGCGGAACTCGTCACCCAACTGGCCGAGCAGAACGTACCGCAGCGCCGCGTCCAGGTGTCGATCGCCCGCATCGAGCAGCTCCGCCCCCATTTCTCCCGTGCGCGCACGCACGCGCACGGCGAAGTGATCGTCATCGCGGTGCAGCAGCCCGCGGGCCGCTGGCTCGTGATGACCGCGCCGTGGTCGCGCGGCGATGCGCGACTGTTCTGGCGTCTGCTGGCGCAAACGCTGATCCTCTACGTCGTCGTGCTGCTTCCCGTACTGTGGGTCGCGCGCCGCATCTCGCGCCCGTTGCGCGAACTGGCCACCGCCGCGCGCGACTATACGCCGGGTAGCAGCGCCGAACCGCTTCCCCTCCACGGTCCCCCCGACGTGCAGGACGTCACCGCCGCGTTCAACGCGCTGCGCCTGCGCGTCGGCGCGATGCTCGACGAAAAGGACCGGATGCTCGGCGCGATCGGCCACGACCTGCGCACGCCGCTTGCCGCCCTGCGCGTCCGCATCGAGTCGGTCGAGGACGAGCAGGACCGCGCGCGGATGGCCGACACGATCGGCGAGATGAACCGCACGCTCGACGACATCCTCTCGCTCGCGCGGTTGGGCCGCCCCAGTGAACCGGCGACCGAGGTCGACGTCGTCGCGCTGGTCGATGCGGTGGTGGAGGATTTCCGCGACCTTGGCGCGGACGTCCGCTTCGACGACGACGCGCGTGTCACGATGCGCCTGCGTCCGTCGCTGACCCGTCGCGCGGTCCGCAACCTCATCGAAAATGCGGTGAAATACGGCGGCACCGCCGAGGTCCGGATCGTTCCCCAACCCGCCGCGGTCGCGATCACCGTCGCCGATCACGGCCCCGGCATCCCGGCCGAGCGGCTGGAGGACGTCTTCGACCCGTTCACGCGGCTGGAAAGCTCGCGCAACCGCGACACCGGCGGGATCGGGCTGGGCCTCGCGCTCGCCCGCGCGATCGTGCGAGAGGCACGCGGCGACATCACGCTGGCGAACCGCGCGGAGGGCGGGCTGGAGGCGCGGATCCTCCTGCCGCGCTGACGCGACCGGGTCGCTCCGGGCGCCGACTGCGCGTGGAGGGCAGGAAGCGTGCACCGTCGATCGGCGCTACCAGTCGGCCGACCTCGCCCGCTCGCCCCGCCACTCGGCGATCCTCCGCCTGGTCGCCGCGGAAGTCGTCCCGGGCAGGGCGTCCAGCGCTACGAACCGCGCCTCGATGATCTCGCGCCCATCAGGCGTCGGCCGGTCGGCGGTCCGGGCCGAGAACAGATGGACCGTATCGCGCCGTCCCTCGGCGCGGGCGCGATAGGTGGCGATCGGAGTCGGGTCCGTGATCGCGCAGTCCAGTTCCTCCCGGATCTCGCGCACCGCCGCGGCCGCGGGCGATTCGCGCCGCGCCACCCCGCCACCCGGAAGCATGAACAGGTCGCTGCGCCCGTAGCCGTGACGCACCAGCAGCACCCGCCCGTCCGGATCGAATAGCAGCACCTTCACGCCGCGCGTCTTCCAGCGCAGCAGCGCCATCGCGCGGCGGCGCACCGGGTAGAGCAGCGACAGGATCGACCGGACGAGCGTCATGGCGGGCGATCCTATCGCTTGCGTCGCCGCGCGTCGCGGGCGAAAGCGACCGCTCAGTCCCAGAGGGTGTTGCCATGTCGATTCTGTCCGATCGCTGGATCCGCGACCGCGCGCGCGCCGACGGGATGATCGAACCCTTCGTCGAGGCGCAGCGGCGCGACGGCTGCATCAGCTACGGCCTGTCCAGCTACGGCTATGACGCGCGCGTGGCCGACGAGTTCAAGATCTTCACCAATGTCGACAATGCATTGGTCGACCCGAAGGACTTCGCCGCCAACAGCTTCGTCGACCGCAAGACCGACGTCTGCATCATCCCGCCCAACAGCT
Organism: Sphingomonas adhaesiva; assembly: GCF_036946125.1. NCBI lineage: Bacteria > Pseudomonadati > Pseudomonadota > Alphaproteobacteria > Sphingomonadales > Sphingomonadaceae > Sphingomonas > Sphingomonas adhaesiva. The sequence goes on from NZ_JAQIJT010000002.1 coordinate 1,448,653, forward strand.
TCGCGCTGGCGCGGACGGTCGAATATTTCCGCGTGCCGCGTGACGTGCTGGTGATCTGCCTCGGAAAATCGACCTATGCGCGCTGCGGCATCATCGTGAACGTCACCCCGCTCGAACCCGGTTGGGAGGGGCACGTGACGCTCGAATTCTCGAACACCACGCCGCTTCCCGCCAAGATCTACGCGAACGAAGGCGCCTGCCAGTTCCTGTTCCTGCAAGGGAACGAGCCGTGCGAGATCAGCTATTCCGATCGCGCGGGGAAATACATGGGCCAGCGCGGCGTCACCCTGCCGCGGCTCTGACGCCGCGCGGGATCGTCGCGGATAAAGCGTCAGGCAGACGGCGTCCGACGACGACGCACGGGAGCCGCTGGGTCTTTCCCCGGCGGGTGGGAGCGCGCTCAGGCCACGCGCGCGTCGCCATTCGCCCGGCTCAGGGCAGATGCGGTCGTCGTGGCTTCGACAAAAGCCGCCTGGCCTGTCGTCGCACCCGACCTTCGGCGAATCTTGCGCTGTCGAGAGCACGAACCGCGGGTCGGAGCCGCCCCGGCCGGCGCGCATCACTGTACGCCAGGGCTTGAGCTCGATCCGTTTCCGGGGGGTTGTGACACCGGCTGCGTGGTTCCTGTCGCCATGCATCCGACATTTCATCGCCGTACCCGATCACTGCGACGTAACGATACCGTCGCGGGCGCGCCCGGCGAGGAACTAGCTCAGGACGAGCGCTTCGGCTGCCCTCAGGACGTTGATCTGAACGAAATTCAGCCCGAACGGCCTGCAAACGACAGTTCCGCGCGCTTCCGGCGCTCACCTCCCGGGAATACGGCGCACGCCCGGCTATGCGAAACCAGCGCTTTCTGCCCGTCATTTTCTGATGGTCGGCCCTGTCCGGTAGCGATCCGTTCGCCGCTGCCTCGACGACGACGGCGTGCCTCCGCTTCCGGACGACGCATCCGACATTCGCCGACCGTCACATTCCCGCGCCGTTGCGAGCACGCCCGCCCAGGGGTCGCGCACCCACCAGCTGGTACTAACCGGAAAACCCGATCGACCACCGGCATCTGGCTGAACATCGAGGCAACCCCGCCACAGGCGTTGCCTCGATGTCACATCCGTCAGCGCGCGGCGATGGCCGACGTCAGCCGCATGATGCCCCGTTCCGCTACCGCGTGGGACGACGCGACATTGCCATCGGGCAGGTCCAGCGCGACCGCATCGCGCGCCAGCACCTCGCCGTACAGCGCCCGGGCTTCCGCGATCCGGCCCGTCCGCGCGAACACCGCTGCCTGATTGAGCATCAGTTCCGGCCGATGGGGATAGATGGCGCGCTCCTGCGCGAGCGTGGCCTGTGCCTGCGACAGATTGCCCGCGGCGATTGCCTGATAGCCGGTCCGATCCTTTGCCAGCGCCGGCACCGCCACGACGGCGGCCGCTGCCATGGCCGCTCCGATCATCATCCGCATCCCAACCTCCTTGCGCTTCGACCTCCGCCCAACGCTTCGGTTACGCTTTTATGACATCAACGTGTCACTTTCGCGACGGCGGTACAAGCGGTTTCTCGTCATGGAAATGAAACATTCCCGACGGGGCAGCCGGTCGATCGCCGGACCGCACGCACGAAAAAGGGCGGCCCCAGGGGGACCGCCCGTTGTCGCTTCCCATCGGCCGCGCGTCGTGACGACGCGGCGGCGGATCAGAAATCGCGGTAGTATTGCTCGTTGCCGACGAAGCCCAGCTTGGTCACGTTGGACCGCTTGATCTCCGCCAGCGTCTGATCGACGACCTCGTACCGGGTCGCCGGATCGGGCTGGAACTGGAGCTCGGGCTCGGGGTTCATCGCCGCCGACTGGTCCAGATACTGGCGCAGCAGCGTCGGGTTCACCGGCGTGCCGTTCCAGGTCACGTTGCCCGCGACGTCGATCGCGATCTTGTTCTTGATCGGGTCGACCGGGGGCTTGACCGCATTGGGGTCGTTGACCGGCAGATCCACCTTCACCGCGTGCGTCTGGATCGGGATGGTGATGATGAACATGATGAGGAGCACGAGCATGACGTCGATCAACGGCGTCGTGTTCATGTCCATCATCGGCTCGCCGTCGTCGCGGCCTGCACTCATTGCCATGTCAGAATACTCCTAAATGGCCGTCAGAGGCGGACGGCTTCGCCGCCGGGAGGCGGTTCGGAGATGAAGCCCACCTTCGCGAAGCCTGCCATCTGCATGTTGTAGATCGCACCGGCCACGCAGCGCCACGGCACGTTCACGTCCGCACGCACATGCGCCTCGGGCAATTCCAGATCGGGATTGCCCACGCCGCCCTGGCGCTCGATCTCGGTCTTCAGCTTGGCCACCGCGCGGTCCAGCAGTTCCTGGTGCGTCACCTTGGTGAGACCCCAATAGACCTGGCAGGTGCCGTCCGAGGCTGCGTTGATCGAGAGCGAGACGTTCTCGGGCTTGGTCGTCGTGGGGTCGAACCGCACCTGGGGCAGCTTGAGCTGCACCGTCTGCACCACGACCGGCACCGCGATCAGGAAGATGATGAGGAGAACCAGCATGACGTCCACGAGGGGCGTCGTGTTGATGTCCGACATCGGTTTTTCGTCAGTGGCGTCGCCGCCAACGCTCATCGCCATGGATCAGGCTTTCCTATTCCTTCGTCCCGCCGCCGGAGCCCGCGAGGGGCAAGGCGGCGGCAGGTGATCGACGGGGCGGCCGCCGCGACCGCCCCGCATGACCCGGACTTACGAGCGGGTCTGGACGCCGCCCGTCTGGCCCGCGGTGGTGGTCGCCGCCGCCGGCTTCACCGGAGCCTTCGGCGCCGCGCCGCCCGCGATGGTCGGACGTACCTTGCCGTCCGACGCCAGGAAGCCCAGCACGTCGTTCGAGAAGGCCGACAGGTCCTCCGCGATCGCCTTGTTGCGGCGCTGCAGCCAGTTGTAGGCCAGCACCGCGGGAACCGCGACGACCAGGCCGAGCGCGGTCATGATGAGCGCCTCACCGACCGGACCGGCGACCGCGTCGATCGACGCCTGACCGGCCGCGCCGATCTTGATGAGCGCGCGGTAGATGCCGATAACCGTACCGAACAGACCGATGAACGGCGAGGTCGCGCCCACGGTCGCCAGGAAGGCGAGACCGCCGCCCAGCTTCGAGTTGATCGCGGCTTCCGAACGCGCCAGCGAGCCGTGCAGCCAGTCGTGCGCCTCGACCGGATCGGTCAGCTTCGAGTGCTGCTCCTGAGCGGCCAGGCCGTCGTCGACCAGCTGCTTGTAGGCCGAGTTCTTCTCCAGCTTCGCCGAGCCTTCGCGCAGCGAGGTGCTGTTCCAGAACTGGGCGCGGACGCGCTTCGCCTGGTTCATGATCTTCTGCTGCTCGAACAGCTTCGAGAACAGGATGTAGAAGCTGATGATCGACATCAGCACCAGGATCGCGAAGACGGTCTGCGAGATCAGGCCGCCCTCACGGAGCGCCGGGATCAGGCCGTACGGGTTTTCGCCCTTGGCCGCGGCCGGCGCCGCTGCGGCGAGAATGGTGGTGAGCATTACGGTTGAGTCCTCTGACTGGATATTTCGGTTCGTATCGTTCGATTCAGATCACGCAGCGCGTCAGTTCTGCGGCAGCTTCCACACGACACGGCGCGATTGCGTCGTGGCGATCGGATTGCCGGCCGCATCGACCGCCGGAGAGTAGCGCGCCCGGCGCTGGAGCGCCCGGCAGGCTGCCTGGTCGAGAGCGGACGAACCGCTCGACGCGGTCACGCGGCAGTTTTCGACACGACCCTGGGTGTTGATGGTCCAGGTGATCGCGGTGGTGCCTTCCTCCTCCGCACGGATCGAGCTGGGCGGATAATCGTCCTGCGTGATCCAGTCGGCGGGATTGCCCTTCGCACCGGCTGCCTTGCTCACGACCGGCGGGGCCGGAGGAGCCGGCGGCGGCGCGGGCGGTGCGACGACCGGCGACGGCACGAAGACCGGCGGCGGGGTCGGCACCGACTGGATCACGACCGGCGGCGGGTTGGGATTCTGCACGATCGGCGGCGGCGACACGACCGGCGGAGGCGTCATCGGGACGTCCGGCGGCGGGGGCGGCGGCTCATCGGGCGGCGGGGGTGGCGGCTCTTCCACGTCGAACGTGTTCAGCTTCTCGACCTGCTTCTTGACGAAGTTGGTCGCGAGGCCGGTCACGAAGGCATAGCCGAGAGCGACGTGGATCAGCGCGACGATCACCAGCGCGCCGATCTTGCCTCCGCTCATCTTCTGGTCAGAATAGGCCATTCAGCAACGAAACTCCCTCATCCTGCGGCCCTGTGGGTGGTCGGACGAAAAATCCGACCGGGTTGTTTACCTTTCCGCAGCACCCATCTGGGTTGGCCACAGACCGGCGAGTCCTATCGCGCACCCATTGGCGACGCAAACGCTTTGTCGGGCGCAACAAACGTACAATCGAACGGCGACAGATTTATTTCTGTATCGTTCATGTCGGTTGACGTAGGCCGTGACGATGTCCTCACCCGTCCGCCCGACCCCCTGCCGATTTTTCCTATCCGTCGCGGCGGCCGCGCTCGCCGCGCTGCCCGCGACGGCGCAGCAGCCCGCCGCGCAGGCCGCGGCAGCGGCCCCGGCTCCCGATTATGCGGAGACCGCCGATCTGGTGCTGCAAAGCCCGATGGTCGTCGACGCGACGATCCGCTCGGCCGCGAAGATCAAGGGGGCGGAGGCCGCCGGCGTCGCGCCGGGGCATACGCGCTTCTATGTCGAGGGCGACGTGATCGCGCTTGTGCGCGGTACGGGGGCGATCCCGCCGCGGGTGGGCTGGCTGGTCGATGTCGCGCCGGACTGGCGCGGTCGCACCCCGAACCTGAAGAAGCAGCGCGTGCTCGCCTTCGCCCGTCCGGTGGCGGGGCGTCCCGATCAGATACAGCTGGTCACCCCCGAGGCGCAGCGCAGCTGGTCGCCCGCGCTCGAATCGCTGGCGCGCCGCATCGCGCAGGAGGCGGCGGCGGCCGATGCGCCGCCGGTCGTCACGGGCGTCCGCAACGCCTTCCACGTCCCCGGCGCGCTGCCCGGCGAGGGCGAGACGCAGATCTTCCTGACGACGCAGGGCGACCGCCCCGCTGCCTTGTCGATCCTGCGGCGCCCCGGCGAGCAGCCGCGCTGGTCGGTGGCGTTGAGCGAGATCATCGACGATGCCGCCGCCGCGCCCACGCGCGACACGTTGCTATGGTATCGCCTGGCCTGCGCGCTGCCGCCCACGCTGCCCGATCGCAGCACCGCGGCGCTGTCCGACAGCGACGCGCAGGCCGCGCGCGAGGACTATGCGTTCGTCATCGCGGCGCTGGGACCGTGCCGGAATGGGACGATTCCATCCGCGGCGGGCACAATTTCCGGCAGCGCTGTCAGCGGCGGTGGCGGACCAGCGTGATCCCGATCGCCTCGCCCTCCTCGGCGATGGCGAGCTTGACGATCTTCACCTTCACCCGCTGCACGCGCCGGTCCTGCAGGAACAGCGTCTCGGCGATATGATCCGCGACCGCCTCGATCAGTGTGAAATGCCCCGCGGTCGCCAGCGCGGCGGTGGCGGCGTGCTTCAGGTCGAGGTAGTTCTTCGATGCCTCCAGCGGCGTGTCCGGCGCGAAGCGTGCGGGCGCATCGAGCCGCACGGTGAGCGAGATGCGCAGCGGCTGCGGCAGATGCGTCTCTTCGGAATAGATGCCGGTCAGCACCTGTACCACGAGGTCGTGGACCTCCAGCTCCAGCGTATCGGGCGTCATGCCTGCGCACTCGGGCGTGCGGCGGCGCGGTCGTACCAGCGGCGCAGATGCTCCGCCTCGTCGGGGATCGCCAGCCTGGCCCTCGCCGCGAAGTCGATCGTGGTCAGCGCCATGATGTCGGCGAAGGAGAAGGTCGCGCCCGCGATCCATTCGCCGTCCGCCAGCCGCTCGTCCAGCGTCGCCACGAACGAGGTCCAGCGAAGCTGCGCGCGCTCGGCCAGCGCCGGGATCTGCGGCACCGCCCCCGCGGCACCGGGCAGCGCGCGGCCCGCAAAGGCGGGATGGCCGTTGCGGAACGCCTCCACCGCGGCGACATAGCCGCTTTCCTCGACGCGCCGCGTCCACTCCTCGATCCGCGCGACCTCGATCGGGCGGGTGCCGAACAGCGCCGGCTCGGGATGCAGCGCCTCCAGGAAGCGGCAGATGGCGTGCGATTCGGTGACGACCTCGCCATCGTCGAGCACCAGCGCGGGCACGGTCCCGCGCGGGTTGATCGCCAGATATTCGGCGCCCAGCTGCTCGTTGCGACGCAGGTCGACGGCGACGCGGGGCACCTCGATCCGCTTCTCCGCGAGGAAGATGCGCACCCGTCGCGGGCTCGGCGCCCACCCGGCATCGTACAGCTTCATGACGATCGTCCCACCCAATTCCCTGCCGCCCCGGCCAGGCCGGCCTAGGCGACCGACGCTGCACTGGCAACCGCATCGCCGCCACCCGCCGATGCGGGCGTCGCGGGCAGCGCCCATTGTCACACCGCGAGGCTGCCCCTAAAGCGCGCCCGCCGCGGGGGACCGCGCCGGCGTGGAGCATGCGGGGGACGCGATGGACGGACTGGTGCCGATCGACACGGTAGCGCCGGATGCGGTGGAGCGATTGCTCGACCGCGCTTTCGGCCCCGGGCGGCACGCGCGCACCGCCTATCGGCTGCGCGCGGGAACGGCCGCGATCGCATCGCTCAGCTTCGCCGCGCTGGAGGGCGACACGCTGCTCGGCACCATCCAGTGCTGGCCGGTGCAGTTCGCGGGCGACGACGGGCGCCGCGTGCCGCTGGTCATGGTCGGCCCGGTCGCGGTGGAGCCGGAGCGGCAGCAGGGCGGGCTCGGCCGGCGGCTGACCGCGGCGGCGCTGGCGGCGGCGGATGCGCAGGGGCAGTCGCAGATGCTGATCGGCGACCACCAATATTACGGCCGCTTCTTCGGCTTCTCCGCGGCGGCGACCGCGCTGTGGCGGGTGCCCGGCCCGGTCGAGCGCGACCGCCTGCTGGCGCGCGGGCCCGATGTGCCGGCGGGCGCGGGGGACATCCAGCCGCGGGTCGTCGCTCCCGCCTGATCCGTTCGCCGACCTTTACCTGCCGCCCCCGCCTCCCTACCTCGCCGTCATGCCGATGACGCCGCCCCCCGATTTCGACACGCTCACCGTCGCGGACATCGCGCGGCTGGCGGACAGCGACCGACTGCCCCCGGTGGAGCGCTGGCACCCCGACCATTGCGGCGACAGCGAGATGCGGATCGCGCGCGACGGCACCTGGTTCCACCAGGGCTCGCCGATCGGCCGCGCGGCGATGGTGCGCGCGTTCAGCCGCATCCTGCGGCGCGAGCCGGACGGCGGCTATGTCCTGGTCACCCCGGTCGAGAAGCTGGACATCGCGGTGGAGGATGCCCCCTTCGTCGCGGTGGAGATGAAGGTCGAGGGCGAGGGGCGCGACGCCACCCTCGCCTTCCGGCTCAACACCGGGGAGATGGTGACCGCCTCGGCCGAGCACCCGCTCCGCTTCGAGGAGCATGACGACGGCCCGCATCCCTATGTCCATGTCCGCGGGCCGATCGGTGCCGGGCTGGAGGCGCTCATCACGCGCGCGCTCTACTACGAGCTGGCGGAGCGCGCGCTGACGGGCGGTGCCGAACCGCCGGGCGTGTGGAGCGCCGGGGCGTTCTTCCCGCTTGCGCCCGCCGAATGACGACGCTGGCCGAGCGGCTGGCCGCCGCCCTGGTTTCCGATCATGAGACCGCGCTGCTGACCGGCGACAACGACGACCTGCCCGCGCACGACACGCTCGCCGCGGCGGCGGTGCTGGTGCCGATCACCGACCGCGCGCGCCCCGGCGTCATCCTGACGCAGCGGACCGAGACGCTGCGCAAGCACGCCGGCCAGGTCGCCTTTCCCGGCGGTCGGGTCGATCCCGGGGAGGACGCCGTCGCCGCTGCGCTGCGCGAGGCGGACGAGGAGATCGCGCTCCCCCCCGCCGCGGTCGAGGTGATCGGCGCGTCGGATCGCTATCGCACCGGCACCGGGTTCAGCATCACGCCGATCATCGGCGTCGTGCCGCCCGACCTGGTCCTCCACCCCAGCGAGGCCGAGGTCGCGAGCGTGTTCGAGGTGCCGCTCGACTTCCTGCTCGACAGCGCCAATCACCGCCGCGCCTCCGGCATGTGGCAGGGGAAGGAGCGCTTCTGGTACGAGATGCTGTGGGAGGATCGCCGCATCTGGGGCGCGACCGCGGGCATGATCGTCAATCTGTCGCGGCGGCTGCGATGGGCGGCGTGACCATGTTGCCGATGGCCGCGTGGCGCACCCGCCCCGGGCTGGCGGAACTGGCCGGCGCGCTCGACGTCGCGGGCGGTCACGCGCGTTTTGTCGGCGGGGCGGTGCGCGATACGCTGCTCGGGCTCGACGTCGCCGATATCGACCTGGCCACCACGCACCGCCCCGACGAGGTGGTACGCCGGCTGGAGGCGGCCGGGATCAAGGCGATCCCAACCGGCATCGCGCACGGTACCGTCACCGCGGTGAGCGCGGGCACGGTCGTCGAGGTGACGACGCTGCGCCGCGATGTCGAAACCGACGGCCGCCACGCCACCGTCGCCTTCACCGATGAATGGCGCGAGGATGCGGCGCGGCGCGATTTCACGATGAACGCGCTCTATGCCGATCCGCTGACCGGCGAGGTCTTCGACTATTTCGACGGGCTGGCGGATCTGCACGCGGGCCGGGTCCGCTTCATCGGCGACCCGTATCGGCGGATCGCGGAGGATCACCTGCGGATCCTGCGCTTCTTCCGTTTCCACGCGCGCTTCGGCCATGCCATCGATGCCGCGGGGCTGGCCGCCTGCATCGCGCGCGCCAACGACCTGATGGCGCTCAGTCGCGAGCGGATCGCGGCCGAACTGCTCAAGCTGCTGGTGGCGCGGGATGCGGTGCCGGTCGTCCGGCTGATGCAGGAAAACGGCCTGTTCCGCCCCGTCCTGCCGGAGGTGGAGGCGGACGGTGTCGCCCGGCTGGCGACTCTCGCGACGCGCGAGGCCGCCGCGGGCGTCGCGCCCGACGCGATCCGCCGGCTCGCCGCTCTGGTCGCGCCCGGCACCGCGGAGGGGGTCGGCGCGCGGCTGAAGCTGTCCAATCACGACCGCAAGCGGCTGGTCCAGGCGGATGGCGGCGTCGGGGACGAGGGCGCGCGCGCGCTCGCCTACCGTGTCGGGACAAGCGTCGCGCTCGACCGGCTGTTGCTGGCGGGGGCGGACCCGGCCCCGATCATCGGCTGGACGCCGCCGTCACTCCCGCTCGGCGGCGGCGCGCTGGTCGCGCGCGGGATCGCCAGGGGTCCCGACGTCGCGCGCACCTTGCGCCGGGTCGAGGATCGCTGGATCGCGGAGGGCTTCCCCGATGCCACGCGTGTCGGGCAGATCGCCGACGAGCAAGCGGATCAGCTGTTGCGCTCGGCCAGGAACGCGTAGGCCGCCTCGGCATCGAGCGGGCGGGCATAGGCATAGCCCTGCCCGTAGTTGCAGCCCAGCGCCGCCAGCGTCTGCCCGATGTCGAGCGCCTCGATCCCCTCGGCGACCGTTTCCATGCCCAGCGCCTGCGCCAGGCTCAGGATCGCGCGCACGATCGCGACCTTGTCGCGGTCCTGGAGCAGCCCGGTCACGAAGCTGCGGTCGATCTTCAGGATATCGATCGGCAGCCGCTGCAACGACGCCATGTTGGAAAAGCCGGTGCCGAAATCGTCCATCGCGATGCTGGCGCCCAGCTCCTTCAGCCCCATCAGCACGCGGGTGACGCGGTCGGGATCGGCGATGATCGCGCTTTCGGTCAGCTCCAGCTTCAGCCGCTCGCCCGACAGCTTCGCCGCATCGAGCGAATGGCGCACCGCCTGCGGGATATTGTCGCGCTGCAACTGGATCGCGGACAGGTTGACGGCGACCGTTACCCCCGTCCCCTTGGCCCCGAAGCGGGCGTCCCACTGCGCCAGCGTGCGCGTCGCGGTATCGAGCGCCCAGCGCCCCAGCGGCACGATCAGCCCCGATTCCTCCGCCACCTGGATGAAGCGCGTCGGATCGTGGCGCTTGCCGTTCTCGTCGGTCCAGCGCGACAGCGCCTCGAACCCGCTGATCCGCCCGGTCGCCAGGTTGCAGATCGGTTGATAGACCAGGGTGAGCTGATCGTTCTCGATCGCGCGGCGCAGCGCCGTCTCCATCGCGAATTCCTCGCGCGCCGAATCGAGCGAATGGATGTGATACGCCTCCGCCACCTTGGAGGACTTGGACTTCTTCATCGCCACCTGGGCGTGGCGGATCACGTCCTCGCCGTCCTCGATCGTCTCGTCGCCGAAGGCGATGCCGATCGCGCAGGAGATGCGGATCTCGTAATCGCTGAGCCGGAACGGCGTCGACAGCACGTCGCGGATGCGGCGCGCGACATGGTCCGCCTCGTGCGACCCTTCGTCGATCGACAGCAGCACGCCGAATTCGTCGCCCCCGGTGCGCGCCAGCACGTCGCGGGTGCGCAATGCACCCTTGATCCGCCGCGCCACGGTGATGAGCAGTTCGTCCCCGGCCAGCGACCCCAGGCAGGCGTTGAAGCGGCTGAACCGCTCCAGATCGATCATCAGCACGGCCCAGCGATGCGCGCCCTGCGCGATCATCGCCTCCAGCGAATCGGTGAAGCCGCCGCGGTTGGGCAATCCGGTCAGGCTGTCGGTCGCCATCTCGCGGCGCAGCGTGTCCTCGGTGCGGACCTCCGCGGTCTGGTCGACGAACGCCACCATGCACGTCGGCAGGTCGCGTTGCGGCATCCGGGTGAAGACGATGCGGTAATGGCGTCGCTCGACCGCGGCACCCGTCTGCCAGTCACGCTCGCGTCGTGGTTCCCCCGACCGGAGGAACGCCAGCGCGGCATCGGCCAGCCCGGGCTCCCCCTGCAGCGCTGCGCGCGCGAAGGGGCGGTTGGACATCTCCCACACCAGCCGGTCGCCGACGCCGCACGCGACCGCGAGCGGGATCGGGACCAGCTCCAGCGCCCCTTCGCTGGCGGACAGCCCGGGCGCGACCACGATCGGTCGCACGGCGCGCTCCGCCCATATCGTGGATCCGGTCCTCATGCCCGATCCGTCCTAAGCGACAAGCGTTAAGACCGCCTTACGCAAACCTTTTCGGCAGGCTACGCGGCCGCATGCCCCGCAGCGCCGCGGCGGGCGTCAGAAACGGTTGTCGCGCGGGAAGCCGGTCGGCGGCATCCGCCCCGCCGCGCCGCGCGCGGTGCGCCACGGCGTCAGGTCGGCCTCCACCCGGGTCCGCCCGCTGCCGCCGCCCATCGCCCAGCTGATCCCCTCCGCGAAGACCAGGGTCCGCGCATCGGCCAGCCCGCCGTCGCGGTAGCGTTGCAGCTGCACCCCCTGCCCGCGCGTCATTTCCGGCAGTTCGTTCAGCGGGAAGATCGCCAGCTTGCGATTGTCGCCGATCACCGCGACGTAATCGTCGCCGGGCGCGACGGTGCGCACCACGGTCAGCTTCGCGCCGGTGCGCGGCGTCATCACCGTCTTGCCCTTGCGCGTCTCCGCGATCACCTCCGCGGTGGGCACGATGAAGCCGCGCCCGTCGCTCGCCGCGACCAGCAATTTCTCCGCCGCGCCCGCGCGCAACAGCGCGACGACGCCGGTGCCGCCGTCCAGATCGATCGTCGCCCCCACCGGCTCCCCGAAGCCGCGCCCGCCGGGCAGCTTGTCGGCCGCCAGCGTATAGAACCGCCCGTTGGCGGCGGCGAGCAGCAGCTTGTCGGTGGTATGCGCGTGGAATGCGAAGGCGGGGCCGTCGCCCTCCTTGAACTTCAGCGTCTCCGGCGCGGACAGGTCGACATGCCCCTTCATCGCGCGGATCCAGCCGCGCTGCGACAGGATCACGGTGACGGGCTCGCGCTCGATCATCGCCTCCAGCGGGATGTCGCGCGCCGCCGCGCGCTCCTCGATCCGCGTCCGCCGCGCGCCCAGCGCCGTCTCCGGGCCGTAGCGGTCGCGGACCTTGGCGAAATCCTTCTTCAGCCGCGTGCGCTGCTTCTGCTCGGAGGCCAGCAGCGCAGTCAGCGTCGCCTGTTCCTTCTCCAGCGCGTCGCGCTCGCGCGTCAGCTCCATCTCCTCCAGCTTTCGCAGGGAGCGCAGCCGCATGTTCAGGATCGCCTCCGCCTGGCGGTCGGTCAGCTGGAACTCGGCGATCATCACCGCCTTGGGCTCGTCCTCGGTCCGGATGATCTCGATCACGCGGTCCAGGTTCAGGAAGGCGATGATGTAGCCGCCGACCAGCTCCAGCCGGTCCGCGATCCTGCCCAGCCGGTGTCCGGTACGGCGGCGCAGCACCACGAACTGGTGCGCCACCCACGCCGACAGCGCCTCGTGCAGCGACATCACGCGCGGCGTGCGGTCCTTGTCGAGCACGTTGAGGTTCAGCGGCACGCGCGTTTCCAGGTCGGACAGTCGGAACAGCCCGTCCATCAGCACGCCGGCGTCGACCGTGCGGCTGCGCGGCTCCAGCACGATGCGGATATGCTCGTCCGATTCGTCGCGCACGTCGCCCAGGATCGGCAGCTTCTTGTCCTCGATCAGCGCGGCGAGCTGCTCGATCAGCTTGCCCTTGGCGACGCCGTACGGGATCTCGCTGACGATCAGGTGCCAGCCGCCACCTTTCTCGCTCACTTTCTCGATCGCGGCGCGCACCCGGAACGCCCCGCGCCCGGTCGCATAGGCCTCGCGAATGATCGCGGGCGCGTCCACCACCATGCCGCCGGTGGGGAAATCGGGGCCCTTCACATAGGCCAGCGGGTCCGCCTGCGCATCGTCGACCAGCGCGATCGCGGCGTCCAGCAGTTCGGCGGCGTTGTGCGGCGGCACGCTGGTCGCCATGCCGACCGCGATCCCGCTCGCGCCATTGGCCAGCAGGTTCGGGAAGGCGCCGGGGAACAGCTCCGGCTCCTGCTCCTCGCCGTTGTAGGTGGGGCGGAACTCGGTCGCATCCTCGTCCAGCCCGTCCATCAGGTCGATCGCGACCTGCGTCAGCCGCGCCTCGGTATAGCGGTAGGCAGCGGCGTTATCGCCGTCGATATTGCCGAAATTGCCCTGGCCGTCGACCAGCGGATACCGCAGCGAAAACGTCTGCGCCAGACGCACCATCGCATCATAGACCGACTGGTCGCCGTGCGGATGGTACTTGCCGATCACGTCGCCGACGACGCGCGCGCACTTCTTGTACCCCTGCGACGGGTCGAGCCGCAGCAGCCGCATCGCCCACAGCAGCCGGCGATGCACCGGCTTCAGCCCGTCGCGCACGTCCGGCAACGAACGCGCGGTGATCGTCGACAGCGCATAGACGAGGTATCGCTCGCTCAACGCACTGTCGAACGGGGCATCGAACACGCCCACGGGCGGGTTGTCGGGAAAGTCGGTCACGCTGGCCATGGTAATCCCCCCGCGTACCAGCCGCATCGCGGTTCGTTAAGGGGGTGTGGCGCGGATCGGGTCGCGGCTAGAGCGAACGGCATGACGCTACGTGTCCTGACGCTCTCGTTCGCGCTTGCGGCCCTGCTGCCCGCTGCACCATCGTGCGCGGCGATGACCGCCCCCACGCTGCTGACCTGGGCCGACCTGACCAGGCGGCCGCGCCCGCAACCCGACGCCACGCTGGATTACGGCGACGACCGGATGCAGAAGGTCGACCTGTGGCTGCCCCGCGGCAAGGGCCCGCACCGCGTCGTGGTGATGGTCCACGGCGGCTGCTGGCAGACGGAGATCGCCGACCGCCGCCTGATGGACTGGATCGCGGACGATCTGCGTCGCAGCGGCGTGGCGGTGTGGAATATCGACTATCGCGGCGTCGACCGCTCCGGCGGCGGCTATCCCGGCACCTTCGCGGATGTCGCCGCGGCGGCGGACCTGCTGACGGTCTCGGCGCAGCGATACGGGCTCGATCTGCGGCACGTCGCCGCCGTCGGCCATTCGGCGGGCGGGCATCTGGCGTTGTGGCTCGCCGCGCGCCCACGGCTCCCGGTGGACAGTCCGCTGCATACGCCCCGTCCCCTGCGCCTCGCCCGCGTGGTCAGCCTGGGCGGCCTCCCCGATCTGGAGGCCACCGCCGCCAGCCCCGACAACGGCTGCGGCACCGACGTCGTCGCGAAGCTCGTCGGCACCGGCCGCCGCGACCCTTATGCCGATACCTCGATCCCCCGCCTGCTGCCGCTCGGCGTGCCGCAGGCGCTGGTCAACGGGCGTGAGGATCGCATCATCCCCTACCGCATGGCGACCGACTATGTCGCCCGCGCCACCGCCGCCGGGGACCCGGTGACGCTCACCACCGTCCCCATGACCGGCCATGTCGAGCTGATCGCGCCGGAAACCGCGGCCTGGGCCGCCGCAAAGGCCCTTTTGGCGAAGTGACCGCGCCCGCGCCGCGAAAGTCCTAAACTTCTCCCGCGCCCGCCTGATGGTGGATCGAGGCGGGGGGTTCCGCCCCGTTTCAGACGGACAGGGTGGCGGGCATGGTGGGGATTTTCACGGGGGCGGACTTCGGGCTGGGTCGCGGATCGGCGTCGACGCTGGGGGCGCCGGGCCTGCTGGGGGACGCGAGCCAGGGCGGCGCGCGCGACCAGATTTCCGTCAACGCCGCGACCGGCAATCTGCTGATCCAGAAGCAGGACGAGTTCCTGGTCGGGCGCGGCCCCGACGCGTCGGTATCGCGGTCGTACAACAGCCTGACCACGCTTCAGGACGACAACAACGACCGCTGGCGGCAAAGCACCGATCGCCGCGTCACGAACCTGACCGGGACGGTCAATGCCGCGGGCAGCACGGTCGCGCGCGTCTCCGGCGACGGCAGCTATCTGACCTATGTCTGGGACGCGGGCCGGTCCGCCTACCTCAACCAGGATGGCGGCGGGGCGTACGACACGATCACCCGCAACGGGAACGAATGGGTCTGGACCGACGGCGACACGCGCACGGTCGAGCGGTACGCCGACGACGCCGCCGGCCGGATCAAGAGCGTCACCGACCATGTCGGCACGACGATGGCCTTCGCCTATGACGCCGGCGGGCGGCTATACACCGTCACCACCAGCGACGGCTCGTGGATCCGCTACGACTGGGTCGGCTCGACCCAGAACGTCGCGCAGATCGTCAACGGCTTCACCGACTTCTCGAACAATGTGGCGCGCACGATCACGCGCACCCGGTACGGTTACGACGCTGCGAACCGCCTGACCACGGTCACGGTCGACCTGTCGCCTCAGAACAACTCGATCAGCGACGGCAAGACCTATGTCACCACCTACGGCTACGACGCCGGCGGCCGGGTCAGCAGCATCGCCCAGTCCGACGGCTCGGCCATGTCGGTCGCCTACGATGCGTCGGGCCGGGTCGTCACGCTCGTGCAGACGGCGTCGTCGAGCATCACGCGGACCACCTCGCTCGCCTACAACAGCGGCTATACGCTGGTCACCGACGCCACTGGGCAGGTCACGCGGCTGGATTACAACGGCACCGGCGACCTGACGAAGATCACCGCTCCGCCCGCCGCCGGCGGCGTCGCGGCACAGGTCTGGCAATTCGCCTATAACGCGGCCGGCGACGTCACGAGCACGACCGATCCGCTGGGCCAGGCCACGACCTATGCCGACTTCACCGCCAACGGCGTCGCGCAGACCGTCACCGACCGTACCGGCGCGACGACGACGCGTACGTTCGATGCCGCCAACCATCTGTTGAGCGAGACGCGCAGCGGGATCGATGCGACGGGGGCGTCGGTGCAGCAGACGACGCGCTACGTCTACAACGCCGCCGGGGACCTCCGCTTCGTCATCACGCCCGCCGGGCTGGTCACCGAATATGTCCGCAACGGTTACGGCGCGATCACGTCGGAAATCCGGTACAGCGAGGGCGTCTACGACACCGCCGGCACCCCGACGGAGGCCGTGATGGCCGGCTGGGCGGCGGGCGCGTGGGACAAGTCCGGCGTCCAGCGCACCGACCATATGTACGACGCGCGGCTGCAGCGCATCAGGTCGACCAGCTATGCGACCGCCTCCGCCGACGGTGCGGGGCAGACCACCGACATCGCCGGCGAGGTCAACTACATCTACGACCAGGCCGGCAACCTGCTGTGGACGCAGGCCCCCGGTCGGGGGCAGACGACCTACGTCTACGACGGACTGGGCCGCATGACCGCGACCAGCGACGCCGCGGGCCAATGGACGTCGCTGTCCATCAACGATGCCGCCAATCGTACCGCGGTCATGGTCGCGGACGGCACGACCACGATCAGAACCTACAACAGGGCCGGCGACCTGCTTCAGGAGGCGGCGAGCGGCGCGAACGCGACGACGACGACCACCTATTACGCCGTCGACAAGCTCGGCCGGCGACGGATCACGTCCTTCTCCGCGGTTCCGCGCCCCAGCGTCAGCAGGCCGTCGATCGCCCGAATGCCCGTGGCAAAGGGGTGCGCGGGCGTCACCCGGTCGAGCACGCGCGGCGCCTCCACCGGCGCGCCGTCGTGCCCGGCAATGTCGCCACCGCCATCCAGCGGTCGCCCGAGCGCATCGATCGCGCGCCCCGCAAAGCCGTCGCCGACCATCGCATCGCGACCGGCCCCGCACGCCTCGACCCGATCCCCCACGCAGAGCCGCTCCACCGACGCGAACGGCGACAGCAGCACGCGACCCTCGGCGATACTCACCACCTGCGCGCGCACGCGCCGCGCCGGATCGTCGCCGATCCAGCAATGCGCCCCCACCGGCGCATCGGGACCGTCGGCCTCGACCTCGCCGGAGCGCAGGCGCCGCACCCGCCCGTGCACCGGAAACGGTTCGAAGCGCGCGATGACGGCGGGCAGGTCACGCATCGGCCGCCTCCCCGATCAGGAGCGCGCGCAACCGTGCGTATCCGGCGGCCGGGTCGATCGCGACACCCCCCAGCCGAAGCTGGACGAGCGCGGTCCCGGCCCGCATGGCGCCGTCCGCCACGATCCGCGTGCCCGGTGTCAGGCCGTCGAGCGCCGCCCCGGCCGCATCCTCGGGCGACACCCGCAGTTCCACGACAGCCTCGCGGTCGACGCCGGACAGCCGCCGCGCCACGACATCGGCCAGGAATCGCTCGTCCTCGGCGCGCACGGCGAACAGTTTCCCCATCGCCAGCGCCGCCATCTGCCGCGCGCATCGATCGACCTGCGCGCTCCACCCCGTCGCAAAGGCGGCGCAGGCAGCCTCCAGCGCATCCTTCAGCAGGGCATCGCGGCGCGCGTCATCGGCGACATGGTCGCGTGCGGCATCCTCGCGCGCGCGCCGCTCGGCCGTCGCCAGTTCCTCCCCCCAGCGCGCGCGCATCGCGTCGCGCTCGCCGCGCAAGGCGGCGACCTCCTGCATCAGCCGCGCGATGGTGCGCTCCTCCTCGCTCGGCGGCGCGGCGACGGGCGGCACCACGGCCGGCGGGACCACGGGGGGCGCCGGCACGGGAAAGCGCGCCTCCCGCGCTACGGCGGAGCCATGTTTGATGAGCATGGTCACGCGCGTCCCCACACCGCGCCCGTCAGGCGCTGCCACAGGGACATGCCGGGGGGCGCCGGATCGGGCACCACCGCCGTCTGCGACAGGGCCGCCGCGCGGATCGCCGCGGCGGCGCGCGGGGTCACGCCTTCGCCTCCCTCCGCCAGCACGGCGCGCAGCGGCTGCGACAGCTCGCCCGCGGTCAGCGCCCTGACCAGCCGGCCGACCTCCGTCGCCTCCGCGTCGTCCAGCGCCGCCAGCACGACCGCCCGATCACCCTCCGGCATCGCCGCGAGCTGTCGAACCATCTCCGCCAGGGTGGCGTCATCCGCCATGCGTCTCGCCCTCCTGTGCCGCCAGGCGGGCGCGCAGCGTGTCCGCGAAGCCGGAAAGCGCAACCCGACGCCGGCGATCGGCCCGGCGGCGATCACGCCACCACGCGCCCGCCAGCGCGATTCCGGCCACGGCGACCGCCAGCGGCCAGTACGGCGTCCACGATACCGGCGTCGCCGGCGTCATCGGCCGATCGGTCCGCGCGACCACCCGGTCGCGCGCGATCGGCGGGGGCGTCGGGCTCGCCGACCGCGGCAGAACCCCGACGAGGAAGACGATACGATCGCCACGCTCCGCGTCGAAGCCGATCACGTCGCGGATCAGCGCGAGCAATTCGGACCGAAGCTCGTCGTCCAGCGGCGTCGCCGTGACGAAGCGGACGTCGACCGCCATGTCCGGCCCGGCCCCCGGCGTCACCGGGGGCGATGCGTCGGTCATGTCGTCGGATGACGCCGCGATGGCGGCGGGGTTAAGGCTGACGACCAGCTGGTAGCGCAGCGTGGGGCGCCGCCGCCCGATCGCCGCGGCGATCCGACTGCGATAGCTCGCGATCAGGGCGTCGTTCGCCGCCGGTGCGCCCGCGTCGTCCGCCGGCGCGCCATCGCTGATGACCCGGCCCGCGCCGTCCAGCACCGCGACATTGCCGGTCGCCATGTCGGGCACCGCCCCCGCCACCAGCTGCTGGATGCCCGCGACCGTCCCCTCGGTCAGCGCCGCGCCCGGCTTCAGGATCAGCGTCACCGACGCCTTGGGCTGCGCCTGGAGATCGCGGAAGACGCCGCGCTCGGGCAGTCCCAGATGGACCCGCACCGCATCCATCCCCCTCATCAGCAGGATGGTGCGCGCCAACTCGCCCTGCAACGCGCGCTGGTAATTGATCTTCTGCGCGAATTCGGTGAGCCCCATGTCCGACTGGTTGAACAGCTCGAACCCGACCTGCCCGCGCATCGGCAGTTCGGAGCCGACCAGGTCGATCCGCGCGCCATCCGCCGCGTCCCGCGCGACGGTGATGGTGCGCCCCTCGTCCTGCAGCCGATAGTCGACCTTGCGCTCGTCGAGCACCTTCACGATCGCGGCGGCGTCCTGCGGCGCGACGTCGGTCAGCAGCGGCACGTAGCTGGTGCGGACGAAGAGCCAATAGACGGCGAACAGCGCCACCACGACGCCGCCCGCGATCAGCCACAGCGACCACCCCGTCGGGGCGAGCCGGCGCGGGACGACCACGTCGCGGTCGTGATCCTGAACGATCGAGGCCATCAGCTCAGACCTGCATCTTCATGAAATCGCGATACGCGTCCAGCATCCGCGTCCGCACCTCGGCCGCGATCTCGACCGAGAGACGGGCCTGTTCAAGCGCGAGCGCGACATCGTGCATCGGCACCGTCTCGCCCCGCGCCACCGCCGCGACCAGCGCGTCCGCCCGCGCCACCCGCGCGTCGACCGCCGCCAGCCCGGACGACAGCAACGCACCGAAGCCCTGCGCCGGCGCGCTGGCGGATGCCACCTGCACCGCGGGCCCCGGCGCCGGCGCGACCGGCGCCACCGGGACGATCACCGCCATCACCTCTTACCCAGATCGAGCGCGCGCATCGCCATCTGCTGCGCCAGCGCCATCACCGTCAGATTGGATTCGTAGACGCGCGCGGTCCTGACCAGCAGCGCCATCTCCCCCGCATGATCGATGTCGCCGTAGCTGACGAAGCCCGCGCCATCCGCGTCGGGATGCCCCGGCTCATACACCCGGCGCACGCCCCCGGAGGGCTCGACCCCCAGCACCGCGACACCGCGCGGCTGCGCGATGGCATTTCCACGATCGAGCATCGTCGCGAACCCGCCCCCCGGCCCGGACACCAGCCGCATGGGCCGATAGGGACCGCCCCCGGCCACGCGCGTGGTGTTCTCGTTCGCCAGATTCTGCGCGACCACCTGCATCCGCTGCCACTCGACATCCAGCGCGGAACGGCTGATCGCGACCGGATCGATCGTCATCGCCCACCTCCCAGGATCGCGCTGCGCAAGGCGAGCCGGCGGCCGAGCATGTCGACGAGCGCCGAGTAGCGCATCGCCGTCTGCGACGCGTCGGCGATCAACAGGTCGACGCGGCGATCGTCGTTGGGGCGCAGCGCTGCACCCGCGGTCGCATCGAAACGCAGTCGGTCGAGCGCGTCGCCGCCCCGCGCCTCCGCCGCGCGCAATCGTTCCTCGAAGCGGACCTCCAGCGGGCGAAAGCGCGGCGTGCTGACGTTCGCCATATTGTGCGCCAGCGCCGCCATCCGCATCGACAAGCCGTCGAGCGCCCGTGCGCCGAGCGTCACCACATGCGGCTCGCCGCTCATCGCCGCGCCCCCGCCGCCAGCCGGGGCGCCAGCACAACGCGCCCGTCCCCGTCACGAACGAAGAGGCGCTGGGTCGCCTCGGCGGGCTGGAGCGCCACCACCTCCTGCGACACCGCGACATGGCCGACCCGTGACACCATCGTGATCCGGTCGCCCGCCATCACCGCCGACCGCGCCGGGACGTACACCCGCCCCAACGCCTCGCCCCGGGTCATCGCCGCGCGCGCGACCGCCACATGCCGCCGCGCATCGTAGCGCAGCTTCGCCGGTACGGGCCGATCGGGACAGGCACCCCGCTCGACATCGTCCGCCGCCACGACGGCGCCCGCGTCGACCGCCGTGCGCAGGAAGACGCAATCACCCGCCGTGGCCAGCATCAGGAAAATCATCGCCACCATCGCTCACCGCCGCAGCCCGTTGGCGAGGCTCAGGAATTCGTCGATCGCGCGGACCACCTGCGCATTCGCGGCATAGGCGCGCTGCGTGACCAGCATCCCGACCATCTCGTCGTTCAGATCGACGTTCGACCGCTCCAGCGCGCCCTGGACCAGATGGCCCATGCCGCCTTCATCCGCCGCCGCGTCGCTCAGTTCGACGTCATCCCCCACGGCATAGACGCCGTCGTCCAGCCGCTCCACCGCGCTTCCACCATCGAGCGTCACCAGCGCGATCTGCCCGATCTCGCTCCCGCCCCGATCCTCACCCGTCAGGGCATGGACCTTGCCGTCGCGGTCGATCCGGATGCCCGCCGCATCACGCGGCACCGTGATCCCGGCCTTCAGCACCAGGCCGGAGGACGCCGCCAGCTGACCGTCGTCCAGGACGCGCAACGTTCCCCCGCGCCACAACAACGTCCGCCCCGCCGGCCCCATCAGTTCGATGAATCCGCGCCCGTCGATGGCGAGATCCAGGCTGCCGCCGGTGCGCTCCACCTGCCCCTGCTGATCGATCATCGGTTGCGCCCATTGCGCCACCCCCGATACCGCCGCGCCATCGACCGGATCGCCGCCGTGCGCCCGATCCACCGCCGACGCCCCCACCAGCGCCGCGAACCGCATTCCCGAACGCTTGAAGGCGGGGGTGTTGATGTTCGAGATATTGCCCGCGATCGCCTCCAGCGCGCGCTGCTGCGCACGCAGCCCGATCGCGGCGATCTCCATCGCGCCGCTCATCGCCCGATCTCCCCGAGCCGTGCAGCCACGCGCCCCGCCAGATCGTCGTAGATCTGGAACACCTTGGCCCCGGTTTCGGCCAGCCGTCCGGCCCTGGTCAGCTCGACCATCTCGGTCGCCGTGTCGACCTGCGACGGAACCACGTAGCCCTGACGCACGACGGGGTCGGCGATCTCGTCGGGAACGCCGCCCCGCATCACGCCCGCGGCATCGTCCGACGCCGCGAACACGCCGATCCGCCCGACCGCCTGCCCCGCGATCACGATGGTGCCGTCGCTCAGGATCGTCGGCGCGCCCGCGCCGATCACGATGTCGCCGCCGCCTGCCGCCTGGATCGCGCCGCCGCCCGCATCCACCAGCCGCCCGTCGCCATCGCGGCGCAGCTGCGCGGAGGTCGCCGCATGAAAGCCGTCGTCGGTCCGGAACATCAGGACGCCCGCGCCTCCGGTCGCGACGTCCCAGGCGTTGCCCGTCTGCGTCACCGCGCCCGCCGCCCGTGGCGATACCGGCTTCACCTGCTCCGACGGCATCATGTCACGCACCTCCACGACACGCGCAAATACCCGCATGGATCGGTACGACGGCGTTGAAATATTGCTCAGGTTTCCGGCAGTAACCGTCAGTCTTCGTTGAGCATTGACCATCATGCCCGATGCTATCTCTGCTATCCCGCTCATGTCCCGCCCCATCGATCGACTGGCTGATGCCTGTCGGTATTCGGGTCCGCAATGGTTCCCATCCGGAATGGACCAATCGACGGGAAGCGGTGAGGCGATCCTGCGCTATCGCCGGCCGGGGAATCGTCAACGAGCGGGATCGGCCGGGGGGCCGGTGGGGAGATGATCGACGTGGTGGGGAGAATATGGGGTCATGCCGCGTGGGCGTTGCTCGCGACCGGCGTCATCGTTCCGGTCGCGGCGGCGCGTGCGACCGATCTCTATCGCCCCGGCGTCACGCAATCGCTCGCCGGCGACCGACGCGCGATGATGCCCGGCGACCTCATCACCATCGTCATCGTCCAGGCGGCGGAGGCGAGTTCGACCGTGCAGAGCGGGACGCAGCGTTCATCCTCCGTCACGGGCCGGATCGACCTCGGCGGGGTGGACGAGTCGGGCGACCTGTCGCTCGGCGGCGCGTACAGGGGGCGCGGCGAAACCCGCCGGTCGGAGCGTTTCGTGACGCAGATGACCGCGACCATCGCGCAGGTGCTGCCCAATGGCGACCTCGTGATCGGCGGCGGTCAGCATTTCGACGTCAACGGCGAGGCGACGTTCGTCGCGGTCCGCGGCCGCGTCCGCGCCGCCGACATCGATGGCGAGAACCGCGTCCCCTCCAACCGCATCGCCGATGCGCGGATCGATTACGACGGCAAGGGCTTCGTCTCGCGCGGCGCACGGCCGGGGCTGATCCAGCGGCTATTCGCGCTGCTGGGGCTCGGCTGATGCGCCGGCTTCTGGGCGCGGTCGCGCTTCTGCTGCTGCCGTCCCCGCTGGTCGCGCAGACGGTGCCGATCAAGGCGCTGGGACGGTTCGACGGATGGCGCGACAATGCGCTGGTCGGATACGGGCTGGTGACGGGCCTGTCCGGCTCCGGCGACTCGCGCAACAGCGCGCTCACGCGACAGGCGCTGCGCAACGTCCTCTCGCGGCTGGGCAGCAACGTCGCGCCGGAGGACATCAGCAGCCGCAACGTCGCCGCGGTCGTCGTCACCGCGCGGCTGCCCGCCTCCGCCAATGTCGGCGACCAGATCGACGTCACCGTGTCCTCGATCGCCGATGCGCGCAGCATCGCGGGCGGCACGCTGCTGATGACCTCGCTCGTCGGCCCCGACCAGCATGTCTATGCGCTCGCGCAGGGGCCGCTGGTCGTCGGCGGCCACCAGTTCGAGGCGCAGCTGAACAGCCACCAGCGCAACTATCCCACGACCGGCCGCATCGCGATGGGGGCGACGATCGAACAGGCGGTCGACGCCCGCCTCGTCGGCCCGGGCGGCACGATGGCCTTTTTGCTGGCCGAGCCCGACTTCGAGACCGCGCGCAACGTCGCTGCGGCGATCGTCGCCCGCTTCGGCGTGGGCGCCGCGCGGGTCGACAATGCGGATCGCGTCACCATCGTCCCGCCGTCCGATCCCGCCGCCGTCGCCGATCGCATCGCCGCGATCGAGGCGCTGACGGTGCAGCCCGCGCGCCAGTTCCGCGTCGTCGTCAACGAGCGTACCGGCACCGTCGTCGCGGGCGCCGACGTCACCATCTCCCCCGCGGTCATTTCGCAGGGCGACATCCGCGTGCAGGTGGAGACGCGCAGCGACGCGTCGCAGCCCAGCTTCATCTCGGGCCTGTCGAACGACATCGCCAGCCTCGTCATCACCAACACCCGACTCGATGTCGACGACGGGGGCGACGATGCCGCGATCCGGCTGGGATCGACCACGGTCGGCGACCTGGTCCAGGGGCTGCACCAGCTCCACGTCGGGACCCGGCGGATGATCGGCATCCTCCAGGCGCTCCGCTCCGCCGGCGCGCTCCACGCCGAACTGGTCGTCGAATGATCGTGGAACAGCCAGGGGTTGGCGCGCCCGGAGGGAGTCGAACCCCCGACCGAGGAGGTAGAAGCTCCTTGCTCTATCCAACTGAGCTACGGGCGCGCGCCGGGGCGGCTTAGCGCGGATTGCCGCCGCGCGAAACAGGCGGCATGATCGTCGGCATGGGGGACCGACCGATCAATGCGACGCCCGCGGTCGAAGCGGTGGAGGCCGGCGCCATCGCCGGCGGGCAGCTGCGCTATTACGACATGGTCATGGCCGCGTTCGTCGCGATCCTGCTGCTCTCGAACGTGCTGGGCGCGGGCAAGGTGGCGCAGGTCGTGCTGCCCGGCATCGGCCCATGGCCGTTCGGTGCGGGCATCCTGTTCTTTCCCGTCAGCTACATCATCGGCGACGTCCTGACCGAGGTCTATGGCTATGCGCGCGCGCGCCGCGTCATCTGGGTCGGTTTCGCGGCGACCGTCTTCATGGCGCTGATGTCCTGGGTGGTGGTCGCGCTGCCGCCCGCGCCGGACTGGACCAACCAGGCCGCCTACGAGACGATCTTCGGCCAGGTGCCGCGCATCGTCTTCGCCAGCATGTGCGCCTTCTGGGCCGGCGAGTTCGTCAATTCCTACGTCCTCGCCCGGATGAAGGTCGCGACCGGCGGGCGGCATCTCTGGATGCGCACCATCGGCTCGACCATCGCGGGGCAGGCGGTCGACAGCGTGATCTTCTATCCGCTCGCCTTCTGGGGCGCGCAGGGCTGGACGCACGATCTGGTGATCCAGGTCCTCTTCACGCAATGGGCGCTGAAGGTCGGCTGGGAAGTGCTGCTGACGCCGCTGACCTATGTCGTCATCGGCGGCCTGAAGCGCGCCGAGGGGCTGGACGTCTACGACCGCGCGACGAATTTCACGCCGTTTCGCGCGAAGGTGTGACGCGTGGACGCTTTCGAGCAGCTCGTGGCCGAATTCTTCTGGCAGGAGGGATATTGGGTTCAGACGTCGGTTCGCGTGAAGCTGACCAAGGCTCAGAAGGTCGAGATTGGGCGTTTCAGCACCCCCGACTGGGAGGTCGACGTCGTGGCCTACCGCGGTGCAACCAATGAACTGCTCGCGATTGAATGCAAGAGCTTCTTCGACTCTACGGGGGTCCAGGCAGCCGAGATATGCAACTCGGAAGGTGCGACGAAGGGCAAGTATAAGCTTTTCTGCGAGCGAACGCTGCCCGGCGTCGTCCTGACGCGCCTGCGTGAACAAATGGTCGAGCAAGGCTTATGCCCGCCAGGCCCACCGGCACGACTGGGGATGGTCGCTGGAAAGATAAAGAAGGGCGATGAGGAGATTCTGGCTTCTGTCTTCGAACAGAATGGGTGGCTTCTGCTCGGCGGAACATGGCTGCGGGACGGGCTGCTTTCGCTGTCGAGGGGAGGCGATCGCGCCCGCCCCGCCGCCGTCGCCGAAGATTTTGCTTCGCGGCTAGGCCCCCACCAGCGCCATCAGCCCCTCGAACATCCGCCGCCCGTCGTCGCCGCCATGCGCCGCCTCGATCTTGCGCTCGGGGTGCGGCATCATGCCCAGCACGTTGCCGCCGTCGTTCAGCACGCCGGCGATGTCGCGCGCGCTGCCGTTGAGCGGCTCGGCGTAGCGGAACGCGACGCGCCCCTCCCCCTCCAGCCGGTCGAGCGTCTCGCCGTCGGCGACGTAATTGCCGTCATGATGCGCCACCGGGAAATGGACCCGCTCGCCCGCGCGGTACAGCCGCGTGAACGCGCTGTCGGCATTCTCGACGGTCAGCGCGACGTCGCGGCAGACGAAGTTCAGCCCGGCATTGCGCATCAGCGCGCCCGGCAGCAGCCCCGCCTCGGTCAATACCTGGAAGCCGTTGCAGACCCCCAGTACCGGCCGCCCCTCGCCCGCCGCCGCCGCCACCGCGGCCATGATCGGGGAGCGCGCCGCCATCGCACCCGCGCGCAGATAGTCGCCGTAGGAGAAGCCGCCGGGAACGGCGACCAGACCGACGCCGTCGGGCAGCGCCGTCTCGCGGTGCCACACCATCGCCGGCGCGGTCCCCGTCACCTGCTCCAGCGCGACCGCGATGTCGCGATCGCAATTGGAGCCGGGGAAGACGATGACCGCGGTCTTCACGCGCGTTCGACCCGGTAGTTCTCAATCACCGTGTTGGCGAGCAGCTGGCGGCACATCCGGTCGACGTCCGCGTCGCCGGTGCCGTCCGCCACGTCGAGCTCGATCAGCTTGCCGACGCGAGCCCCCTCCACCCCGGCGAAGCCGAGGCCGGCGAGAGCGTGTTCGATGGCCTTGCCCTGGGGGTCCAGGACGCCGGGCTTGAGCGTGACGTGGATGCGCAGTTTCATGGACGCGCGCTATGCCGCGGGAGCGGCGACGGGGCAATATCCTTCCCGCCCTTCGACGTCACCCCTTACGTGAGCGGGACCTTTGAAAAACGGCTGGAACGGCGCCGCATGCCGGCCGTGCTCCTGCGCAGGCAGGAGCCCAGTATTGCCGGTCGCATCAGGCGTTGTTCTGCCTGACCCCGGGCTCCTGCCTGCGCAGGAGCACGGTGGAAACCTTCTCCAAGGTCTCGACGTGATCCGAGACGACGCTCGGCGCTTACTTCCCCCGGCGCTTGCGATGGCTTTCCATGTCGAGCACCGCCGTCTCGCCGCCCTCGGGCAGCAGGCCCAGCCGGCGCGCGACCTCCTGATACGCCTCTACCTCGCCGCCCAGGTCCTGGCGGAAGCGGTCCTTGTCCAGCTTCTCGTTGGTGTCCATGTCCCACAGCCGGCAGCCGTCCGGGCTGATCTCGTCCGCCAGGATGATGCGGCCGTAGTCGTTGTCCCAGATGCGGCCGAATTCCAGCTTGAAGTCGACCAGCCTGATGCCGACGCCCGCGAACAGCCCCGACAGGAAATCGTTCACCCGGATCGCCAGATCGGCGATGTCGTGCATCTCCTCCTGGCTGGCCCAGCCGAAGGCGGCGATATGCTCGTCGGAGATCATCGGATCGCCGAGCGCATCGTCCTTGTAATAATATTCGATGATCGTCCGCGGCAGCTTCGTGCCTTCCTCGATTCCCAGCCGCTTCGACAGCGATCCCGCCGCGACGTTGCGGACCACCACCTCGATCGGCACGATCTCCACCTGGCGGATCAGCTGCTCGCGCATGTTCAGCCGTCGGATGAAGTGCGTCGGCACGCCGATATGGTCCAGCAGCGTGAAGACATGCTCGCTGATGCGGTTGTTCAGCACGCCCTTGCCGTTGATGGTGCCCTTCTTCTGCGCGTTGAAGGCAGTGGCGTCGTCCTTGAAATACTGGATCAGCGTGCCCGGTTCGGGCCCTTCGTACAGGATCTTCGCCTTGCCCTCGTAGATCTGCCGCCTGCGCGCCATGGATGTGCCTTTGTCAAAACGGAACGCCCCGGCAGCGGTGGACGCAGTGCCGGGGCGCGAGAATCGCGAAGCGCTATACGGGATGGGCGCAAACCGCGCAAACCCGACGACAGCGCAACAAGAAAGTGCTTCCGATTCAATATATTACCCATTCCGACAGCAAATTCCGCACCAGGTTAGCGGAGTTAACCGCCAATTAGGGGATAATCCCTATGGTGCCGTAGGTTAGCCGTCCCCCCCGGTGCCTTAGGAGATGACCATGATCCGGTGGTTCAAGGCGCATGCGCCGATCCGTCGCAAGTTCGACACCATGACCATCGTCTATGCGACGCTGGCCGCCATTCCCCTCGCGGCGACCGTGGCGACTTACGCCGGGGTGCTGACGGGGGTCGTGCCGGTGGCGATCGCCGGCGCAGCCTTCGCGCTGACGGTGGCCTTCGCGCTGGCGACGAAGAAGGCCGTCTGCGATCCCTATGTCACGACGGTCGTGCGGATGGAGGCGCTCGCGCGGGGCGACCTGGCCGCGCCGGTCCTGTTCACCGACCACCACGATTGCGTCGGCCGCATGACGAAGGCGATGAGCATCTTCCGCGAGAACGCCGTGAAGGTCGCCGCCGCTGGCGAGGCGCAGCAGACGGTGGTCGCCGCGCTGGGCACCGCGCTGGGCCGGGTCGCCGACCGCGACCTCAGCTTCCGGATCGAGACGCCGTTTCCGCCCGACTATGAGCAGCTTCGCGTCGACTATCACCGTGCGATGGACAGCGTCGGCAGCGCGCTCGACAACGTGTCGAACGTCAGCAGCGGCATCAACAGCGGCGCCAGCGACATCCGCCAGGCGTCCGACGAACTGTCGCAACGGACCGAGCAGCAGGCCGCCAGCCTGGAGGAAACCGCCGCCGCGATGGACGAGATCACCTCGATCGTGCGCGAATCCGCGGCCGGTGCGGCCCGCGCGGACGAGGCGGTCGGCGACGCCCGGCGCGAGGCCGAGCGGTCGGGCGAGGTGGTCCGCCGCGCCGTCGCCGCGATGGACGGGATCGAGCGGTCGTCGAACGAGATTTCCGAGATCATCAGCGTCATCGACGGCATCGCTTTCCAGACCAACCTGCTGGCGCTCAACGCTGGTGTCGAGGCGGCGCGCGCCGGTGACGCGGGCAAGGGCTTCGCGGTGGTGGCGAGCGAAGTGCGCGCGCTGGCGCAGCGCTCCGCCGACGCGGCAAAGGACGTGAAGGTCAAGATCATGGCCTCGTCCAGCCAGGTGCAGACCGGGGTCGAGATGGTCAGCGAAGCCGGCAAGGCGCTGGAGCGCATCATCTCGCGCATCGCGGAAATCAGCACGTTGGTCTCGACCATCGCCATCTCGGCGCAGCAGCAGGCGGGCAGCCTTCAGCAGGTCAATACCGCCGTGTCCGAAATGGACGGCGTGACGCAGCAGAATGCCGCCATGGTGGAGCAGGCGACCGCCGCCGCGCGCAGTCTGGCGGACGAGGCCGACTCGCTCGCCGTGGAGGTCGCGCGCTTCCAGATGCGCGGCGCCTCGGCACGCGCCGCCACCGTCGTCCACGAATTGCAGGCGCGCGCCGCCAGCGCCGGGCGCGCCATCGCCCGCTCACACCAGGCGCGCCGCGTGGCGGGCGGCGGCGGCGGCAGCGCCGCGGTGGCGGTCAGCACGGATGCGCAGGACGACTGGACCGAATTCTAAGCGCCCTCGCCGCGGCGGCCCCGGTGCCGTTTCCCCCCGGACACCGGGAGCCGCTGCGGTAACGACTTGGCTTAACTCGATATTCGCTGTTTCCGGCCCATTAAGGATCCCGTTCACGTACAGGGGGATCCTTTCCGTGCCGTCGACGTCCAAGAATCTCGCGCAGAAGCTTGCGCATTTCGGCTTTTCGACCGCCGATTACCGGCTGTTCCCGACGATTCGTCGCGCCATCCAGCGCTTCGCGCCGGACGCGCTGCGCCATCTCTACGACCATATCCGCAGCCAGCCGGACGCCAGCGCCTTCTTCGGCTCGTCGCAGGCGATGGATCACGCCCGCGACAAGCAGCTGGAGCATTGGCTCGCGCTGTTCGCCGGCACGCCCGACGACCGATATGAGGCGCGCGCGCAGCAGATCGGCAACGTCCATGCCCGCATCGGCCTTTCCCCCAGCTGGTATATCAGCAGCTACGCGCGCATCCTCTCCGACATCCTGCCGCGGATGCTGCGCTGGTCGCCGACGCGCCCCTTCGCGCGGCGCGAGGCGGCGGCGACCTTGCTGGTGCGCACCGCGCTGATGGACATGGAAATCGCGCTGTCCGCCTATTTCACCGCCGAGCAGGCCGCGCGCCGCGACGTGACCGACCGGCTCAGCCGCGCGCTGACCGCGCTGGCGCAGGGCGATTTCAGCCGTCCGCTGGAGGATGTGCCCGCCGATTACGCGCAGATCGCGACCGATTTCGAGGAAATGCGCACCCGCGTCTGCGCCACGCTCACCGAGGTGACGGGCGCCGCGACCCGAATCACCGCCTCGTCCGGCGAGATCAACCAGGCGTCGAGCGATCTGTCGATGCGCACCGAGCAGCAGGCCGCCACGCTGGAGCAGACCGCCGCGGCGATGCAGGAAATCACCGCCACGGTCGACGATACCGCCACCTCCAGCGCGCGCGCCAATCAGGCGGTCGCCACGATGCGCGGCCAGATCGAGGCATCGGGCGCGCTGGTCGGCGACGCGATCGGCGCGATGCGACGGATCGAGGCGTCGTCGGGCGAAATCTCGGAGATCATCGCGGTCATCGACGGCATCGCCTTCCAGACCAACCTGCTGGCGCTCAACGCGGGCGTCGAGGCGGCACGCGCAGGCGACGCGGGCAAGGGCTTTGCGGTGGTGGCGAGCGAAGTCCGCGCGCTCGCGCAACGCTCCGCGGACGCCGCCCGGGACGTGAAGGCGCGCATCACCGGCAGCGGCGAACAGGTGGAGGAAGGCGTCCGACTCGTCACCCGCACCGCCGACGCGCTGGGCCAGATCGTGACGCACATCACCGAGGTGAGCGGGCTGGTCTCCGGCATCGCGCAGGCGGCCGAGGCGCAGGCCGGCAGCCTGCGGCAGGTCAACACCGCGGTCGGCGAAATGGACGGCGTGACGCAGCAGAATGCCGCCATGGTGGAGGAAGCCACCGCCGCCGCGCGCAGCCTGGCCGGCGAAGCGCAGGAACTGTCGCAACGCGTCTCCACCTTCCGCCTGGGGACCGGCGGTTCGGCGGCGCGACGCGTCGCGCCCGCCCCGGCCCCCGCGCCGGCCGCCCCCGTCGTCCACCGCATGCGCGCCGCGATCGTCGGCAGCACCGCGGTGCAGGAGGACTGGTCCTCCTTCTGACGGAGCGGTCCGCCGCGCCCATGAAGACGACATCGACACGATTAACGGCATCTTAGCTGATGCCGGTCACTATGGGCCTCGCGGTGACATGGTTCCACCGCGGACGAACTCTTGCGGCAGGAATGCGATGGCCTTCGCTCTCTCGACCCGACTCGACACCAACGCGGCAGGACCGCTGCGCCAGTCGCTGCGCCAGCTGGTGGAGGCGGCGCAGCCGCTGACCATCGACGGCGGCGACGTGGAGCAGATCGGGCAGGCCTGCCTTCAGGTGCTGGTCGCCGCGCGCCGCGCCGCCACCGAGCAGGGCCTGGCCTATGCGGTCGAGCGCCCCAGCCCCGCGCTGACCGAGGCCGCGACGCTGGCCGCGCTCGACGTCCTCGACCCCGCCTGAGCGACAGGAGACATCGACCATGGACCTGGACGCCATTCAGCAGATCTTCTTCCAGGAATGCGAGGAAGGCCTGGCCGGCATGGAGGGCGCGTTCGCCGCGATCCGTGCAGAGGCCTATGATGCGGAGACGATCAACGGCATCTTCCGCGCGGTCCACTCGATCAAGGGGGGCGCGGGCGCCTTCGGGCACGAGCGGTTGCAGGCCTATACCCATCAGTACGAGACGCTGCTCGACCTGCTGCGCAACGGCTCGCTCGCGCTGACCCCGCCGCTGGTCGACGTCATCGTCGCCGCGTTCGACATGCTCTCCGACCACGTCACCGCCGCGCGCGACGGTGGCGCCGCCCCCGACGATGCGGCGATGCTCGCGCGCCTGATCGCGGCGGCGAGCGGCGAAGCGGCGGCGCCCGAGTCGGCCCCCGCCCCCGCCCCCGCCCCCGCCGACGCGGTGGTCGCGGATGCCGCGCCCGCGGGCGTCGCGGACGATTTCGACGACCTGATGGCGCTGCTCGACGACATGGGCGGCGCCGTGCCGCCGAGCGCCGACGATGCCGACGCCGATGCCGACCTGCCGGGGGCGGATCCGGCCACGCCCGACTGGCACGTCCACTTCCGCCCCACCGCCAGCGCCTTCGACAACGGTGCCGAACCGCTGCTGCTGCTGCGCGAACTGGCGCGGATGGGCGGACGGGTCATGTCCTGCGACACGTCTTCGGTGCCGTCGCTGGCGGCGATGGACCCCAACTCCGGCTATCTCGCGTGGAACGTGGCGCTGCCCGGCACGGTCGACGGCGAGGACATCCGCGCGGTCTTCGAGTTCAGCGACAGCGGCACGATCACGCTGACACAGGGCACCCCGGAGCCCGCGCCCGAGCCGATCACGATCGCAACTCCGGCGCCCGCGCCCGTCCCGGCACCCGTCGCTGCCGCCGCACCGGCACCTGAACCTGCGCCGGCACCGGCGCCGGTGGCCCCGCCCGCGCCTGCCGCCGCCGCCGCCGCGCCGGCTCCCCGCCCCGCCCCCGCGGCTACCCCGGCCCCCGCGCCGGTCGCGGCGCCCGCCGCGGTGGCATCGCAGACGATCCGCGTCGACCTCGACAAGCTCGACCGCCTCGTGAACCTGGTCGGCGAGCTGGTCATCACCCAGGCGATGCTGGCGCAGCGGCTGTCGGGCAACGACATGGGCGGCTGCCCCGAGCTGACCGACCTCGATCACCTGACGCGCGAGTTGCAGGAATCGACCATGGCGATCCGCGCGCAGCCGATGAAGACGGTCTTCAGCCGCGTACCCCGCATCATCCGCGAGCTGGAGGGCGAGACCGGCAAGCGCGTCCGCCTCGATATCGAGGGCGAGATGACCGAGGTCGACAAGACCGTCGTCGAGCGTATAGGCGAGCCGCTGACGCACCTGATCCGCAACGCGGTCGACCACGGTCTGGAGACGACCGAGGAGCGCATCGCCGCGGGCAAGTCCGCGGAAGGCGTCGTCCGCCTGTCGGCCGCGCACCAGTCGGGCCGGATCGTCATCACCGTCGCCGACGACGGCCGCGGCATCGATCGCACGCGCGTCCGCGCCAAGGCGGTCGAGCGCGGCATCATCCCCGCCGACGCGACGCTCAGCGACGAGGAGATCGACAACCTGATCTTCGCGCCCGGCTTCTCCACCGCAGCGACCGTGTCCAACATCTCCGGCCGCGGCGTCGGCATGGACGTGGTGCGCAAGAACGTGCAGGCGCTGGGCGGCCGCATCGGCATCCAGTCGCGCATGGGCCACGGCTCCAGCTTCTCGCTCAGCCTGCCGCTGACGCTTGCGGTGGTGGACGGCATGATCGTCACGGTCGGCGACCAGACCTACGTCATCCCGCTCAGCCATATCGTCGAGAGCCTGCGCCCCAGCGACCGCGCAGTCACCGCGATCGGCCCGGATGGCGCTGTCCTCGACGTGCGCGGCTCGTACGTGCCGATCTACCCCGTCGCCGAGCAGCTGAGCCTGCGCGGGGGCGAGCGCGATCCGGGCAAGGCGGTGCTGATCGTGGTCGAGGGCGCGAACGGCCAGGCCGCGCTGCTCGTCGACACGATCCAGGACCAGCGCCAGGTCGTCGTCAAGAGCCTGGAGGCGAACTATCAGGCGATCGAGGGGCTGGCCGGCGCCACCATCCTGGGCGACGGGCGCGTGGCGCTCATCATCGACGTCGACGCGCTCACCGCGCGCCGCATCCGCCCGACCCGCGGCATGCTCCAGCTGGCGCACGCCGCATGACCGCCGCCGCCCTCCCTCGCGCGCCCCTTTCGCGCGAACCCGCCCGCGAGTTCGGGTTCGAGCCGGCGGACCACCGCGCCATCTCGCGCATGGTCTACGAGGAGCTCGGCATCCTGCTGCCCGACGGCAAGGCGCAGCTGGTCTACGGCCGGGTCGCCCCGCGCGTGCGCGCCTGCGGGCTGACCAGCGTCGGCGACTACGTCAAGCTGATCGAGCGCGACGCGGAGGAGCGCGCCCGCGTCTTCGACGCTCTGACCACGAACCACACCAGCTTCTTTCGCGAAAGCCATCATTTCGACGACTTCTGCGAGCGGATGTGGCCGAAGCTGGCCGACCGCCTCAACCAGGGCGGGCGCGTGCGGCTGTGGTCCGCGGCCTGCTCCAGCGGCGAGGAGCCCTACACCTGGCTCATGGCCGCGCTCGGCACCGATCGCGCCGCGGCGCAGCGGCTGCTGAAGCGCGACATCAAGCTGCTGGCGACCGACGTGTCGCCCAGCGTGCTGACCACCGCGCGCGCCGGCCGGTATTCGGCACAGACGCTGCGCACCGTTCCGGCGCCGCTGCACAAGACGTGGGTCCAGGGTCAGGGCGACGATCTGTCGGTCGACCCGATGCTGCGCGAGGCGATCTCGTTCCTGCCGCTCAACCTGCTCGGCGACTGGCCGATCAAGACGCAGTTCGACACGATCTTCTGCCGCAACGTCATGATCTATTTCGATGAACCGACAAAGGCACGGCTGCAGGCACGGCTGGCCGATCGACTGGAGGTGGGGGGGATGTTCTACATCGGCCATTCAGAGCGGCTGGTCGCCGACGTGGCGAAACGGTTCGAGTGCGTCGGGCGCACCGCTTACCTGAAGGTGAGCGCATGAGCGTCCGTACCCTGATCGTCGACGATTCGATCACGATGCAGGCGCTGATCCGCCGCACGCTCGCCGCCGACCCCGCGATCGAGGTCGTCGGCACCGCGTGCAGCGCGGACGAGGCGCGCGCGCAGATCAAGGCGCTCGACCCCGACGTCGTCACGCTCGACATCGAGATGCCGGGCCTGTCGGGGCTGGAGTTCCTGGAGCGGCTGATGCGGCTGCGCCCCACCCCCGTCGTCATGCTGTCCACGCTGACGTCCGAGGGGGCCGAGGCGAGCATCACCGCGCTCGAGCTGGGCGCCTTCGACTGTTTCGACAAGCTGACGCTGCGCAACCCGGACGACGCGATCCGCCTCCCCGGGCTGGTCCGCGCCGCCTCCGCCACGCGCAACCGCATGGCGCCCACGCCCGTGCGCGCGCCGGTGCCGTCGCAGGACGATTACGTCCCGCGTGACGGCGCGATGATCGCGGTCGGCGCATCGACCGGCGGCGTGGAGGCGCTGATCGAGCTGCTGTCCGGCTTCCCGGCCACCTGCCCGCCGACCGTCATCGTTCAGCACATGCCCGCCAGCTTCACCGCCAGCTTCGCGGCGCGGCTGAACCGGCTGTGCCGTCCGACCGTGGAGGAGGCGCGCCCCGGTGCGCCGCTCGCCGTGGGCAAGGTCTATCTCGCGCCTGGCGGCGACCGCCATCTGGAGATCACCGGCAGCGGTACGAAGCGGATGTGCCGCCTGTCGCCCGGCCCGCGCGTCAGCGGGCACCAGCCCTCGGTCGACCAGCTGTTCCACTCGGTCGCGCGGGTCGCGGGCGCCGATGCGGTGGCCGCGATCCTGACCGGCATGGGCGGCGACGGCGCGGAGGGGATGCTCGCGATGCGCAAGGCCGGTTCGGTCACGATCGGTCAGGACGAGGCGACCAGCGTCGTCTACGGCATGCCCGCGGTCGCGTTCCGCACCGGCGCGGTCGTGCAGCAGCTGCCGCTGCGCAAGATCGCCGCGCGCCTGCTCCAGGAGTGTCGCGCATGAACGCGCTGACCAGACAGGACGGCTTTCGCCGTGTGACCGTGGCGCAAGGCGAGACGAAGGTCAGCCGCGAGGAGGACGTGGTGCTCACCACCGTTCTCGGCAGCTGCATCGCGGCCTGCTTCTACGATCCGATCGTGCGCGTCGGCGGGATCAACCATTATCTCCTCGCCGAGGGGCAGGCCGCCGATCCGGCCTCCATGCAGCGCTACGGCCTGTACGCGATGGAAGTCCTCATCAACGAAATGTTGAAGATGGGCGCGGTACGGCACCGCATGAAGGCACGCATTTTCGGAGGCGCCACGATGCACCGCGGGTTCCGCGACATCGGCGGTGCCAACATCGCCTTCGCCCGACGCTTCCTCCAGGACGAGCGGATTCCGCTCGTGGGCGAGGATGTGGGGGGTACGTGTGCGCGGCGGGTGGAGTTTCGTGCCGCGCTCGGACTGGCGCGATGCCGCAGCGTGACCGACGCCCCGCCGCCGGTGGTGCAGCGTCCGGTCAGGCCCGTGGCCGTCAAGCCGCCGGAGACGACCGGCGACGTCGAATTCTTCTGATGATTGCCCAGAGCCCCAGGGAGCCTCGCAAAGTGACAAAGACGATCATGACCGTCGACGACTCGCCCAGCATGCGGATGCTGCTGCGCGCGGCGCTGACCGACCTCGGCTACCACGTGGTGGAAGCGGAGGACGGCGTTCACGCGATCGAGACGCTGAACGACTTCGAACCGGGCGAGGAGCCCGACCTGCTCATCACCGACATCAACATGCCGCGGATGGACGGGTTCGGGTTGATCGAGCGCCTGCGCGACGAGGGCAATCGGCGCATGCCGATCCTGGTGCTGACCACCGAAAGCTCCGACGAGAAGAAGCAGCGCGCGCGCCTGGCCGGCGCCACCGGCTGGATCGTCAAGCCCTTCCACCCCGAAAAGCTCGCCGCCGCCATCCGGCGCGTGCTGCACTGAGGACCGTTGCGATGGACACCAACACCGGCTCGCGCCAGCTCATCACCTTCCAGCTCGGCGATCAGTATCTCGGCGTCGACATCATGGCGATCCGCGAGATCCGCGCCTGGTCGCCCGCGACCCCGCTGCCCAACGTGCCCGAATATGTGCGCGGCGTGGTGAACCTGCGCGGCGTGGTGCTGCCGGTGCTCGACCTGCGCTACCGCCTGGGCTGGGGCATGACCGAGCCGAGCGCGCGCCACGTCATCATCGTCGTGCGCATCGGCGACCAGTTGCAGGGCATCATCGTCGATGCGGTCAACGACATCGTATCGGTGTCGGCCGACAACATGCAGCCGCTGCCCGACATGGGCGATGCGGATGCGGCGCACTTCCTGGATGGCCTGGCCACGATCGACCAGCGGCTGATCCTGGTGCTGGCGCTGGATCGCCTGGTCGAGCGCGTCGCGATGGCCGACGCTGCCTGATCGTTAACCGTTCGAACGCTATAATTCTCGCATAACCCCTCTAGGAGCTTAGCCCCGTCATGGCCGGAACGAAGGTATTGGTGGTCGATGATTCGCTGACGATGCGAGCGCTGATCTCCGGCGCGCTGGAGCGGATTCCGGGCGTGGAGGTAGTCGGCATGGCCGATGGCGCGGCCGAGGCGCGCGAGCTGGTCGCCTCCGCCCGCCCCGACGTGATGACGCTGGACGTCGAGATGCCCGGG
The DNA here is from genome assembly GCF_036946125.1 of Sphingomonas adhaesiva. NCBI lineage: Bacteria > Pseudomonadati > Pseudomonadota > Alphaproteobacteria > Sphingomonadales > Sphingomonadaceae > Sphingomonas > Sphingomonas adhaesiva. The sequence goes on from NZ_JAQIJT010000002.1 coordinate 1,485,556, forward strand.
ATGAGCGGGCTCGAATATCTGGCGGAGATCATGGAGACCAAGCCCATGCCCGTCATCATGTTCTCGACCCGGACGCAGGAGGGGGCGGCCGAGTCGATCGAGGCATTGCGGCTCGGCGCGATCGACTGTTTCCCGAAGCCGCGCGTGGCCGCGCCGGCGGAGCTGGACGTCATCATCAAGAAGCTGGCCAAGCGGCTGAAGGCGGCGAAGAAGGCCGAGCTGAAGGGGCCGAAGTCGGCGAAGTCGGGCGCGCAGCATCCGCCGATCGACTGGAACGGGCGCCTGCTGCTGGTCGGCGGCGACGCATCGAACACCAAGACGCTGTTCGACATGTTCGCCACCTTCCCCGCCAACTGCCCGCCGACCGTCGTCGTCCAGCACCTGGGCGTCGGCATGGTCGAAAGCATGGCGGAGAAGCTGGCCGAGCAGGTCGCGCCCAGGGTCGTGATCGCGGCGGACGGCATGAAGCTGGAACAGGGCACGATCTACCTGGCGCCCCCGGGCGACGCGCATGTCGTCGTCGATCAATGGCCGGAGGGCAGTCTGCGCCTCCTTCCGCGCGAGCCGGTGGCGGGCGAGCGCCCCTCGATCTCGCTGCTGTTCGCCTCCGCGGCGAAGGCGGCGGCCGCCAATGCGGTCGGCGTGCTGATGCTCGATGCGAACGAGGACGGCGCCGGCGGGCTGAAGGCGCTGTCCGCGGCCGGCGGCTATGCCTTCACCCCGGCGGAAGAGGGCGGCTTCACGCTCCAGCGCGGCATGGTGTCGCAGGCGGTGGCCACCGACGCGCTGACCGCGGGCGTCATGAAGCTGTGCGCGAAATGACCGCCCCGACCGGCCCCCTGACCGCAGAAGCCGCCGTGCCCCGCGCGCTCACGCAGGCGCTGGCGGCGGAGCTGGTCCAGGCGTCGAACATGCTGGCCGACCTCGCCTATGATCTGGGCAGCGACCAGGATACGCTGCGGCGCCATATGGCGAGCCTGCAACGCATCGACCACGTGACGCAGATGCAGCTCGCCATCGCCGACCTGCTCCGCGTCCCCGACGACATGGCCGCCAACGTCGCGCATGTGACGCTGGAGGACATGGCCGTCCGGCTGAAGGGCGCGCTGTCGTAATCCCCCGTCACCCCGGATCACGTCCGGGATGACGGCCCGATATCGATCACCCGGTCTCCCAGCCGCTCCGCCTCTGCGCGGTCGTGCGTCACCATCAGGATCGGGCGGCGCTCGCTGTCGCGCACCCGCTCGATCGCGCGCATCGCCTCCTCGCGTCGCGCCGGATCGAGCGACGACAGCGGCTCGTCGAGCAGCAGGAACGCCGGCTCGCTCAGCAGCGCCCGCGCGATCGCCACCCGCCGCGCCTCGCCGCCCGACAGCGTCCGCGGCCAGCGATCCAGCAGATGCGCGATGTCCAGCGTCGCCGCCACCTCCGCCAGCCGGCCTGCGTCGCGCGCGCCGTAGAGCATGTTCGCACGAACGCGGCGATGCGGGAACAAACGCGCATCCTGAAAGACATAGCCGGCGCTCCTGCGATCGGGCGGCACGTTGGTCGCCGCGTCGAACAGCGTCCGCCCCGCCACCCGCACATGCCCGCGATCGGGCGTCAGCAGCCCCGCGATCATATGCAGCAGCGTCGTCTTGCCGATCCCCGAGGGCCCCGCCAGCACCGTCAGCCCGTCGCCGGCGACGAACCGCGCCGCGACGGTCGCATCCCCCCGGCGCAGCGCGACATCGACGTCAAAGGACACGCACGCCCCTCCCCGCCCGCCGCACCAGCGCCTCCGACACGATCAGCGCGACCAGCGACAGCGCGACCGACATTCCCGCCAGCCGCCACACCTCCGCCTCGCCGCCGGGCCGCTGGAGCGCGGCGTAGATCGCGAGCGGCAGCGTCTGAGTCTCGCCCGGCACGTTCGAGACGAAGGTGATCGTCGCGCCGAACTCGCCGATCGACCGTGCGAAGCCCAGCACCGCGCCCGCCGCGACGCCGGGCGCGGCGAGCGGCAGCGTGATCGTCGCGAAGGTGCGCCAGCGCCCCGCCCCCAGCGTGCGCGCGGCTTCCTCCAGCCGCCGGTCGACCGCCTCGATCGACAGCCGCATCGCGCGCACCATCAGCGGCAGCGCCATGACCCCGGCGGCGATCGCCGCGCCGGTCCAGCGGAACAGCACGCTGACCCCGAACCAGCGCTCCAGCACCGATCCCACCGGCCCGTTCGGCGCAAAGGCCAGCAGCAGCAGCCAGCCGGTCACCACCGGCGGCACCACCAGCGGCAGATGGATCATCCCGTCGAGCAGGACCTTGCCGGGAAACCGCCCGCGCGCGAGCAGCCAGGCCAGTGCGAACGCGACCGGCAGCATCGCCAGCGTCGCGCTCCCCCCGATCAACAGGGTCAGCCGCACGATCGCGGCAAGATCGTCGCTCAAGGCCGCGCGAAGCCGTGGCGCGCCAGGATCGCCTGCCCCGCCGCCGACAGCAGGAAGCGGCGGAACGCCTCCGCCTCCGGTGTCGCCGCGGTGGTCAGCCGCGCGATCGGATAGACGATCGCCGGATGGCTGCGCGGCGGAAAGATACCCGCCACCCGCACACCGCTCGCCGCGCGCGCATCGGTGGCATAGACCACGCCGTAGGGTGCCGCCCCGCGCTCCACGAGCGCCAGCGCCGCACGAACATTCTCCGCGCGCACCACGCGCGGCGCGACCGCGTCCCACGCGCCCAGATGCCTGAGCGCCGCCTCGCCATATTTGCCCGCCGGCACCGACGCCGGATCCGCCATCGCCAGCGGCCCCGCGCCCAGCACCCGCGCCAGCGCCGCGCCGCGCATCGCCACCACCGATTTTCCCCCGGCCTGCGCGACGACGACCAGCCGGTTGCGCGCCAGCACCGCGCGCGTCCCCCGCACCACAAGACCGCGCCGCGCCACCGCGTCCATCCAGTCGCTGTCGGCGGAGACGAACAGGTCCGCCTTCGCCCCCGCCGTCACCTGCCGCGCCAGCGCCGACGACGCGGCGAACGACAGCACCGGACGCGGATGCCCCGCCCTCGCCCAGGCCGTCGCCGCATCGCTCAGCGCCTCCTGCATGCTCGCCGCCGCCAGCACCAGCGGGGCGCGCGGCTGTGCCGCGGCGGGTACGACGACGATCAGAAACAGGCAGAGCAGGCGAGCCAGAAAACGCATCCCCGCGTTCTCGCACCGTATCCGCCCGGATACAAGGAAGCGTCGCCTCCAAACAACCGTTCCCCGGCGCAGGCCGGGGTCCAGTTGGGTGACGTCTCCGCATCGTTCGAGCCGGACGTAGCTGGACCCCGGCCTGCGCCGGGGTACAGATAGAGGCGGAGGCTAGCCGAAGCCGTGGACACCCGGAACGACGGGACGGCCCTACCCCTCATCCCCCATCCTGAGCGCCGCGATGAACGCCTCCTGCGGGATGCTGACGCTGCCGTACTCGCGCATCTTCAGCTTCCCCTTCTTCTGCTTCTCCAGCAGCTTGCGCTTGCGCGTCGCGTCGCCGCCATAGCATTTGGCGGTCACGTCCTTGCGCATCGCGCTGATCGTCTCGCGCGCGATCACCTTGCCGCCGATCGCCGCCTGGATCGGGATCTTGAACAGATGGCGCGGGATCAGCTCCTTCAGCCGCTCGCACATCCCGCGGCCGCGCGTCTCCGCGGTGCCGCGGTGGACGATCATCGACAGCGCGTCGACCGGCTCCTCGTTGACCAGGATGCTCATCTTGACCAGGTCGCCCTCGCGGTAGCCGACCTGGTGGTAGTCGAAGCTGGCATAGCCCTTCGACAGCGACTTCAGCCGGTCGTAGAAGTCGAAGACGACCTCGTTGAGCGGCAGCTCGTAGGTCGCCTGCGCGCGCCCGCCGACATAGGTCAGGTTCTTCTGGATGCCGCGGCGGTCCTGACACAGCTTCAGGATGCTGCCGAGATATTCGTCGGGGACGTAGATCGTCGCCTCGATCCACGGCTCGGCGATGCTCTCGATCTTGTTGGGATCGGGCATGTCGGCGGGATTGTGCAGCTCGACATGCCCGCCGCCGTGCGTCAGCTCGATCTGATAGACCACCGACGGCGCGGTGGTGATGAGGTCGAGGTCGTATTCGCGCGTCAGCCGCTCCTGGATGATCTCCAGATGCAGCAGCCCCAGGAATCCGCAGCGGAAGCCGAAGCCGAGCGCCGCCGACGTCTCCATCTCGAAGCTGAACGACGCATCGTTCAGCCGCAGCCGCGAAATGCTCTCGCGCAGCTTCTCGAAGTCGTTGGCGTCGACCGGGAACAGCCCGCAGAACACGACCGGCTGGACTTCCTTGAACCCCGGCAGCGCCTCGGCGGCGGGCTTCTTCGCGTCGGTCAGCGTGTCGCCGACGCGCGCCTGCGCCACGTCCTTGATCTGCGCGGTGATGAAGCCGATCTCGCCCGGGCCCAGGTCGTTCAGCTGCTCGATCTTGGGGCGGAAGCAGCCGACGCGGTCGATCAGGTGCGTCGTCCCGGCCTGCATGAAGGTGACCTGCTGCCCCTTCCTCAGCACGCCGTCGATCACGCGCACCAGGATCATGACGCCCAGATACGGGTCGTACCAGCTGTCGACCAGCATCGCCTTCAGCGGCGCGTTCGCGTCGCCCCGGGGCGCCGGGATCTTGCGGACGATCGCCTCCAGGATGTCGGGGATGCCGATCCCCGACTTCGCGCTCGCCAGCACCGCCTCGGACGCGTCGATGCCGATCACGTCCTCGATCTCGGTCCGGACCTTCTCGGGCTCGGCGGCGGGCAGGTCGATCTTGTTGATGACGGGCACGATCTCGTGGTCGTGCTCGATCGACTGATAGACGTTGGCCAGCGTCTGCGCCTCGACGCCCTGCGCCGCGTCGACCACCAGCAGCGCGCCCTCGCACGCCGCCAGGCTCCGCGACACCTCATAGGCGAAATCGACGTGCCCGGGCGTATCCATCAGGTTCAGCGTATAGGTCTCGCCGTCCGACGCCTTGTAGGACAGGCGCACGGTCTGCGCCTTGATGGTGATCCCGCGCTCCTTCTCGATCTCCATATTGTCGAGCACCTGCTCGCTCATCTCGCGGTCGGAGAGGCCTCCCGTGGCCTGGATCAGCCGGTCGGCGAGCGTCGACTTGCCGTGGTCGATATGCGCGATGATGGAGAAGTTGCGGATCGTGTCGAGCGAAGTGGCCATGATCCCCGCGCGCCTAGCGCAGCCGGCGCCCCGGTGCTAGGCCTTTGGCAGGACAGGCCGCGCGGGGGCGTGCGCATCGGTCCGATCGATATGGGGGAATGCCAATGAATGCACGTATCGTCGTCGCTGCGCTGCTGGGCGCCGGGCTCGTCGCCGCCGCTCCGGCGCGCGCGCAGAAGCTGGCCAAGGCGTCCAGCGGCCAGCGCCTGCAGGAACAGACCGCCGCCGACGTGCCGCACTGCCTGCGCAAGCTGGGCTCGCTGTCGATCGTCGACGGCGACGATCCGCGGCCGTGGACGCAGTACAGCCTGGCGCCGCCGTCGAAGCTGCTGAAGGTGCTGGTGCAGCGCTCGGGCTGTTTCAACCTGGTCGATCGCGGATCGGGCCTACAGGCGGCGCAACGCGAGCGCGACATCGGCGGCGGGCTGGGCCTCCAGCGCGGCTCCAACGTCGGGCAGGGGCAGATCAAGGCGGCGGATTACGTGCTGGTCGCGGAGATCCAGGGCGCGAATTCCAACGTCAGCGGCGGCGGCGCCGCGGCGGGGATCGGCGGGCTGCTGGGCGGGCGGGTCGGCGGCCTGCTGGGCGGCATCGGCAGCAAGAAGATGGAGGCGAACACCGTCCTGTCGCTCACGAACGTCCGCACGACCGAGACGATCGCGACCGAGGACGGCTATGCCGCGAAGAACAACCTGACCTTCGGCGGCGGCGGCTTCCTGGCGGTGGGCGGCGCGGTCGGCGGCGGCTACGACAATACCGACATCGGTCGCATCGTGACGCTGTCGTTCATCCAGGCGTATTCGCGCATGGTCACCAGCCTGGGCCTCGTCACGCCGGGCGACGCAGGGACGGCGCAGGCCGCACCGGCGAAGACCTTCACCGCACAGGCGCCCGTCGCGATGCGCGCCAGCGCGCTCGCCACCGCGAAGGCGATCCGCACCCTTCCCGTGGGCGCGATCGTCTATCCCACCGGCAACAGGAACGGCCTGTGGTGGGAAGTCGCCGATGAGAACGACAATGTCGGCTGGGTGCTGAACACGAAGCTGGCCCCCTCCAACTGATGCACCGCTTCGGGCGGCGTCAGCGCGCCGCCCGAAGCGCCTCCAGCGTGCGACGATAGCGGCACGCGCCCGCGCCGCTCACCGGCGCCCAGCGCACGCCGCGCCGCTCCAGCTCGCAACGCGACAGGTCGAAGAAGCGCCGCCGTTCCTCCGCACGACCGAACATCCGCGTCCCGTCCTCCACCCACGGCAGGTCGATGTCGAACAGCAGGTAGAGGTCCGCCGTCCCCTGCCAGCGGTCGAACCACGGATCGCGCGTGCCGAACATCATGTCGGCCCACACCGCGGTCATCAGCGGATCGGTGTCGAGCAGCACCGGCGCGCCACCCGACCGCGCCACCGCGGCACGGGTCTGCGCATCATGCTCCTGCGCGATGTGCACCAGGTCCGCCATCGTCATGTCGGTGCCATGCGCCTCGGCCCAGGTGCGGCCGTATTCGTCGACCACCTCCGCGCCCAGCCGGCGCGCCAGTCGCGGCGCGATCGTCGACTTGCCCGTGCTCTCCGGCCCGTGGAGGCAGATCGTCCGCCAGCTCATGCCGCGCGCCGCCACGCCAGCAGCCCCGCGACCGCCAGTCCCAGATAAACGAGGTAGAGGAGCGCGAAGAGCATCAGCCCCTTGGTGACGTAGAGCGGGATCGAGGCCAGGTCGACCGCGATCCACAACCACCAGTTTTCGACCCGGCGCTGCGCCATCAGGATCTGCGCCGCGACGCTGGCGGTCGCGATCCCGGCGTCCCACCACGGATAGGACGCGTCGGTGAAGCGGTGCATCCCCGCGCCCCACAGCACCGCCGCGATGACGATCCCGCCCAGCCACATCGCCCGCGCGCCCGGCGTCAGATACGCTACCGCCACGACGCCGGTCGTCTGCCGCGCGCTCGCCCAGTTCGCCCAGCCATACAGGTTCGCGGCGATGAAGAAGAGCTGGAGCAGCGCGTCGGAATACAGCCGCGCCTCGAACACCACGACGCCCAGCAGCGCGACCGCGACGATGCCGGTCGGGAAGGTCCACACGCTGCGCCACGCGGCCAACGCGACACAGGCGATCCCCAGCAGGGTTGCAATCCATTCCAATACCGACATGACCGCGTCCGTAGAGCCAGACGGCGGGCAAGGGAAACGCCATTGCGCGCGCCGCGTGGCAATTCGCGCCCGCACGCGGGATGACGGGCGGCGCCACCCGCTTGCCTCCTGCCCGCAACCGCTTACGATGGCAGGCAAAGGAGATGAGAGGATGCGTCACGTCGCGGTCATCGGCTCCGGGCCGGCGGGCTATTATACCGCGGAGGCCTGCCAGAAGGCGTTCGGCGATGCGGTGCGCGTCGACATCATCGACAAGCTGCCGGTCCCGTTCGGGCTGATCCGCTCCGGCGTCGCCCCCGATCACCAGTCGATCAAGGGCGTCAGCCGCCGGTACGAGGCGACCGCGCTCAGCGACAACGTCCGCTTCGTCGGCCATGTCAGCGTCGGGACCGACGTGACGATCCCCGAACTGCTCGATCGCTACGACGCGGTCGTGCTCGCCACCGGCGCGCCGCAGGACCGCCCGCTCGGCATCCCCGGCGCCGACCTCCCTGGGGTCGTCGGATCGGCGGCGTTCGTCGGATGGTACAACGGCCATCCCGATCATGCCGCGCTCGCCCCAGCCCTGTCGGGGCCGGGTGCGGTGGTGATCGGTGCGGGCAACGTCGCGCTCGACGTGGCGCGCATCCTCGCAAAGACCGCCGACGAGTTCGCCGGCTCGGACATCGTCACACACGCGCTCGATGCGCTGTCGATCCAGTCGAGCGAGGCGATCACCATCGTCGCGCGCCGCGGCCCGCACCAGATCGCGATGACGCCGAAGGAACTCGCCGAACTGGCGCATCTGTCGCGCGCGCTGCCCGTCGTCGATCCCGCCGATCTGCCGCCGGGCGCGGACGATGCGGTGCTGGACCCCGGCACGCGCAAAGCGGTGGCGCATCTGCGCGCCTTCGCCGATCACCCGCGCGCCGGCGACGATGCGAAGACCGTGCCGATCGTCTTCGACTTCTTCGCGCAGCCGGTCGCGATCGAGGGCGACGGGCGCGTCGAGCGCGTCATCGTCGAGCGCACCCGCCTCGACGAGCAGGGCCGCGCGATCGCCACCGGCGAGACCTACGCCATCCCGGCGCAGCTGGTGGTCAGCTGCATCGGCTATCAGACGCCGCGGGTCGACGGCGTCCCCTATGACGAGAAGCTCGGCCGCTTCGCCAATGACGAGGGGCGGATCGCGCCCGGGCTCTACGCGGTCGGCTGGGCGCGCCGGGGCCCGACCGGCACGATCGGCACCAACCGCCCCGACGGCTTCCTCATCGCCGATCACATCGCCGCCGACACCACCGGCGACAGCGGCAAGCAGGGCCGCCCGGCACTCGACGCGCTGCTCGCCGCGCGCGGAGTCGATGTCGTCACCTTCCGCGACTGGCAGAATATCGAGAAGGCCGAGATCGCGAATGCGCGTGACGGTGCCCCGCGTGAGAAATTCACCGGGGTCGATGCGATGCTGGAGGCACGAAAATAGCCGCAGATGATGGCTTGCGCGTCCGCGAACCGCTGATATAAGCCGCGCCCTGTCCACGGCCGATCGGCCGCGCGGCACCCTGGTCGGGGAATAGCTCAGCCTGGTAGAGCACTGCCTTCGGGAGGCAGGGGCCGGAGGTTCGAATCCTCTTTCCCCGACCAACTTCATTTTTTCGTTGTAATGCAATGATTTAGGCGGCCAAGTGAGACTGCCTATGTAGCATAAGAACGTAGCAGTCTCCGGGGAAAAATTTTTCCAGCTTCATCCGTGTCGCGTCGTTGAAGCCTCGCTCCCGACTCACCTATGCGGGTCGCCGCTGTCGGCATCGATCCGCCAAAACGGTAAGGTGGTTACCCCCCTCCCCTAACGAATAGGAAGCGGGTATCGTCTTCGCGGGACGACCTGCGACTTCAAAGCGACGATGGCTTCCGACCGGCACCCGCTGCCGCTAGCCTCTTTTAATGGCAAGCCGGCCCGCTGATCATTGCGATCGGCACAAGCGTGGTCACTTCAAGATTGCTATCGGTTGATTAGTCAAATACCAAAAGCATAACAATGTATCGTCCCAAGAAGCTACTTCTATTTTATAAATTTGAACTTTTCTTTTATCATGTTTACCACAATCTCCATACGCACTGCATCGGGATTTTCCATGGTTCTACGCAGGTCGTGTAAATATTCTCGGTGACACCATTGTCTAAACACAGGAAAGCGCTCCGTTTTCATTATGTCATACGGCATGGGATCGGGCTTTGCTGTTATTCTTTCAACCATAAGCCGACGTTCACGCCACGCTAGAAAATCTGCGGCCTGTAAAGGCTCGCAATTGGCGTCGCTCAAAAAAATTGGCTCACGTCGAATTCTCTGTTGATGAACAATTGGAGATTGGGCAACAAACTCCGACCAAACCTCCTTTATCTTACCAGACAGACTGTGTTCATCGAAAACAAACTGTATTTCTTGAGAAAAATCCGTATTATTACATGTAAGAATTACAAGCTGGTATAGCAAAAATCCATATGAGGTTCTGTATATAGGGTGATCAGTCTCCGTAATAACTTCGTCTAATTCAGATTTAGAAACTATAACCGAAACTCCACAATCAACATTCTCCCCTATCAGCCTTCTAAAATATCCAATTACCTCCCTCCTTCGACTCTCATCTTCCGAAAACCGGATAAACAGTTCTGCCGTATGAAAAGTGTCAAGCCTGTATCCCTTTAGGGCATTTTTCCATTCAGCGGTGAACCTTTTCCATCGCTTTCTTGATCCAATCACACCGCTAAGAACTAGAATGTCGGGGTTAGCATTTTCACTCTCGTCAACGTAGACATAAAGCATGGGCAATCCTCAACGTTGTTATGCGAAACTAGCTTAGCCTAGCTCGGCATCAGTTTGCACGCGAGTCTATGCCATGGTCGAAAAGCCGCCTAAGTTCGCCTTTGTCGAAGTGAGCCAATCCGAACAAAACTTGCAAGTTTCGCGCTCCGCTAGCGTATACCCTTCCGGGACGTTCTCATGAGACGCTCTTAATGTCCCATTAGGGTTGACTCCGAACCATTGAGACGTATGACTCGCATCTTCTAGAGTCTATTGAGACGGGATGCGGTCATGCTGGTAGGTTACGCGAGGGTGTCGTCGGCAGGGCAATCGCTGGACGTGCAGTTTGATGCCCTCAAGGCTGCTGGCTGCGAGAAGCTGTTTGCCGAAAAGGAAAGCGGGACCAGCACCGACAACCGCAAGGCGCTAGCCGACGCGTTGGATTTCATCCGTGAGAATGACACCCTTCTTGTTAGCCGGATCGACAGGCTGGCGAGATCGGTTGGCGACTTGGAGACGATCGTCGCCACCATCAAGCGCAAGGGTGCCTTCCTCAAGGCCATCGAACAGCCAATCGATACGTCGTCGCCCGCCGGTGTCGCGTTCCTACAGATGCTGGGCGTCTTTGCGCAGTTCGAGACTGCTATTCGTAAAGAGCGTCAGGCGGAAGGCATCGCCAAGGCCAAGGCGGAAGGACGCTACAAGGGCCGCAAGCCGACTGTGGACGTGAACGAGGTTCGGTCGCTTAGGGCAGAGGGCGTCCGCCCGGTGGATATTGCAGCCAAGCTGGGGATCGCACGGGCGAGCGTCTATCGGGCGTTGGCAGACGCATAATTGATGGCAGGTTGTCCTCGCCCGATCCATTGAACCGCGTTCGCCGTATGTTCTACGAGCCGCTCCATGGTCGGTGGGATTCGCAATCTACGGAAGCTTGCCCATCAAGGGGGGACGATCCAAGCGACCTGCCGCGCCTGTAAGAAGGTCGCCCTCTTCTCTCCCTTCGAGCTATTCACGTTCTTCCGGCAACGAGGTTGGCCAGATTCATGGCCCGACTTCGCCCAACGCTTACGATGCGCTGGTAGCGACGGATGCGGGGCCAGGAACCCGAAGGTGGCATGGCTTTCGAGCGATCCACCACCCCCGACGCCAGCGCCCCCACGTCCGAGGTTGGTGAGAACGACGGAGACGAAGGTCGATACTTCGGAGTGGGAGAAGGCCCGGCGTAGAAGGGGGCGGTGATCGACGGCGCTGAAATCGCTGCGTGCGTCCGTGAATAACGAACTGTCAGTTGCGATCCACGCTGATCCACGTCATCACACCCATGCAGTCCCGCAGATTCGGGCTGCGGGGCCTAGAAACCCCAAAAGCTCTCGGCCGGTCGCATCAGTTGCGGCCGGGTGGTCGCGTTATGTCCAAGGCTTCGCCCAAAAGCGCGGCGCCTTGGCGAGAGCTTAGGTTTCTAGCACCCGGCTCAATGCCGGGGCGCCCCTAGATCAAAGGGGGGCACATGATACTCTTTTCTTTCGCTGCTTTATATCTCGCGCAAGCGGGCCATGCCGCAGATTACGCGCCCGCCCAAATGCTTGTAGCCAAATCCGAAAAGAAGACGAGCGTGTCTGATTGGCGCTCAATCGCGTTTGATAATTTGACAGCGTTCGCTGAAACGTCGGGTATGCAGTATGTTTCGGAGATACGATGCCGAACGAATAGAGAAATTGGGATACGCGAGAAGGTGCAGGTTCAGGCCCGAAGAATAATCATACCTCATAAGCTCAATGATTACATGGCTCGAACATTCGAAAAACGGATCAAAAGCATATCGCTAAATCCGTATGAAGAGCCATGCGACCTATCTAACCTGAATGAATATAGAAGGCTGACGTCATCGTTTGAGACTAAGTATGAACATGCTTTGAAAATGGCTAATATAGAATGACCCTTCGCCAAGCGCCGCGCAAGAGCATCCGGCTTTTAAGTATCTGTGCACTCCTGTCCGTCATCATAGCGGCGACTTCGCTCGCGCTTTGGGCATACGAGCGATACCAGACCCAGCAAATCTTGAACCGCAACGTTACCGCAGCCGCTGATGAGTATGCAGACGCAATGCGGAACCTCAATGACGAGTTAGAGCGATTCCGACATTCACCGTGAGGATAACAAGGCAACGCTCGAACATCGCTCCGTGACAACCATCATGAGGCTCGCTTATGCTATCCGTTCTTGTTGCGGCACTCATTGTTCAGCCAGAGATTGCCAAGATTGATGATGCTACCCCAACGATTGAGCAGAAGGGAGAGAAGAACGGTAAAAGGGTATACCGCGTTCTCTACAAGGGCGACAAATTCAAAGTCGAGATTGATGATCGGTCGATCAAGGTGGATCGAAAAGAGAAGGCGTTCAAAAGCAACACCGGTCCCGAAAAGCGCGACCTGATGCGGGAGGTTGCCCGGTTTATGACTCCGTGCAAGTTGCAGAACGAGTATTTCAATATATGGGAATACGCCTTGGAGGCTAACCTCGATTGTACCGATCAGCGCGAGGGCAAGTAGGTGCTACGGCCCACGCGCAAGCATCGCCCCTCACCCTCGCATCCATGATCCTCACCGCGCCGGGTTGCGGCCCGCTCAAATAGGCTACAACCTCCGGTGATGACAAAGCAGGAGCGGCTATGGTCCCGGTATTGGGGCATCCGGGATAATCACAAGAACGGCTTTGCATTCCCGATCCTCCGCCACCTTGCCCTTCGTCGCGATCCGTTGGCAATGGTGGAGCTTGGCACCACACTCGACAAGCGGGGCCGAATAGCTGATCCGTATAGCCAAGAGGGGCTTGCCTATCGGGCGTTCCGGCGCGGCCATCTAATTGCTGCACAGCACCTTGCCATGAACGCGTTTAACAGGTCCGACCTTGCCGGATATCGGCACTGGCTGGCTCGCGCCGCTCGATCAGGTGATGGGGATGCGGCTAAGGAGCTACGCCGGTTTGAAGTGCGATTGCCCCATGAAGACGCGGGCCGCATCCGGCGAAAGCGTCCGCTTCGGCGCTCCGATTTCCTTTGATCTAGCGACGGTGATCGTGGCTGGTATGAACAAGCCGACGATGACGGTACCGGACTGACAGATGGCTTTGCCACTGTAAGTGCTATGATCTACCTAAGCCTTGTCGACGACGTGGGGCATGATTGCGGTGACGAACAACGAGGGGCCGATCGTTCAGGCCGAAAAGGTAGCGACAGAAGAAAATAAGCGCGTTTGGAGCAAGGGATTCCATGTAGCACTTGATGTTTTTTCTATAATCTTTTGGTCATATGCAATAATCAAGGTTTTTATCTTCGATATTGATACAGCGATAGTAAGTTATTTGCCACCAGTCTTTTCATTGGCGTTAAAATATAAGATACTCATCATTTTACTGTCACTTAGTGCCACTATGCTTATAACAAAAAGCCTGTCCCTTTTGGCTGCGGTAGCTTATGTTTCTTTATTTCCCTTGATTCTAATATTTTGGAAGGGGCCGAAAACGATATGGCGGAAAGGTGGGTGGTTGCTAGTATTTGCTTCGCTCAATGCGATATTCAGTACTTTCTCATCGTTTAAGTCTAAGTTCATATCTGTTACCGTTGCTGTATTATCTATTGTTGCCATTATAGTATCGTCTAACGTATTAGTTCTGCGGGTTTTTAGTATTCTTTTATTTATAATTCTTGTTCACTCCTACACGATTGCCTGCGTTAAGGCATTCAAACCGTCAGCCATATTCAAGGCATATAAATCTGCCTTTCCCGCTGTAAGAAATTCGGAATTCCTCAAGATGGATGAAAAAATAACGCTTATTCCTGTTCCGCAAATGTCAGAAGGTGAGATCAAGTTAAGAAATAGTGCGATGCAGAATGTTGTTATCTACAATCGTATTTGCTTGTTTCTAGCAAAGCGCCTTAGAGATTATCAGAGAAGTGGTCTGAATAAACTTGCGAATATTGGCGGAGTTGTCCGTCTTCTCATGCTTACCATTATTGTATTCTCAATTATAAACTTTGCGGCTTATAAGGTCGATGCATATTCATTTCAGTTTAGCTATAGTAGACCAACCTTCTTCTCGTTCATATACTATGCCACCGGAAGCATGTTCTACGCATCAAACGGCATGGCGCCGACGGCAGTCGTGTCGCAAGCTATCCAAATTGCTCAATTTGGCTTTAGTGTTGGATTGCTTGTAATCTTTATTACAATCGTATTGGCTACGCGTGACGAAAAGTATGGCGCGGAAGTGGCCGAAGTGATCCGCTCGGCGGAGCAAGAAAGTGAGGCAATGGATAGATTAGTTCGGTCAAGCTTTAATATGAATAGCATTGATGCGGCGATAGAGGCTTTGCAGTCTGCCAAGTCAGAACTCATTGGCATGATAATAGCTATTACTAAAAGTATCGATAGTAACGAAGATTTTAAGAGTCGGGATTAATTATCGGCCAACAATTCGATCGGGCACGGCGTCCGCAATGCCCCCTCGTTTCGCCCAAGAGGCTTGTACAGCGCGATTATGGGACATTAGCCAGCTACCCGCGTCAAAGCCACCGATGCCCTCTGGCGGGCTTCTACGCGGCAAATTCCGATAGATGCGATTTGGTAGTCTCACCCCCTGTGTCGCGTTCTTCGCTGCTAATAATCACTACCCCTATGGTTGAGGGCAAGTCGATGTCCTACCAGTTTTCACTTACCCTTTTACCTGTGCCTTTCCAGCCGACCAAGGCCTAAACCCTAACCTCACACTGCAACAACAGGAAAAGAAGAAGGGGGCATCATGTCCCCTCTTTCGTCATATCAAGCCGCCTTCTTCAATCCGTGGCTCATAACGAACTCATTGTTTCTCATGACAATGCCAAGTGCCTTAATGCCATCCTTGAACCGTTGGTCCCTTAAGATTGGCGTTAGGTAGGATTTGGAATTGCCTCCGCACGCTTCACGAAGCTCCTTCTTGCTGACCACTAGCCGCCCTTCGATCAGTGATGCTAGTATCCGTAGCACCCGATCAACCTTCTTTTCCTTCTTCTTTGGTATTGGAAGCCAAGCGTCAATCTGTGCGCCGGGGAAGGTTTCCTTGATCGCTTCCCGCCGCCAGTCTCCGTCTGGCATAATGAGGTAGGCGTTGGCGGCACCGCACATAGCCCCGTCTCTCTGGCGTACCGCTACACGGCAAATCGCCTGATAGACGTTGTGTTTGAACGCCTCGCGGGCCTGTAGCGCGCGTTGTGCAAGGCTAACCGATCCACCTTCGATACCGCTGGCAGCAAGCGCAAGCGCATCGCACGCTTCATTCGGATACCGGTGGTCCCCGACGATGACGATGTTGGGGAATTCACGGAACTCGTTCGTCCCCTTGTGCCGACCCCAATTGACGACCCGCACCCGGTCAGGATCATCGATCATCGCAGCCAGATCGTCCGGTAGACCAACGCGCTCATCGCTTAGCGCCTTGCAGAACTCCTTGGCCATGCAGATCAAGAAGCCCTCACCCGGCTTCGATTTCGCCAGATCGGCAATGGCCGTGAAGATGGTGGTGCGCTTGGCTCTGTTGTGCATCACCGTCTTGCCCGCCGGTTGATCCCACCAGTGGATGGATAGCCGGTCATAGGCCACCAGAGCGGGTTCCAGATGCACCACCGTCATCCCGTGTGCCGGTAGCTGGTTGTAGCGCTCTGTAAGGCGCGCAGACGCATCTAGGACGAAGAGCGGCCCCATGTCGGCGGGAAGGGATCGCCCCTTACCGATGTAGCCCCATTCCTCCGCACCTTCCGTCTTATCGCTGCTGGTGTTCCGCATATAGGCAACAGACCCCGCCAGCTTCACCAGTTCGGCAAGGGTGCGCTTGGCCGCATCGGGAACGATGGCCTTGGACCTGTATAGCGCATCCGATACGTCGATGACCGATAGAGGGATTTGCAGCATGGCGCCGGAACGACGCTCGACCGACTGAACCAGATCGTCAAAAACCCGCCAATGGGAACCACCAAGCTTCTTGATCGGTGCAACAACCTGATAAAGTTCGGGTAGGGTAAAGGTGCCGCCTTCGGAGGCAAGAAACTCTTCATCCCAAATCCGCAACGCCCTTGATTGCCCGCGATAGAAGAAGCAGGGGGTATTTTCAAAGCTACCCGTTGCTAGTACCCTCTTCCGGGCCATAGAATGGGTTGTAAAGAGAACCGGAACCCGACCGGCGGCATCTAGACCGCTACCATATCTCTTATACTTCTCATCAGCGGTATAGACGGCATAGTCCTCCTTTTCTAAACCAGCATCGGAGATATATGCATCAACCTCTTCTAAGGTGGATAGAATGATGATTGCTCCCCTTCCAAGAAAACCATCAGATTTCCACTTTCTTAGACTTCTTTGAACCGTCCTTGTTTTGTTAGTTCCGCAATCTCCACTGAAGATATGAATATCTTCTTTTAAAATTTCGGTAATAGCCTTCTTCATCGTGTTTTCTAGGATTGAAAAAGCCCTTTCAATCTTCAACACCGGAGTAAGGTGGTTTGAAATTGGGGCAACACCCATCTTCAAAATATACTTCTTCTTTTCTAATATTTTAGCGTATTCTACGTAGCTATTAAACAAGTTGATTCCTTCTATGATTGATGTATAGGTAGTCCATCTTTTCTATATATATGAGAATGGACTACTTGGACAGAGAATGTCCATCTTCTGCTTAAAAATTCAAGGCGTTGTCATGTCCTTGGATGAATCCCGCACACCAAAATTCCCTGCGGTCTTGGCGAAGCCAATGCCGAAGGCAGTAGTCAGATGAGCGGGAGGATTTGACGGCTTAGGGTCCGTCACCCCGGATGAAGCTGCGGTGCAGCCCCATGCCGGTGACAAGGCGGAATTTAGCCGGATGATCGGCGAACGCAATGGCGATTATATAGCCACCTGTTTAGGCTTCTTAAGATTTGTTATAGATATATTTATTCGCGTCCTTGATTTGATGTTAAAAGCCAAGAGCATGACGTTAAGACCGAGCCGGAATTAACACGGACCATTTTCATGATCCAAGAACGCCCCTCGTAAGGACCGCGCATGGGTTCGTCGGAAAGAATCGTTGGAGCCAATTACGCGCGGAAATCCCGATCCTCACTACAGCGCCCGTAGAAGCGCCGCAGGAGGGCAAAAGGGTTAGGGGGTGGTTGAGATAGGCAAAGGGGTCCGGTGGCGTCCTACGGGGCTAGGATCGCCCTTCTACGGCTATCGGCCCGCCATGGCGCCGGTTCGCACGCTCGATCAATGGTGCAAAGTTGACGCCCTCAAATTTCGCACCTTCGATCAACGCGGCAAGTCGCGCGGCGCTTCCCTGACGAATCCTACCATAGCCGCTTGTCACCGTCTTCTGTTTGTGACCGATGGCAACGGCGACTTCATTATCAAGGCACCCAGCCTGTCGTAGTTGATCGGCTAGACCATGACGGAATGAGTGGCTACCAAATCCATCGGCACCTTCCTTGATCCCAATTCGGGTTAGGTAAGTACGCCAGAAGCGCGATGGTGCAGCCATTTGACCCCGATTATTTCGAGTGAGTTCAGGAAATAGCGCTCCCGGCCCACCTTTCAACTCGGACCTACGTTGCTCAACAAACAATAGAAATCCTATTCTTTGCAATATAGAATGAATGGGAGCAATTCTATCTTGCCCGTTTTTCGTACCTTGCTCGCGATCATCATCGTTGCGGATGATCAAAAAGCTATGACCGTCCTCCTGTTGAACATCGTCCACAAACAGTTGCGCTACTTCGCCGATCCTCGCGCCGGTAAACATGGCTACCAATGGAATCCAATACCGCCAGTCGTCCGCCATACAGTCGCCGCGCTTAAACTCCTTTCCTTTCCTCTCGAATCCTGTGAATAGCGGCGACGATAGCATTGCATTTAGCTGATCCGCGCTAAACGGCGGACGAGCGTTTTTGCCTTTCTCAAGGTCGTAGAATAATCCGTCGCAGGGATTACGCTCGGCATAGCCTTCTCGCGTAGCCCACACAAAAAGTGCGGACACGGCAGAAAGGTATTTGTTTACGGTACTTAGTGAAACACCTTCGTCACCTCGCTCGCGCGCAACCTTAACAGCCTCCCGCATCGACAATCCATCATAAAGCTTTCTTTTTTTGTATCCTGACGGAAGAGAGCGAACTGCATTGCGCCAGTCGCGGACTTCTTTTTGTTCGAGCGACTTTAGTATCCGATCACCGCCTACGAATTCGCTGAATAGCTCGATAATCTTACGGTCCTGTTCCAAGCTATCGCGCTTTTTTCGGCCCTCCAATAGCCTTTGGGCGGCATATTGATCGAAAAGGTCGAGAATCCCCTCGCCCGCCTTGGCGCGCTTCTGTCGGTTCTGCTGAACAGTTCGGACGTAATTCGATGGCGATCCGCCATCATCGCCCGCAATCTTCGAACGCGCGCTGGCAAACAGGTCAATACCGCAACGTTGGATCGCGCCAACAAAAAGGCGAAATTCCTCGCCATCCTCCGGCAATAGCCAACTGCGCTTTGCTACCTGTCGACGCGCGATATCGATCCAGAAGCCTTGCTCGCCAGCGTGGAGGTTGCGAACGGCTTCCTTGTGACGGCGGTCAAATGCGTCGGCCAAGGCGGTGTACGCCTTCTCCCCGAAGCGTGCCTTGCGTTTGATCAACGCATCGAGCTTTTCGCCGGCATTTTCGTAACCAACCAAGAGTGCCGCTTCTTCAATCTCGGCGCGCGAGGGTCGGTAAATTTGCGTGTAGTCTGTAGCGCCAGAGCAGGTCGCTGCGGCGATCATCCGCTTCCACTCGGCAAGGATCGGGTAGGCGTTAGCTTCGGCGGCACGTCGATCAGGGGTGCGCAGGGAACGTGTGAGTTCGGCACGACCCATGACCGCGCGAGCGCTGACCGGGATCATCATACGCAGTTGCCAAGACTGCGAGTTTGGCCGCTTGTGGAGGTAGGTCGACAGGCTCATCGCGAGCCTCGTAGGGTGTGAAAACGTAGCATAGGCGCGTAGCATTGCGCAGTCGAGCCAAAATTAAAAGCCTTAGTCCCCAACGTATTAGTCACTTAGACCGCGTTCTTAATTCAATACTTTCTGATCCTCTTTCCCCGACCAACTTACCTTTTCGGCACCGCATGACGACGGTTGACGTGAACCACCTCGTCACCCCGGGCTCGGCCGAGACCTCTGCGAAAGTCGTGGATCGCTCGACAATTTCGCGGTTCCCCGGCGAAGGCCGGGGCCTTTGCAAAACTGGTGCAACGACGCCGGGTCCCACGCCGTGCTCCTGCGCAGGCAGGAGCACAGGGTCAGGCAGAACAACGCCTGTATGGGCCGGTAACCCTGGGCTCCTGCCTGCGCAGGGGCACGGTGGAGACTTTTGCAAAGGCCCCGGCCTTCGCCGGGGAACAAGGAACTGAGGTTGGCAGAGGTCTCGGCTTGACCCGGGGTGACGAAGTCGGTCACTCTCACCCGCGCCCTCACTCCTCCCCGTAATACATCTCGCCGATGCGGATTTCTTCACGCCCCTGGGCGACGCGGTGCGCGTTGGTGTCGCGCAGCGAATAGACGCAGCCGCAATATTCCTGCTGGTAGAAATGCTCGCGCTTGCTGATCTCGATCATCCGCGCCGCGCCGCCGCCCTTGCGCCAGTTGAACGTCCAGTACGAAATGCCCGGATAATGCGCCGCCGCGCGCTCGCCGCTGCCG
This sequence comes from Sphingomonas adhaesiva, assembly GCF_036946125.1. NCBI lineage: Bacteria > Pseudomonadati > Pseudomonadota > Alphaproteobacteria > Sphingomonadales > Sphingomonadaceae > Sphingomonas > Sphingomonas adhaesiva. The sequence goes on from NZ_JAQIJT010000002.1 coordinate 1,505,390, forward strand.
TTGATCTGCGTCATGTTCTTCCAGCGCGAGATGCCCAGCGACGACGTGATGACGGGAAAGCCGTTCTCGTGCGCGTACAGCGCGGTGCGCTCGAACCGCATGTCGAAACACATCGTGCAGCGCAGCCCCCGCTCGGGCTCGAACTCCATTCCCCTGGCGCGCCTGAACCAGTTCACCGTGTCGTAATCGGCATCGACGAAGGGGACGCCGTGCTTTTCGGCGAAGCGGATATTCTCCTCCTTGCGGAGGATATATTCCTCCTTGGGGTGGATGTTGGGATTGTAGAAGAAGATCGTATAGTCGATCCCGCTCGCGGTCATCGCCTCCATCACTTCGCCCGAACACGGCGCGCAGCAGGAGTGGAGCAGCACCTTCGTCTGGCCGTCGGGCGGGGTGAGCACGGGTCGTTGCAGGTTCTCGGTCATGCCGCCGCCGTAGCCGATCATGGCCGCGAAGTCACCGATCGCCTATATCGCCCGCGTGCCGCGCAAGATCATCCATATCGACATGGACGCCTTCTACGCCAGCGTCGAGCAGCGCGACGCGCCGGAACTGCGCGGGCGCCCGGTCGCGGTCGGGGGCAGCCGCGCGCGCGGCGTGGTGGCGGCGGCCAGCTACGAGGCGCGGGTGTTCGGGGTACGCTCCGCCATGCCCTCGGTCACCGCGATCCGGCGCTGCCCCGACCTGGTCTTCGTCAAGCCGCGGTTCGAAGTGTATAGCGCGATCAGCCGCCAGATCCGCGCGATCTTCGCCGATTACACCGACCTGATCGAGCCGCTGTCGCTCGACGAGGCGTATCTGGACGTTACCGAAGATCGCCACGGGCTCGGCTCCGCACAGGCCATCGCCGAGCAGATCCGTGCCCGCATCAGGGAAGAGACGCAGCTGACCGCATCGGCCGGCGTCAGCTACAACAAGTTCATCGCAAAGCTCGCCTCCGACCAGAACAAGCCCGACGGCATCTGCGTCATCCCGCCCGCGAAGGGCGCCGCCTTCGTCGCGTCGCTGCCGGTCAAGCGCTTCCACGGCGTCGGCCCCGTCACCACCGGGAAGATGGCGCGGCTGGGGATCGAGACCGGGGCGGACCTGCGCGCGCGCAGCATCGACATGCTCCGCCGGCATTTCGGCAGCTACGCCGATTACCTCTACGCCGCGGCGCGCGGAGAGGACGAGCGCCCGGTCCGCGCGCACCGCGTCGCCAAGTCGATCGGCGCCGAGCGCACCTTCTCGACCAACCTCGGCGATCCCGCCGCGATCGACGAGGGGCTGGCGCTGGTCGCCGATGCCGCCTGGACCCGGATCGAGCGCGGGCAGGCGCGCGGGCGCACCGTCACGCTGAAGGTCCGCCGCGCCGACTTCCACACCATCACCCGCGCGCGCTCGGTCCCCGCGGGCATCGCGGACAAGGCGCATTTCCTCGCCACCGGCGCAGGCCTGCTCGCGCCGCTGCTTCCCGTCGCCGGCGGGATCCGGCTGCTCGGGCTCACGCTGTCGGGCATGATCCGCGACGAGGAGGATGCGCAGCCCGCGCTGCCGCTGTAGAGGCGGCGGGCATGAAACCACCGATCGGCCCCGCCACCCGCCTGTGCATGTCGCTCGCCGCCCGCCCCGGCACCTTCGGCTCGCGCTTCCACAACCATCTCTACGCCGCGCTGGGGCTGGATTACGTCTACAAGGCGTTCACGACCACCGACCTGGCGGGCGCGATCGCCGGCATCCGCGCGCTGGGCATCCGCGGCTGCGCGGTATCGATGCCGTTCAAGGAGGACGTGATCCCGCTACTCGACGCGCTGCGCAGCTCCGCCGCCGCGATCGAGAGCGTCAACACCATCGTCAACGACGACGGGCATCTGTCCGGCTACAACACCGACTATAGCGCGGTCGCCGCGTTGGTGCAGCCGCTCGCCCGCCGCCCCTTCCTGCTGCGCGGCAGCGGCGGCATGGCGAAGGCGGTGGCGACCGCGATGGTCGACGCAGGCTTCGCCGGCGGCACGATCGTCGCGCGCAACGCCGCCAGGGGGCCGGCGCTCGCGACGAAGCTCGGTTGCGACTGGGTCGCCGATGCCGACGAGCGGACCGCGCCGATCCTGGTCAACGTCACGCCGCTCGGCATGACCGGCGCCGATCAGGACGCGCTCGCCTTCACCCCGGCGCAGATCGCCGCGGCGGAGGTCGTGATCGATGCCGTGGCCAGGCCGGTCGACACCCCGCTGCTGCGCGCGGCGCGATCCGCGGGCAAGCGCGTGGTGACCGGCGCCGCGATCGCCAAGCTGCAGGCGCTGGAGCAGTTCGTGCTCTATACCGGCGTCACCCCCACCGACGAACAGGTCGCGGCGGCGGAGGCCTTCGCGCTGGCCTGACGTCACGCGGCGACCGCCATCGCCTCCGTCGCCGCGAGCAGGGTGACGGTCGCGGTGGCCCCGCCCCCTCTCCCCGCGCTCTCCAGCCGCAACGTGCCGTCCATCGCGACCAGCGTGTTCGCGCACCAATGCAGCCCCAGCCCCCCGGACTTGTGCGCGCGGGTCGAAAAACCGCGCCGGAACAGCAGCGCCGCCTCCGCGGGATCGAAGCCTTCGCCGTCATCCGCGATGCGCAGGCTCACCTGATCGTCGCCCCGCGCGACCGAAACGGTCACCCGCCCCCGCGTTCGCCCGGTCGCGGCGATCGCTTCGGCCGCATTGGCGAACAGATTGCCGATCACCTGGCTGAGCAGGACCGCATTCGCGCGCACCATGACCGGCGCGTCCGGCAGCACGAAGGCCGCGATCGCACCCCCCGCATGCCCCGCGATCGCCGCCTGTTGCGTCAGGATCAGCGTCAGATCGCACGCCGCCAGCCGCGGCCGCTCGTGTGCCGTCGCCTGCTGCTGCCCGATGATGTCGAGCACATGCGCCAGCGCGCGCCGCGCCATCGCGTCCTGCGCGACGCGTTCCGCCATCGCCGCGGTCCCCGCATCCAGCGCCCTCATGACGAAGGCGATCAGCCGCCTGCGACGATCCTCCTCCAGTTCCGGCCCGGCGAGCTCGTCCAGCGCGCGGCGCACCAGCGCCACGTCGAACGGCGGCTGCACCACGGCATGGCTCAGCATCGTGCCGATCGGCGACAGCGCGTTGCGGACGTTGTGCATCACCGCCACCGCGCTTTCCGAGCGCCCCAGCGCGAAGGTCTGCACCGCATTCTGCTCGCGCAGCCGCCGCAGCTGCGCCAGCATCGCGTTGAAGCTGCGCCCCAGCGCGCCGATCTCGTCCACGCGCGCCTCGTTCGGGAACGGATTCAGCACGCCCGACGAGCGCACCCCCTCCATATGGAGCTGCAACCGCGCCAGCGGCGTCAGCACCTGCTCCCCGATCATCCGCCGCAGCATCGTCAGCACCAGCAGCAGGAGCAGCACCGATCCCGCGATCGCCAGCAGTAAAAGCCGCCGCCCCAGCGTCGACACCTCGCGCGGCACCATGAAGCGGATGCTCGCCACCCCGCGCCCGTCGGCCCCGGGAAGCGGCATCGCGACCGCCAGATGGTGCCGTTCCGGCTGGACCGACGTCGCGTCGACCGGCGTCCGATCGATCGCGATGCTCGGCTCGATCCGCGACAACATCGCCCCCGTGACCGGCCGCACCGCCACGATGGTGCCGCCACGGGCGTCCGGCGCGACGCCGATCGCCGCGACACCCGCCCCCCGGCGCATGAAATAGCCGCCCACCGCCCGCCGGCCGGGCACGGCATACACCAGCGCCGCCCGCGAGCGACCCTTCACCCCGTCGGCATGATCGCGCGCCATCTCCTGCACCTCGGTCGTCATTGCGCGCAGCGCGCCCTCTATCCGCACGACATGGACGTCGGCGGAGCGGCGTTCCAGCACGGAGAAACTGGGCACCAGCACGCTCGCCAGCAGCACCGTCGCGCCCAGCGCGCCCGCGATCCCCACCGCGGTCAGCATGAGCACGAGCCGCGCCCCCAGCGACGGGGTGCGCAACGCGCGAAGGACCTCGCGCATCGTCAGCCGTCGGTGCCGGTCCGCGCCAGCGGCGTGGGTCGCATCCCCGTCCCCGCGAGCCAGCGCCGGTGCGCCAGCCCGATCGCCTGCGCCGCCGTCACCGGGCAGCTGAAGAACGCGCCCTGCAGATGGCTGGCCCCCGCGGCGCGCAGCAGGTCGACATGCGCCTGCGTCTCGACCCCCTCGGCCACGACGTTCAGCCCCAGCGAATGCGCCAGGTGGATGATCGAGCGCACGATCGCGAGCGATTCGCGTTCCCGCGGCATGCCCTCGATGAAGCTGCGGTCGATCTTCAGCGTATCGAGCGCGAAGGTGCGGATGTTGTAGAGCGAGGAATAGCCGGTCCCGAAATCGTCGAGCGCGATGCGGAAGCCGAGCGCGCGCAGCTGGTCCAGCGTCCGCGCCGCCCCTTCGGCATCGTCGAAGATCGCGGTCTCGGTGATCTCGATCTGGATGCGGGCCGGGTCGACGCCCGCGCGCTCCACGCGCGCGCGGATGTCGGCCACGAAATTCTGGCGACGGAACTGGCGCGGGCTGACGTTGACGGAGACATACTGGCCCGGGAAACGCTTCACCGCCATCAGGCTGCGCTCCAGCACCCAGTCGCCCAGCTCGTGGATCAGGTTCGATTCCTCCGCGATCGGGATGAAGATCGCGGGGCTCACCGGCCCATGCTCGCGCGTGTTCCAGCGCAACAGCGTCTCGAAGCCGACGATCTCGTGCGCCGCGCCGCTGACGATCGGCTGGAACGCCAGCGACAGCTCGCAGCGCTCGATCGCGCGGCTCAGCCCCTTCTCGATCCGCTGGCGCAGCCGCACGTTCTCGTCCAGCTCGCGGTCGAACAGCCGCGCGCAGTTCCGCCCGTGCCGCTTGGCATCGTTGAGCGCCAGATCGGCGCGGCGCAGCAGGTGGACCGCGTCGTTGCCGCCCGCCGGATCGGCCACGATCAGCCCCATCGATGCAGCGCCGCGCACCGACTGGCCGAAGATCGTCACCGTCGTGGAGCACGCCGCGACCAGCGCATCGGCGGTGGCGAGCCCCGACGCCTGGTCCTGCGTGTCGTAGAGCAGGCCGAACTCGTCGCCGCCCAGCCGCGCGACCATGCCGCCCTCGGGCAGCGCATCCTGCAACTGGCGGCACACCGCGCGCAGCAACGCGTCGCCCGCCAGATGCCCCATCGTGTCGTTGACCTGCTTGAAACGGTCGAGGTCGAGCATCGCCACCGCGAAGGCGCCGGGGCGGCGGACGCGCTCGTGCAGCGCGCGCTGGAAGGCGACGCGATTGGGCGCCTCGGTCAGGGAGTCGTGGCTGGCGACGTGGAGCGCGCGGCGCTCGTTCGCGGCGAGCTCCGCTGCCTGCTGCTCCAGCTGCACCAGCTGCCGCGCGAGCGTCGCATGCGCGTCGCGCAGCGCGCGGTCCATGCCCCAGCGCTTGCCGAGCGACGCGGCCAGCTGCGCGACCTCGCCCACCTCGAACGGCTTGGCGATGTAGAACAGCTTGTCGACCGGCCCTGCGACGCGCGCGATGTCGACCAGCGAGAAGTCGGAATAACCCGTGACGATCACGATCTGGATATCGGGGTCGAGCGCGCGGATACGGCGTGCGGTGTCGCGCCCGTCGATCCCGGCCGGCATCCGAACGTCGATGAAGGCGATGCGGAACGGGTCGCCCGCGGCCAGCGCGCGCTCCACCTCCGCCACGGCATCCAGCCCCTGGAGATGGTGGACGGTGTCGAAGACCGGCGCGTCGTCGTTGTGCGGCGGTGCGTCGGGCAGGTCGCCGAACAGCTCGCCCGCCATCGCCGACAGCGCCGCGGCGGATGCCGGCGGCGGCGACAGCGCCAGACGATAGCCGTCGTGTACTGTCGGTTCGTCGTCGACGATCAGGATCCGCATCGGTCTTCCCTCCCCCCCGGGATCGCCGGCACGTCCGGCGCGTGGATGGTGGGGTAAGCGCGGAGGGTTAAGCAGCCGTAAACCGTGTCTCCAGCGCTATCTCGCCCAGCACCACCGCACCCAGCGGACCGGCGTTGCCGCCCAGCGCCGCGGGGACGATGAACGTGTCCATGGCCTGCACCTGCGGCAGCGCGACATAGCCGTTCAGATGCGCCGCGGTGGCGCGCCGCAACCGCGGCAGCAGGTCCGGATTGCCCACCATGACGCCGCCGCCCAGCACGATGCGGCGCGGCACCCCCGTCAGCGTCAGCGTCGCGAAGAGGTGCGACAGCGCATCGACCACCGTATCCCAGGCGGGATCGTCGAGCGACAGCGCCTCGCCCTTCACCCCCGTCCGCGCCGCGATCGCCGGCCCCGCGGCCAGCCCCTCGACGCAGGCGCCGTGGAACGGGCAGGCCCCGCCCCAATCGTCGCCCAGCAGCCGCGGCGGGCGGATATGCCCCAGTTCCGAATGGGTCATGCCGTCGACCGGCCGGCCGTGCGCGATCATCCCCGCGCCCACGCCGGTGCCGACCGTGACATAGGCCAGGTCGCCCAGCCCCTGCCCGGCGCCCCAGCGCGCCTCGCCCATCGCCGCGCCCACGACATCGCTGTGAAAGCCGACCGGCACGCCGTAGCGCGCCTTCAGCCGCTTCGCGATATCGGTATTGGCCCAGTGCGGCTTGGGCGTTGAGGTGATGTGCCCATAGTCGCCCGCCGCCGGATCGATCGAGACGGGCCCGAAGCTGGCGACGCCGATCGCGGCGAACTCGCGCCAGCCATCGAGGGCGGCCTCCAGCGCGGGCAGCGTCTCGTCCGGGTGCGTGGTCGGGACGCGCACTTCCTCCAGGATATGATCCGGGCCGCTCGCCAGGATCGCGATGCACTTCGTGCCCCCCAGCTCCACTCCGGCGATCAGTCGCTCCGACGTCGGCATTCAGTCGTCCTCCTGGGCCGCGGCGTCGATCCGGCGCAGCATGTCGGTGAATTGTCGCAGCTCATGCGCGTCGAACCGGCCGAAGATGCGACGTTCCCACTCCATCGCCTTGGGCGCGATCTCGGCATAGAGCGCGCGGCCGGCATCGGTCAGCGTCAAATGGTGCGAGCGGCGGTCGCCCGGATTGGGCGCGCGCGCCAGCAGCCCCCGCGCGGTCAGCGCGATCGCGGCGCGGCTGACCGTCACCTTGTCCATCCGGCTGAGCTCGCCCAGCTGCGCCTGCGTGATCGGGGCATGTTCCGCGATCAGCGCGATCAGCCGCCACTCCGGGATCGATAACCCGAACAGCGCGTCATACGCCTGTGCGATCCGGTCGCTCACGCGATTGGACGTCACCGACAGCAGGTACGGCAGGAAACGGTCGAGATGAAGGCGTTCGGCCATGGGACAGTCGCGCTACCACGGGACGCGGCGCAGCGGAACCGGGCGGCGCAATGTTGCATTATCGTGACGACAGGCTGATGGTGTCGACACGATGACCGTGATACGCGCGAACGGAATAGAGATCGATTACGAGGACCACGGCCCCGCCGACGGTCCCGCGGTGCTGCTCGTCATGGGGCTGGGCGCGCAGCTGGTGCGCTGGCCGATGGCGATGGTCGACGGGCTGGTGGCGCATGGCTACCGCGTCATCCGTTTCGACAATCGCGACGTCGGCCTGTCGACGAAGTTCGATCACGCCGGCGTCCCCGGCATCGTATGGACCGCGATCCAGAAGCGGTGCGGGCTCACCCCCGTCGTGCCCTATACGCTGACCGACATGGCGCAGGACGCGGTCGGGCTGCTCGACGCGCTGTCGATCCCGCGCGCGCATGTCGTCGGCGCCTCGATGGGGGGCATGATCGCGCAGCTGATGGCGGCACGCTGGCCAGATCGGGTGGAGACGCTCACCTCGATCATGTCCACCACCGGCCGCGCCGATTGCTCGCGTCCGACGATGCGCACCACGGCGCTGCTGCTGCGCCACCCGCGCAGCGACGATGTGGAGGCGATCGTCGCGCATGGCACGATGGCCGGGCGCGCGGTCGGCGGGCGTTTCCCGATGGAGGATGCCTTCATGGCGGAGCGCATCCGCAGCGAAACGCTGCGCAACCGCTGCCCCACCGGCTTCCTGCGCCAGATGGCGGCGATCATCGCCGATGGCGACCGCACCGAACGGCTGCGCCGTATCACCGCCCCGACGCTGGTGATCCACGGCAGCGACGATCCGCTGGTGCCCGTCGCCGGCGGTCGTGAGACGGCACGCGCCATACCCGGCGCGCGCCTGCTCGAGATCGAGGGCATGGGGCACACGCTGCCGCCGCAGGTCATTCCTCAGATCGTCGACGCCATCGCCGCGCACGCCCGCGCCCTCCCCCCGGTGGCCCGCGCCGCGTGAGCTCCCCGCGCCCCGCGGTGCGGATCGACATGGTGTCGGACATCGTGTGTCCGTGGTGCGCGATCGGCCTTGCCGAACTGGAACGCGCGATCGCCAGGGTGGGCGATACGGTCGACGTCGAGCTCGTCTTCCACCCCCTTCAGCTCAATCCCGGCCTCCCGCCCGAGGGCGAGGCGGTGCGCGACAATCTCGCGCGCAAATACGGCGCCGGCCCCGATCAGGCCCGCGCCGCCGGCCAGCGCATCCGCGCCGCGGCGGACGAAGCGGGGATCGATCTCGGCGGGCGCCCCGACCGTTTGTACGACACCTTCGATGCGCATCGCCTGCTCCATTGGGCGGCGCAGCGGCAACGCCAGTTGCCCCTCAAGCGCGCGTTGCTCGACAGCTATTTCATGTGCGGCGAGAATATCTCAGACTCCGAGGTACTGGTCGCCGCCGCGACCCGCGCCGGGCTCGACCCCGACGCGGCACGCCATGTCCTGACCGCGGGCGACCATGCCGGCGATGTGCGTGCGGCGGAGGGATATTGGCGCGGCGAAGGCGTCATGTCGGTGCCGACGATGGTGCTCGACGGGCGCTACGTCATTCCCGGCGCGCAGTCCGCCGCGCGGCTGGAGAAGGCGCTGCGCCGCCGCGCTGCCGAGGCAACCGCGCCATAGCCGCCGCCCCGCCACGGCAGCATATGCCGGGAGCGGACGCGCAACGCGCGCCATAATCTTCGGGAAAGCGTCGGCAGTGCGGCAGCCAATGCTTGCCGCGCCTGCGTAGTTTTCCCCCATCGCCGCGTGGCGATGCGACTCATGGCGCGCGAAGGAGACGATCGATGGCCACCGGCATACAGGTGAAGGCGACGCTACGCCGGATGACCCCGGCCGATCTTCCCGCCGCGCACGATCTGTCGCGCGAGGTCAAATGGCCCCACCGGATCGAGGATTGGGAGATGATGCTCGCGCTGGGCGAGGGGCAGGTGGCGGAGATCGACGACCGCATCGTCGGATCGGCCCTCACCTGGCAATTCGGCGCGGACGGCGATGCGTCGCGCGCCGCCACGATCGGCATGGTCATCGTCACCCCCGATGCGCAGGGCATGGGCATCGGCCGCCGCCTGATGGAGGCGCTGCTGGAGCGGCATCCCGGCCGCAGCGTCATGCTGAATGCGACCGAGGAAGGGCTGCCGCTCTACGAGAAGCTCGGCTTCGAGCGGCTCGGCACCATCGTCCAGCATCAGGGCGCGGCGTTCCGCGTGCCGGTTGCCGAGCTGATCCCCGGCGAGCGCGTCCGCCCGCTCGGCACCAAGGATGACGAGACGCTGTTCGCGCTCGCCCGCGCCGCGACCGGCATGGACCGGCGCGCGCTGCTGGAGGCGATCCTGCCCGGCGCGCAGGGCGTGATGCTGACGCGCGAGAACGAGCCGGTCGGCTTCGCGCTCTTCCGCCGCTTCGGTCGCGGCTATCTGATCGGCCCGGTCGTCGCCCCCGACGTCGGCGGTGCGAAGGTGCTGATCTCGCACTGGCTCGGCTCCAACGCGGGCGCCTTCTGCCGGATGGACGTGCCCGAGACCAGCGGGCTGGCGGAGTGGCTGGAGGATCTGGGCCTGCCGCAGGTCGGCCGCGTGGTCACGATGGTCCGCGGGCCGGCGCCGGCGACCGATCCCGCCACCCGTCTCTTCTCCCTCACCACACAGGCGCTCGGATGACCCTTCAGCTTTCCAACCCGTCGCTGTTCGTCCAGCAGGCGCTGATCGCGGGCGAATGGCGTGACGCCGGCGGCGGCGCGACGATCGCGGTCGAGGACCCCGCCACTGGCGCGACGATCGGCACCGTCCCCGATTGCACCGCGCAGGATACCCAGGCCGCCATCGCCGCGGCCGAGGCCGCGTGGCCGGCGTGGCGCGCGCGCACCGCGGGGGACCGCGCCGCGCTGATCGAACGCTGGTACGCGCTCGTCATGGAGAATGTCGCCGACTTGGGCCGCATCATGACCGCGGAGCAGGGCAAGCCGATCGCCGAGGCCGAGGGCGAGATCCGCTACGCCGCCACCTTCATCAAGTGGTTCGCGGAGGAAGGTCGCCGTATCGACGGCTCGATCGTCCCGGGACCCGAGGCGAGCCGCCGCATCCTGGTGATGAAGCAGCCGGTGGGCGTCTCCGCGGCGATCACGCCGTGGAATTTCCCGGCGGCGATGATTACCCGCAAGTGCTCGCCCGCCCTGGCGGCGGGCTGCCCCGTGGTGGTCAAGCCGTCCGACCTGACTCCCTTCACCGCGCTGGCGCTGGCGAAGCTGGCGCAGGATGCCGGCATCCCCGCCGGCGTCATCAACGTCCTGACCGGCCGGCCCGAGGCGATCGGCGCGGCGCTGACCGCCAGCCCGGTCGTGCGCAAGCTATCCTTCACCGGGTCGACCCGCGTCGGCGCGCTGCTGATGCGCCAGTCGGCCGACACCATCAAGCGGCTGAGCCTGGAGCTGGGGGGCAACGCCCCGCTCATCGTCTTCGACGACGCCGATGTCGATCTGGCGGTGGCGAGCACCATGGCCAGCAAGTTCCGCAACGCCGGCCAGACCTGCGTCTGCGCCAACCGCATCCTGGTGCAGGACGGCGTGTTCGACACCTTCGCGGCGAAGCTGGCGGCGGCCGTCTCCGCGCTCAAGGTCGCGCCCGGCGACCGCGACGGCGCCACGATCGGCCCGCTCATCAACCACGCCGCGATCGATAAGGTCCGCGCCCACGTCGACGATGCACTGTCGCACGGCGCGACGATCTACGCGCAGGCGGGCGAGGTCGCGTCCGATGCCGGCGCCGACCGCTTCGCCACCCCCGTGGTGCTGACCGGCGCGACCCGCGACATGCGGCTGGCGGACGAGGAGACGTTCGGCCCGGTCGCCCCGCTGTTCCGCTTCACCCACGAGGCGGAGGCGATCGAACTGGCCAATGCCACCAGCTACGGCCTCGCCAGCTATTTCTATACCGAAAACCTGCACCGCGCGTTCCGCGTCGCGGAGGCGCTGGAGACGGGCATGGTCGCGCTCAACACCGGCGGCATCGCGATGGAGATGGCGCCGTTCGGCGGCATCAAGCAGTCCGGGCTGGGCCGCGAGGGCGCGCATGCCGGGATCGAGGAATATCTGGAAACCAAGGCGTTCCACATCGGGGGACTGAAGGCGTGAGCGAGACCAACCGTCGTTATTCCATCGCCGTCATCCCCGGCGACGGCATCGGCAAGGAAGTGATGCCGGAGGGCATCCGCGTGCTGGAGCGCGCCGCCGCGCTCTACGGGTTCGAGGTCGAGCAGACGTGGCACGATTTCGCCTGCTGCGACTATTATGCGGCGCACGGCAAGATGCTGCCCGACGACTGGAAGGAGCGGATCGGCAACCCGTCCGCGATCTTCTTCGGCGCGGTGGGCTGGCCCGACACGGTGCCCGACCACATCTCGCTGTGGGGCTCGCTGCTCCAGTTCCGCCGCGAATACGATCAATACGTCAACCTGCGCCCGGTGCGGCTGATGCCGGGCGTCCCCTGCCCGCTGGTCGGGCGCGAACCCGGCGACATCGATTTCTGGGTGGTGCGCGAGAATACCGAGGGCGAGTATAGTGCGGTCGGCGGGCGCATGTTCCCCGGCACCGAGCGCGAGGTCGTGATCCAGGAAACGGTCATGACCCGCCACGGCACCGACCGGGTGCTGCGCTATGCCTTCGATCTGGCCGCCACGCGCGAGCGCCGCCACGTCACCTCCGCCACGAAGTCCAACGGCATCGCCATCACCATGCCGTGGTGGGACGAGCGCGTGGAGGAGATGGCGAAGAACTATCCCACCGTCACCCACGACAAATATCATATCGACATCCTGACCGCGCAGTTCGTGCTGAACCCGGACCGTTTCGATGTCGTGGTCGCCTCCAACCTGTTCGGCGACATCCTGTCCGATCTGGGGCCTGCCTGCACCGGCACGATCGGCGTCGCGCCGTCGGGCAACATCAACCCGGACGGCACATTCCCCTCGCTGTTCGAGCCGGTCCACGGCTCCGCCCCCGATATCGCGGGCAAGGGCATCGCCAACCCGGTCGGCCAGATCTGGTCCGCGGCGATGATGCTGGAGCATCTGGGCGAGGCGGAGGCCGCCGCCGCGATCATGCGCGCGGTCGAAACGGTACTGGCCGAGCCGGGCCTGCGCACCGGCGACCTGAAGGGTACCGCGAACACCATCGAATGCGGCAGGGCGATCGCCGAGGCGCTGGCCTGACAAGCGCGTGCGGGACCCCGGATCAAGCCCGGGGTCCCGCATCTTACGCTCCGAAACACCACGGCACGATCTGCCGCCCTTCCCCCGCAAAACCCCATCGCGCACCCGCCGCGGCCGCCACAAACGCGCTTCCACTCCGCCCCGCCGGGCGTACGCTCCGCAGCATGAGCACGAACCACACCCCCGGCATGCTGCCCAACCGCTCGCTGCTGGACATCGACCGCGACCACCTGATCCACCCGGTCACGTCCTTCCGCGGGCATGAGGCGCGCGGCGCCACGCTGCTGGAATCGGGTCAGGGCATGTGGCTGACCGATATGGCGGGCAACCGCCTGCTCGACGCCTTCGCCGGACTGTGGTGCGTCAACGTCGGCTACGGGCACGAGAGCATCGTCGAGGTCGCCGCGGAGCAGATGCGCCGCCTTCCCTATGCCACCGGCTATTTCCACTTCGGTAGCGAACCCGCCGTCCGCCTCGCCGAAAAGCTGGTCGAGATTACCCCGGAGGGCCTCGACCACGTCTATTTCACGCTGGGCGGCTCCGACGCGGTCGACAGCGCGATCCGCTATATCACGCATTACTGGAACGCGGTCGGCCGCCCGACGAAGAAGCAGTTCATCGCGCTGGAACGCGGCTATCACGGCTCCAGCACCACCGGCGCCGGGCTGACCGCGCTCGCCAATTTCCACCGCCAGTTCGACCTGCCGCGCGCATGGCAGCATCATCTGCCGTCGCCCTACCCCTATCGCAGCGATACGCCGGGCGACGATGCCGCGATCATCGCCGCCTCGGTCGCGCAGCTCCACGCCAGGGTCGCGGCGCTGGGCGCGGACAATGTCGCCGCCTTCTTCTGCGAGCCCATTCAGGGATCGGGCGGCGTCGTCGTGCCCCCGCGCGGCTGGCTGAAGGCGATGCGCGACGCCTGTACCGCGCTCGACATCCTGTTCGTCACCGACGAGGTCATCACCGGCTTCGGTCGTACCGGCCCGATGTTCGCCTGCGACGACGAGGGCGTCTCGCCCGACCTGATGACGCTCGCGAAGGGCCTGACCGCGGGCTACGTGCCGATGGGCGCGGTGATGATGTCGGAGAAGGTCTATCGGGGCATCGCCGATGGCGCCGCGCCGGAGCTGCCGATCGGCCACGGCATGACCTATTCGGGCCATCCGGTCAGCGCCGCGGTCGGGCTGGAGGTGATCCGCCTCTATCAGGAGGGCGGCATCCTCGCCAACGGACAGCGGGTCGCCGCCCGCTTCGACGCCGGTATGGCGAGGCTGGCGGAGCATCCGATGGTGGGCGAGACGCGCGGTCGCGGGCTGCTCGGCGCGATCGAGCTGGTCGCGGACAAGTCGACGAAGGCGCGCTTCGACCCCACGCTCAAGATCCCCGACCGGCTCTTCGCCGCGGGCTATGCCAACGGCGTGATCTTCCGCTCCTTCCCCGACAATATCATCGGCCTCGCGCCCGCGCTGTGCGCGAGCGATGCGGAGATGGACGAGATCTTCGCCCGCATCGCCAAGACGCTGGACGGATTGCTCGACGAGCGCGATATCCGCGCCGCACTCGCAGCATAGGGGACGCGGCCATGGTGAGTGGGATCAAGCTGGACCGGATCGACCTGAAGATCCTGACGCAGCTGCAACAGGCGGGGCGAATCACCAACGTGGAGCTGGCCGACGCGATCGGCCTCTCGCCCAGCCCCTGCCTCACCCGCGTCAAGCGGCTGGAGAAGGCGGGCTACATCACCGGCTATGGCGCGCATGTCGATCTCGCCAGGCTCGGCGAATTCCTGACCGTCTTCACCGAGGTCACGCTGACGGAGCATCGCTCCGGCGACTTCTCCCGCTTCGAGACGCGCATCCGCAAGCTGGACGAGATCGTCGAATGCCACCTCGTCAGCGGCGGCTACGACTATCTGCTGAAGTTCGTCACCCGTGGCGTCGCGCATTACCAGTCGATCATCGAGGATATGCTGGAAAGCGACTACGGGATCGAGAAATACTTCAGCTACGTCGTCATCAAATCTCCCTTCATCAAGCATCACTACCCCCTCCAGCACCTGTTCGGGGAGCAGAAGTGAGCGCGGTCGACGACCTCGTCCCCGCGCTGGTCGCGCTGCGCCGCGACATCCACGCGCATCCCGAGCTCGGCTATCGGGAGCATCGCACCGCTGCGCTGATCGCGGCGCAGCTGCGGGCGATCGGCGTGGAGGTGCACGAGGGGATCGGCGGTACCGGCGTCGTCGGCGTGCTGCACCACGGCACCTCGCCCCGTACGATCGGGCTGCGCGCCGACATGGACGCGCTGCCGATCGAGGAGCAGAACGATCACGCCTGGCGCAGCACCATGCCCGGCGCGTTCCACGGCTGCGGCCATGACGGGCATGTCGCGATGCTGCTGGGCGCGGCGCAGCATCTGGCGCGCACCCGCGAGTTCGACGGCACGATCCACTTCATCTTCCAGCCGGCCGAGGAGGGTCTCGGCGGCGCGCGCGCGATGGTGCGCGACGGGCTCTTCACGCGGTTCCCGTGCGATCGCGTGTTCGCGCTCCACAACTGGCCCGACCTGCCGATGGGCACGATCGCGACGCGTCCGGGCCCGATCATGGGGGCGGCCGACAAGTTCGAGATCGTCGTGACCGGGCGCGGCGGTCATGCCGCCATCCCGCACGATACGCCCGACGCGATCCTGGCGGCGGCGCAGCTGGCAACGCAGCTCAACACTGTCGTCTCGCGCCGGATCGCGCCGACCGCCAGCGCGGTGCTGTCGATCACGCGCATCAACGGCGGCCACACCCACAACGTCCTGCCCGCCAGCGTCGTGTTGGGCGGCACGATCCGCACCTTCGACCCCGCGGTGCAGGACGTGATCGAGGACGCGGTGCGCGGCATCGCGGCGGGCGTGGCGCTATCCTTCGATGTGACGGTCGAGGTGGAGTACGACCGCTATTACCCCGCGACGATCAACCACGCCGATGCCGCCGCCGAGGCGATGGCCGCCGCCGCGACCGTGGGCGAGGCGCAACTGGCGCCCGAGCCCGCGTTCACGTCGGAAGATTTCTCCTTCATGCTACAGGTGTGCCCCGGCGCCTACGTCTGGCTCGGCCAGGCGCGCCCCGAGTTGCCGTCGATGCCGCTCCACAATCCGCGCTACGACTTCAACGACGCCGTCCTGCCGCTCGGCATCCGCCTCCACGTCGCGCTGGCGGAGCGGCATCTGGCGAAGGCCTGACACGAATGCCACCGCCACCCCGGCCTTGAGTCGCGGTCCCGCTGTTACCAGCCGTCGACAGAAGCGAGCCCCCGGCTCAAGGCGAGACCTTTGCAAAAGGCCACTCCGTGCTCCTGCGCAGGCAGGAGCCCAGGGTTGCGGGTCCCAAAAGGCGTTGATCTGCCTGGCCCTGGGCTCCTGCCTGCGCAGGAGCACGGCAAGGACCCGGCGCCGTTGCACCCGTTTTGCAAAGGTCCCGCTCAAGGCCGGGGTGACGAACGACGCGGGGCGACGATGCCGGACGCCCACAAGGCCCACCAGACAATCACCGGCTGCAGCAACAGTCGCGGCGCATGGTACCAGATCGGCAGCCCGGTCCCGCGGGACAGGTCCATCACCGCATGCTGGAGGTTCGCGGGCCAGACGCACAGCGCATAGGCCGCCAGCGCCCAGCCCGCGGCACGCCGCCAGCGCGGCAGCATCAGCCCGAGGGCGCCAACCAGTTCGCACAGCCCCGTCACCAGCACGACCATACGCGGCGCGGGTACGAACGGAGGCACGATCCGTACCACCGCATCGACGAAGACCAGATGCCCGATCCCCGCGATCGCATAGAAGGCCGCCAGCAACCCGCGCGCGACGCGGCCCGCGCGGGTGTCCGCCATCGTCAGGCCTCGACCGCCAGCAACGTCACGCCCGCATATTTCTCGTCACCGGCATCGAACAATTCGCTCGGCTTGAAGCGCCGCGGCGTGATGCGCAGCGCGGCCAGCCCCGACAGCTTGAACGCGCCGATCTTCGGCTCCTTGGGCGGCTGGCCGTCGCGCTCGATCGTCAGCGCGTCGAGATAGATCTCGCCATGCTTCGTGTACAGAACGTGCGGCGCCAGCGTCACCGCGCCACGATTGTACGTGGCGGCGATCGCCTGCTGCTTCACGATCGCCTCGAAGACGACCGGCACGGTATCGGGCACGGGGGACGGCTGGGGCGCGGTTTCGTCACTCATCGCGCGCTCCTTACTCCATCACGCTGCGTTGCAGCAACAACGCGCATGCCCTCATTCGTCCATCAGCCGCTGCGCGAAATAGGTCATCTGCAACGCCTGCAACCGTGCCGCCTGCGCCACGTCGGCATCGCCCGAGTGACCGCCCGCGGTATCCTCGAAGAAGAGATACGGCAGCCCGTATTCCTTCATCCGCGCCGCGAACTTGCGCGCATGCTGCGGCCCGACGCGATCGTCCTTCGTCGTGGTCCAGATATAGGTCTCCGGATACGCCACCCCGCGCTTCAGATTGTGATAGGGCGAGATCCGCTCCAGGAACGCGCGCTCCTCCGGCACCGACACCGACCCATATTCGTCGACCCACGACGCGCCGGCCGCGATCCTTTCATAGCGCAGCATGTCGAGCAGCGGCACCTGGATGGTGACGGCGCGCCACATGTCGGGATGCTGGTTCAGCTCCACCCCCATCAGCAGCCCGCCGTTGGAGCCGCCGTAGATGCCCAGCTTCGCCGGGCTGGTCAGCCGCCGCGCGAACAGGTCCTTCGCCACCGCCGCGAAGTCGTCGTAGATCACCTGCCGCTTCGTCTTGCGCCCGGCATCGTGCCACGCCGGGCCGAACTCGCCCCCGCCGCGGATGTTGGCCAGCACATAGGCGCCGCCGCGCTCCAGCCACAGCTTGCCGGTCGTCGCGGCATAGGAGGGCAGCATCGGCACCTCGAATCCGCCATACGCCGTCATCAGCGTCGGGGTGCGGCCGTCGCGCGGCGCATCGGCGCGGTGGACGACGAAATAGGGCACCTTCGTCCCGTCCGTAGAGGTCGCCTCGAACTGCTCGGCGACCAGCCCTGCAGCGTCGAACCGCGCCGGCAGCGCCTTCAGCAGCGTCGGCGCGGCGGTACTTCCGGCATCGAACACCGCCAACGTCGTGGGCGTCAGGAAGGCGTTGGCGACGAGGAACGCGCGGTTGTTCGCGTCCGACGTGCCCGTCACGGTGAAGATCGCATTGTCCGGCAGCGCGAGCGTCCGCGCGGTCCAGCCCTTCGCACCCGGCGTCAGCACCGCGACCCGCCCGCGGACATTGTCGGTATAATCGACGATCAGGTGATCGCGCGTCGCATCCACCCCCGACACCGCCTGCCGCGCGGTCGGCACGAACACCGCCTCGGGCTGCGGCTTGGCGCCCTCCAGCGCGGCGAGCGGCAGCGCGGCCACCGCACCCGCGGGCAGCGTGCCCCAGGGCTCGCTCGTCTCGAACACCAGGCGTCCGTCGACCATCGCCGCGGCGCGCACCCGTGCCGGGATCGCCAGCGGCTTCACCCCCGCGGGGGTCCACAACGACTTCTGGCTACCGAAGAAGGTGCTCTGCCGCTCGATCACGACCGCGCGGTGCCCCTTCGCATCGGTGAAGGTGGTCGCATAGGTGCCGAGCTGATCCTCGGGGCGCCCACGAAACACCTCGGTCGCCGTCGATAGCGGCGCGCCGCGCTTCACCATCTTCACGACATAGGGATAGCTCGACACCGTCATCGTGCCCGCGCCCCAGTCGCGGCTCACCAGCAGCGTGTCCCGGTCGATCCAGGTCGCGCCCTGCTTCGACGTCGGCAGCACGAATCCGCCCGCGACGAACGTGCCCGCCGCCACGTCGAACTCGCGATAGGTGATCGCGTCCTCGCCCCCTTCCGACAGCGCGACCAGGCACAGCCGCTCCTCGGGCGAGAGACAGACCGCGCCTTTCCAGACCCATTTCTTCCCCTCGGCGCGGCTGAGCGCGTCGAGATCGAGCAGCGTGCGCCATTGCGGCGTGGCGGCGGCGTAATCCTCCGCCGTGGTCCACCGCCACAGCCCCTGCGGATGATCGGCATCGCGCCAGAAATTGACGATCCGCCCCATCAGCTGCCCCGGCATCGGGATGCGATCGGTCGCGGATGCGATCGCCAGCGCCTCGCGGTGGAACGCCGCGTAGCGCGGATCGCCCTCCAGCCGCGCCAGCGTGCGCCTGTTCTCCGCCTCGACCCAGGCGAGCGCCTTCGCGCCGTCCTTGTCCTCCAGCCAGATATAGGGGTCGGCCTGGGTCGCCGCGCGCGTCGCCTGTGTCATTCCCGCCGTCTGCGCGTCCGCGCCGCTTCCCGCAAGCAGCGCCGCCGCCGCCATCCATCCCGACCGCATACCGTCACTCCACTTCCTCGCCCATCGGTGCGACAGATGCCGCGCGGGAACAACCCCGCGCGTTCCGAGTCCCCCCTTGCGATGCCACGAACCCGACCGCTCGCCCTCCCCGCCTCCGCCGACGGCCTGCCCACGCCGCGTCGCTATGCCGCGGTGGCGGCTTTGTGTTTCGGCACCGCCCTGGTCATCATCGACGGCGGCGTCGCGAACGTGGCGCTGCCGACGATCGCGCGCGACCTGGGGGTCAGCTCGTCGTCGGTGGTGGCGATCGTCACCGTCTACCAGCTGATGCTGGTCATGCTGATGCTGCCCTTCGCCGGGCTGGGCGAGCGGATCGGGTTGAAGCGGATGTATCAGGTCGGGCAGCTGATCTTCACCGTCGCGACCCTGCTGTGCTTCTTCGCCAAGAGCCTGCCGTTCCTGCTCGTCGTCCGCGCCGCGCAGGCGGTGGGCGCCGCCGGCGCGCTGGCGGTCGCCTCGGCACTGATCCGGCAGACCTATCCCGCGCAGCAGCTGGGCCGCGGGCTTGGCATCAATTCGGTGATCGTCTCCAGCTCCGCTGCCGCCGCACCGACGATCGGCGGGCTGGTGCTGTCCGTCGCGCCCTGGCCATGGGTATTCGCCAGCGCGATCCCCTTCGCGATCGCCTCGTTGCTGCTGGGACGCGCGCTGCCGGACACGCCACGCCGCGACCGCAAGTTCGACGTGCTGGGCGCGGTGATGTGCGCCGCGATGTTCGGGCTGGTCATCGGCGGCGCGGAAAGCGCGGTCCACGGCGACAGCCCCGTCGTATCGGCGGCGATCGTGGCGATCGGCATCGCCATCGGCGTGGTCTACGTCCGCCGCGAGCGCTCCACGCCCAGCCCGATCCTGCCCGTCGACCTGCTCGGCCGCCCGGTCATCGCGCTGTCGACGCTGGGCGGGTTCACCGCCTTCGTCGCCTCGATGACGCTGCTGCTGTCGACGCCGTTCCGACTGACGCACGAATTCGGCTTCACCGCCGCCGCGGTGGGGGCAGCGATCGCCCCCTGGCCGCTCACCAACATGATCGTCGCCCCGCTCACGGGCTGGCTGTCCGACCGGATTCCCGCCGGGCTGCTCGGCGGGATCGGCATGGCGATCTCGATCACCGCGCTGCTGCTGATCGCGTTCATGCCCGCGGACCCCAGCTATTTCGACATTGCGTGGCGTATGGCGCTGTGCGGGTCGGGGTTCGGCACCTTTCTGCCCCCCAACGCCCGCCTCATCATCGGCTCCGCCCCGCGCGCGCGCGCCGCCGCGGCAGGAGGCCTCGTCAGTACGGTGCGGCTGGTGGGGCAGACGACGGGCGCGACGCTGGTCGCGGCGCTGCTCGCCGCGGGGGTCGGCGCCGGCATGGCCCCGCCGCTGGTCGCCGCCGGGCTGGCGCTGGTCGCGGGGCTGTGCAGCCTCGCGCGCCTTCGCCCCTCGATCCGCGAGCCCAAAGCGGGCGAGGCGGACGACGCGCAACCCGCAGCGTCGGTGCGCTGAGCGTGTTCCGGCGAACGCCGGAACCCAGGGCCACGAGCGCTGCGCCCTGTTACTCTGGGCTCCTGCCTGCGCAGGAGCACGGCGAGGTCACCCCCGCCACCCCACGGCCGCCAGCCACAACCACCCGACGATCAGCAACGCCCCCCCGATCGGCGTGATCGCCCCCAGCCAGCGCGGCAGGCCCAGCGCCATCAGATAGAGCGTCCCGGCGAACACCCCCGCGCCGATCACGAACAGCCACGCCGGCCCGCGCGCCTCCATCCGCAGCGCGATCAGCGACGCCAGCACGTGGATCAGCTGATAATGCGCGCCCGTCTTCAGCCATTCGACCGCCGCGCCGCTCGCGCCATGCGCGCCGAACGCCCCCGCCGCGACCGCCAGCGCGCCCGACAGCGCCGCCAATACCAGGATCAGGTTCACGGTCGCTCTCCCCCGCCCCACGGCGCCTGCGCCGCCACCATCGCGCGCGCCGCGCGGATGTCCCCCGCCTCGATCTGGATCCGCAGCCGCTCCTTGTCGCGGGCGCGGTACATGTCCTCCGCGCGGTCGATGTCGGCGCGCGCGATGCCGGCATCCGCCATCGCCAGCCGCGCCATCTTGACCGCCGACTCCATCACCTCGCGCACGACATAGCGCGCCGGCCCCGGCTTCAGCTTCACCAGCGCGCGGCGATCATAGGCGCGCACGTACAGCGCGGCGTTCGGGAACGCCTCCTGTATGCTCTCCAGCGTGTCGGGCTGGATTTGGTCGCCGTCCATGCAGAACAGGATCATCTCCGCCTCCGCCGCGCCCGCCTGCCGCAGCAGGTCCAGCCGCGTTCCGTCGCCGTAATAGACCTTCGACCCGAACTCTCCGGCGATGTCGATCATCTCGATATCGGTGTCGATCAGCGTGACGGGGATGTCCTGCGTCATCAGCATCTGTCCGACCGTCTGGCCGAACCGGCCATAGCCCACGATGATCGCATTCGCCCCGTCCGCCATCGGCCCGTCGCGCTCCTGCTCCTGCGTCAGCGGCTGCTCGCGGAACGCTCGCGTCGCCGCCATCAGGAACGGCGTGGTCGCCATCGACAGCGTGATGATCGCCCCGAACAGGCTCGCCGCCTCCGGCGCGATCAGATACGCGTTCTGCGCCTGCGCCAGCAGCACGAAGCCGAACTCGCCCCCCTGGCTCAGCAACAGGCCGAGCGCGAGCGCGGGGCGCCACTCCATCCGGAACGCACGCCCGATCAGCGTGATGACCCCCGCCTTCGTCACCACCAGCGCGGCGGCGATCGCGACGACGAACAGCGGGCGGTCCGCGATCGCCTGCAGGTTCAGCATCATGCCGACCGCCAGGAAGAACAGCCCGAGCAGGATCGAACGGAACGGCTCGACATCGGTTTCCAGCTCGTGCCGGTACGGGCTGTCCGCCAGCATCACGCCCGCCACGAACGCGCCCAGCGCGGGCGACAGCCCCAGCGCCTGCATCAGCGCCGCGGCGGCGATGACCGTGAACAGCGCGGCGAACACGAACATCTCGCGCTCGCCCAGCCGCCCGATCAGCCGGAACAGCGGCCGCAGCACGAACCGCCCTGCCGCGATCAGCCCGCTGATGGCGAGCACGGTATAGATCACCAGCAGCCACCCCGGCGGTCCGCCCAGGTCGGCCGGATTGCGGCTCATCGCGGCGATGATCGTAATCATCGGGATGATCGACAGGTCCTGGAACAGCAGGATCGAAAACGCGCGTTCGCCGAACGGCGTCCGCAGCCGCCCGGAGGATTGCAGCATCGGCAGCACCTGCGCGGTCGACGACAGCGCCAGCGGCATCCCCACCGCCAGCGCCGCCGCGAGCGAGAAATGCGCAAGGCCGAGCAGGATCGCGGAAATCGCGATTCCGCACGCCACCACCTGCACCAGCCCCAGCCCGAGGATGTCCTGTTTCAGCCGCCACAGCCGCGTCGGGCTCAGCTCCAGCCCGACGATGAACAGCAGCAGCGTGATGCCGAGCTCGGCGAACCCCAGCTTCGTCTCCGCATCGCCGACCAGCCCCAGCAGGTGCGGCCCGACCAGCGCGCCCGCGACCAGGAAGCCCAGCGTCGCACCCAGCCCCAGCCGCCGGAACACCAGCACGAAGACCAGCCCCGCACCGAGCAGGATCGTCCCGTCGCGGACCAGCGACGCCCCATCCGCGGCATGTTCCATCAGGCCGGGGCCTTTTCACGCGCGCGCTCGGCCGCCTCCGCCGCCGCCTCGAACGCCAGACGGATCGACGGATGCCGCGCGGTCAGCTTCAGTCCCGGCGTGAAGATGTCGAGGCCGGGCCAGTCCGGCACCGCGCCCTCCCCCGCCAGCCACGCGGTCAGTGCGTCGCGCGCCGCGGCGATCTCCTCGGGCGAGCGGCCGACGACGTGCCGCGCCATCAGCGTGGAGGACGCCTGCCCCAGCAGGCAGGCGCGCACCACCGTCCCCACGCGCGCCACCCGCCCGTCGTCGCCCAGGTCGACGTCGACCGTCACCCGGCTGCCGCAGATCGGCGAACGCTTCTCCGCGCTGCCCGCGGCGTCCGCCAGCCGCTCCGGAAAGGGGTTGCCGATCGCCAGCGCGCTGATCTCGGGGGTGTAGAGGTCCATGCTCATGATTCTTGTCCGTTGTCCGCCGCCGATGACGGGCGCTTCACCCGCGGCGCGAAGACCGGCTCGCCCTTGCGGCGACGGTCGACGAAGTCCGCGATGCCCGCGCTGGTGGCACTCAGCAAGGGGTAGCTGCGCGCCTGCACCAGCCATCCCGGTCGCCGCGTCGGCCCGCCCCCCATCACATCCAGCACCAGCACCACGAACAGATAGGCGAGGCTCGCCAGGATCACACCCTTCAGCGCACCGAAACCGAAGCCGAGCGCGCGATCGATCGGCCCCAGCACCGAGGTGCGCGTCCGCCGGGAAACCGCCCCCACGACGAGCTTGCCCACCAGATAGCTGCCCCCCGCCAGGATGACGAACGCCAGCACCGCCGCGCCCGACGCGGTCCCGACCATTCCCGCCAGCGCCCGCGCGAACGGCAGGTGAAAGATCTTGAGCGCGAACACGATCGCCACCCAGGCGAACAGCGCCAGCACCTCGCCCACGAACCCGCGCCGCGCGCCGTACAGCGCGGTCAGTGCGACGAGGACGAGGACGATGATGTCGAGACCGTGCAGACCCATGCGCGCATCCTTATGGCGCGCGCGCCGCGGCGGCTAGGCAGGAGATGCCGAACCTTTGCGAAACGGCTGGAACAGCGCCGCGTCGACGCCGTACTCCTGCGCAGGCAGGAGTTCAGGGCCCAGCACAGCAACACCTGATGGGACCCGTAACCCTGGGCTCCTGCCTGCGCAGGAGCACGCTGAAACTGTCAAACGCGCGCGAGCACCGGCATGACGAACCGCTCCCTACACCCTATGTTCGCGCTCATGGCCGATCTGTTCGCCGGGTTCGAACCCGCCACCCCCGCCCCCGAACTGTCGGCCGACGCACCGCTCGCCGACCGGCTGCGCCCGACGACGCTGGATTCGGTCGTCGGGCAGGAGCATCTGACCGGCGCGGACGGCGCGATCGGGCGGATGGTCGCGGCGGGGCGGCTGTCGTCGATGATCCTGTGGGGACCGCCCGGCACGGGCAAGACCACGATCGCGCGGCTGCTGGCGGATGCCGTGGGGCTGCGGTTCGCGCCGATCTCCGCGGTATTCTCGGGCGTGGCGGACCTCAAGAAGGTCTTCGCCGCCGCGCGCGACCATGCCCGGCTGGGGCAGCGCACGCTGCTTTTCGTGGACGAGATCCACCGCTTCAACCGCGCGCAGCAGGACGGCTTCCTCCCCTATGTCGAGGACGGCACCGTCACGCTGGTGGGCGCGACGACCGAGAATCCGTCGTTCGAACTCAACGCCGCCCTGCTCAGCCGCGCGCAGGTGCTGATCCTGCGCCGCCTGGGCGATACCGCGCTGCGCCAGCTGCTGGCGCGCGCCGAGGAGGAGATGGCGCGCCCGCTCCCGCTCGACGAGGCCGCGCGCGACGCGCTGATCGCGAGCGCAGACGGCGACGGACGCTTCCTCCTCAACCAGGCGGAGACGCTGTTCTCGGTCTCGCTCGACGCGCCGCTCGATCCCGCCGGCCTGTCGTCGTTCCTCCAGCGCCGCGTCGCGGTCTACGACAAGGACCGCGAGGGGCATTACAACCTCATCAGCGCGCTCCACAAATCGATCCGCGGTTCGGACCCGCAGGCCGCGCTCTATTATCTCGCGCGGATGCTCACCGCCGGGGAGGAGCCGCTCTTCCTCCTGCGCCGGCTGGTCCGCGCGGCGGTCGAGGATATCGGCATGGCCGATCCGCAGGCGCTGGTGCAGTGCCTCGCGGCGAAGGACGCCTACGACTTCCTCGGCAGCCCGGAGGGCGAGCTGGCGATCGTCCAGGCGTGCCTCTATCTCGCCACCGCGCCCAAATCGAACGCGGCGTACAAGGCGCAGAAGGCGGCGTGGCGCTCCGCGAAGGAAACGGGCTCGCTGATGCCACCCGCGAACATCCTGAACGCGCCCACGAAGCTGATGAAGCAGATCGGTTACGGCAAGGATTACGCCTACGATCACGACGCGGAAGATGGCTTTTCCGGCGCGAACTACTGGCCCGACGAGCTGCCGCCGCAGCGCTTCTACGAGCCGACGGCACGCGGCTTCGAAAAGCGCGTTGCCGAACGGCTCGCATGGTGGGATGAACGCCGCCATGCCGACCGCGACTAGCCGCCTCCGTCCCGTTTCCTTCCTTTTCATCGCCTTGGCCGCTGCCCCCGCGGCGCAGGGCCAGTCGCCGCAATCGGTGCGGCAGGAGGATCGCGGCAGCTATGCCCGCGCGATCGCTGCGGGATACAAGGCGGCGTTCATGTGCTCGGGCACGTTCAACGCCGGCCGTACCGAGCGAGAGATCGACGCGCTGGAACTGAAGGGCATCTATCCCGAATACGACCGCATCGTGCCGACGCTGCCGGTGCGGTTCGACCGGCGCACCGCCAGCGTCACCGTCGCCTTCGACACGCAGCTGCCGCCGCGCCGCGCGACATGGCGTCCCGGGCGGGGGTGCACGCTCCACCCGATCGGCGACACCTCCGCGACCAACGTCAGCTATCCGACGCCGCCCGCGCCCGCGGGCGCCGACCCCCGCCCCTGGCCGATGGGCGACGCCGACATCGCGCCGCGCCCGTCGGAGGCGCTGGCGCGTGTCGTCGAGCGCGCGTTCGACGGCAATTACGGCCGCGGCAGCGAGACGGTCGGCGTCGTGATCCTCCACGAAGGCCGGATCGTCGCGGAGCGCTACCGCCCGGGCTTCGGCCCCTTTACCAGCAACCGGACATGGTCGGTGGCGAAGAGCATCGCCGGAACGCTGGTCGGCCTGTCGGGCGTGGACCCGCGCCGCCCCGCCACCATTCCGGAGTGGAAGAGCCCGTACGGCCCCGACCCGCGCGCGCGCATCACGCTCGATCAACTGATGCGCATGTCGTCGGGGCTGCACAGCGACACCGCGGGCAACCGCACCGACGCGATCTATTTCGGCGGCACCACCGTCACCGAACAGGCGGTATCCTGGCCGCTGTCGTCGCGTCCGGGCGAGCGGTTCCGCTATGCCAACAACGACATCATGCTCGCCATACGCTCGCTGCGCGCGTCGCTGGGAGAGGCGAAGTATCGCGCGCTGCCCGCCCGGCTGTTCGATGCGCTGGGGATGCGTCACACCGTCGCGGGCACCGACTGGCAGGGCAATTACATCCTCTCCAGCGACGTCTATACCACCGCGCGCGACCTCGCCCGGCTGGGGCAGTTCTGGTTGCAGGACGGCGTGTGGCAGGGCCGCCGCCTGCTGCCCGCCGGCTGGATGCGCTACATGACCACTCCCGCCGGGCCGCAACCCGATCGCAGCGAAGGCTATGGTGCGACCATCTGGCTGTTCGGCGAGAAGCAGGGCCTCCCCGCCGGCAGCTATTCGGCGCAGGGCAATCGCGGGCAATATGTCATGGTCGTGCCGTCGCACCGCCTCGTGGTCGTCCGCCGCGGCGAGGATCCGACCGACACCCGCTTCGACGTGGCGAAGTTCACCGCGGACGTGATGGCCGCGCGCTGAGGCCGATGCGCGCGTTCGACACCTTCGTCGCGATCGACTGGTCGGGGGCGAAGGGCGCGCGCCACAGGGGCATCGCGGTCGCGCTGTGCCACGGCGGCACGGCCGCGGCGCCCGCTTTGGTGGCGCCGCCGGGCGGCATCTGGTCGCGCACGGCGGTGCTGGGCTGGCTGCTGGAGCGATGCGACGAATCGATGCTGGTCGGCTTCGACTTCAGCTTCTCCGCCCCGTTCGTGGCGCGCGGCGCGCATTTGCCGGGCGACGTTCCCACGCCCGACGCCCGCGCGCTCTGGCGCCTTGTCGATGCGACGAGCGACGACCCCGATCTGGGCGCGGCCTCGTTCCTGGAGGCGCGGCGCGGGCGGCATTTCTATATGGGCGCGGCGGACGGAGCGAAGCGCGACTTCCTCCACTGGCGCGCGTGCGAGGTCGCCGGCGACGGCTCGACCAAGCCGTCCACCGTCTATGACGCGATCGGCGCGGCGCAGGTGGCGAAGGCGAGCTTCGCCGGAATGCGCCTTCTTCGCCGGCTGGACGGCCATGTGCCGATATGGCCGTTCGACGCCGCCCCGTCGCGCGGGGCGTTGGTGGTCGAGATCTACACCGCGATCGCCGCGCGCGCGGCGGGGCTGCGCAAGGGCCGCAGCAAGATCCGCGACGCCGCCGCGCTCGACGCCGCCCTCGCGCACATCGGCAGTGCGCCGCACGACCCGCTGGCGCGCTACGACGACCACGCCACCGATGCGATCCTGACCGCCGCCTGGCTGCGCGCGCACGCGACGGAGACGGCGCTCTGGCACCCCGCGGGCCTGACGCCCCAGATCGCCGCGACCGAGGGCTGGACCTTCGGCGTCGCCTGACGCATGGAGACGCACGGACGGCGCCGGTTTAGCTCAGCTGGTAGAGCAGCGGTTTTGTAAACCGAAGGTCGCGGGTTCGATCCCTGCAACCGGCACCATATGTCCCCTCACGCGGGCTGGACCGCTCCGACCGGGACATCCGCTTCCTCGCCGCGCGAATAGGTGCCGGTCAGCAGCCCCGCCGCCAGTACGCGGCCGCGGATCGCCGCCACCACGTCGCGGCGCCCGGGGTCGGGCGCCAGGTCGGGCAGCTCGCCGAGCGCGAACAGCTGGAAGACGTAATCGTGCGTGCCGTGCCCGGTCGGGGGATCGGGCGGCAGCCATCCTTCGCGACGATAGCTGTTCAGGCCCACGTCGCGCCCGTCGGCCTCGCCGCTGCCGTCCGGCGTCAGCGCGCCTTCGGCCAGCATCGTCTCGTCCGCCGGGATGCCCCACAGGATCGCATGGACCAGCGGATTGGGCGCAGGTGCGTCGGGATCCTCGACGATCAGCGCCAGCCCCGCCGTGCCGGCCGGCACGCCGCGCCAGTGCAGCGGCGGCGACACCCCCTCGCCATCGGCGGTGAACCGGATCGGCAGCCGGTCGCCGTCGCCGAACGCCATGCTGGAAAGGTCCAGCCGCGCGTCGCCCGTCACCACGCCGTCCTGCGCCGCGACGAGGCGCGAGTGGCCCGCACGCACGTTGCGCAGCAGCCCGCCCAGCCAATGGGGAACATGTTCCAGCATCCGCCGATCCTTTCGTTTTCCGGGCAACGCCGCGCCGGCCGCGGTGGTTGCGCCGCCCCCGGACACCGCCCGGCGCCCACGGCCCGTCGCGCCGCTGCGTCGCAGCAAAAACATGTCACATTGCGTTGATGGAAGGGTAGGATCGATCGCCTACCTGATTGGCTCGGGTTCGCGACATCGTCGCGGCAACAAGGAGACGACAGATGCAGCCTACCGACCAGAATGACGGCAAGGCCGGCGGCATCCCGCAGTCGCTGCGCGCATCGCTGATGATGCTGACGTTCGGGCTGGTGATCCTGGCCTATCTGGTGGCGATCGACCACCCCGAGTGGTTCCACATCCGCCCGGTCAGCGGCGCCGCCGCGGCGATGTTCGACGCGTCGACCAACCGCGTCTGACGCGACCCGGTCCGGAGGGTGCAACCAGCGGCCGGGGACGGTCGTTACGCTCCCTCCATGAGACTGAAGGTCGCCAGCTACAACATGCGCAAGGCGATCGGCACCGATCGCCGCCGCAACCCGGAGCGCGTGCTCCAGGTACTGCGAGAGATCGACGCCGACATCGTCGCCCTGCAGGAGGCGGACCGCCGCTTCGGCACGCGCGCGGCGGTGCTGACGCCCCATTTGCTGGAGGAGCATAGCGACTGGCGCGCGGTCACCGTGGCGGTGCGCGCCGCCAGCATGGGATGGCACGGCAATGCGATCCTGATCCGCAAATCGGCCGAACTGATCGCGTGTGCGCCGCTGCACCTGCCCGCGCTGGAGCCCCGCGGGGCGGTAATGGCGGACGTGGCGATCGGCGGCGACGTCGTCCGCGTGGTCGGCATGCATCTCGACCTGTCGGGGCTGTGGCGGCGGCGGCAGGCGGCGGCGGTCATGACACAGGCCATGGAGGGGGCCGAAGGGCGCCCGATCGTCATGATGGGCGACCTCAACGAATGGAGCCGCCAGTCCGGCTGCCTGCGCGATTTCGCGGGCGGCTTCCGACTGGCGCCGACCGGCCCCAGCTTCCACGCGCGCCGCCCCGTCGCGCGGCTCGACCGGATCATGGTGTCGCCCGATCTGGATGTCGTGGACAGCGGCGTCCACAGCAGCCCGGCGTCGCGCGTCGCATCGGACCACCTCCCGATCTGGGCCGAGATCGCGCGGGCATGAGCGATCCCGCCGCCACGCCGCGCGAGCGCGAGTTGCGGCTGGCGCTGGTCTGCTACGGCGGGATCAGCCTGGCGGTTTATATGCACGGTATCACCAAGGAGGTGTGGCACCTGGCGCGCGCCAGCCGCGCGCTCCACGATGGCGAGCCGTGCGTCGGCGCCAGCGCGCAGGTCTATCGCGCGTTGCTGGCCGAGATCGTGGAGCAGAGCAATCTGCGGCTGCGCATCCTGCCCGATATCGTCGCGGGCGCGAGCGCGGGCGGGATCAACGGCGTCTTCCTGGCGCAGGCGATCGCCAGCGGCCATTCGCTCGACTCGCTGACCGACCTGTGGCTGGAGGGGGCCGACGTCGAGCGGCTGATCGACCGCGACGCCGCCCCCGCGACCCGCTTTTCGAAAGTATGGGCGCTGCCGCTCGCCTGGATGGCCGCGGGACGCAGCGCGGGGCAGCTCGACACGCTGGACGAGGGCACCCGCGACGAGGTGAAGGCGAAGCTGTCGCACTTCGTCCGCTCGCGCTGGTTCGAGCCGCCGTTCAGCGGCACGGGGTTCACCGCGATGCTGCTCGACGCGTTCGACGCCATGGCTGCCGCGCCACGCGGGCCGCGTCTCCTGCCCGACGGGCAGCCACTTGACCTGTTCGTCACCGTCACCGACTTCGGCGGCCATCCCGAGCGGCTCCAGCTTCATTCGCCGCCGGAGGTGATGGAGACCGAGCATCGGCTGGTCGTCCCCTTTACCGATCACGGCCACGCGGTCGACACGCTCGCCGCGCCTGCCGAGCTGACCTTCGCCGCGCGCGCGACGTCGAGCTTCCCCGGTGCCTTCCCGCCCTTCACCGTGGGCGAGCTCGACGCCGTGCTGCGAGAGCGGAAGCGCGGCTGGCCGGGACGGCGCGCGTTCCTGTCGCGCGTCCTGCCCCGCCATTTCGCGGCGCGCGCGGCGGACAAGGCGGTGCTGATCGACGGCTCCGTCCTCGCCAATGCGCCGTTCCGCCCGGCCATCGACGCGCTCGCCGGACGCCCCGCGCGTCGCCGGATCGACCGCCGCTTCGTCTATGTCGACCCCTCGCCGGGGCACAAATTCGGTCTGGGCGGGCATGTCGACGGCGTCCCCGGCTTCTTCCAGACGATCCTGGGCGCGATCAGCGAATTGCCGCGACAGCAGCCGATCCGCGACAATCTGGAGGCGCTGGCCGGCCGCTCGCGCCGGATCGAGCGGATGCGCGCGATCGTGGAGGGCGTGCGTGCGCACGTCGAAACCGAGATCGAGGGGCTGTTCGGCCGCACGCTGTTCCTCGACCGCCCCACCCCCGCACGCCTGGTCGCCTGGCGCCGCCGCGCGCAGGAGGCGGCGGCGGATCGCGCGGGCTACAGCTATGCCGGATACGGCCAGCTGAAGGCCGCGGGCGTGGCGGAGTTCGTCACCACCTTGCTCCACGCGATCGGTGGCGAGCCCGGCGGCCAGCGCGGCAACCGCATCCGGCTGCGCATCGACGAGGCGCTCGCGGCACGCGGGCTGGGGCCGGAGGCGGTATTCTCGGGCGGCGCGAGCGCGGACATGATCGCGTTCCTGCGCACCTTCGACCTTCCCTTCCGGGTCCGCCGCCTGCGCATGATGGCGCGGCGGCTGGGCGAGGTGGAGGGCGATGCGGACGAGGCGACGCTCGCACCCTTGCGTGACGCGATCTACGATTCGCTCGACGCCTATCTGGAAGTGCGCCAGCCCGCCCGCCATGCCGCGCTCCACCGCGAGGTGCGGGCGCTGCGCGACGATGCCGGCCCGCTGCTCGATTCGCTCGGTCGCGCGCTCGACCTGCCCGCGCTCGATGCGGCGACCGACGAACGGATGGCCGCCGCGCTCGCCGAACTCCCCCGCGAGATTCGGCGCCCGATGCTGCTCAACTACCTCGGCTTTCCCTATTTCGACATCGCCACGATGCCGCTGCTCCAGGGCGAGGGGGTCGACGAATACGATCCCATCAAGGTCGATCGCGTATCCCCCGACGATGCCCGCTCGATCCGCGAGGGCGGCGCGGAAGCGACGTTGAAGGGGATACAATTCAACAGCTTCGGCGCGTTCTTCAGCCGTACCTATCGCGAAAACGACTATCTCTGGGGACGGCTGCACGGGGCCGAGCGGATGATCGACATCACCGTCTCCGCCCTGCCGCGCGACGCACGCCTGCGCGCGGGGCGCATCGCCGCGATCAAGCGCGCCGCCTTCCTCGCGATCCTGGACGAGGAGGAGGGGAAGCTCCCCACCGCGGCCACGCTGATCGCGTCGCTGCGCAAGGAGATCGGCTAACCGGAACAGCGCGTTGGCCGCGCGGACTGGAAATATCCGCAGCACCCGCCTAGCCTGCGCGGCGATGCAGTTTCTGAAAATCCTGTTCTGGTGCCTGCTGGCATTCGTCGCCGCGGTGTTCACCTTCGGCAATTGGACGACGGTGTCGATACAGCTGTTCGGCGGGCTGGTGGCGGAGGTGAACCTGCCGCTGCTGCTGCTGGCCACCTTCCTGCTCGGCGCGGTCCCGACGTTCGTCTATCAGCGCTGGGTCCGCTTCCGCCTGCGCCAGCGCCTGCTCGCGACCGAGCGCGCGCTGGAGACGGAGCGGGCGCTGGCCGCCGCCCCTCCCCCGCCTGCCCCGCCTCCGCCAGCCGCTCCCCCGCCTGCTCCGGTGGCGCCCGTCTCCGCGTCAGAGGTCGCGTAAATGCCCAATCGTATCTTCGTCGCGCTCGACACCCCCGATCTGGCGCGCGCGCATGCGCTGGCGACGCGGGTGCGTCATCATATCGGCGGGCTGAAGCTGGGGCTGGAGTTCTTCTGCGCCAACGGTCCCGCCGGCGTCCGCACGATGGAAGAGATCGGGCTCCCGGTCTTCCTCGACCTCAAGCTGCACGACATTCCCAATACCGTGGCGAAGGCGGTGCAATCGCTCGCTCCGCTCAAGCCCGCGGTGCTGACGGTTCATGCCGCGGGCGGTCGCGCGATGCTGGAGGATGCCAAGGCCGCAGCCCACCCGGAGACGAAGGTGGTGGCGGTGACGATGCTTACCAGCCTGGACGAGGACGACCTGCGCGCCACCGGCGTCGGCGGCAGCGCGCACGATCACGTGCTGCGCCTGGCCGATCTGGCGCGCGCGGCGGGACTCGACGGCATCGTCTGCTCCGGTGCCGAGGTGAAGGAGGCGCGCCGTGCCTGGCGCGACGGCTATTTCGTGGTCCCCGGCGTCCGCCCGGCGGACGGTCATGCCGGCGACCAGAAGCGTGTGGTGACCCCGCGTCAGGCGCTGGACGACGGCGCGTCGATCCTGGTGATCGGCCGACCCATCACCCAGGCGGAGGACCCCGACGCCGCCGCCCGCGCGATCGGCGCTACTCTCTGATCCGCGTCCGTCACCCCGGCCTTGAGCGGGGCGTTTGCAAAACTCGTGCAACGACGCCGGGTCCACGCCGTAGCCTTTTGCAAACGTTCCGCCTTGAGCCGGCCCACGGACAGAAAGCGGTACCCCGGGGCCGTGTCCGGGGTGACGTGGAAGGGGCAACACCCCTATATCCCTCCCCATGCCCGCCACCGCCAAGATCTGCGGCCTGTCCACCGCCCCCACGCTCGACGCCGCGATCGCGGGCCGGGCAAGCCATGTCGGCTTCAACTTCTTCGCCCCCTCCCCCCGCTACGTCTCCCCCGAACAGGCCCGCGCGCTGGCGCAGCGGATGCCGGGGCACGTCCGCCGCGTCGGCGTCTACGTCGATCCCGACGACTCGCTGCTCGATGCCACCGCGGGCACGCTGGACGCGATCCAGCTGCACAAGACCGCACCGGACCGCATCGCCGCGATCCGCGCGCGGTTCGGGCGCGCCGTCTGGGCGGCGGTCGCGATCAAGACCCGCGCCGATCTCGACGAGACGCGCCGCGTCGCCGGAGCCGCGGACCTGATCCTGTACGATGCCAAGACGCCCGACGATGCGAAGCTGCCCGGCGGCATGGGCGTGCGCTTCGACTGGTCGTTGCTCGACGGCTTTCGCCATCCTCTGCCCTGGGCGCTGTCGGGCGGGCTGGACGACGGCAACGTCGCCGAGGCGATCCGCCGCACCGGCGCTCCCATCGTCGACGTATCCTCCGGCGTGGAAAGCGCGCCGGGCATCAAGGATGTGGACAGGATCGCCACCTTCCTGCAACGGGTCGCCGCATCATGAACGCTCCCAATTCCTTCCGCGCCCAGCCCGACGAGCGCGGCCATTTCGGCCAGTTCGGCGGTCGTTACGTCGCCGAGACGCTGATGCCGCTGATCCTCGACCTGGAGCGCGAGTATCGCGCCGCCAGGGGGGACCCGGCCTTCGCGGCGCAGTTCGACGACCTGCTCGAACATTATGTCGGCCGCCCCAGCCCGCTCTATTACGCCGAGCGGCTGACCGAGGCGCTGCGCGACAGCGCGCCCGACGGCAAGGGTGCGCAGGTGTGGTTCAAGCGCGACGAGCTGAACCACACCGGCGCGCACAAGATCAACAATTGCATCGGCCAGATCCTGCTCGCGATCCGCATGGGCAAGACGCGGATCATCGCGGAGACGGGCGCGGGCCAGCACGGCGTCGCGACCGCGACCGTCTGCGCGCGCTTCGGGCTGCCCTGCGTGATCTACATGGGCGCGAAGGACGTCGAGCGGCAGCAGCCCAACGTCTTCCGCATGAAGCTGCTCGGCGCGGAGGTGCGCGCGGTGGAAAGCGGTGCGCGGACGCTGAAGGATGCGATGAACGAGGCGCTGCGCGACTGGGTCGCCAACGTCCACGACACCTTCTACATCATCGGCACCGCCGCCGGCCCGCACCCCTATCCCGAGCTGGTACGCGATTTCCAGAGCGTGATCGGGCGCGAGGCGCGGGCGCAGCTGATGGAGCGCACCGGGCGTCTGCCCGACCTGCTGGTCGCCGCGATCGGCGGAGGGTCGAACGCGATCGGGCTGTTCCATCCGTTTCTGGACGATGCCGACGTCAGGATGCTGGGCGTCGAGGCCGCGGGCGAGGGTCTGGAGGGCAGGCACGCCGCCAGCCTGGCGGGCGGCTTTCCCGGCGTCCTCCATGGCAACAAGACCTATCTGCTCCAGGACGAGGACGGGCAGATCGCGGAGGCGCACTCCATCTCCGCCGGGCTCGACTATCCCGGCATCGGCCCGGAACATTCCTGGCTGAAGGATATCGGCCGCGTCGACTATACGTCGGTGACGGATACCGAGGCGCTCGACGCCTTCCAGCTGCTGTGCCGGACCGAGGGGATCATCCCCGCGCTGGAGCCCGCACACGCGATCGCCGCCGTGGCGAAGGTGGCCAAGGACATGCCGCGCGACGCGATCGTCCTGGCGAACCTGTGCGGGCGCGGCGACAAGGACATCTTCACCGTCGCCGATGCGCTCGGCGTTGCGATATGATCCGGTCTACTCCAAATCGTCACCCCGGACTTGTTCCGGGGTCCACGGATTCACATGAATCACCGCTCTCGGGTGCGCGGCACCGTGGATGCCGGAACACGTCCGGCATGACGGAGATACCATCATGACCCGCCTCTCCGACGCCTTCCGCAGGGACCGCCCTGCGCTCGTCTGCTTCGTCACCGCGGGCGACCCCTCGCCCGCCGCGACGCCCGCCATCCTCGACGCGCTGGTCGCGGGCGGCGCGGACGTGATCGAACTCGGCATGCCCTTCACCGACCCGATGGCGGACGGCCCCGCGATCCAGGCGGCGAACATCCGCTCGCTGGCCATCGGCACGACCACCGCCGATATCCTGAGTATCGCCAGGGGCTTTCGCGCGCGTCACCCGCACGTTCCGCTGGTGCTGATGGGCTATGCCAACCCGATGCTGCGGCGCGGGGCGGAGTGGTTCGCTACCGCGGCGCAGGGTGCGGGCGTCGACGGCGTGATCTGCGTCGACGTGCCGCCCGAGGAGGACGATGCGCTCGGCCCGGCGCTGCGCACCGCCGGCATCGCGTCGATCCGCCTCGCCACCCCGACCACCGACGCGGCCCGGCTGGGCGACGTCCTCGCGGGCGCAGACGGCTTCCTCTATTACGTCTCCGTCGCCGGGATCACCGGCAAGCAGCAGGCGGTACAGGCCTCGATCGAGGAAGCGGTCGCCCGGCTGAAGGCGGCGACCGACCTGCCGGTCGCGGTCGGCTTCGGCGTGCGCACCCCCGATCAGGCCCGCGCGATCGGCGCCGTCGCGGACGGCGTCGTCGTCGGCTCCGCGATCGTCGAGATCGTGGCCGAGCACGGCACCGCCGCCGCGGCCCCCGTCACCGCCTATATCCAGTCCCTCTCGGCCGCGCTGGCCGATGCACGCAAGGTGTCCGCCATGGAGGTCCGGCAATGAGCTGGCTCAGCAACGTCCGCAACGCGCTGTCGGGGATCGTCCCCGGCGCGAAGCAGCAGACCCCCGACAACCTCTGGCACAAGTGCAAGGGCTGCGGAACGATGGTCTTCACGCGCGAGCTGGAGGAGAATCTCTACGTCTGCCCGACGTGCGAGCATCATGAGCGCATCGGGCCGACGGAGCGGTTCGCGCATCTGTTCGACGCCGGCACCGCCGCGGTCCTCGCCGCCCCCAGGGCCGCCGAAGACCCGCTGAAGTTCCGCGATTCGAAGCGTTATGCCGACCGGCTGAAGGCGGCGCGGACCGGCACCGGCGAGCAGGACGCCTTCGTCAACGCGCGCGGCCAGATCCACGGCAGGCGCGTGGTGATCGGCGTGCAGGACTTCGCCTTCATGGGCGGATCGATGGGCCAGGCCGTGGGCGAGGCGTTCATCCAGGGTGTCGAGGCCGCAATCAAGGACCGCGCGCCCTATGTCGTCTTCACCGCATCGGGGGGCGCGCGGATGCAGGAGGGCATCCTGAGCCTGATGCAGATGCCGCGCAGCACGGTCGCGATCCAGATGCTGCACGACGCCGGGCTGCCGTATATCGTCGTGCTGACCGATCCCACCTCGGGCGGGGTCATGGCGGCCTATGCGATGCTGGGCGACGTCCAGATCGCCGAACCCAAGGCGACGCTGGCGTTCACCGGCCGCCGCGTGATCGAGAACACGATCCGCGAGAAACTGCCGGAGGATTTCCAGACCAGCGAATATTACCTGGAGCACGGCATGATCGACATGGTCGTCGACCGCCGCGAACTGCGCGACCGGCTGGCGACCGTGATCGGCTACCTGACCGCAGGCGAACGGCGCGCGGCGTAAGGGTTCGAGGGAAACGCGGAACGCTGCCACCGCATTACGTCACCCCGGACCTGTTCCGGGGTCCAGGGTTCCGCGCACCGTCAAGCGTGGGGCCCGGCGCCCTGGATGCCGGAACAGGTCCGGCATGACGGGACGGTCTGTCATTCTGAAGGCCCACCATGCCCGACCACGCCACCTCCTCCGACGTCGCGGTGCAGGCGCAGCTCGATCGGCTGTGGTCGCTCTCACCGGGCGCGGATGTGCTCGGGCTCGCCCGCATCACGCGCCTGCTCGCCCGCCTCGGCGACCCGCACCTCGCGCTCCCGCCGGTGTTCCACGTAGCCGGCACCAACGGCAAGGGCTCGACCTGCGCCTGTCTGCGCGCCGCGCTGGAGGCGGCGGGGCTTCGCGTCCACGCCTATACCAGCCCGCATCTCGTCCGCTTCAACGAGCGGATCCGTCTCGCCGGTCGCCTGATCGAGGATGCCGCGCTGGCGACGCTTTTGGCGGAGGTGCTCGATGCCGGCGGCGACATCGGCGCCAGCTTCTTCGAGGTGACGACCGCCGCCGCCTTCCTCGCCTTCGCACGAACCCCGGCCGACGCCTGCGTGATCGAGGTCGGGCTCGGCGGGCGGCTGGACGCGACCAACGTGATCGCGAGCCCTGCGGCGTGCGGCATCGCCGCGCTGGGGATCGATCATCAGGCCTTTTTGGGCAACACGCTGGCGCAGATCGCGGTCGAGAAGGCCGGGATCGCCAAGCCCGGCGTCCCGTTGCTGACGATGCGCTACGCCCCCGACATCGCCGCGCGCGTCAGCGACGCCGCCACTCGCGCAGGCGCGCGCATCCTCGCCGAGGGCACCGCGTGGCACGTCGCCGAAGGTGACGGCCGCGTGCGCTACCATGACGCCGCCGGCGCGCTCGACCTGCCGCTGCCCGCGCTGCCCGGCGCGCATCAGGCGGAAAATCTGGGGCTCGCCGTCGCGATGCTGCGCCACCAGCGGGCGGTGCGCGTCCCCGACAGCGCCCTCGCCGCCGCCACGACGGCGCGCTGGCCGGCGCGACTCCAGCGATTGCGTCCCGGACCGCTGACCGCTCCCCTGGGCGCGCGGCCGGTCTGGCTCGACGGCGGGCACAACCCGTCCGCGGGCGAGGCGATCGCGCGGTCGCTGGGTCGGCTGCTGCCCGACGACACGCCCCTCGACGTCATCCTGGGGATGCTCGCCAACAAGGATCCCGCCGGCCTCCTCGCCCCCTTTGCCCCGCGCATCGCGACGTTGACCGCCATCCCCGTCCCCGGCCACGACCATCACGCGCCCGACGATCTCGCCGCGCTCGCCGCCGCGCTGGGCATCGCCGCCACGACCACCGCCGCCGATGCCGCCGCGGCGATCGACGCGCTGTCGCGGGGGCCTTCGCATCCGGTGCTCGTCCTGGGTTCGCTCTACCTTGCCGGACGCGTGCTGGCGGCGAACGACGAGCTGCCCGACTGACCCGCTAATCTGCGATTGACTTGCAATAGCGCGTCGGTGATCTTGGCGGCTCCACGAGGAGTCGCTTGTCCATGAACCACATTCCCGCGCCGGCCCCCGCCCCCACCGGCCCCGCCTCCGCGACCTTGACCGCCTTGCCCTACGAGGTGCCGGAGTGCGCCAACGCGCGCATCGCGCTCTTCGCGATGCGGCGGATGGGGGCGAACGGCCTCGCCGATGCGCGCGCCGCGCACGCGCTGTTCACCGCCTTCGGAGAGGCGTTTCGCCGCCCGCTGACGTTGTTGCGCTCGCTCATGGCCGACATGGCGGCGAATGCGGCGCAACCGATCGCGATCGCGCCGTGCTGCTGCGCGCGGATGACGCCGTCGGAGCGCGCGCTGGTGACGATCCTGTCGCGGGTCGAAACACGCAGCGATCACGCCCGGCTGCTGATGCAGGACCTGCTCGGCCAGCGGCGCATCGACGGCGTGCTGGCCAGCGCCGCGGCGGTCGCCGTCGCCTTCGCCGACGAGGGGCGCCCGATCACGGTGTAGAAGCGTCGCGGGCGTCCCCCTCCCCCTCGACGCCCGCGCTGCCGACCGATCGATCGACGAGGCCCGACCGTCCCATCCACCAGAACAGCAGCACACCCGGCATCGCGATCGCGCCGGTCATCAGGTAATAATTCACGAACCCCATCGCCTCCACCATCGCGCCCGCGGTCGTGCCGGTCAGCACGCGTCCGACGATGCTGGTGGCGGCGGAGATCAGCGCATATTGCGCCGCGGTGAAGCGCAGGTCGCACAGCGCGGACAGATAGGCGACGATCGTCACCCCGCCGATGCCCGACGCGATGTTCTCGAACAGCATGGCGCCCCCCAGCCCGACGTTGCTGTGTCCCGCCGCGGCGAGCAGCGCGAAGCTCAGGTTCGACACCGCCATCAGGATCAGGCTGGCCAGCACCGATCGCTTAAGCCCCATCCGCGCGTACATCGCGCCGCCGATGAAGATGCCGACCAGATACGCCCAGAAGCCGATGCCGACATCCCACAGCGCGATCTCGTCATTGGTATAGCGCAGGTCGTCGAGCAGCAGCCGCAGCACCAGCTGCCCCAGCGTGTCGCCGATCTTGTGGATCAGGATGAACAGCAGGATCACGACCGCGCCGGGCCGCGCGAAGAATTCGAGGAACGGGCGCCAGATCGCCGCCGCCGCCTGCGCCACCCCGCGCCGCTCGGTCGGCGGACGATAGCGCGCCGGCTCGCCCAGCCACAGCGCCACCAGCATCGCCGGAAGCGCCAGCAGCGCGCAGGCGAGATACGCCGCCTCCCACCCGTGGCGCGCCGCGATCACCAGCGCCAGCGCCCCCGCGCCCGCGGAGCCGATCCGCCAGCCATACTGGTTCATCCCCGTGCCCACGCCCAGCTGGCGCGGCTCCAGTATCTCGATGCGATAGGCGTCGATCACGATGTCGAACGTCGCCCCCGCCGCACCGACCAGGATCGCGGCGGTCGCGGTCGCGCCGATGCTGGCCACCGGATCGACCAGCGCCAGATTGGCCACCGCCGCGATCACCAGCACGCCCGCCAGCAGCATCCACGACACGCGCTGTCCCAGCCGCGACAGCAGCGGCAGCCGCACCCCGTCGACCATCCACGCCCAGAGGAACTTGATGTTATAGACCAGGAACGCGAGGCTGAACGCGGTCACCGTCTTCTTGTCGATCCCGCTCTGCGCCAGCCGCGAGGTCAGCGTGGCGGCGATCATCGAATAGGGAAAGCCCGACGATATCCCCAGCGCCAGCGCGGCCAGCGGCGCGCGCTCGACATAGGGCCTGATGCCGTCCACCCAGGTGCGGCCCCGCACATCGCCGTCGATCAACTACCTGCTCCCGCCATAAGCCGGCGACTGTAGAAGCGCCGCGAAGGGGGAGCAACGCCGCGATCAGGTGCCCGCGAACAGCCTGAACCCGCTCGGCATCCGGCGCGGCGGCTTGCCCGCGATCGCCTGCTCCACCGCGACGATCGCGTTGAGCAGGTCGCGCTGCGCATAGGGCTTGGCGAGGCAACCGATCGCCAGCGCCTGCGCGTCCGCCGGGCAGGCGCTGGTGACGAACATCACCGGCGTGCCCCGCTCGTGCGCTGCGCGCGCCACCTCGACGCCGCTGCCGTCGGCCAGGTTCACGTCGACCAGGATCAGGTCCAGCACCGCGCCGTCCGCCAGCACCGCGACCGCATCCGCCACGCGGTCGACCGTCGCGATCACCTGATACCCCTGCTCGGTCAGCAGGTGCTCGGTATCGAACGCGACCAGCGGCTCGTCCTCCACCACCAGCAGTCGCTCGATCGTCCGTTCCCTGCGCCCGAACATCATGCCCGCCTGTCTGTCCCGTTACGCGGTCATAACGCGAACACGGCCGTTCGGTCGCAAATAATTCCTCACGCGTGCGAAGCGAGTCGGCTAAGTGGCGCGGATGGCCGAAACTCCCCCCCAGCACCGGATCGCCAAACTTCTCGCCCGCGCCGGCGTCGCCTCGCGTCGCGAGGTCGAGCGGATGATCGTCGACGGGCGCGTCGCGAAGGACGGCGTGGTCCTCGACACCCCCGCGACGGTCCTCCCCTCGCTCGACGGCGTCACCGTCGACGGCGATCCGGTCGCCGCCGCGGAGCCGACGCGGCTGTTCCTGTTCCACAAGCCCGCCGGCGTCCTGACCGCGGAGCGCGACTTTTCCGGGCGCCCGACGATCTACGACCGCCTGCCCAAGGACCTGCCGCGGCTGGTCCCGGTCGGCCGGCTCGACCTGAATACGGAGGGGTTGCTGCTGCTGACCACCGACGGTGCGTTCAAGCGTCAGCTGGAGCTGCCCTCGACCGGGGTCGAGCGCACCTATCGCGCACGCGCCTATGGCCATGTGACGCAGGCACATCTGGAGGAATTGATCCACGGCGTGGAGGTGGAGGGCGTTCGCTACGGCCAGATCGACGCCAATCTGGAGCGGCGCACCGGCACCAACGTCTGGATCGAGATGACGCTGCGCGAGGGCAAGAACCGCGAAGTGCGGCGCGTGCTGGAATATCTCGGCCTGCGCGTCAGCCGGCTGATCCGCACGCGCTACGGCCCGTTCGTGCTCGGCGACCTGCCGGTGGGCGGGATCGGCGAGGTCCGCGACGGTGATGTCGCGGCGTTCCGCCAGACGCTGAAGACCGCGCCCGCTGTCCGGGAGCGCACCCCCGACGTCGACGTCGCCGCCACGACGCGGCGTCAGCGCAGCACGATGCCCTCGGCAACGCGCCCCGCCGGATCGTCGCGCGGTGCGGCGACACCCGCGCGCGCCATGCCGCCGCGTGATCCGGCACGGCAGACGCGCGACACGCCGCGGCCCGCGCGTGACCCGGCACGGCCCGTTCGCGCTCCCGAACGGCCCGCCCGCAGCGGCGCGCCATCGGCCCGTGCCGACGTGCGACCGATGCGCGGGCCGGCAGGCACCGCCGCCCCGGCGCGCGACGGCAACGCGCGAAACGATGCGCGCCGGTCCGCCGCGCCGCAACCGCCGCGCAAGACGCTCACCCCGGCGACCGAACCGGAAGCGCCCACCCGGCGGGAGCCGATCAAGCGCAAGGCCGGCTGGGCCAAGCCCAAGCCGCGCACCGGCCCTGCCCCGCGCGGAGGGAAGCGCAAGTGAGGATCATCGCCGGCCAGTGGCGCGGTCGACCGCTCGCCGCGCCGAAGGGCGACACCACCCGCCCCACCGCCGACCGCACGCGCGAGGCGCTGTTCTCGATGCTGACCAGCCGGCTGGGCACCTTCGACGAACTGGCGGTGGCGGATCTCTTCGCGGGCTCCGGCGCGCTGGGGCTGGAGGCGCTGTCGCGCGGCGCCGCGACCTGCCTGTTCGTGGAGCAGGACAAGGCAGCGCTCGACGTGCTGCGCGCCAATGTCGCCAGGCTGGGCGCGGGTGGCTGCGACGTGCGCGCCATTTCCGCACTGTCGCTCGGGCCGGCGCGCGCACCGCTCGACCTCGTCATGATGGACCCGCCCTATGGCACCGGCGCGGGCGCGGTGGCGGCGGACAAGCTCGCGCGGCTCGGCTGGATCGGACCCGCCACCTGGGTGTCGATCGAGACGGCGTGGAACGAGGATGTCGCGGTCGACGGCTTCGTCGTCGACGCCGACCGGGTCTATGGGCGAGCGCGGATCACGCTGCTGCGGAAGGAAGAATGATTCACGCGAAGCCGCGAAGGCGCGAAGGCGCCACCCCCCGAGGATGGCGATCGGAAGACATCAACGGTCGGCCATCGTCTTCCGACCGCAACGTCGCGCGAAACCTCTTCGCGTCTTCGCGTCTTCGCGTGAAATCTACGACCCCTCCACCGGCACCGCGTCGGCGACCGGCCGCGTCTTCATCAGCAGCAGCGCCCCCAGGCTGGTGAGCGACATCACCGCCAGATAGCCCCCCACCAGCGTCAATCCGCCACGCTCCGCCAGCGCCTGCGCCGCGACCGGGGTCAGCCCGCCGCCGATGATCCCCGCCATGTTGAACGCCAGACTGACGCCGGTGTAGCGCACCCGCGCCGGGAACAGCCCCGGCAGCCACGCGCCCAGCGGACCGTAGACGAACCCCATCACGAACAGCGCGAACGCCAGCGCGGCGAAGATCACCGGAATCGATCCCGATCCCAGCCCCGGCGCCAGCGCGAACCCCGCGACCACGGCACCGGCGCAGCCCCATTTCAGCACATGCGCCGCGCTCGTCCGGTCCGCCCACACGCCCGACAGCGCGATGCCGACCGCCATGAACAGGATCGCCCCCAGTTGCAGCGCCAGCATCGTCTGCCGCCCGATCCCCAGGTTGGTGACCGCATATCCCAGCGCGAACGCGGTCGCGAGATAATAGACCGCGAAGCACGCCACCGCGCCCAGCGTCCCACCGATCGCGGCGCGCCAGTGGTGGCGCAGCAGCTCGCCCATCGGCACCGCCGGC
This sequence comes from Sphingomonas adhaesiva, assembly GCF_036946125.1. Classification (NCBI taxonomy): domain Bacteria; kingdom Pseudomonadati; phylum Pseudomonadota; class Alphaproteobacteria; order Sphingomonadales; family Sphingomonadaceae; genus Sphingomonas; species Sphingomonas adhaesiva. The sequence continues at coordinate 1,548,338 of NZ_JAQIJT010000002.1, forward strand.
GGCGGCCCCTCCTCCAGCACCTGCGCGAAGGCGGGCGTCTCCGCGATCTTCAGCCGCACCCACAACCCCAGCCCGACGAGCACCACCGACAGCAGGAACGGGATGCGCCAGCCCCAGGCCATGAAATCGCCCGGCGACATCGCGCTGCCCAGGATCAGGAACAGGCCGTTCGCCGCGATGAACCCCACCGGAGCGCCCAACTGCGGCACCATCCCATAGCGTCCGCGATAGCCCGGCGGCGCATTCTCCACCGCCAGCAGCGCCGCGCCGCCCCATTCGCCGCCCAGCCCGAACCCCTGACCGAAGCGCAACAGGCACAAAAGCAGCGGCGCCAGATAGCCCGCCGTGGCGAAGGTCGGCAGGAACGCGATGGCGAGCGTCGATCCGCCCATCAGCATCAGGCTGGCGACCAGCGTCGACTTCCGCCCGATGCGGTCGCCGTAATGGCCGAACGCCCACGCCCCCACCGGCCGCGCGAGGAAGGCCACCGCCAGGCTGGCGTAGGACGCCAGCAACTGCGTCGACGGCGTATCCGCCGGAAAGAACAGCGGCCCGAACACCAGCGATGCCGCGGTGGCGTAGATGTAGAAATCGTAGAACTCGACCGACGTCCCCACCAGGCTGGCGAGCAGGATACGGCGATGGGAGGCGGGCAGCGCGGCAGTCGTCGACATAGGCGGGGTCATCGGCGCGCAACGGCGATCCGGTCAAGCCACGATCGCGATGCGGCCCGGGTTACGAAAATGTCTGCGCCCGACATATTCCAGCAACGAAGGCCGGGTAGAGCCCTTCTCGCGGTGCCCTCCCCCCTGTCGGGCACCGTGACGATCGGGCGCCCCCCGCCCGATCCTTCCCTGAACTACGGGGCGGTTCGTCTGACGAGCCGCCCCTTTTTTTGCCGGGCGCCGGGGCAGGATTCGCCCTCCGGCGGCGCCGCTTCCCCGGGATGGCGAAAGGCGAGACCATCGAAAAGGTGTCACCGTGCTCCTGCGCGGGCAGGAGCCCAGGGTTGCACGTCCCACAAGGCGGTGTTCTGCCTGGCCCTGGGCTCCTGCCTCCGCAGGAGCACGGCATGGGCCCGGCGCCGTTGCCGCCGTTTTGCTAAGGTCCCGCGAAGCCGGGCCCAGTGGGCAAAAGGCCGATGACGGGCAGCGCCTGCCGTTCCATCACCCAGCCGACGGTTTCGGCCTCAGAACCCGCCGGCGCGCACCAGCGTCAGCAGCGCCCAGTAAAGCAGCCCGGACAGCAGCATCGCCACCGGCAGCGTCATGATCCACGCCGCCGCCAGCTGGACGATGGTGCGGCGCTGCAAGCCGTGCCCGCTCGCCACCGACGCGCCCGCCACGCCCGACGACAGGATATGCGTCGTCGACACCGGCAGGCCGAAGCGGTCCGCGGCCAGGATCGTGCCCGCCGCCACCAGTTCGGCGGAGGCGCCCATGGCATAGGTCATGTGCTGCTTGCCGATCTTCTCGCCCACGGTGACGACGATCCGCTTCCAGCCGACCATCGTTCCCAGCCCCAGCGCCAGCGCGACCGCGACCTTGACCCACAGCGGAATGAACCGCGTGCCGGCCTCCAGCTTGCCGCGATAGGCCTGTAGCGTCGACTGCTCGGCATCGCTCAGGTGCGCCGACGGTGCCTTGGCGATCGCGCGGGTCGCCTCCAGCACCAGATACATGTCGTTGCGGATGTTGGGCGCGGCCGCCGCCGGCACCCGGCTGAACGCGCCATAGCCCGCGACCTGTCGCGACACCTCGCCCGATACCGCCACCACCGCGCTATAGGCGGCGGGCGTCGTCGTGGCGCGCTGCTCCAACGCCTTCGCCAGCGTGTCGCGCGCCGCGGGCAGCGGCATGTCGATCGCCCCGTGGCGGCGCAGCACGCCCGCCGCCGCCTCCGCGCTCGCGACGAAGGCGGGCGTCTGGCTGGCCGGCAGCGTGCGGTTGAGCGCATAGGCGGTGGGCGCGCAGCCGATCAGGATCAGCATGATGAGGCCCATGCCCTTCTGCCCGTCGTTCGACCCGTGGCTGAACGACACCGCGGTGCACGTGAAGATCAGCAGCGCCCGGATACCCCTGGGCGGCGGCGTATCGCCCTTCGGCGCCTGCGTCAGCCTGGGATTGCGGGTGACGATACGCAGCACGACCAGCAGCAGCGCGGCGGCGCAGAAACCGATCACCGGCGCCATCAGCAGCCCCGACAGCACCTTCGTCGCCTGGCTCCAGTCGACGCCCGCCGCACCGCCGCTCGCGCTGTTGATGAGCTGGTTGGCGAGGCCGACGCCCAGCACCGATCCGATCAGCGTGTGGCTGGAGCTGTTGGGCAGCCCGACGTACCAGGTGGCCAGGTTCCACAGCACCGCCGCCAGCAGCAGCGCGAAGATCATCGCGAAGCCCGCGCCCGATCCGACGTTCAGGATCAGGTTCACCGGCAGCAGCGTGACGATCGAATAGGCGACCGCGCCCGACGACAGCATCACGCCCAGGAAGTTGAAGAACCCCGACCACACGACCGCGAAATGCGCGGGCATGGCGTTGGTGTAGATCACCGTCGCCACCGCATTGGCGGTATCGTGAAAGCCGTTCACGAACTCGAAGCCGAGCGCAATCACCAGCGCGAGCGCGAGGAACAGGAACACCCCGCCCGCCATCTGCTCGCCCACCTGGCGCACGTCGCTGATGACGCTGCCCACCGCGAAGCCGAAGCCGAGCGCGACCACGGCGATGAAGACCCAGCGCGCCACCGGATTCGGGGGCGAATCGAACCGGCGGGCGGCGGCGGACGGCTCCGAAGGAATCGCCGCAAGGACATCAGCTGTCATGATGATCGCCCATTGCCGCTACGCGTGACGCTTTCATGACATATGTTACCAGTCCGCCGCCTCGCGCTTGTCAACACGGCACGCGACGATCGGCTCCCCGGCCGCGGCGGAGCGGTGTCGCGCAACGCGCCCGCCGGGTGCCGCGACCGCCATCGCCGTCCCGCGCGCGCGCCCGGACCGCGCGATCCTGCGACGATCGCGCGAAACAATCCGGGCCCGTGGCCATGTCCGAAGGGGCGCGGGCGGCGCTTGCGCCGGATACCCGCCGGCGCCCGCCCGCGTCAGCGCGCCAGCGCCGCCGCCATCAGCGGCACGACCGTGTTCAGCGCCTTCATCGGACGGATCATCACCTTGAACGAGACGATCCGTCCGTCCTCGTCCCAGCCGATGATGTCCACGCCGTCCACCTTGATCGCGTCGCCGATCGTGCAGGTGAACTCCAGCACCGCCGAGCGCTCCGCGCGCCATTCGCCGACGTAGGTGAAATCGTCGCCGCCCAGCACTTCGGCCGCGGCGGAGAGATATTTCATCGTCACGGCCTTGCCGACCTGCGGCGTATGGACCGCCGGGCTGTGGAAGACGACGTCCTCGGCCAGCAGCGCCGCGAGCGTGTCGGCGGACGGCGCGTGCATGTAATCGTGCCACGCGGCGATCGGATCGGTCACGCCTCCATCCCCGGATAGGTCGCGAATTCCGGCAGGGTGGCGATGTCCCGCATCCACGGCAACCGCTCCTTCACCATGATATGCGCGCCCGGCGCATGATCCTGCGGCGCGTCGAGCGTGCCGGACTGGATATCGATCAGCCCCGGCAGCACCTGCTCGTTGCGATAGAACAGCCCCGTTCCGCACGCCGCGCAGAAATGCCGCGTCGCGCCCGGGGACGAAGCGTAGGCCGCGGGCTCGCCCTCGATCGTCACGTCCGCCTCGCGGAACGCGATCCACCCCGCCAGCGGCGCTCCCGACCAGCGTCGGCAGTCGCCGCAATGGCACAGCGCATGATGCTCCGCGGTACCCTGCGCGGTGTAGCGCACCGCCCCGCAATGGCACCCGCCCGTGATCGCCATCCTGAATCCTCCCTGCCGTTGCCGGAATGTTCCCACGCCCGCGCCGTTCTGGCAACCCTCGTCGTGTACGCACGGGGTTGCCGCCCCGGTCGCCGTTCCCTACCTGTTCGGTGGTGAACGACGTTATCGACCCGCCCTATCTCGCCAGCCTGAACCCGCCGCAGCGCCAGGCGGTGCTGACCACCGACGGCCCCGTCCTCGTGCTCGCCGGCGCCGGCACCGGCAAGACCGCGGCGCTGACCGCGCGCCTCGCGCACCTGCTCTACACCCGCAAGGCCTATCCGTCGGAGATCCTGAGCGTCACCTTCACCAACAAGGCCGCGCGCGAGATGCGCGAGCGGGTCGGGCGGCTGGTCGGCGACATGGTGGAGGGGATGCCGTGGCTCGGCACCTTCCACGCCATCGGGGCGAAGATGCTGCGCCGCCATGCCGAGCTGGTGGGTTTGCAGAGCAATTTCACGATCCTCGACACCGACGATCAGCTGCGCCTGCTCAAGCAGCTGGTGATCGCCGCGGACATCGACGAGAAGCGCTTCCCCGCGCGCAGCCTCGCCGGGCTGATCGACGAGTGGAAGAACAAGGGGCTGACCCCGCGCGAGATCGATGCGGGCGAGAGCGAGCGCTACGCCAACGGCCGCGGCGGCGAGCTGTACCAGCTTTATCAGGAGCGGTTGAGGGCGGTGAACGCCTGCGACTTCGGCGACCTGCTGCTCCACATGCTCACCATCCTGAAGACCGAGCGCGCGGTGCTGGAGCAGTATCAGCAGCGCTTCCGCTACATCATGGTCGACGAGTATCAGGACACCAATTCGGTCCAGTACCTGTGGCTGCGGCTGCTGGCGCAGGAGCGGCGCAACATCTGCTGCGTCGGCGACGACGACCAGTCGATCTATTCCTGGCGCGGCGCGCAGGTCGAGAATATCCTGAAGTTCGAGAAGGACTTCCCCGGCGCCACCGTCATCCGGCTGGAGCAGAACTACCGCTCCACCCCGCACATCCTCGCCGCCGCCTCGGGCGTGATCGCGAACAACGGCGGGCGGCTGGGCAAGGAATTGTGGACCGAGCTCGACGCGGGCGAGAAGGTGCGCGTGCTCGGCGTCTGGGACGGGCCCGAGGAGGCGCGGCGCGTCGGCGACGAGATCGAGGCGGCGCAGCGCAGCGGCACCAGCCTCGACGACGTCGCCATCCTCGTCCGCGCGCAACACCAGACCCGCGAGTTCGAGGATCGCTTCATCGCGATCGGCCTGCCCTACAAGATCGTCGGCGGTTTCCGCTTCTACGAACGCGCCGAGATCCGCGATGCGCTGGCGTACCTTCGCGTCGTCAACCAGCCCGCCGACGACCTCGCGTTCGAGCGCATCGTCAATACGCCCAAGCGCGGGCTCGGCGACAAGGCGATCGCGCGGCTGCACCAGCTGGCGCGTGGACAGGATATGCCGATGTCGATCGCCGCGGCGCGCATCCTCGACACCGACGAACTGACGCCGCAGGCGCGCAAGTCGCTCGGTCGCTTCGTCGGCGACATCGCGCGCTGGCGCGACATGGCGCGTGACCTGCCGCATGCCGAGCTGGCGCGGCAGATCCTCGACGAGAGCGGCTATACCGCGATGTGGCAGGCGGAGAAGTCGGCCGAGGCCGCGGGGCGGCTGGAGAACCTCTCCGAGCTGGTGCGCGCGATGGAGGAATATGACAGCCTCGGCGCATTCCTGGAACATGTCAGCCTCGTCATGGACAATGACGCCACGCGCGAGGATCCGAAGGTCACGATCATGACGATCCATGCCGCCAAGGGGCTGGAATTCGGCACCGTGTTCCTGGTCGGATGGGAGGAAGGCATCTTCCCGTCGCAGCGCGCGATCGATGAGGGGGGCACGCGCGCGCTGGAGGAGGAACGCCGCCTCGCCTATGTCGCGATCACCCGCGCCCGCCGCCGCGCGACGATCCTCCACGCCGCCAACCGCCGCATCTACGGCCAGTGGACCTCCTCGATCCCGTCGCGCTTCGTCGGCGAATTGCCGCCCGCCCATGTCGAGAGCGAGACGAGCATGTCGGGCGGCGAGAGCCTGTGGCGCGCCAACTGGTCGGAGCATGCCGATCCCTTCGCCAATGTCGCGCGCGGCGCGGGGCGCGGGCCCGGGTGGCAGCGCGCCGCGGGGACGCTCGGCAGCGCGGGGGGCAGCAAGCCCGGCGGCGAATGGACCAGCCGCACCTTCACGAAGGAGCCTGTCCGTGTGGTCGAGAGCCGCGCCTCCGCGGTCAGCCTGGGCAACAAGGGGCGCAGCGACCTGTCGACCGGCCAACGCGTGTTCCACCAGAAGTTCGGCTACGGCACGATCGCGGAGATCGAGGGCAACAAGCTCGAGATCGACTTCGAACAGGCCGGGCGCAAGCGCGTGATGGACAGTTTCGTCACCACCCCGTGAGGCGTTCCGCGAATACGCGCGTTGCCGCTGCATGTCCGAGACAGCCGAAAAATCCGATCCCCCGCTGTGGGAAAAGGTGAAGGAAGAGGTCACCGCCGGCACCAAAGGCGGCAGGAAGGGCCAATGGTCCGCGCGCAAGGCGCAGCTGGCGGTGGCGGAATACAAGAAGCGCGGCGGCGGCTATGTGGGCGGCAAGGACGACGATAACTCCCTCCACCAGTGGACCGAGGAGGAGTGGGGCACGAAGTCGGGCAGGGAGAGCGGCAAGACCGGCGAACGCTACCTGCCGAAGAAGGCGCGCGAGGCGCTGTCCGACGACGAATACCGCCGCACCACGAAGAAGAAGCGCGCCGATACGAGGAAGGGCAAGCAGTTCAGCGCGCAACCCGACGACGTGGCGAAGAAGACCGCCCGCCACCGCGACCACCGCACGAAGGCGGAATTGTATGCGGAGGCGAAGAAGCGCGACGTGCCGGGCCGGTCGACGATGACCAGGGACGAACTGATCGACGCGCTGGGCTAGGGCGCCCGGGCCCCCTCCCATTATCGTCATGCCGGACGTGTTCCGGCATCCAGGGTTCCGCGCACCTCACCATCGTGGGGCGCGCGACACCCTACGTCTAGAGTCAGTTTCGATCATGTTTGCACGTAGCCTGAGTGTCGGAGGTAGTTTGCGCATTCGGCGGGTCTGAAGCGTTTGAGGATGTGCTTGAGGGCTGTGACGATGGCGTCGAAGGAGCGCGGGGCGGCCTTTCGGAGCAGCGCCTTGATCTTGGCGAAGGCCTGCTCGATCGGGTTGAAGTCGGGGCTGTAGGCTGGAAGGTAGAGCAGGCCCATGCCTGCATCCTCGAGACACTGCCGGACGCCGTCGACCTTGTGGGCCGCCAGGTTGTCGCAGACCACGATGCTGCCGGGCGGCAGTTCGGGGATGAGGTGATCGGTCAGCCATTGCTGGAAGATGCGGCCGGTCATCGGCGTGTCGATCAGCATCGGCGCGGCGATGCCGTCGTGGCGCAGGCCGGCGACGAAGGTCGAGGTCATCCAGTGCCCGTGGGGTGCCTTGCCGAGCAGCGGCTTGCCCTTCCGGCCCCAGCCGCGCAGCCGGGTCATGCTGGTGGTCGTCCCTGTCTCGTCGACGAAGACCAGCGACGTGAAGTCCAGTCCGGCCTGTGCGGCACGCCAGACCTCGCGCGCGACCGCGACGTCCGGCCGGTCCTGCTCAGCCGCGAAGATGGTCCTTTTTTTTGTGCCGCAGCCCCAGCCTGCGCACCGTCCGCCAGACGCTCGCATAACTGACCTCGATCCCGCGCCCGGCCAGCTCGCTCCTGACTTCGCCCAGCGTCAACTCCGGCACCTCGGCCAGCCGCTCGCCGATCCAGCCCGCCTGATCCAGCAGCTTCGAGCGCCGATCGCCGCCCATCGGCCGCGCCGCGTGGCTGCTCTCGCGCCGGTAGCGCCGCCACCAGTTCCCCGCCGTGCTCGGCGCCACGTCGAACGCCGCACCCACCTCCCGACAGCTCCGCCCCGTCGCCATCGCCGCTACCACCCGCTTGCGAAGGTCATCCGAATACGCCTTGCCCATCCACGCCAGCCTCCCATCCGGCCAGCACCTTGAATCACCAAATCACCCCTACGTGAATCCCCCTTGATTCAACTCGGTCGCAGACGACTCTAACCCTCCACAAAGGTCATCTGTCGCTCGCCAATCTCGCCGTTCCCGGCGAAGGCGGGACCTTTGCAAAACGGGCGCAACGGCACCGAGCGCATGCCGTGCTCCTGCGCAGGCAGGAGCCCGGGGCTAGGCAGAACAACGCCTTATCGGAGCTGCAACCCTGGGCTCCCGCCTACGCAGGAGCACGGGGGAGCCTTTTGCAAAGGTCCCGCCTTCGCCGCGGAGGTGGGCGCCGCGGCTAGAACCACATCCGCACCCCCGCCACGAAGGTGGTGGCCGAAGCCCCCTCCCCCTCCGCCCGCAGGAACCGCGCCGTCCGCCCGAACGACTTCTCCCGGTTCACCCCGATATACGGCGCGAACTCGCGCGCGAATTCGTAGCGCAGCCGCAGTCCCGCCTCGATATTGGTCAGCCCCGCCCCGACAGGCGCCTCCGGCACGTCCTGCGCCGCCAGGTTCACCTCGACCGCGGGCTGCAGGATCAGCCGCTGCGTGATGCGCTGGTCGTAGCTCGCCTCCAGCCGCGCCGACACGTCGCCGCGATCCGACAGGAACGCCTGCGCGCTCACCTCGAACCAGTATGGAGCGAGCCCATCGACGCCGACGACCGCATAGGTCCGCCCGCCGCGCTGGAGATCCTGCCGCACCCCGGCCTCCAGGTTGAACCACGGGTCGAGCGCGCGCCAGTAGAGCGCCTGCACCTCGGCCTGCTCGGCACGCTCGCCGAACCTCCCCTCGCCCTCGGTCTTGATCGCGAAGCGGTTCAGGTCGCCGCCGACCCAGCCCTCGCCCTCCCAATGATAGCCGTCGCGTCCCTTGCCGGCGCGATATTCGGCGCGGTCGAGCATCCAGCGCGAGAAGATCATCCCCCCGCTCTCCTGCTCCATCGTCTTGCGCGCGCGCGCGACGGCAGCCGGATCGTAGAAGGCGTCGGCGGCATGGTCGCGCGGCACCGCAGGCGGCGTGCCCTGCGGGATGTCGGCCGCCTCCGGCGCGGGCGCGGCCATGTCGTGCTCCGCATGATCCTGCGCCGGAGCGGGAGCGGGGGTGCCGTGCCCCATCGCCGCATGGTCCATCTGCGGCGCGGCGAGCAGCAGCGCGAGCGTGGCGAGCCCGCTCATGCCGCGTCGCCTTCGTGGCGCACGGTGACGACGCGCATCATCCCCGTGTGCATGTGCATCAGCATGTGACAGTGGAACGCCCAGTCGCCGATCGCATCCGCGGTCAGGTCGAAGCTGGCCTTGCCGCCGGGCAGGACGTTGACCGTATGCTTGCGCGGATCGCTCAGCCCGGCGCCGGTGACAAGGTCGAAGAAATGGCCGTGGATGTGGATCGGATGCGGCATCATCGTGTCGTTGATGAGCGTCACGCGCACCCGCTCGTTATGGCGGAACGGGATGCGCTCCGCGCCCTCCGACAGCTTCACGCCGTCGAACGACCACATGTACCGCTCCATGTTGGCGGTCAGGTGGATGTCGAGCCGGCGCGTCGGGGTCCGCGTGTCGGTGCGCGGCGTCAGCGACTTCAGGTCGGCATAGGTCAGCACGCGATGATCGACATCCTCCAGCCCGGTGGGCTTGTCCGCGACGCGATCCGCGGGCATCGCGGACACGGTCGCCACGCCCGGCCCCGCCTTCACCGTGGGTGGCAGCAGCGCGGTGTCGCGCATCTTCATCGAATGACCCGCCATGCTGTCGTTCGCCGGCTGGCTCAGGTCGATGACGCCGCCCTGCCCCATGTCCATGCCGGACATGTCCATCCCCATGTCCTTCATCGTCAGCAGCGGGCGCCGGCGCAGCGGCGGGATCGCCGCGACCATCCCCATCCGGGGCGCGAGCGTCGCGCGCACCAGCCCGGATCGGTCGATCGCCTCCGCCACCAGCGCATAGGCCTGCGCCTCGGTCGGGCGGACGACCACGTCATAGGTTTCCGCGATGCCGATCTGGAACTCGTCGGTCTCGACCGGCTGGACATGCTGGCCGTCGCACTGGACAACCGTCATCGCCAGGCCGGGCACGCGCACGTTGAAATTGGTCATCGCGGAGGCGTTGACGATCCGCAGCCGCACCCGCTCGCCCGGCGCGAACAGCCCGGTCCAGTTCTCCGGCGTGCCATGCCCGTTGACCAGGAAACTGTAGGTCGAGCCGGTCACGTCGGAGATGTCGGTCGGGTCCATCCGCATCTTGCCCCAGTCGATACGCTCCTTCAGCGGCTGGTCCCGCCCCGCGAGCAGCCCCGCCAGCGTCTGCTTCTGGAAATTGTGATAGCCGCCCATCTGCTTCAGCCGCCTGAGCAGGACATGCGGGTGCACCGGGCTCCAGTCCGACAGCACGATGACATGCTCGCGCTCCGCCTGGACGGGGTCGGTGCCGGCGGGATCGATCACGATCGGGCCGTAATGCCCCATCGCCTCCTGCATTCCCGAATGGCTGTGATACCAGTAGGTGCCCGACTGCCGGATGGGAAACTCGTAGGTGAAGGTCTCGCCGGGACGGATACCGGGGAAGCTGACGCCGGGTACCCCGTCCATCTGGAACGGCAGGATCAGCCCGTGCCAGTGGATCGACGTATCCTCCTTCAGCCGATTGGTCACCGCGAGGCGGACGTTCTGCCCCTCCTTCAGCCGGATCAGCGGCGCAGGCACCGTGCCGTTGATCGTCACCGCATGCGCCGAACGTCCGCCGGTGCCGAAGCGCGATTCCGCGACCGTCAGCGCGATCTCCTCGCCCGACAGCGTCGCACCGATGCCCCGCCCCGCGTCATGCCCCGCCCTATGCCCCGCCGACCCGCTCTGCGCCCAGGCGGGAAACGCGCCGGCGACCGCCGCACCGCCCGCAAGACGGGCAGCGCCACGGATCAGCGTGCGGCGGTCGATGGCCGCGGGACGGTCGATCGGCATGGTAAGGGCAACTCCGGGGGGATCGTCACCGTCTATACGCGCGGCTCGACCTCATCCCTCAACATCGCGGACAGTTTCTGGCGCGCGCGGTAGAGCCGCGTCTCCACCGCCTTTTCGCTGATGACCAGCACCTGCGCGGTATCGGCCTGCGACAATTCCTCGATCGTGCGCAGCAGCAGCACCTCCTTCAGCGTGTCGGGCAGCGCCGCGACCGCACGCTCGATCCGCCGCACCTCCTGCCCGGAGCGCGCCGAGGCCTCCGGATCGGGCGCGGCATCGGGCGCCTCCACGCCGTCCTCCAGCGGCCGTGCGAAGGAAAAGAACCGCCGCACCGCCGCGCGCCGCGCGCGATCGCGGCATTTGTTGATCGCGATCCGCGACAGCCACGCGCGGAACGGTCGCGCCGCGTCGTAGCGATGCAGCGCGGCGAAGGCGGCGACGAACGTCTCCTGCACCACGTCCAGCGCCGCATCGGCATCCCCCCCGACATGCGCGCGCGCCAGCCGATAGATCGCGTCGCGATGCCGGCGCATCAGCACGGAATAGGCCGCCTGCTCCCCCTTGAGCGCGCGTGCCACAAGCCCCGCATCGTCGTCCTCCGTCATGCGATCACTTGACGTGTACCGGCGCAGGCCGGAACCCTGGGCAGCGCAAACAGACCAGTGTGGCGCTCGACCACGCAAGGCTCCGGCCTTCGCCGGAGCACCGTCGTCCGCGTGGAAGACGCAACCCCGTCCCTCACTTGCCCGGATCGGTCAGCGCCTTGCCCACCGCCGCGTCGAACTGCGCCGCCTGATCGGGACGCAGGACGCCGCGCATCGCGAAGACGTGTTTCAGCGTCTCCTTCTGCAACTGCCCCATCGCCATATGCGAGCGATCGACCGCGGCGGCGACGCCCGGGCCATAGCCATGCTCCCGCGCGATCGCCTGCGCCAGCCGGGCGTTGTCGGCGCGCATCTCCGCCTCCAGGACCGCGCGACGCGTGGCGAACCCCTGCTCCAGCGCGTGGATGCGCTGCTCCTGCGCCGCGTCGAGCGTCAGCTTCTCGTGCAGGATCGCATGGATCTGGCTCTCAGCGCGCGGTGCCGGCGCCAGCCACGTCCGCGCCACCCATACGCCCGCCAGCGCCGCGGCGAAGGCGACGATCGCCACCAGCAGATAACGCCCCGCGGTCATCCCCTAGCGGTCCAGCAGCCGCGACGGCGCGAAATCCGACATGCCCAGCACCGCGGGGCTGGCCGCGGCGGGGGTACCCGGCACGGTCGTGCCCACCACCCCGACGCCCAGCGCCACCACCGCCGCCAGCATCACGCTGCGCCGCGCATGGACCGCCGCCCGCCGCGCCGCGACGCCGGTCATCACCGTCGCCTCCATCTCCGCCAGTCGCGGATCGCCCGGCGCCTCGCGCATCGCCTCCAGCATCCGATCGATATCGCTCATCGCGCACCTCCCATCTCATCGCGATTACGCCGCGGCCGGCGTCACCCCTTGTCTCCCGCCGAAAAAATCGCGCGGGGGTGAGGGGCGCGCCGGATCGCTGCGTATCGCTTCGGATCGCAACCCTGTCGACCTCGGAGAATGTCCATGCGCCACGTCCTCATCGCCGCCGCCGCTCTGGCCGCCATCCTGCCGGGTGCCGCGCTCGCCCATCCCAAGCTGCTGAGCGCCACCCCCGCCGCCAACGCCACGGTGGCGAAGCCGACGAAGCTGTCGCTGACCTTTTCCGAGAAGCTGCTCGCGCCGATGAGCAACGTCGAGCTGGTGATGACCGGGATGCCCGGCATGGCCAATCACGCGCCGATGCCGATCAAGGGCTTCAGGACCGCGGTCGAGGGCGACGGCAAGACGCTGGCCGTCACGCTGCCGCGCGCGCTGCCCGCGGGCACCTACGACCTGACCTGGCACGTCGTCGCCGCCGACCAGCACAAGGTCGAGGGGCAGTACAGCTTCACCGTCAAGTAAGCCGCGACCGCAAGGGGGGCCGGAAGGGGCATGGACGCGATCCTCATCGCCGCGCGCCTCGCGCTGTACGTCGATCTCGCCGCGCTCGCCGGCCTCCCCATGTTCTGGTGGAGCATGGCGGACCTTACGATGACGCCGGCCCGCCGCATCGCGCTGGCGGGGCTGGCGCTCGGGGGGCTGGCGCTGTCCGCGTTCTGGCTGATCGCCAGCGCCGCGGCGATGGCGGGGACGCCGCCGTTTCCCGCCGATGCGGACCTCATCGCCACGCTGCTGCGCGACACCCCGATCGGCAGCGTGATGGCGTGGCGTGCCGCGGCGCTCGCCATCGTGCTCCTGCTGCTCGCGGTGGTGCCGCGCGCCCCCGCGGTGGCGATCGCCGCGGCCGGCGCGGCGGCGACCCTCGCCGGTGTCGGCCATGCCGGCGCCGGAGAGGGCGCGGCCGGCTGGCTGCACTGCGTTGCCGACGGCTTGCACGCCGTCGCCGCCGCGGGGTGGTTCGGCGCGCTGCTCGCGCTCACCGGCGGCGTGCTCGGGCGCGCGTCGTCCTACCGCTCGACCTACGCGCTCCATCGCTTCTCGCTCTTCGGCACCGTCTTCGTCGCGACGCTGGTGGTCACCGGCGCGATCAACACCGTGATGATCGCCGGCATCGCCGAGCTGCCGAGGCTCGCGTCCACGCTCTACGGCCGGTTGCTGATCGCGAAGCTCGCGCTGTTCGGCGCCATGCTGCTGCTCGCCGCGACGAACCGCTGGCGCCTCACGCCGCGGCTGGTGCGAGAGGGGGCCGCGGCGATCCCCGCCCTGCGGCGCTCGCTGGCGGTGGAAACCGCGCTCGCGCTGGCGATCATGATCCTCGTCGCCGCGCTCGGCACGCTGGACCCGACCGCCGCGCCGTAGCGCACGCGGCCGGGCCGCCGCTCACTTCGCCTCGAACGTCCCGAAGGTGCGCATCCCCGTCGCCCTGTCGGACAGCGTCACCAGCACCTTCGATCCCGCCGGGGCGACCAGACCCGCCGCGGTCAGGTGATTGCCCTCGACCGCGACCAGCGGCGCCTCGGTCCTCGCGCCGTTCGCGGCCGTGACCGTCACCTTGCCGCCATAGCCCGACGCCGCCAGCGGCGTATCGTCGTCGGTCAGGTAGACGTCGACGCCGGTCGCGCCGGTGACGAGTTCCACCCCCGTCTCGCTCACTTCCTGGATCTGCCCGCCGTGGCGCGCATTCAGCGCACCATGCGCCTGAAGCGCCGCGGGGGCGGTCGCGACCAGCACCGCCAGCATCATCGTCGTCTTCATGACGCTCACTCCGGCTTGTGCGGCAGGACGAACGACAGCGACGCGCTGTGCTCGACGCGATCGACCTTGGTCCTGTCGTCGGCCGGACCGTCATAGATCGCCATCAGGACGTTCAGCCCCTGGTTGCGCACCTTGATCGTCGCGGTACCGTCCGCGGCGGTCTTCACCCCGACCGCATCGGGATCGTTGATATAGTCGGACAGGATCGTCACCCCCGCGACCGGCTTGCCCATGTACAACGCGCGCACGCGCATCGGCGCGCCCATCTGCTGCGGGATGGCGATGTCGACCGGCACCAGCTGGAGCGAGTGGCCCGGCAGCAGCGGCACCGGCTTCGTCGGCGGCTGCGTCAGGTGGACGGCATATTTGATCGTCCGCTCGGAAAAGGTCGCGCCCGGCGCCTCGTCGCGTCCCTTGTTGACGAAATGGCCGTCGGGCATCCTGCTCCACATGCCATAGTTCATCACCGCCGCCACCGCGGCGACCGGCGCCTCGCTGTCGACCAGCGGGATCGGCCCCGCGATCCGCAGCGACGTCTTCACCGGCGCCCAGTCCGCGTCATAGCCGGTGATCGAATTGACCAGCGGCACGCGCTTCACCGCGTCAAGGTCGTCCGCGCCAACGCCGTAGATGAAGGCGAGCTGCCTGGCGCGCTGTGCGAACCAGATCGCGTGCGCGTCGAGCGGCATCGACGCCGCCAAGGTCACGGCCGCCGCCGCCCCCGACAGAACCACGTGACGAAGCTTCATTCCACCCTCCCTGGCCGTAGCTGACGACGCCGATGCTACCGGCCGCTCCGACAGGATCATGCCGTATCGGACGACCCCGAGGCATTATATTGCAAATCCTGCGCCGGATCAGGCATCCCGTCGTGTCGGTTGCGCGGCCGCCTGCGCGCACGATATGGCGATGTCACTGCGTTGTTTCCCAAGACTCCTCAAGCGCGGCGCCCAGGACGCTCTCACTTGATGCCAGCCACCACGCCGATGCCCCCCATGACCGTCTCGACCGGCACCCCTGGCCTCGACCGCATCCTGCGCGGCGGGTTGCCGCGTCACCGGCTCTACCTGCTGGAAGGCTCGCCGGGGTCGGGCAAGACGACGATGGCGCTCCAGTTCCTGCGGGCGGGCGTCGCGGCGGGGGAGCGGGTCCTCTACATCACCCTGTCGGAAACGCGCGAGGAGCTGGATCAGGTCGCCGCGTCGCACGGCTGGACGCTCGCCGCGTTCGACGTCGTCGAACTGAACGCGGTCGACGGCATCTTCGGCAGCGGACGCGAGCAATCGATCCTCCACGCCTGGGAAACCGAGCTGGGGGAGACGATCCGCCTGATCGAGGGCGAGGTCGATCGCGTCCGCCCCACCCGCGTCGTGTTCGACAGCCTGTCGGAAATGCGCCTGCTGGCGCAGGACCCGCTGCGCTACCGGCGGCAGGTGCTCGCGCTGAAGCAATTCTTCGCCACGCGCGCGATCACCGTGATGCTGATCGACGACATGACCGCGGGCGACGCCAGCGACACGCATCTGCACAGCCTGTGCCACGGCGTCATCACGCTGGAGCGGCTGACGCTCGACTTCGGCGCGGCGCGGCGACGGTTGCAGGTGCAGAAGCTGCGCGGCGTGAATTTCGGAGCGGGCTTCCACGACCTGACCATCCATACCGGCGGGATCGACGTTCACCCGCGGCTGATCGCGGCGGATCATCACAAGACCTTCGTGGGCGAGGCGGTGTCGAGCGGCGTGCCCGCGCTGGATGCGCTGCTCGGCGGTGGCCCGCTGCGCGGCACCTCGACGTTGGTGACGGGGCCGAGCGGGACGGGCAAGACCACGATCGCGCTGCAATATCTTCACGCCGCCTGTCATCGCGGCGAGCGGGCGACCATGTATCAGCTCGACGAGCGGATCGGGACGCTGCTGACCCGTGCGCAAGCCTTCGCCCTCGACCTGGAACCGCTGATCGACGCCGGCTGCCTCAGGATCGAGCAGATCGATCCTGCCGAAATGTCGCCCGGCGAGTTCGCCGGGCGCGTCCGGCGCGAGGTGGAGGAGCGCGGCGCCGGGATGATCGTGATCGACAGCCTGTACGGCTATCTGGCGGCGATGCCGCAGGAACAGCAATTGATCCTGCAGCTGCACGAACTGCTGTCCTATCTGAACCAGCAGGGCGTCGCCACGATCCTCGTCAACCCGCAACAGGGGTTGATCGGGTCGATGCAGAACACGCTCAACGTGTCCTACGTGGCCGATGCGGTCGTGCTGCTGCGCTTCTTCGAGGCGGACGGGCGCATCCGCAAGGCGGTCTCCGTGCTGAAGAACCGCGCCGGCGCGCACGAGGATACGATCCGCGAGTTCCGCATCGACGGCGGGGGCGTTCGCGTCGGCGCGCCGTTGAGCGACTTCATCGGCGTGTTGAGCGGCACGCCGCGCTACACGGGGGACCGGGCACCGCTGCTGGAAGATCGACCGCATGGGGCATAGGACCGCGAGCGAAGGCCACCGCGTCCTGATCTGCACCCCGTTCGGGCGCGATGCCGACAGCGTCGTCGCGCTGCTGTCGTCGCGCGGATATGACGCGCTCGCGTTCCGCGACCTGGATGCGATGGCGGGCGCCATCGACGAACGGGTCGGCGTCGTGCTCCTGAGCGAGGAAGCGCTGCGCGATACGCCCGCGGCACTGGCCCACGCGCTGTCGCGGCAGCCCGACTGGTCCGAAATCCCGTTCGTGCTGCTCGCCACGCCGCACGCCGGATCGGCCGGACAGGAGGCGCTGCGCCGCATGGCGTCGACGCTGACCGGCAACGCCCTCGTGCTGGAACGCCCGCTCGGCGCGGACTCGCTGGTCAGCACCATCGCCTCGACGATGCGGTCGCGGCAGCGTCAATTCGTCCTGCGCGACCGGCTGCGCGAGCTGGAGACCAGCCGCCAGCAGCTGGCGCAGAGCGAGGCCGAACTGCGCACCGTCGCGGATGCGCTGCCGGTGCTCATCTCGTTCCTCGACCGCGACCTCCACTACCGTTTTGCCAACCGCGCGTATGAGGACTGGTTCGGCAAGTCCCCGGCCGAGATCGTCGGGCGCCACGTCCGCGAGGTGGTGAGCGACGAGGGGTTCCTCCTGCGCGAGCAGGACATGCGCCGCGCGCTGGCGGGCGAGACGGTGCGGCTGGAACTGCCGATGCCGCGCCACGACGGGGAACGGCGCGATGCGGAGATCCGCTACCTGCCACGCCGCGACGCCAGCGGCGCGGTCGACGGCTTCCACGTGTTCGCGATCGACGTCACCGAGCGCAAGCTGACCGAGGAGGAGCTCGCCGGCCGCGTCCAGGATCGCACCGCCGCGCTGGAACGCGAGATGGCCAATCGCACCAGGGCGGAGGCGGCGCTGCGCCAGAGCCAGAAGATGGAGGCGGTCGGCCAGCTGACCGGCGGCATCGCGCACGACTTCAACAACATGCTGACGGGCATCATCGGTGCGCTCGACATCATGCGACGCCGTATCGACAGCGGGCGGCTCGGCGATCTCGACCGCTTCATGGACGCGGCCTCCACCTCGGCACAGCGCGCCGCGGGGCTGACCGCGCGGCTGCTCGCCTTCTCGCGGCGCCAGTCGCTCGACCTGCGCCCGACCGCGATCAACGCGCTGGTCCATTCGCTCGAGGAACTGCTGCGCCGCACGGTGAACGAGAATATCGCGCTCGCGATCCGCACGGCGGACGACGTCACCGGCGCGATGGTGGACGCCAATCAGCTGGAGAACGCGATCCTCAACCTCGCGATCAACGCGCGCGACGCCATGCCCGACGGCGGACAGCTGACCGTGGAAACGCGCGCGGTCGAGCTGTCCGACCGCGATGTCGCCGCGCATCCCGACGTCGAGCCCGGCCATTATGTCGTCGTCGCGGTCAGCGACACCGGCGTCGGCATCGCGCCCGACGTGCTGGAGAAGGTGTTCGACCCCTTCTTCACCACCAAGCCGATCGGTCAGGGCACCGGGCTGGGGCTGTCGATGGTCTATGGCCTGGCGCGGCAGTCGGGCGGGCAGGCGCGCATCCACAGCAAGCCGGGCGTCGGCACCACCGTCTCGCTCTACCTTCGCGCGGTCGATCCGGTCGACGATCGTGCCGGCACCTCCCCCGCCCCGGCCGCGCCGCAGGGTGCCGGGCAGACCGTGCTGCTGGTCGAGGACGACGATTCGGTGCGTCTGCTGGTCCACGAGGTGCTGGCCGAGCTGTCCTATCACGCGGTCGAGGCGCAGGAGGCGCAGGCCGCGATCGCGGTGCTGCAATCGGACCGGGCGATCGACCTGATGATCTCCGACGTCGGCCTGCCGGGAATGAACGGCCGCCAGCTGGCCGACATCGCGCGGCTCCACCGCCCCGACCTGCCGATCCTGTTCATCACCGGCTATGCCGAAAATGCCGCGATCCGCTCCGGCTTCCTCGGCACGAACATGGCGATGATTACCAAGCCCTTCGCGCTCGATGCCCTGGCGCAGAAGATCGCGGAGATGCTGCCCGACGGCCGATCGCGCCCGCGATGAAGCTGAAGTCGCGCATCGACCTCAACCTGCTCGCGGTCTTCGACGCGATCTTCACCCGCGCCAGCGTGACGCAGGCGGCGCGCCACCTGCACCTGACGCAATCCGCGATCAGCCACGCGCTCAATCGCCTGCGCCGCGAGTTCGACGACCCGCTCTTCGTGCGCAGCGGCAACGCCCTCGTCCCGACGGCGCTGGCGCGGGCGCTGGCGCAGCCGGTGCAACAGGCGCTGCGCGGGATCGACGTCGCGCTGGCGAGCGCGCTGCAATTCGATCCGGCCACCTCGACCCGGCTGTTCCGCATCGGGCTGCGTCCCACCGCGGAGGCGCATCTCTTCGCCACGCTCGTGCGACGCATCGCGCGGGCCGCGCCCCACGTCCGGCTCGCCAGCCTCAACTTCCGCCGGTCAGAGCTGGCGCGCACGCTCGCCGCCGGCGGACTGGACGTGGCGCTCGACATTCCGGGAGAGCATAGCGCCACGCTGCGCACCGATACGCTCGCCGCCGAGGAGCTGATCGTCATCGCGCGCCGCGACCATCCCCGGGTGCGCGGCGCGATCGACCTGCCGGCCTATCTGGCGCTGGACCATGTCATCGCCTCCCCGCGCCCGTCGGGTGGCGGTACCGAGGACGAGGCGCTGGCCGCGCTCGGCGAGGAACGCCGCATCCGCATCCGCTGCCAGCATATCGGCACCGCGTGGCGCATCGTCGCGGGCACCGACATGCTGCTGACCCTGTCGCGCAGCCACGCCGCCGGCGCGGGCGATCCCGCCGCGATCCAGATCCTGCCGCTCCCCTTTCACGTCGCCCCCCGCCCGCGCCAGCTGCTGTGGCACGAAGCGGTCGAGCGCGACCCCGGCGTGTCGTGGCTGCGCGCGATGATCCACGACGCGGTCATGAACCGGCTTCATGAAGAGGATGCGCCTTCGTCATTTTCCGAATGACCCGCGCGCCGCTACACTCGCTGGGAATTGGAAAAAGGATCACGCGCGTGGACGACATCTTCAACGTTCCCGAACTCAACGACCTGCGCATGTCGGAGGGCGCGCGCCCGCTGTTCGATGCGGTCAAGGCGTTCATCCGCGACGTGGTCGACCCGATGGCGGAGCAATTCCACCGCGCGGGCGAGAACCGCCCCGACCGCTGGAGCTACACCGACGAGCAGCTCGCGCTGCTGGACGGCGCCAAGCAGAAGGCGCGCGCGGCGGGACTTTGGAACTTCTTCCTCCCCAACGCCGAAACCGGCGAGGGGCTCAGCAACCTCGACTATGCCTATATCGCCGCCGAGCTGGGCAAGTCGCCGCTCGCGTCGCAGTCGCTCAACTGCTCCGCGCCCGACACCGGCAACATGGAGGTGCTGGAGCGCGTCGGCACGCCCGAGCAGAAGAAGCAGTGGCTGGAGCCGCTGCTGGAGGGCAAGATCCGCTCCGCCTATGCGATGACCGAGCCCAACGTCGCCTCGTCCGACGCGAAGAACATCAGCACCAGCGCGGTGCTGGACGGTGACGAATGGGTCATCAACGGCGAGAAATTCTACATCTCCGGCGCGGGCGATCCACGCTGCAAGATCCTCATCACCATGGTCCGCACGTCGCAGGACGGCCCGGTATCGCAGCAGCAGTCGCAGATCCTGATCCCCACCGACACGCCCGGGGTCGAGATCGTAGGCCCGATGCTCGTCTTCGGGCAGGACCATGCGCCCGGCGGCCACATGCACATCCGCTTCAACGACGTACGCGTGCCGAAGGAGAACGTGCTGCTGGGCGTCGGCCGCGGCTTCGAGATCTCGCAGGTCCGCCTGGGGCCGGGCCGCATCCACCATTGCATGCGCACGATCGGCAAGGCCGAAGTGGCGCTCGACCTGATGGTCAGGCGCGGCAATTCGCGCACCGCCTTCGGCCAGCCGCTCATCAAGCTGGGCAAGAACATGGAGGTCGTGTCGCGCGCGCGGATCGAGATCGAGGCGATGCGGCTGATGGTGCTGAAGGCCGCCAAGGCGATGGACGTGCTCGGCAACCGCGAGGCGCGCGTCTGGGTCAGCATGGTGAAGGCGATGGTGCCGGAGAAGACCTGCCGGATCATCGACCAGGCGATCCAGATCCACGGCGCGGCCGGCATCTCGCAATGGACGCCGCTGGCGGAACTCTATCAGGACGTGCGCCACCTGCGCTTCGCCGATGGCCCGGACGAGGTGCACCACATGGTGGTCGGCCGCAACGAGATCGCGCTGCACTAACACGCTGTGAACTTCCGTTCGTGCTGAGCGAAGTCGAAGCACAGCCACCATGGCTTTCGCTCGGGCCCTGATCCATCCCAGCTGAAGCACTTCCCCGGCGAAGGCCGGGGCCCAGTTGGGAAGGCGTCGGTGAGGAAGCGAGCGCTCGATCACCAGCGCTGCCCAACTGGACCCCGGCCTTCGCGGGACCTTTGCAAAAGGCTACACCGTGCTCCTGCGCAGGCAGGAGCCCGGAGTTGCAGGTCCCATCGGGCGCTGTTCTGCTGGGCCCGGGGCTCCTGCCTGCGCAGGAGCACGGCGTGGGCTGGGTGCCGTTGCAACCTGTTTTGCAATGGCCCCGCCTTCGCCGGGGGGCGATTGTGGCCGGTTCAAGCCGCGTGGATCAAACATCTTACTTCCGACTTCGTTCAGGCCGAACGGAGGGATGACGCGGCACTCCCCAACATGACCGATCGCTCATGATCCGGTCAGCCGCGGGTGATCCGCCCGCCGCCACAAGGCGCCTATGCAGCGCCGCCCCTCCCCGACCTCCCGCGCGCGCGAGGCACTCGACGCGCGGATCTGCCGGCTGATCTGCCCGATCGCGGCGGCGATGGTCGGCATCTGCCTGACCGGGATCGGCCTCCTCCACGTCACGCTCGCGATCGGGCGCAAGGCGGGGTTCGCCGACGATCTGCTCGCGGTCGATTCGCTGCTGTTCCTGGTGGCGACCCTGTCGTCCTATGTCGCGGTACGCCGGCTGGAGCATCGCCGCGTCCACACCCTGGAGCGGATCGCGGATGCGACGTTCATGACCGCGATGCTGCTCCTCACCGTGGCTTGCTTCGTCATCACCTATGCGCTGAATGCCTGACCCATGCGCCGCCCCCTTCCCTCTCGCTGGCCGCTGCGGATCGCCGCCGCCGTCGCGCTCGTCCTCGCGGCGCTGCTCGCCTTCACCGCCTGGCTCGGCTGGTTCGGCGGTCCCGTCTATCGCATCGTCCCCGCCACCGCGCCGCAGCGGCGCCTCGCCGCGGTGTTCCTCTCCGGCGATACCGGGCTGAAGATGGGAATGGGGCCGCAGGTGATCGACGGGCTCGCCGCGCACGGCGTGCCGGTGGTGGGGATCAACACCCTCACCGCCTTCGCGACCCGCCGGACGCCTGCACAGACCACCGCGCTGATCGCCGATGCCACCCGGCGCGCGCTGTCGATCGGCGGGGTGAAGCGCGTCGTCCTGATCGGCCAGTCGGCCGGTGCCGACATGCTCCAGGCGGGCGTGTCGGATCTGCCCGCCGGCCTGCGCGCGCGCGTCGCGATGGTCATCCTGACCGTGCCGGGCGACACGCTGCTGTGGAAGGCGACACCCGGCGGCGTGCTGGATGGCGCGCCCGTCGCCCCCGCGCTGCCCAGCGCGGCGCGGATCGACTGGGCACCGCTGCTGTGCATCCACGGCGCGACCGAGGACGACAGCCTGTGCCCCCTGCTGCGCCAGCGCAACGCGCGCACCGTCGTGTTGCCCGGCGATCATTACCTGAACCACGACGCGACGCGCCTGACGCAGGCGCTGTGGACCGCCATCGCGCCGTTCGCCTGACCGCGCGCGCATGACCGATTGTTCAGGGTTCGGCGATAGCGCGGCCATCCGCCGATCCGTACCCATCCTCTCATGAAGACCTACCGCATGATCCCTTTCCGACGCGCCGCCGCTGCCGTTCTGGCGATGACCCTTGCGACCGGCGCGGCTCAGGCGCAGCCCGCGCCGTCGATCTACGGCACCTGGATGAACCCGCGCGGCAGCGTCGCCGTGCGCACCGGCCAGTGCGCGCAGGAGCGGCTGTGCGGCGTGATCGTATGGGCCAATGACGAGGCGCAGTCGGATGCGCGCGACGGCGGCGTGACGCGGCTGGTCGGCACCGCGCTGCTGGAGGATTACCGCGCCGACGGCAGCGGTGGCTGGCAGGGCACCGTCTTCATTCCCGACATGAACCGGCGCTTCTATTCGAAGATCGAGCAGGTCGACGCCAACACGATGAAGCTGAAGGGCTGCATCCTGGGCGGGCTGATCTGCAAGGCGCAGCTGTGGAAGCGGATCGAGCGCCTGCCGCATGAGTGACCTGACGGGGTTGATGCGCCGGCATCGCCGCCTGCTGTCGGCGGCGGTGATGCTGCTGCTGGTCGCGCTCGGCTTCGCGGCGATGGAAGCGGTCACGCGGGAACTGACCTTCCACCAGGTGCGCGATGCCGTCCGCGCGCTGCCGAACGGGCGGCTCGCGGCGGCGATCGCGTTCACCACGCTCAGCTATCTGACGCTGACGCTGTACGACTTTCTGGCGCTGCGCGTCATCGGGCGACCGCTGCCGTGGCGGACCGCCGCGCTTGCGTCCTTCACCAGCTACACGCTCAGCCACAATCTGGGGCTGTCGCTGCTCACCGGCGGGTCGGCGCGCTACCGCGTCTATTCGCGCGCAGGGCTGGACGGGCCCGATGTGGCGCGCGTCATCGCCATCGCCAGCGCGACGTTCTGGATCGGGATCGTCACCGTCGCGGGCGTGGCGCTGGCGATGCGCGACGGCGCGATCGACCTCGCCGGCGTGTCGCTGCCGCAGGGGTTGGCGCGCACCCTCGGCGTGGTCGTCGCCGCGCTGGCCGTGGCCTTGGTGATCGCCTGCGGTCGCGCGCGCCGGCCGCTGCGCCTCTGGCGGCTGACGCTGCCGCTGCCGACCGGGCGGCAGGCGCTGGCGCAGATCGGCATCGCGGTGCTCGACACCAGCACCGCCGCCGCCGCGCTCTTCGTGCTGATGCCCGACGCCGCGCCGTCGCTGCTGCCCGCCTTCGTCCTCGCCTATGCGCTCGGCATCGTCGCCGCGGTGGTGACGCACGTCCCCGGCGGGCTGGGCGTGTTCGAGGCGGTGGTGCTGGCCGTCATCCCCGGCGACCGCGTGACGGTGCTCGCGGCGCTGATCGCCTACCGCCTGGTCTATTACCTCCTTCCGCTGGCGGTTGCGGTCGCGATCCTCGCCTGGCGCGAGGGGGCGGCGCGCCGCGCGCTGCCTGCGCGCCTGCTGCGCGAGGGGCGCGACGCCGCCGGGGGTATCGCCCCGCTCGCGCTGTCGGCGGCGACCTTGGTCGGCGGCGCGATGCTGCTGCTGTCGGGGTCGCTGCCCGCGCTCCACGCGCGCATGGGCCTGCTGTCGCGGATCGTACCCCTCCCCTTCATCGAGGCGAGCCATATCGCCGCCAGCCTGGTCGGCACCGGGCTGCTGCTGCTCGCCCCCGGCCTCTACCGCCGGCTCGACGGCGCGTTCGTCGCGACGCGCGCATTGCTGCTGGGGGGCGCCATCTTCTCGCTGGCGAAGGGGATCGATTACGAGGAAGCGATCGTCTGCCTCACCCTCGCCGCGCTGCTGCAATGGACGCGCGACGCCTTCTACCGCCGCACCGCCTTGGTGCGCACGCCGCTGTCGGGGGCGTGGCTGGCGACGGTGGCGGTGCTGCTGGCGGCGGCGACCTGGGCCGGGTTCTTCGCCTATCGCCGCGTTCCGTACCAGGACGATCTGTGGTGGGACTTCGCCTGGCGCGGCGATGCCCCGCGTTTCCTGCGCGCGACGCTCGCCGCGGCGGTGCTGCTCTCCGGCGTCGCGGTGTGGCGCTGGCTCGGCCCGGCGCGGATTCCCCCGCAACAGCCCGCCGATCCCGCCGCGGTCGACCGCGTTCTGGCGCAGGCCGAGCGCACCGACGCGATGCTCGCGCTCACCGGCGACAAGCGCTTCCTGCTGGCCGACGACGGCGACGCGATGCTGATGTACCAGCGCCGCGGGACCAGCTGGATCGTGATGGGCGATCCCGTCGGCGACCCCGCCGCCTGGCCATCGCTGCTGTGGCGCATCCGCGAACTGGCGGACGAGGCGCAGGGGCGCCTGCTGCTGTATCAGATCACCCCGCCGACGCTCGACCTGGCGATCGGCATGGGGTTGCAGATCATCAAATATGGCGAGGAAGCCGTGCTCGACCTCGCGACCTTCACGCTGGAGACGCCCGCGCTGCGCTCCCTGCGCAAGTCGGAGCGTGCCGCCGCGCGCAAGGGGCTGACGTTCGAGATCGTCGTCGCCGCCGCCGTCCCCGCGATGATGGACGACCTCGCCGCGATCTCCGACGAGTGGATGCGCGCGAAGGGCCATGCGGAGAAGGGGTTCAGCCTCGGCCGGTTCGACGCCGCGTATCTGTCGCATTTCGACATGGCGGTGGCGCGCGTCGACGGTCGCGTCATGGCCTTCGCCAACATCTGGCGCACCGCGGGGGGGCAGGAGGCGTCGGTCGATCTGATGCGCCACCGCGACGACGCGCCGTCGGGCACGATGGACTTCCTGTTCGTCAACATCCTCCGCTGGGCGCAGGCGGAGCGGTTCGCCCGCTTTTCGCTCGGCATCGCGCCACTGTCGGGGATCGAGGGCCGCCGCCTCGCCCCCGCGTGGGCGCGCGCCGCCGCCCTGATCTTCCACCACGGAGAGCGCCTGTACGGCTTCCGCGGCCTGCGCACCTACAAGGAGAAGTTCGGCCCCGATTGGGAACCGCGCTACATCGCGGGTCCCAACGGCATCGGCATGCTGCGCGCGCTCCGCGACCTCTCCCGCCTGATCGGGCGGTCGCCCCCCGACGACAACGGGTGTTAGGTGGCGTTGCCGATGATGAGGCGGCGATATTCCCGCTCCGCCCGGCCATAGGTATCCCCCGCCAGGTCGATCAGGCGCGCACGATCCTGAACGATCACCTTGCCACGCCCGGTGCGCACCGCGCCGTCCTCTTCCAGCTTGTGCAGCGCCTCGGTCACGGTCGAGCGGCGGACGCCCAGCATCAGGCGGAATTCCTCGTGCGTCATGCAGATTTCGTCGGCGCGCACGCGGTCGTGGTACAGCAGGATCCAGCGCGCCATCCGCCGCTCGACCGGATGCGCCAGCGACGACACGATCGTCCGCCCCATCTGGAGCATGAAGACGTTGACGAAGCGCAGCAGCGTCTGGCGCAGCGTGTCGCTGCGCGTCGTCGCCTCGACCAGCACCGCCGCGGGCAGCCGCATCGCATGCCCCTGCTCCGCGCGCATCACGCCGTCGTGCGGCCAGGTATCGTCGCCCAGCAGCAGCGGCCAGCCCAGGAACCCCTCCTGCCCGACCAGCCCGATCGCGAGGCGGTGATCGCCCTCCAGCGCGTCCAGCACGCCGGCGATCGCGCCTTCGGGAAACCACACCGCCTCGATCGGCGTGCCGGCTCGCGCCAGCGCATCGCCGACCTCGAACGGCACGCGTTCCAGATGCGGCGCGATCAGCGCGAAATCGGCCGCGGACAGATTCTGCAGCAGGAAATTGTCGGTCTGTTGCGCGCGCCGGCCCCGCGCCCCGTCCGCCGGCGTCCGGTCCGCGGGCGTCGCTTGCAAGAGGTTCTCCATCCCCTCCGTCCTATGAAGCTTCACGCCTGCCTCCAAGTCGAACGCTATGACCGCTACCGTACCGAAACCCCGGCGGAGCGGGTCGGTTGCCTGAACGCATCAACGTCACCGGAGCGCGCATGACCCGTCCCCCGATCCGCTATACCCCGGACGTCGAAACTCCGACGCCCGGCGAGGACGAGACCATCGCCGGCCTGAACGACGCGTTCGACACCATCCTGGAGCGGACGGCCGGGGACGGGGACCGCGCTGTGCGTGCGGTACATGCCAAGGCGCACGGCGTGCTGGCGGGCGTGCTGGAGGTCGACGGCGGCCTTCCCGCCGAACTCGCGCAGGGCGTGTTCGCAACGCCCGGCCGGCACGACGTGCTGATGCGACTGTCGACCAATGCCGGCGACATCCTGCCCGACGTCATCAGCCTGCCGCGCGGGCTGGCGATCAAGGTGCTGGACGTGGCGGGCGAGCGCCTCCCCGGTGCGGAGGGCACGACGCAGGACTTCATCCTCAACAACGGCACCGTCTTCCAGGCGAAGGATGCCGACGCGTTTCTGTCGAACCTGAAGCTGCTGGCGAAGACGACCGACCGGCTGGAGGGGACGAAGAAGGTGCTCTCCGCGGTGCTGCGCGGCGTCCACCACGCGCTCGACGCGGTCGGTACGCAGAGCCCCGCGGTCGACACGCTGGGCGGTGCGCCCAACGTCGACCCGCTCGGCGAGACCTACCATTCGATCACCCCGTTCCGCTGGGGCGACCACATCGCCAAGTTCCGCGTCGTGCCCATCGCGCCCGCGCTGCGCGAGCTGTCGGGCCGGATCGTCGATGCGCACGGGCGCGAGAACGCGATCCGCGAGGATGTCCGCACCGAAATGCAGCGGATCGACGCGCAATGGGCGTTCGAGGTGCAGCTGTGCCGCGACCTCGACCGCCAGCCGATCGAGGATCCGACCGTGGTGTGGGACGAGGCGGAGGCGCCGTTCCAGCGCGTCGGCACGATCACCGCGCACGCGCAGGACAGCTGGCACGACGCCCGCGTGCAGCAGGTCGACGAGGAAATGCGCTTCAGCGTGTGGACCGGACTCGCGGCGCATCGTCCGCTCGGCAACATCAACCGCGCGCGCAACGCGACCTACCGCCACTCCGCGGACTTCCGCGCGCGCGTCAACGGCTGCCCCTATCGCGAGCCGGCGTCGCAACCGGGCTGACCGTCACGCCGCGGGCAGCACCATCCGCACCGAGAGGCCGCCGCCCGGTGCTTCGTCCAGCTGCATCGCGCCGCCATAGAGCGCCGCCAGTTCCGCGACGATCCACAGACCGAAGCCGTGACCGTCGCCGGCTTCGTCCAGCCGGGTCCCGGCCCGGGCGACCAGCGCGCGTTCGTCCGCCGGGATGCCGGGGCCGTCGTCCGCGATCGTCAGCACCACCGAACGCCCCTCCCGGCTCGCCCTCACCGCCACCCGCGAGCGCGCATGCCGTGCCGCATTGTCGAGCAGGTTGCCGAGCAGTTCGTCCAGATCCTGCGCATCCATCGCCACCCCCAGCTCGGTCGATACGGACACCTCCAGCAACCGCCCGGATCGCAGCGCCGGGATCGCGCCGGCGATCCCCTCGACCGCCGGGCGCAGCGGCGTCGCGCTGCGGCGGTCGATCGCCGCCGCCCGCGCACGGGTCAGATGATGCCGGATCGTACGGTCGATCCGCCCGACCAGCGCCGCCGCCCGCGGCTGATCGCGCAGATCGAGCGCCAGCGTCGCGACCGGGGTCTTGAGCGCGTGCGCCAGATTGGCCGCGCTCGCACGCGCGGTCGCCAGTGCCGCCGCATTGTCCGCCGCCAGCGCGTTCAGCTCGATCGTCAGCGGCAGCAGTTCCGCCGGCTGGTCCTCGTCAATGCGGTCGCGCCGCCCCGCCCGCATCGCCGCCACCTGATCGCGCACGCGGCGCAGCGGGCGCAGCCCGACGCGCAACTGCACCAGCATCGCGACCGTCAGCAGCAGCGCGACCGCAGCCAGCGCGACGAGCAGCGGCAGCAACGCCCCCCTGATCGGGCGCTGCACCACCTCGCGCGGCGCCGCCGCGGTCAGCACAACCGGCCCGCGCCGCGTCGGCAGCGTCACGGTGCGCGCATGCACGCCCCCCGCGCCCTCCAGCACCTGCGCCCCGCCCGGTCCGCCCGGCGAGGGCGGGGGCGGGGGCGGCGGTGGCGACGGCGCACCGTGCAGCGGCGGAAAGTCCGCCGAAGCGACCGCGCCATCGGGTCCGACGATCCGCCAGCGCCACGCCGGCCCGCCCTCCAGCGCCGCGACCCGCTCGCCCAGCCGCGCGCGGTCGACGCGCCCGTCGCGATCGACCGCGCTCGCCAGCACCAGCAACGTCGCGTCCAGCCGCCGGTCCAGCCCCTCGGTCACGAACCGTCCCAGCACCCCGGCGATGACCACGCCCGCGATGACGAGCGCCAGCGTCGTCGACGCGATCGCGATCGCCAGCATCCGCGCATAGAGCGACCGCGGCATCGCCCTACCCCGCGCAGACCAGGCGGTAGCCGCGCCCGCGCACCGTCTCGATCAGCGTCGCGCCGATCTTCTTGCGCAGCCGCCCGACGATCACCTCCAGACTGTTGGAATCGGTATCCGCATCGCCCTCATACACCCGTTCCAGCAGGTCGAGCCGCTCGATCACCACATCCTTGCGCAGCATCAGCTGCGACAGCACGCGCCATTCGAATGCGGTCAGCCGCAGCGGCAGGCCATCGAGTTCGAACATCCCCGTCTGCGTATCGAACGTCAGCGGCCCGCAGGTCAGCAGCGGCTGCCCGTGCCCGGCCGACCGCCGTACCAGCGCGCGCAACCGCATCACCAGCTCGTCGAGCCGGAAGGGCTTGACCATATAGTCGTCCGCCCCCGCCTTGAACCCGGCGACCTTGTCCGACCATGCCTCGCGCGCGGTCAGCACCAGCACGGGCAGGTCGCGCCCCGCCGCCCGCCACGCCTTCAGCACGCCGACCCCGTCCAGCTGCGGCAGGCCCAGATCCAGCACCGCGGCATCGTAGCGCTCGGTCTCGCCCAGATGCGCGGCGTCGACCCCGTCGGTCACGAGGTCGACCGCGAAATGCTCGCTCCGCAACGCGGCGGCGACGCTCGGGCCCAGATCGCGGTCGTCCTCGACCAGCAGGATGCGCATGTCGGTCTCCTATGCCGACCGCTTAAACCGAAACTGAACGTGCTGGTTCAGCGCGGGTGGTGCGGGCCGCGCGTACATTCCGGTCATCGTTGGACATAAGGAGTCGATGGTGATGAGAATGTCGAAAGCGCAGAAGGTCGGGCTGGGCGCGGTGGCGCTGCTCGCGCTCGGCGCCGCGGGCGGCGCAGGCGCGGTGTCGCTGACGCGGCCCGGCGTGGAGATGGCGCCGGTCGTGGCCACCCCGGTCGCGAAACTGGGCGATGCCCGCGGGATCGTGAGCGTGCGCGGGCGCGTGGCGGAGGTCTATGGCAACCGCTTCGTGGTGCAGGACGCCAGCGGCCGCACGCTGGTCGACGCCGGTCGCGGCGACAGCGGGCTGCGTACCGGCGCGCCGGTGCTGGTGCAGGGCCGCTACGACGACGGCCAGCTGCGCGCCCGCTTCCTGGTCGATCGGGCCAGCGGCGTTCGCGAGGTCGGCGCCCCGCCCCCGCCCCCGCCCCCGCCGCCCCCTCCGCCGGGTGCCGGTGCCCCTCCCCCGCCCCCGGGAGCAGGCGCGCCCCCTCCGCCCGGCGCTGGCGCCCCTCCGCCGCCGCCCGGCGCAGGCGCTCCCCCGCCCCCCGCTGGTTCGGGGACCCCGCCCGCGCCGCCACCAGGAGCGGTCGCCCCGCCGCCCGCCCGTCCGCGGTAACGGACCCGATCCGCGCCGTGCCGGCCCCGATACGGCGCGGCGCGGACGCCCTCACACCCTGACCGCGCGCCTCTCAGGCCGTCACGTGCGATCACCCGCGTCATCCCGCCGCAGTCCCCACTGGTCGTAGACGAAGGTCCAGTCGCCCAGGGTGAAGCGCCGCTCGTCGACGCGGGCGACCGCGTCGCCGCTGATCCGATGTGACATCCATCCCGGGATCGTCACCTGCGTGACCGGCGAGCCGAACGGCCCCGCCAACGGCGCCGGCAGGTCGATCAGCAGGTCCCGCGCGCCCAGCCGGGTCAGCGCGTCCCTGTCGTCGCGAAAGTCCAGCCGGGTGAACGGCAGCGACAGGTCCAGCGCGGCGATTTTCGCGCCATCGCCCTTCGCCGACTCGCCCCCGCGATCGGCGTTCAGCCGGTTGACCCACGCTGCGCCCCGCTCGCGCGCCACCGTCTTCAGCGCCTCGCGGTGCAGCGCCTGCTCGACCAGCCGCCGATTGTCCTGCGGAATCGTGATGCAGGCATCCCGCTCCAGCAGCGCCAGCGTCGCCTCCAGCTGCGTGACGCTGGGATAGACGTATCCGCCCAGCCCGTGGCGCGTGCCTTTCCCCTCCAGCAGCAGCCCCAGGTCGCGAACCGCCGGGCGCAGGACGACCACCCGCGCTTCCGAAAAAGCGCCCCGGTCGTCGCGATCATGCCGGTGCAGCCGCCCGATCCGCTGCAACAGCACGTCCATCGGCGCCAGATCGGCGATCAGCAGGTCGGCATCGATGTCGAGCGACTGTTCCAGCGTCTGCGTCCCCACCAGGACGCGCCCGCCAGCCCCCCGCCCCTTGCCGAAGGTGTCCGAAACGGCCTCGTCGAGACGCTTCCGGTCCTCCGCCGCAAAGCGCCCGTGATGGACCGTCGCGACGCCATCGATCGCAAACGCCAGTTCCCCCGCCATCGCCGCCACCGCGCGCGCGACCGCCACCGCGCCGTCCACCGTATTGCGCACCACCAGCACCGCCGCGCCCGCCCGCGCCGCCGCCACCGCCCGTGCGGCGATCGCCGGCGCATCGGCGATCAGTCCCGCCGTCTCCACCGTCACGCGCTTGCTGCGCGCGCTCCCCACCGCCGCGCGCGGCGCCACACCCTGCCCCGACAGCGCCGGATACGGCTGCGCCACCGCCTCCTCCAACGACGGCGACCGTGCCTTCAGCAGGCGCGCGCGGGCTTCGCCGCCCAGCGTGGCCGACAGCAACAGCGCCCGTCCGCCGACCGCGGCATGATGCGTCAGCAACCGCTCCAGCAGCCCGGTCATATACGCGTCGGAGGCATGGACCTCGTCCACCACCAGCAGGCTGCGCGCCAGCACGCTCGCGCGGAACAGCGCATGCTTCACCGGCAGCGCCGCCAGCAGCGCCTGGTCGATCGTCCCCACCGCGACCCGCGCCGCCAGAAAGCGATTGGCGCGCTCCGCCGCCCAGCGCGCATCAGGCGGTGCGGCATCGTCGCCCGCATCCCATCGCACCGCGAACCCGGGCAGCGCCTGCCCCTTCGCATCGCCCGCGCGCAGATAGCCCGGCACCGCGAGGATCGCCGGCGGCGCATCGTCCCCCCAGACGCGCCCGATCACCGTGTTGACGCGCGCGTGGAGCTGCACCGCCGCCGCCCGCGTCGGCAGCGCGAAGAACAGCCCGTCCACCTCGCCCCGGCGGCGCATCTCCAGCCAGCGCCAC
Organism: Sphingomonas adhaesiva; assembly: GCF_036946125.1. Lineage (NCBI taxonomy): Bacteria > Pseudomonadati > Pseudomonadota > Alphaproteobacteria > Sphingomonadales > Sphingomonadaceae > Sphingomonas > Sphingomonas adhaesiva. The sequence continues at coordinate 1,580,252 of NZ_JAQIJT010000002.1, forward strand.
AGCGCCGCCTCGGTCTTCCCCGACCCCGTTTCCGCCTCGATCAGCGCGACCGCACCCCAGTCGGGCGCCGCCGCTGCCGCCTGAAAGCCATAGGCGGGGTTGCCGAACGCATCCAGGAAGTCCCCCGGCGGCGTCTCCAGCGGTGCCAGTCCGCGCGCCACGACCGCGTCGGCCGCCGCCGCCACACGCAACGCCTCCCGCTCCGCCCCGTGCGGCGCTGCCACCGGAAAGCGTGTCGTGTCCGAGCCGACCCAGTCGGCCAGCGTGACCAGCCCGGCGAACAGGGCGACGAAGCGCGCCGCATCCGGCAGCGGCGGCCCCTGCTCCCATGCCAGCGGCCACCGCGCCCGCACCAACTCGATCAGCCGCATCACCTCCGCCGCGGGATCGCCATCGTCTCCCGTCACCCATTGCGGGTAGTGACGCGACCACCGATCCGACGGCGCCTCGGCGTAAAACTCCTCCAGCGGTCGCCCGTGATGCGCCAGCGCCGCGGCGAAATGTTGATAGCTGCCCCACGCCACGAACATGTCGCGCAGCGCCGTCCCCGCCGCGGTGCCGATCAACGCCGAGTGCTTCACCAGCGCCGCGACCGCGCCGGTATGCCCCACGATCGGCCGCACGCGCGCATCGCGGCGCGCCTGAAACCCGCGATTGGCCTTCCCCAGATCGTGCAGCGCCGCCAGCACCGTCAGCCGCGCGATGTCCTGCGCGGTCGGCACCCGCCCCGCCGCGGCCGTCAGTGCATCCATCCATGCCGGCAGGATCGCCGCAAACGCCGCCGCCACGTCCAGGCAATGGTCGATCAGCGGCAATGCCGCGACCACCCGACCCTCGCCGTCCCGCTCCAGCTTCGCCCACGTCACCGGCTCGCGCATCGCACCTCTCCCCCGCTCTCCCTGTAGCATCCCGCGATCCACTCGGAAGCGAAGATGACACCAAAGCGGACGCGCCTTCCGTTGGCGCACCCCCGCCCTGCCGCCACGGTCGCGTGCGCAGGGAGGGCTTGTCATGATCGATCCGGCGACACGTCCCGCATCCTCCTCCCGCCCGCCCGGCGTCGGGCAGTTCGTGTCGCTGCGCGGGCGGCTGTGGATGGTCGAGGGGGCGCCCGACGGCGCGCTCGACGGCCACCGCCTGGCCTGTATCGACGACGATGCCAGCGGCGAGGAAGCGCAGGTGCTGTGGGCGGCCGAGGTCGACGCGCGCCTTCACGACGAGGAAGCATGGGCCTCGCTCGGCGCGGCGGGCGGCGATGCCGCGACCTTCTCCGCCTATCTGCGCACCGTTTGCTGGCGCACCGCGACCGCCGCCGAGCGCGATCTGTTCCAGGCACCGTTCCGCGCCGGCATCCGGCTCGATCCGTACCAGCTGCTGCCGCTGCGCAAGGCGCTGCGCCTGCCGCGCGTCAATCTGCTGATCGCGGACGACGTCGGGCTCGGCAAGACGGTGGAGGCGGGGCTCGTCCTGCGCGAGCTGCTGCTGCGCCGCCGCGTCGACTATACCGTCGTCGTCGCACCGCCCGCGATGACGATCCAGTGGCGCGACGAGCTTCAGGCGAAGTTCGGCCTCGCGTTCGAGATCGTCGACGCGCGCCATCTGGAGGCGCTGCGCCGCCGCCGCGGCTACGGCGCAAACCCCTGGGCGGCGGGCTCGCGCTTCATCCTGTCGCACCGGCTACTGGGCGAGGAAGCCTATGTCGCGGGGCTGCGCGACGTGCTGGAGGATTTCCGCGCCCGCTCGCTCCTGATCCTGGACGAGGCGCACCACGCGGCGCCGTCGGGCAGCGGCCGCTACGCGATCGAAAGCCAGTTCACCCGCGCGCTGCGCGACCTGTCCGATCGCTTCGAGCATCGCCTGTTCCTCTCCGCCACGCCGCACAACGGCCACGCCAACAGCTTCGCGACGCTGCTGGAGCTGCTCGATCCCCAGCGCTTCACCCGCGGCGTGCCCGTGCGACCCGCGGATCTGGAGCCGGTGATGGTCCGCCGGCTGAAAAGCGACCTGCGCGCCCTGGGAGAGGCCTTTCCCGAGCGGATCGTCGCGCCGGTCGTGATCGACGACCTTCCGCCCGACGCCCCCGAACTGACGCTCGCGGCGATGCTCGCCGATTACCGCACTCTGCGCGAACGCCGTATCGCCGGGCTGACCGGCGCACCGGCCGCGCGCGCCAGGCTCGCCTTCGTCGGCCTGCAACAGCGGCTCCTGTCCTCGATTCCCGCCTTCGCGCGCACCCTGCGCGTCCACCTCGCCGGGCTCGACCGCGCGCTGGCCGGCGCGACGGCCGCCCCGCCGACCGACATGCCCGTCGAGGCACCCGACGATGCGCAGGACGAGGACACCGCCCTCGACCTGCTCGACCGCGCCGATGCCGCCGCGGTCGAGTCTGCGGCGATCGCCGCCGCCGCGGGGGCACCGCATGACCTGCTCGCGGCGGAACGCGCGCATGTCGCCACGATGCTCGCCGCGGCGGAGGCGGTACGCGGCGCACCCGATGCGCGCGTCGTCTGGCTGCTCGACTGGGCGCGCACCCACCTGCTCGACGACGCCGGCGCATGGCGCGATCGCCGGCTGATCCTGTTCACGGAATATGAGGATACGCGTCGCTGGTTGCAGCGCCAGCTGCGCGTCCTGATCGACCCCGCCGACCCGCACGAGGCGCGCCGGATCGATACCTTTACCGGCATCACCGCGGCCGAGCGGCGCGAGACGATCAAGCGCGCGTTCAACGATCCGGCCGATCCGCTGCGCATCCTGATCTGCACCGATGCCGCGCGCGAGGGGATCAACCTGCAGGCGCAATGCCACGACCTGATCCACGTCGACCTGCCGTGGAACCCGTCGCGGCTGGAGCAGCGCAACGGCCGCATCGACCGCAAGCTCCAGCCCAGCCCGACCGTCACCTGCCGCTACTTCGTCTATGCGCAGCGCCCCGAGGACGTCGTGCTCGACGCCCTGGTACGAAAGACCGAGCTGATCCGCCAGCAGCTCGGCTCCGCGGGGGAGGTGCTCGGCGCGCGGATCGCGGACCGGCTGGGCGGCGGCATCGACCGGCAGGCGGCGCGCGCCCTCGCCGATCGCATCCGCGACGAGGCGGCGGACGAGCGTGTCCGCGCCGCGATCCACGACCTGGACGACGGCGCGGTCGCGCGGCGCGCGCGGCTGCTGCGCGAACAGGCGGATCTGGCGGCGATGCTGGAGGCATCGCGTGCGCGCGTCGGGGTCGACGCCGGCGAACTGGAGTCCGTGGCGGCGCTGGCGCTGGCGCGCGCGGGCGGGGCGTGGGGCAACGGGGAGCGGATCGGCGACACCCCCGTCTTCACGCTGAATCAGGCGCGATTGGCGGACGACCCCACCTGGCAACCCCTGCTCGACGATCTCCGCGCGCGCCCGCTCCGCCCGGGCGAGCGTCCCGCCGAGTGGCGCGCCAGCCCCGATGCCGCCGTGCGCCGAATCAGCTTCGCGCCTGCGATCCTTCCCGACGGGCGCGACGCGGGCGACGTGGTGCAGCTCCACCTCGAACATCGGCTCGTCCGTCGGCTGCTCGGCCGGTTCCTGTCGGCAGGGTTCCGGCAGGGGCTGGAGCGCGCCTGCGTCATCCGCACCCCGATGACGCCCAGCCCGCGCGTGATCCTGCTCGGCCGACTCGCGCTCTTCGGCGATGGCGCCGCGCGGCTGCACGAGGAGGTGCTCGGCGTCACCGCCGACTGGCGCGACGCGGGCGCGCTGCGCCCGCTGGCAGAAGGGCGTGAAGCGGAGACGCGCGTGCTCGAGGAACTCATCGCCGCGCTGCGCTCCGCGGCCGACGCGGATGCGGCGGTCGCCGCGCGCGCCACCGCCACCGCAGCGCGCGATGTCGGCCACCTGCGCCCCGCATTGGAGGCGCGTGCCACCGCCCGCGCCGAACGCGTCGCCGCCGAACTCGACCGCCGCGCCGCGGCGGAGGCGCGCAGCCTGGAGACATTGCTGGAGCAACGCATCGCGCGCATCCTGCGCGAGCGCGGCACCGACGACGGACAATTGTCCTTGCTGCTCGACCCCGCCGAAGCGCGCCAGCGCGCCGCCGACCGGCGCTCGTGGGAGCGCGCCGCCACCCGACTGGACGACGAACTGATCCGCGAGCCGGAGCGCCTCCGCGCTGCCGCGCGCGTCCGCGCCACCCGGCTGGAGCCGGTCGGTCTTGTCTACCTCTGGCCCGATACATGAGCGGGCCGCTCCCCGCCGGTCGCCACGACTGGATCGGCTATCTCCAGCCCGTCGGGCTCGTCGTCGCCCCTGCGGCACTCGCCCGCATCGGGCTCTGGCCCTCACCACAAGGGGCCGCCGACGGTCAGGCGGTCGCGGACGCCCTCGCCACCGTCGACACCGACGCCTGGCCCTTCTTCCGCGATATCCTGGGCTGGGACGCCACGCGCGTCGCGGGCGCTCCCGGCGGCCCACTCCTTCCCGACACGCTGCGCATCGCGCTGCGCGAGCAGGGGACCGTATTGGAGCCGCATTGGGCGGTGATGGCGGCGGACGGCACCCCACAGCTGCTGGTCCGCATCGAGGCACCCGATCTCCTTCTCGACCAGCGGGGCACGTCGGACGGCTGGGAAGCGACCGCGCAGCAGCGGTTCGAGCGATTGCTGCGCGAAACCGGCGTCATGGCGGGCGTCATCATCGGCGCGCGCGACACCGGCCGCCGCGACGCCGCCGCCGTCGGCGAGGTCGTGCTGCGGCTGGTCGTCGCGCCGCGCGGCGAGGTGTCGGGGCACATGACCTGGCCGCTCGCCGCTCTGGCGCAGACCAGCGGACGCGGCATGCTCGCCGGGCTGAAGCTTCTGCTCGACGCGCACGCGCTGTTCACGGGCCCGCCGTCGCACCGCCTGCCGGCGATGCTCGCGGAAAGCCGCGCCGCGCAGGCCGACGTCTCGACCCGCCTCGCGGGACAGGTGCTCGCCAGCCTCCACGAGCTGCTGCGCGGGCTGGACGCCGCCGATCCGGCGCGCACCCGTGCCCTCGCCCGCGACCGGCCGCAGCATCTGTACGAGGGGCTGCTGACGGTCCTGTTGCGGCTGATCTTCATCCTCTATGCGGAGGATCGCGGGCTCATGCCCTCGGCCGCGGGCACGTCGGCGGCGACGTTGTACGAACGGGGCTATGCGCTGGGCGGGCTGCACCTGCGGCTGCGCGACGACGCGGCGCTCTACCCCGATACGATGGACGAGCGGCGCGGCGCCTGGGGACGGCTGATCGCGCTGTTCCGGCTGGTCGATCGCGGCGATCCGTCCGGCTTCATGCAGGCGCGCGGCGGCAAGCTGTTCAGCGAGCGCGCCTTCCCGTTCCTGCTGGGGCAGGATACGCCGGACGATGCCGAACGCGTGCTGCCGGTCGGTGACGGCTGCGTGCTGCGTATCCTCGACAACCTGCTGATGCTGGCGGGCGAGCGGATCGCCTATCGCTCGCTCAGCGTCGAACAGATCGGCTCGGTCTACGAAACCGTGATGGGCTTCACGGTCGAATGCGCACCCGCGCCGATGCTCGCGATCCGCGCCGGCAAGGCACACCGCGTGCCGGTGTGGGTCGATCTCGCGCGGCTCGACGCGGCTGCGGAGCGCGACCGGCTGCTGCGCGACGACACCGGCCGCACCACCCTCCCCACCGCCGTCGCGCGCGCGCTTCGGTCCGCCCGGGGCACCGAGGCCCTCGCCGCCGCGCTGGCCCCCGTTGCGGACGCCCGCGCCAGCCCGCGTGGCGAGCCGGTCGCACCCGGCACCCCGATCCTCCAGCCGACCGACGAGCGACGCCGCACCGGCAGCCATTACACCCCGCCCTCGCTCACCCGCCCGATCGTTGCGCATGCGCTCGCCCCGGCCTTCGCGCGGATCGGCCCCGACGCGCGCCCGGCGGACGTGCTCGACCTCAAGGTATGCGACCCCGCCGCCGGCTCGGGCGCGTTCCTGGTGGAGGCATGTCGCCAGCTGGGCGAACGGCTGGTGACGGCGTGGCTGCGCTGGCCCGAGCAGCGCCCGACCATCCCGGCGGACGAGGACGATCTGTTGCATGCCAAGCGTCTCGTCGCGCAGCATTGCCTGCGCGGCGTCGATCGCAATCCGCTCGCGATCGATCTCGCCAAACTGTCGCTGTGGCTGGAAACGCTCGCCAGCGCGCACGAATTCACCTTCCTCGATGCGGTCCTGCGCCACGGCGACAGCCTGGTCGGCCTTCCCAATCCGAAGATCGTCGCCGTCACCTGGGGCAAGGTGTCGGGGCAGCACAGCTTCGTCGAGGCGATCGTGCGCGAGGGCATCGACGCCGCCGCGAACCTGCGCCAGCTGATGCGCAGCGAGGCGGAGATCGCGTCCTACGCCGCGCAGGAACGCCGCCACCGCGCCGCGATCGTCGCGCTGGAACGCGCGCATCTGGTCGCCGACGCGATCCTGTGGTCGTTCTTCGCGGGCACCGGCGCGCGCGATCGCGACGCGCGGCTGGCGGAGGTGCAGCAATGCGTCCTCGCCCCCGGCGCCGCCAGCTGGGACCGGCTCACCGCATGGCGCGCAGAGCTGCGCGCCTCGCCGATCGGCATCACCAGCTTTCACTGGGAGCTGGAGTTCGAGGATGTCTTCACCCGCGCCAACCCGGGTTTCGACGCGATCATCGGCAACCCGCCGTTCGCGGGCAAGAACACGATCGCCGCCGGTCACGCCCGCGCCTATCCCGACTGGCTGAAGGCGCTGCATCCGGGCGCCCACGGCAACGCCGATCTGGTCGCGCACTTCTTCCGCCGCGCGTTCAGCCTGCTGCGGCGCGGCGGTGCGTTCGGACTGATCGCGACCAATACCATCCGCCAGGGTGACACGCGCGAAAGCGGGCTGACCCGCATCCTGGGCGAGGGCGGCACCATCTACCGCGCGGTCAGCCGCCACCGCTGGGAGGGCGAGGCGGCGGTCGTCGTGGCGCAGGTCTTCGTCTGCCGCGGCGACGGCGCCGTGCCGCCCACGCTCGACGACCGCCCAGTACGCCGCATCTCCGCCTATCTGATGGAAGGCGACCTCGACGCCTCCCCCGCGACCCTGCGCGAGAATGCGGGCAAGGTGTTCGAGGGGACGAAGGTGTACGGCGCGGGCTTCCTCTTCCGCGACGACAAGCCGTCGACCGCGGCGCACACCCTCGACGCGATGCGGCGTCTTCTGGAACGCGCTCCCCCTGCGCACGCCGTCATCCGGCCGTTCCTGGGTGGGGAGGAGGTCTACAACGATCCGCGCCATCGACCCTTCCGACATGCGATCGACCTGACGGGCTATGCGCTGGAGGAGGCGACCCGCCTGTTCCCCGACGTGGTGGAGGTATTGCGCACCTCGGTAAAGCCGTATCGGGACACCGTATCCCGCTCGCGCACGCGCGACCGCTGGTGGCTGTTCGAGGAAGCCCGCCCCGGCCTTTATGCCGCGATCGGCGCGATGCCTCAGGTCCTCGTCACCAGTTGCGCCGCGACACCGCACTGGGCGCTCGCGCGCGTGCCGAACGATGGCATTTTCGGGAATACGCTGGCGGTGATGGCGCTCGCCTCGCACGCGACGTTCGCCGTCCTCCAGTCTCGCGTTCACGAGGTCTGGACGCGCTTCTTCTCATCGACGCTGGAAGATCGCCTGCGCTACACACCCTCGGACTGTTTCGAGACCTTCCCCCGCCCGGCCGAGCCGCTGTCCTTCCTGCTGGAAGAGCCCGGCCAGGCCTGTCACGACCACCGCGCTGCGCTGATGATCGCGCGTGGCGAGGGGATGACGCCGACCTACAACCGCTTCCACCGCGCCACCGATACCGCCGACGACATCGAGCGGCTGCGCGACCTGCATCATGCGATGGACCGCGCGGTCCTCACCGCCTTCGGCTGGGACGATCTCGCCTCGCGCGCCGAAGCGGTCTTCCTCGATGACACGAACGAGGACGATCACCGCTACCGCGGCCGGCTGTTCTGGCCCGCCGCCTTCCGCGACGCGGTGCTGGAGCGGTTGCTGCGGTTGAACGAGGAACGCGCCACGAGGGAGCGGATGTGATGGAAGCGGGTGTCGTGCGCGCGGAGATGGTGCGGCGGTTGCGCCGCAACCTGATCGGTCCCACCGAGGCGGAGGATGCGGACCTCGCGCGTGAGCGCCTGCCCGCCGGCGAGAGCCCGTCGCGCTGGTATCTCTCCGGCTTCATCGCGCCATCGGGCGAACTCGCCACCGATCCGCCGGACAGCGCCGAGGCGGAGATGGGCGAGCTGGATGGCATCGTGCCGGACGAGGACGGCTTCGGTGCGGGCGGCGCGGCGGGCGACCAAGACGAGGAGGGCGACGCCCCGCCCGCCCGCCGCCGCTTCCTGCCGAGCGCGATCGGCCTGTCGACGATGGTCGACGCCGGCGTCCGCACGCTGGAGGCGACGATCACCTGGGGCGATTATGTCCCCGAACCGCCGCTGCCGCCCGAGGTGCTGGAGAGCGGCACCGAGCAGCGCGGCATGCCGCTCACCTGGCGACGCGTCCCCCGCACGCACCATGTCGTCATCGACCTGCCGCGCGACGACGACGGCATCGTCCACCTGCCGCTGCCCGGCACCGCCGCCACCGCGCGCGCGGGCGGTGCGCTGGAACTGGCGGTCCGCATGCGTCCCTTCGCGCTGACCCGCGCCGACGGCACCGCCGCCGCGGTGCAGGTCGTCTCCGTCTTCCTGGTCAACAAGCGGCTGGAGGCACCCGCGGCGTATCGCGACCTCGCCTACGCCTATCAGGTGCGGCTGGAACTGGCCTGCGCGCAGGGGTTCGTGGCGCAGCACGATCTGTCGCGCATCACCCGCGACGATTGGGACGACCAGCTCGCCGACCTCCATTACCGCGACAGTGCCGCATTCGCCGCCGGGCTCGGCTGCGCGGCCGGGCATGTCGCCGACCCGGACGGCACCGTCCGGTGCATCCACACCACGCACCTGCCGCGCGCCGCGGTGGAGCGGACCGTCGCCGCGGCCGTGCCCGGCGTCGTCTTCGCGATGGACCGTCTGGCGGCGCTCGCCCACGACGACGGCGATTTGCTCGCGCAGGCGCTGGCGCCGCTTGCCGACACCTATGCGGAATGGTCGACCGCGCAACGCGATGCCGCAACCGCGCCCGACATCGCCGACGCCCCCCAGCGCGCCCGCACCGCCGCCGCGCTGATCGCCGCGCAGCAGGAAGCGCGGGGACGCATCGCCGCGGGCATCGCGCTGCTGCGCGACGATGCGCAGGTGCGCTCCGCCTTCGCGATCGCCAACCGCGCGGTCGCGGATGCCACCCGCGCCCGCCGTCCGGGCGAGACAATGCCCGCGTGGCGACCGTTCCAGCTCGCCTTCATCCTGCTGAACCTGTCGGGCATGTCGGATCCGCGTCACCCGGATCGCGACACGGCCGACCTGCTCTTCTTCCCCACCGGCGGTGGCAAGACCGAGGCGTATCTGGGGCTCGCCGCGCTCACCATCGCGCTGCGGCGGCTGCGCGGCGACGGGTTGCTGGGCGCGGGCGTGGCGGTCATCATGCGCTACACCTTGCGGCTGCTGACGCTGGATCAGCTGGGCCGCGCCGCCGGCCTGGTCTGCGCGCTGGAGTTGCTGCGCACCGGCCCGGACTATCTCGATACGGCGGGTCGCCCGCGGCTGGGCGACTGGCCGATCGAGATCGGTCTGTGGGTCGGTTCCGACGCCAGCCCCAACCGGCTCGGCGGCAAGGGCGACCGCAGCGACGGCACCGCGGTCAAGC